>JBAVYH010000068.1:0-24615 GCA_049698695.1 Bryobacteraceae bacterium | reverse complement strand
TGGTACTGAACTTCCGGCGCCCCTTAAAGGCATGCGGGGTCCCCTACGGGTAGGACTCCCGACGGAAGACTTTGGATTCTGGAATCCATCACCGCCGGCGGTAAACGGATAGCGATTATTGCCGCCCGCCGGATATCAGAGGGTAAGGAACGAATCGACCTGATATTGTCCGCCATACAGCGGGCTCACATCAACGTAGTTTTTACTCAAACCATTGGGTGGCCGCACGCACGGCGATAAGTCCGAAGCCCGGTCACCCGCAACGGAATTTCTGAAGCCCAAAGTGTATGCCCCGCGCGGAGCGGGAAGTTCCCATGAAGACGGTTCAGCAACTCCTCATCTGCGGCCTGCTGGCGGCGCTCACCGCGCTCGCGGTTGCAGCCACGGTTTTCGTGCGGGCCGCCACCGCCACGGTTGCGGCGGTTCCGGCCGAAATCCGCCTGACGCGCGCCGCGCTCCTTCGCGAGGCCGACGCGGCGCGCCAGGATCTCACACATCAAATTGCCGCGGCGCGCATCGCCGCGTTGACGCTTTCCGACCGCCAGGCTACTGCGTTCCGCACCGGCATTCTGGCGCAAACCGCCAATTTCACGGACACCACCGGCCGCCAGATCGGCGGTACGCTCTCGCAAATCGATTCCGCCCTCGCCACCGCAACCTCGCTCGAACGCGAGATCCGTCCCACCCTCCGCCATTCCGCCGCCATCGCCGCCCAGATCGACGATTCCCTCCCCATGTTCCTCGATTGCGACCACAACCCCGATTGCGTCTTCAACCGCTACGTCGGCGTCTCCCGCGGCATCGAAACCGCCGCCACCGACGTCTCCGGAATGAGCCGCGATTTTCGCCGCGACTGGCCGGCCTATCTCAAAACCTGGCAGGATATCGGCGTCCAGACCGATGGCTTCGTCGCCAACATGAACCGCCTCACCCGGCCGCGCTGGTACGACCGACTGATCGGCTACACCCTCAACGGAGTCGTCATCTATCGCAGCTTGAATCCGGTCGGAGCCGCCGTCACCGGCGCCCAAATCCTCTCCTCACGCCCGTAACCTCCTGTGGTCCCCGTAGGGGCCGGGCATGCCCGGCCCGTGCTGTTCCGGTCACGCCCACTCCCAGCTTGCATCGAACCTCGCCCCTGCTATGATGAATGCTGATGAAAGGCATCGTTCTTGCCGGAGGCACCGGGAGCCGGCTCTTTCCACTCACCAAGATCACCAACAAGCACTTGTTGCCGATCTACAACCGGCCGATGATTTACTACCCCATCCAGACGTTGGTCGACGCCGGGATCGAGGACATCATGGTCGTTACCGGCGGGCGCAACTCGGGCGATTTTCTGCGCTTGCTGGCCAATGGGAAAGAGTTCGGACTGAAGCACATCCACTACACCTACCAGGAAGGCGAGGGCGGCATCGCCGATGCGCTGGCGCTGGCCGAGCACTTCGCCGACGGCCACCAAATCTGCGTCATCCTGGGCGACAACATCATCCAGGACAACATCCGCGCCGCGGCCGATCGCTTTCGCCGGCAGCCGCAGGGCGCGCACATCCTGCTCAAAGAGGTCGCCGACGCCGAGCGCTTCGGCGTGGCGGAAGTCTCCGGCGACCGCATCGCCGGCATCGAGGAGAAACCGGCGCATCCGAAATCGAATTACGCCGTCACCGGCATTTACATGTACGATGCCAGCGTCTTCGATAAGATCAAGACCCTGGTGCCTTCCGGCCGCGGCGAACTCGAAATCACCGACGTCAACAACGCGTACGTGCGCGAAGGCTCGCTCACCTTTTCGTTCCTCTCCGGTTGGTGGACCGATGCCGGCACCTTCGATTCCCTGCTGCGCGCCGCCAACCTGGTGAAGGAGTCGGTCACACGCGGCGCGGCGGTCGCGGAACGCGAGGAAGGAGCCGTCAGAATCTGATGGCTGGAGAAATGGTAGCGCCGGCGCGGCCTCTGGCTTCGCTCGCTGGCTTGGAACTGGCGGTCCCGCAATGTCCCAAGGGAATTGGCGCACTGATCGGCACCGTCGATTCGGCGGAGCGCATCGCAGGCGTTGAAATCGCGCCGTTGGCGGTGCACCCGGACGATCGCGGTTACTTTCTCGAAGTGCAGCGCATCGGTGAAGGGCTGCCGCGCGCCTTTCCGCCCGACACCAGCCAGGTCTCGGCGGCGCTCAGTTACGCGGGCGCCATCAAGGCGTTTCACTATCACCTGCGCCAGACCGATTGCTGGACGCCGGCCAAAGGTCTGTTCCAGGTGGCGCTGGTCGACTTCCGGCTCGGCTCGCCCACCTTCGGCAAACGCAACACCATGTATGTCGGCCCGCTGCGCCCCTGGCAGATTCTCATCCCGCCCGGCGTCGGCCACGGGTATAAGGTGATCGGGGAAGAGAGCGCGATGCTGATCTATATGACTGATCGCTTCTACGATCCGAGCGACGAAGGCCGCGTCGCCTTCGACGACGCTGGCATCCACTACGATTGGGAAACCCAGAGAAAGTAAGCCGCCGATGAAGATCCTGGTTACCGGCGGCGCGGGTTTCATCGGCTCGGCATTCGTGCGGCTGGTGGTAGCCGAGACTGCCTGGGAAGTTATCAACCTGGATAAGTTGACTTATGCCGGCAACCTCGAGAACCTGGCCGCGGTGGAAGCAAGCGACCGTTACCGGTTCGTGCACGGCGATATCGCGGAGCCTGCGGCGGTGGATGCGCTGGTCGCCGAAGCCAAGCCCGACGCCATCGTGCATTTTGCCGCCGAGTCGCACGTTGACCGCAGCATACTTTCTCCCGAGCCAGTAATCCGCACCAACCTGCTGGGCACCTTCCGGCTCCTCGAGGCGGCGCGCCTGAACAAAGTCTCTCGTTTCGTCCACGTCTCTACCGATGAAGTGTACGGCAGCCTGCCGGCGCCGGAAGAAGCCACCGAGAAGTTTCCGCTGCAGCCCAGCAGCCCGTATTCGGCGTCCAAGGCGGGGTCGGATATGCTGGCGCTTTCGTATTTCGTCACCTTCCGCCTGCCGGTGGTGGTGACGCGCGCCTCCAACAATTACGGCCCCTACCAGTTCCCCGAAAAGCTGATTCCGCTGATGATCGCCAACGCCTTCGAAGACCGGCCGCTGCCGGTTTACGGCGACGGCATGCAGGTGCGCGACTGGCTGTATGTGGACGATCATTGCCGCGGTATACTGGCGGTGCTCGACAAAGGGCGCGCGGGCGAGGTCTACAACATCGGCGGCAACCGCTCGCTGCCCAACCTGGAAGTGATCCGCAAGCTGCTGGCGCTCGCCGGCAAACCGGAGAGCCTGATTCAATATGTGAAGGACCGGCCGGGACACGACCGCCGCTATGCCCTTTCGAGCGAAAAAGTCCTCCGCGAAACCGGCTGGCGTCCGCGGGTGGATTTCGAAACCGGCCTGGCGCGCACCATCGAGTGGTACCGCGCCAACGCTCCGTGGGTGGCGCGCGTGCGCAGCGGGGAGTATCGGAACTATTACGAGCGCAACTACGCGAACCGTGTCTGAGCGCATTGGTGGCGCCTGCAGCGTCGCCAGTCGTGGCGACGCTTCTTGGCAGCGGCTGAGTCTGGTGGGCATTAAGATAATGTCGAGATCAATCTCGGCACAGCAGGCAGGACTGCCCGCGCCACGGCGGGTCTCGACTCGATTCTCATGCGGGTAGCGATTGAAGCGGCAAGCTTGAGTCTTACAAGCGGCGGTCTGGCGCGTTACACCAGTCAGCTCAGCCTGGCGCTGGCGCGCTGGCGCGCGGACGACGAGTTCCACCTGATCTCCGACCAGCCTTTCTCGATGCCCGCGGGCGCTCCGCCGAACCTGAAGCGCGGCGCCGCGCCGCGTAACGCAATCGAGCGGCGCTGGTGGCTGTGGGGCATGGCGCGCGAATTGAATCGCATCGGCGCCGACGTGGTGCACGGGCCGGACTTCGCCGTTCCCTACCTGGCGCGCCGGCCCAGCGTAATGACGCTCCACGACCTTTCGCCTTGGCTCGACCCGGCCTGGCACGATGGCGCCGGCCGCGTGATGCGCCGCACACCGCTACTGTTGAAGATGGGCCTGGCCACCATGGTGATCACTCCCGGCGAGCATGTGCGCCAGGAGGTGATCGCGCGCTTTCAGCTTAACCCGGACCGCGTGGTGGCCGTGCCGGAAGCTGCCCCCGAATGGTGCACGCCCGTGGAAACGCGGCCGGAGCCGCCCTATTTCCTGTTCGTCGGAACCATCGAGCCGCGGAAGAACCTGCCGCTGCTGGTGGAAGCCTGGCGCGAAGTCCGCAAGCGCGCGCCCACGGCCGGCCTGGTCGTCGCCGGCCGCCGGCGCTCGGATGCGCCCGCGATTGCGGAGGAACCGGGCTTGCGCCTGCTGGGCGAGGTGCCCGATGAACAATTGCCCGATCTGTATTCCGGAGCCACCGCCTTCGTCTACCCTTCGCTCTACGAAGGATTCGGCTTGCCGGTGGTGGAGGCGATGCAGTGCGGCGCGTGCGTGATCGCCTCTCCGGCGCTGCGCGAGACGGCCGGCGACGCGGCGGTATACGCCGGGAACGCGCGCGAACTGGCGCAGGCGATGCTCGATGCGTTGGAGCACCCCGCCTGGAGGGCTGAATGGGCGGCGCGCGGACGTGCCCGCGCCGCTGAGTTCTCCTGGCAGCGCACCGCGCTCCGAACTTACGAAGTGTACCAGGAGGCCCGCCGGCGCTTTGGCAAATGACGCTCGAGCCGCGGCCCTCTTGCTGGCGCCGGAAGCGCCTTATCCGCTTTCGGGCGGCGGCTCGCTGCGCACCGCCTCGCTGGTCGAGTACTTGGGGCGGCACTATGCGCTCGATCTGATCGTTTTCCGCCAGCCGGGGGCGGCGGACCCGGCCGCGCTCCTGCCCGCCGGGCTGGTGCGCCAGGTGACGGCGATTCCGCTTCCCGCCCGCCGGCGCAGCCCTGCGGCGCGCGCCGTTCGCAATGCCGTTCGCTTGGCCCGCGGCGTTCCGCCACTGGTGGACCGGTTCGCCGGCTTCGGCCACCAAGTCGAGGAAGCCGTGGCGGGGCGCACGTATGATATCGGCGTCATCGAACACTCCTGGTGCGCGCCCTACCTGGAGCAGATTGCCGGCGCCTGCCGCCGCACGGTGCTCGACCTGCACAACGTCGAATCCGTCCTGCACGCGCGCTGCGCCCAGGCGGAGGGCGGCGCGGTGGGGCTGGCGCATCGCATTTTCGCAGAGGCCTCGGCCCGCTTCGAGGCGGACTGGCTGCCGCGGTTCGGCGAAGTGCTGGCGCCTTCGGCGACGGACGCCCGTTCCCTCGCATTCCTGGCGCCCGGCGCGCGAGTGCGGGTCTATCCCAACGCGATTCCCTGGACGCCCGTGCCGCCCAAAACAGAAGAGCAGGTGATTGTTTTTTCCGGCAACCTGGAGTACCATCCCAATCTCTCCGCCGTGCGTTTCTTCGCGCGCGAGGTCTGGCCCAGGCTCCGGGACCGCTGGCCGCAACTGGTGTGGCGTCTGGTGGGCAAGGAACCTGGCGCGGTGGCGAAGCTTGTAGCGGGTGACCCGCGTATTGAGTTACAAGGGCCGGTGGAAGATGCTGTCGCTGAGCTGGCGCGGGCGCAAATCGCGGTGGTCCCGTTGCTGGCCGGCAGCGGCACGCGGTTCAAGATCCTGGAAGCTTGGGCGGCGGCGTTGCCGGTGGTTTCCACCACCATCGGCGCTGAAGGCCTTCCGGCGCGGGACGGCGAGCATTTGGTGCTGGCCGATACCCCGGCGGCCTTCGCCAGCGCGGTTTCACGGCTGTTAACGTGCAGGGATCTTCGCTTAACCCTTGGAAACTCGGGCAGGTTGTTGCTGGAGAAGGAATTTACGTGGGTATCAGCTTGGTCAACTCTGGATTTTTGACACAGCCGGGTGATACATTGCTCCGTTATACTGGTACCGTTCATGCGGATTGCCGTTGATGCACATGCCATCGGCCGTCACCTCACAGGCAATGAGGTCTACGTTCGAAGCCTCCTGAAGGAGTTCGCCGCCGCCAAGGACCGGGAATGTGAGCTCCTGGCTTACGTCTCTTCCGAAGAAGCCTGCGGCTGGTTGCCCGCCTGCATCCGAACCAGGTCCATCTCTGCCAACCCGTTCCTGCGTTTGGGATGCGAGTTGAGCATGAAGCTGCAGCGCGACCGGCCGGATCTGCTGCACGTGCAGTACACCGCGCCCGTGGCGTGCGGCGTACCGGTGGTGGTAAGCGTCCACGACGTCAGCTATCTGGAGCATCCCGAGTATTTCACCGGAGGCCGCGCGCGGCAGTTGCGCTGGACGGTGCGGCGGACGGTGGACCGCGCGGCTCGGGTTCTCACGGTGAGCGAGTTTTCGCGGCGCGCCATCCTGCGGGTTTATGGCCACCTGGACGAGGACAAAGTGGTGGTGGCGCACAATGCCGCGGGCGCGGAATTCCGCCCGGTGTCGCGGCAGGCGGCGCTGGCAGCGGTCCGCCAACGTTTTTCCCTCGACCGGCCCTTCCTTCTTTCGGTGGGCGACCTGCAGCCCCGCAAGAACCAGATCGGCCTGATCCGCGCGTTCGCCGAACTGGTGCGCGCCTGCCCGCAGCTTCGCCACGACCTGGTGCTGGCGGGGAAACCCACTTGGTTTGCGGCTCACGTGCAGGCCGCGGCGCGCGAGTCGGGCGTCGGCGACCGCATCCGCATGCTGGGCTTCGTATCCGATACCGACCTGCTCCAGCTCTATAACGCGTGCGACCTGTTCGTGTTTCCATCCTTCTACGAAGGCTTCGGACTGCCGGCGCTGGAAGCCATGGCGTGCGGCCGCGCGGTTGCCTGTTCGAACGCCAGCGCGCTGCCGGAAGTGGTGGACAGCGCCGCGATTCTCTTCGATCCCTACCGCACCGACGAGATGGTGCGCGCGCTCAAAGACCTGTTGGTGGACGCCGAATTGCGAGTGCGCATGGAGCGGTTGGGGCTGCAGCGCGCCGCCCACTTCAGTTGGCAGAAAACCGCCAACTCAATCCTGGACGTGTTTCGCGAAGTAGCCCATCAAAGCCGGCACACCGCGCTGGTGGGCTCCCGCAGCCTGGCGCACCGATGAACCGGCTTCTCTCAGACACCTGGCGGGGCCGGGTTCAGCCTGCCAACGCCCGCTTGCGGGCGCATTTTTGCGCCACCACGTTTCGGAGCCGCGACCGTAAGGGAGCGGATGCGCGCCAGCCGGTGAGCCGCCTCCTTCTGTTCACAGCCGCTGCTTTGTTCCCGCTCCTGGCGGCCTCCGCCCAACCCGGCTTTCCCTTCACCGACGAATCGCTGCGATATAACCTGAGCTGGCAGGGCGGCACCAGCCTGGGCGATGCCACCTTGACCGCGCACCGCTCCGCCGTGGGCTGGAACCTGGATGCGACGCTGAGCGCGGGCGTGCCCGGTTTTTCGCTGTCCGACCAACTGCATTCTGCCGTCGACCAGGGGCTCTGCTCGCAGGAATTCGAGCGCGACCTGACGCACGGCGGCAAGCGGACCGACGACAAGACCAGCTTCGACCAGAGGGCGGGCAGCGCGACGCGTACCACAGTGTTCCCGGCCGGCGGCGGCAGGAGCGACTTCAGCATCCCGAACTGCGCCCGCGATGCCCTGGCTTTCGCCTATTACGCGCGCGTCGAGCTGGGGCAAGGCAGGGTGGCCGCCCCGCAGCAGGTGTATTTCGGCTCCGCCTATTCGGTGAATCTCGAGTACACAGGCGTGGAGAACGTCACCTCGGGCGGGAAGCAGGTGGTGGCGGATCGCGTCGAAGCCACAGTGAAGGGACCGAAGTCGGATTTTCATTGCGACCTGTTTTTCGCGCGCGACGCCGCGCGCACGCCGCTGAGCATCCGCATTCCCCTGCCGCTGGGAGTCTTTTCGCTGGACCTGGTGCGCTGACGATGCGCGTAGCCTTCTTCTCGCCGCTGCCTCCGGAGCGCAGCGGGATCGCCGATTACTCGGAAGCCCTGCTCGAACCGCTGCGCCATCTGGCCGAAGTCGAGGTCTTCTCGCAGGCCTCGCAGCCGTTCGATGCCGCGCGCTTCGATATCGCGCTCTACCAGATGGGCAATAATCGCTGCCACGTTTTCGTATATGAGGCCGCGCTCCGTTGCCCCGGTGTGGTGGCGATGCACGAATCCAACCTGCACCACCTGATGACGGAGCTCACCATCCGCCGCGGCGATTGGGATGGCTACGTGCGCGAGTGCGAATATGCGGGCGGCGCGGCGGCGCGCGAATTCGCCGAACGCGTGCGCATGCTGGAGACCGGCCCGGATTACGAAGGCCTGCCCATGACGCGGCGGCTGCTCGAACACGCGCGCGGCATCATTGTGCACAGCCGGTTCATGGAATCGGAAATCCGCGCCGCCGGCTTTGCCGGGCCGGTAGCGGTGATTCCGCACGGCGCCTGGATTCCGCCGGGCGACCGCAACCGGTTTCGCGAACGGCTGGGCCTCGACGAAGCCGTACCGCTGATCGGCATCTTCGGTTTTCTGAAGCCCTACAAGCGCATTGCCGAATCGCTCCGCGCCTTCCACCGCCTGCTGCGCCTGGCGCCGGAGGCGAAGATGATTCTGGTGGGCGAGCCGCATCCCGATCTGCCGCTGGAGGGGATGATTCGCTCCCTGGGGCTCTCCGCCGCGGTGCGCCTGGTGGGCTTCGCGCCCATCGAGGATTTCACCGGCTACCTTTCCGCCTGCGACATCGTCATCAACCTGCGTTACCCGACGGTGGGCGAAAGCTCCGGCACCTTGCTGCGGGCGATGGGGCTGGGCAAAGCGGCGCTGATTTCCGAGGTGGGAAGTTTTCGCGAGTTCCCGGATGACGTGTGCCTCAGAGTGCCGGTGGGCGCAGGCGAGGAAGACACCATCTTCGAATACCTCAACCTGCTGGTCTCGCGCCCCGAAGTGGCCCAGGCGCTGGGCGCGCGCGCGCGGGATTACGTCGCGCAGCAGTGCAGTTGGCCGGCGGTGGCGAAGCGGTACGCGCGGTTTCTGGAGGCGGTGGCGGAAGGCAGGGAGTGGAAGGCCGAGGAGCCGGTTTGTTCCTGCGCGCAGGCCGCGGACCAGGCCGGCCCGGCTGGGCAGGCGAAAGACCTGCTCCCTCAAGAAGCGATCACGCCCTACCTGCGCGGCTGGGCGGTGGATGAGGAATCGGCCGGCTACCTGGAGAAGCACCAGACGCGCCTCGAAAAAACGCTGGCCCTGGTGCCGCCGGGCGGCCCGGACGATCGCATTCTGGAGATGGGCGCGTACCTGCAAATGACGCCCGCGCTGCGCGACAAGCTGGGCTATGGCGAGGTGCGCGGCTGTTACTACGGCGAGCCGGGCCGGGTGGACCACCGCTCGGTGACTTCCGCTTCCGGCGAGACTTTCAGCTGCGAAATCGACCATTTCGATGCCGAGAAGGACCCCTTCCCGTACCCCGATGAGCACTTCGCCACCGTGCTGTGCTGCGAGCTGATCGAGCACCTGTGCGCGGACCCCATGCACCTGATGTGCGAAGTGAACCGCATTCTCAAGCCGGGCGGGCACCTGGTGTTGACCACGCCCAACATCGCCGGATTGCGCGCCGTGGCGGCGATTCTGCTGGGCTACCATCCGGGCTTTTTTCACGCCTATTTGCGGCCGAATGAAGGCGGTGAATCCGATGCGCGGCACAACCGCGAGTACACGCCGCGCGAGATCTATCAATTGCTGGTGAACTCCGGCTTCGAAGTGGACCGGCTCGAGACCGGTGAGTTTCGCGATTTGCCGCATCCCGAGTTCCGCTGGGTGGTGCATCTGCTGGAGCGCTACCGGCTGGATACGGCGCAGCGCGGCGACGGCATTTACGCGGTGGGCCACAAGACGGGCGCAGTGCGGGAGCGCTACCCGGCGTGGTTGTACACATGAAGGCGGCGTACTTGCATCCGCGCGTGGAACTGGACCGGGCGACCGGCAAGCTGCGGGCGGAGTTTGAAATTCGCAACCAATCGGGCGAAACGTGGCGCGCCGCGGAAGGGTTCTTCGTCGGCGTGCACCTGTTTGACGCCGATACCGGAACGCTGATCGTGGATGGCGCGCGCGTGGCGCCGGAGCGCGACCTGGCGCCGGGAGAAAGCGCGCCGCTCGGCCTAGAGCTGGCGCTGCCCACGGAAAACGGGCGCTTCCAGGCGCTGATTTCGCCGTTGCGCGAGCACGTCTGCTGGTTCTACGAGCAGGGCTGGCCATTCCTGCTGGTGGAGGCCGTGGTGCGCGACGGCGTGGCGCGGCTGGCCCGCGTGAAGGTGGCTACGCAGGCGGCGCTCGGCCGCGAACGAGCCGTGCGCGCCGTGGGCAGGGCCTTCGTCTATCCGTTCCTGACGCTGTGGCGGAATCGCGGATTGATTCGCGTGATGGTGCGGCGCGACGTGCTAGGGCGCTACCGCGGCTCGTTCGGCGGATCCCTCTGGACCGTCATCAATCCGCTGCTGCTGATGCTCACCTACTATTTCGTGTTCGGCGTGGTGCTGCAATCGCGCTTCCCCGGCGACCCGAGCCGCTCCGGATTCGTCCTCTACTTCCTGGCTGGCATGCTGCCGTGGCTGGCCTTGAGCGAGGCCGCCGGCCGCGCACCCTCCATCCTGCTCGAGCACCGCAATTTCGTCAAGAAGCTGGTCTTCGCGGTGGAGACGCTGCCCGTCAACCTGGTTGCTGCCGGGCTGGTCAGCGAATTCTTCGCGGTAGTGCTGTACTGTGGGTTCCTCCTCGCGCTGCGCCACAGCCTGCCGGTGACGGTGCTGTGGCTGCCCGTGCTGCTGATTCCCCAGATCTTGCTGACGCTCGGCCTGAGCTGGCTGCTGGCGGCGCTGGGCGCGTTCGTACGCGACCTGGGCCAGATCATCGGCTTCCTGCTGACTATCTGGTTTTTCGTCACGCCGATCTGTTACCCTGAGGGGTCTCTGCCGAAGGGCGTGGCGGCGTTGCTCGCCAAGAACCCGCTCTACGTTCTAGTGCGAGGCTATCGCGCGATCTTTCTGGAGAACCGCGCACCGCAGTTCGGCCCGTTGTGGAAGGTGACGGTGGTGGCGCTGGCGGCGTTGATCGTGGGTCACGCGTGCTTCTACAAGTTGCGCCGCTCGTTCGCCGACATGTTGTAAACGCGCCAGCCGGGCGTCAATGACAAGTTCGGACCGACCGCGGCTCCGATGAGCGTTCGGAGCCGCGACCGTAAGGGAGCGGTTGGTGCAGGTATTACGGATCGAGCCCTAATCGGCGTTCAGGAATTATCCATTGCTGCACACTATTTCCGAAGCACTGGTCCGGTTCGGCCCGCTGGGGATATTCGTCCTGGCGGTGCTCGATTCGTCCGGCGTGCCGATGCCCGCGGCGATGGATTTCGTGCTGATGTTCGTGGCCTACAAGGCTCCCGACCGCGCCTATCTCATCGCGGCGATGGCGACGTTGGGATCGCTCGCCGGAAACCTGACGCTGTTCCTGCTGGCGCGCCATGGCGTGCGCCGGTTCTTCCGGATACCGGTGCCCGGCAAACAGGGCAGATTCGGCGGGTGGTTCGACCGTTACGGCCTCGTGACGGTTTTCATTCCAGCGCTGTTGCCAATTCCGCTTCCCCTCAAGGTCTTCGTCGTTTCGGCGGGTGTACTGCGCACGCCGCTGGTGCAGTTCGTAGCCGTGATTCTGGTGGGGCGGGTGATTCGCTATTTCGGCGAAGCCTACCTGGCCGTCCGCCTCGGCCTGGGCGCGCAGGAGTTTCTGCGGCACAACGCGTGGACACTGGCGGGCGTGGCGCTGGGGCTGGGGCTGGCGCTGGCTCTATTGCTCTGGCTGGCCGACCAGCGGCGCGACGGACCGCGCGCAACGTTACAATAAGCAGGAAGATCCTCCATTCGGCATGCCGAAGCGAATTGCGATCGTGGAAGACGAAGCCGAGCTCGCTTCCCTGATCGAATACAACCTGGCGCGGCACGGCTACCAGACCCAGATTCTGCGCGGAGAAACGGGGACGATCGAGGCGCTGGAGCAGGCGCGGCCGGACCTGATCCTGCTCGACGTCATGTTGCCGGAGACCGACGGCTTCCAGCTTTGCCGCCAGATTCGCCAGTCGCAGGCGCTGGCGCGCACGCCCGTCTTGTTTCTCACCGCGCGCGGCGACGAGGTGGACCGCGTGCTCGGCCTGGAAATCGGCGGCGACGATTACATGACCAAGCCGTTCAGCCCGCGCGAGCTGGTGGCGCGGGTGAAAGCGCATCTGCGCCGCGAACAGATGGACGCCGAGCCGGAAGTGACCGGCATCGGCCCCTTCCGGCTGGATCGCACCGGCCGGCGCGTCTTCGTGGGCGAGCGGTTGCTCACCCTGACGTCGACCGAATTCAACCTGCTGGAATTCTTTCTCACCCACCCCGGCCGCGCCTACAGCCGCGATCAACTGCTGGACGCAGTGTGGGGCCAGCAGCACTACGTAACGCCCCGCACCGTCGACGTCCACGTGCGGCGCCTGCGCGAACAGATTGAAGGGCAGCCGGAGAGCCCGCGCTATCTCACCACGGTGCGCGGCTTCGGCTATCGTTTCGAGGACACCGCTTGACCGGCAAGATTTTTCTCAAGCTGATTGCCGGCGTCCTGGGCTTGCTGCTGCTGGCGCTGCTGACGGTGGACTACTTCACCACGCGGGTGGCCAAGCAGGCGTACATCGACAACCTGGTGCGGCAAGGGACGGATAAAGCACGCATCCTGGCGCTTTCCATCGACGACATCGGCGCCGTCAGCCAGCCGGCGGCGCGCACGCTGGCCGCGGCCGCCGGCGGGCGCATAACGCTGGTGCGCGGCGATGGCCGGGTCACGGTGGATTCCGATGCCAACGCAGCGCAAATGGAGAACCACGCCACGCGGCCGGAGCTGCGCAAAGCGCTGGCCGGCACGCCGGGGTGGACAGTGCGGCGCAGCGGGACGCTGGGGATTCCCTTTCTGTATGTAGCGGTGCCGTGCCGCGGCGGCGCGGTGCGGCTGGCGGTTCCTTATTCCCAGGTGGAAGACCAGGTGGCGCAAATCCGCAGCAAGATTCTCATCAGCACCGCGCTGGCGTTTGTGCCGGCCATCCTGCTGGCGGCGCTGCTGGCGCGGTGGATCTCACGCCATTTCGCCACCATCATGGCCCATGCCGGGCAACTGGCGGGCGGCAACTTCCGCGCGCGCCTGCCCGTCAGCGGCGGCAGCGAGTTCGGCCAACTGGCGCGCACGCTCAACGACACCGCCGCCAACCTGCAACGGACCGTCGAGCAGTTGCGGACCGAGCACGCCGAGCTGGAGCGGCTGGAGCGCATCCGCAAGGACTTCGTCATCAACGTCTCGCATGAGCTGCGCACGCCGCTGGCCTCGATCCAGGGCTACACCGAAACGCTGCTGGATGGGGCGCTCGGCGACCCGGAATACAACATGCGCTTTCTCGGCATCATTCGTCACAACGCCGAGCGGCTGGCGCGGCTCACCGAAGATCTGCTCACGCTTTCGCGCATCGAACAGAAGCGGCAGAAGCTGGAATTCGAGCCGCACTCGATCGCCGGACTGATCGCGGAGGCGATGGATCTGGTGCGGCCCATCGCCGCCAAGAGTTCGATTCGCCTCGCCACCGAACTGGGCCCCGCCACGCCCGACGTCTGGTGCGACGGCGAGGCGGTCTCGCAGATTCTGAGCAACCTGCTCGACAACGCCATCAAGTACACGCCTGCCTGCGGATCGATCGCGGCGGGCGCGCGCCCCGCCGGCCAGTTTGTCGAGGTCTTCGTGCGCGACAGCGGAGCCGGCATTCCGGCGGAAGATCTGCCGCGACTGTTCGAACGCTTTTACCGCGTCGACAAGGCGCGCTCGCGGGAATTGGGCGGCACCGGGTTGGGGCTCTCCATCGTGAAGCACCTGGTGGGCGCGCACAACGGCACGGTGCGGGTGGAGAGCCGCGTGCAGGAAGGCTCGACGTTCTTCTTCACTTTGCCCGCCGAGGAAGCCGCGCTGCCCAAGCAAGCGCTGGTGGCGGGATAGCGCGATGCCAATGCGGGGCCAGAGTGAACTGAACCCATGAAGTCCGCCCGCCGAACCAAGCCGCGGCCGGCGGTGCCCGCCGCGCCGCCCGAAGAGAGCCGGCACGCGCCTGGCGGTTGGAAACGGTATGCCCTGGCGAGCGCGGCCCTGCTGGCACCCTGTTTCTGGCAGGCACGGATACAGGCCGGCGATTTGGGCAGCCACATCTACAATGCGTGGCTGGCGGAGTTGATCCGCCAGGGGCGCGCGCCGGGCCTTTCGATTGTCCCGCAGACCACCAACGTGCTGTTCGACCTGCTGCTGGGCGCGCTCTTTCGCACCGTGGGCAGCGCGGCCGCGCAGCGCATCGCGGTGAGCCTGGCGGTGCTGGTGTTCGTGTGGGGCGCGTTCGCCTTCGTGGCGGCAACCGCGCGCCGCGAGTGGGCGCTGCTGCCGGCTATCGCCATGCTGGCGTACGGCTGGGTGTTCCACATGGGCTTTTTCGATTTCTACCTGAGCCTGGGCCTGTGCTTTTGGGCGCTGGCGCTGGCATGGAACCCGGCGCCGCGGCGCTTGCTGGCGGCCGTGCCCCTCTTGCTGGTCGCATATGTGGCGCAGGCGTTGCCGGTGGCGTGGGCCTGCGCCGTGCTCGCCTTTCTGTGGCTGGCGCGGCGCCTGCCGGCGAAGCGCGCCCAGTTGATGGCCACCGCGGTCTTGGCCATCTGCGCGCTGCACATCGTGCTCTCTGCCACCATGATGACGCGCTGGACCTACTGGCAGATCAAGCGCGTGGCCGGCGTCGACCAGGCGTGGGTTTACGACGATAAGTATTGGCTCACCGCCGCCGGGCTGCTGCTGGTGTGGGTGGTGCTGGGGGCTGAGTCGGTCCGCCGCAACGGCGCGCGGCGCTTCTTCGGCGGCGACCTGTTCCAGGTGTTTGCGGTCACCGCGGCGGGCGTTTTGCTGCTGCCCACTTGGGTGTGGCTTCCCGGGTACCATCACGCGCTGGTTTTTATTTCCGAGCGAATGTCGTTGACGATGGGTGTGCTGGTGGTGGCGCTGGTAGCTGCTGCGGGCACGCGCCGGTGGCAGCGCTGGGCCATCGGGTTGCTGGCGGCGGTGTTCTTTATCTTTTTGTATGTGGATGAGCGGGCGCTCAACGGCTTCGAAGACCAGACTCGAAATGCGGTGGCGCAGCTTCCACCCATGGCGCGCGTGGTGAGCAACGCGGATGCCGATCTGCGCATCAACGCGCTCACCCACATCATCGACCGCGTTTGCATCGGGCGCTGCTACAGCTACGCCAATTACGAGCCCTCGAGCGGCGCCTTCCGCATCCGTGTCACCGGACCGACTTCGATCATAGCGCCGACGGATATGGATTCGTCGCGCATGCAGAACGGCGGTTACGCGGTGAAGGAGCGCGACCTGCCGCTGTATCGCATTTCGGTGGCGCCGGATGGCAACCTGGTTGTGGAGAGCATGCCGGCCGGGGAGCTGATCGGCGTCAGCCAGTGGCACGGGCTGTGGGAGCTTCCATGAAGATCGTGGTTCTGGATGGCTATTGTTTGAACCCGGGAGACCTGAGCTGGGATGGAGTGCGCGCCTTCGGCGAGACGCTGGTGTTCGACCGGACACCGGCCGCCGAAGTGGTCCGGCGCGCGGCGGGCGCGAAAATCGCATTCACCAATAAGACGCCGCTGCCGGCGGAAGTGCTGCGGCAATTGCCGGAGCTGCGCTACATCGGAGTGCTGGCCACCGGGTACAACATCGTGGATGTGGAAGCGGCGCGGCGGCAAGGGATCGTGGTGACCAATATCCCCACTTACGGCACCGCGTCGGTGGCGCAGTTCGTTTTCGCCCTGCTGCTGGAGCTGTGCCACAACGTGAAGCTGCATGCCGATGCGGTCCGGGCCGGCGAGTGGACGCTCTCGTTGGACTGGTGCTTCGCCAAAGCGCCGCTGGTGGAGCTGGCCGGGATGACGATCGGCATCGTGGGCTTCGGACGCATCGGGCGCGCGGT
Organism: Bryobacteraceae bacterium; assembly: GCA_049698695.1. Lineage (GTDB taxonomy): Bacteria > Acidobacteriota > Terriglobia > Bryobacterales > Bryobacteraceae > Bog-375. Next base: position 8,579 of record JBAVYH010000068.1, on the reverse strand, counting down.
GGGGCGAATCGCCGACGCTATGGGCATGCGCGTGGCGGCGACCGACACAAATCGCGGCGATCCCCCGCCCTATCCAAACTTCCAGTGGATGGAGTTCGAAGAGTTACTGGCGGAAGCCGACGTGCTGAGCCTGCACGCGCCGCTGGTGGCCGAAACGCGCGGCATGATCGACGCGCGCGCGCTGCGGCGTATGAAGCCGTCGGCGTTCCTCATCAACACTTCGCGTGGGCCGCTGGTGGTGGACCGGGACCTGGCCGATGCCTTGAACGCGGGGCGCCTGGCGGGAGCGGCGCTGGATGTGATCTCCGAGGAGCCGCCGGCGGCGGACAATCCGCTGCTAACGGCGCGCAACTGCCTGGTGACGCCCCACATCGCCTGGGCCACGCGCGCCGCCCGCGCCCGGCTGATGGAGGAAGCCCTCCGCAACCTGGCCGCATTCGTCGCCGGGGAGAGCCTCAACGTGGTAGGTTGATCGGTAGTAGCCGCAAACGGCAAGCTGTCCGTCCAGCCAATTTGGGAGCCAAGGAGTATCCATGGATCGAAGAAACTTTCTCATCAGTTCCGCCGCCGCACTCAGCGCCGGTTCCAGTGCATTCGGCGCCGCCAGCGACGCCCTGCGAGTGGCCGTGGTCGGCATCGGCGGCCGCGCCAGAGACCATATCGCAGAACTTATCCGGCAGCCGAACGTGGAGATCGTTGCCATCTGCGATCCCGACGATTCCCACCTCGCCAGGGGCCAGAAACAGATTGCCGCGGCCGACCAAAAGGCCCCGCAGAATTACCGTGACGTCCGTAAGCTGCTCGAAGACAAGTCCATCGATGCCATCACCATCGCGGCCCCGAACCACTGGCACACGCTGATGACGGTGTGGGCGTGCCAGGCGGGCAAGGACGTGTACGTGGAAAAGCCGTGCTCCTATAACATGTTCGAGGCCCGGCAGATTGTGGCCGCGGCGCGCAAGTACAATCGCATGGTGCAGCAGGGCAGCCAGATCCGCTCTTCGGTGGCCGTTCAGGAGGGCGTGCAGAAGATGAACGACGGGCTGATCGGCGACATCTACCTGGCGCGCGCGCTGTGCTTCAAATGGCGCAATACGATTGGCCACGCTCCGGTGGACCCAGTGCCGGCCGGCGTCGATTACGACCTGTGGACCGGCCCCTCGCCGGTGCACCAGTTTACCCACAACCGCTTTCACTACAACTGGCACTGGTTCTGGGACACCGGCAACGGCGAGATCGGCAACCAGGCCATTCACGAGCTCGATGTCGCGCGCTGGGGTCTGGGCGTGCAATACCCGGTGAAGATCAGCGCGGTGGGCGGCCACTTCATGTTCGACGACGATCAGGAGACGCCCAACGTGCTGAACTGCGCTTACGAGTTCGACGTAAACGGCAAGCGGCGAATGATGGAATGCGAAGTCCGCCACTGGATGACCAACGGCGAAGCCACCATCGAAGACCGCGGCCACAACGCGATTGGCAACTTGTTCTATGGCTCCAAGGGCTATCTGGCGGTGGACAGCTACGCGTCGTATAGGAGCTGGCTGGGACGGGAACAGACGCCCGGCCCGGAACGGCATGAAGGCGGCGACCATTTCGCCAATTGGCTGGATGCGGTGCGCACCCGCAAGCGGGAAACGCTGCACTGCGACGTCGAGGAAGGCGCGATTTCGACCACGCTGGTGCACCTGGCCAATATTTCCTATCGGCTGGGCCGCACCCTCAACTTCGACCCCGCCAGCTATTGTGTGACCGCCGACGCCGAGGCCAACCAGATGTTCACGCGCGATTACCGCAAACCGTTCGTGGTGCCGGAAAAAGTGTAAGGAGCACTGGGGCGGGCGCCGGCACTCGTGCCGCGTTTCCAAGCCGAAGCTCCCCTTGCCTTATGAGGCAGACGCCGAGCTAAAGCACGTCGGCAAATCCGCGCTTCATGTGGCGGAAAAACAGCCCGCCCAACACGAACGCGGCAACGCCAAACGCGGTCAGGATGCCAAGCTCGCGCCCCGGGAAGACGCCCCGCAGCAAAATGGCGCGGTAAGCTTTCACGGCGTAGAAAAGCGGGTTGGCAACCAGCAGCCAGTGCGCCCAGGGCGGAAACTGGCTTTCCGTGATCATCACCGGGGTCAGCCAGAACCAGAATGTCAGGGCGACGGCCAGAAGTTGGGCCGTGTCGCGCAGGAATACGTGCAGGCTTGCAGCCACCCAGCCCAACCCAACCGACACCAGCCCGATCGAGAATATATACACCGGCAGCAGCAGCACGAACGGACTGAGTCGATGCGCCGCCAGCCCTGCCACTACGGTTACCAGTATCAAGGCGAGCACGTGGCTCACCACGGCCGACAGGAAAACCGAGACCGGAATCAACTCCGACGGGAAGACCGTCTTGGTAATCAGGTTGGCCTGCTCGATGACGCTCGAAGCCGAACGCTGCAGTGTTTCGCTGAAGAGCAGCCAGGGCAGCATCCCCGCAAACAAAAATAGCGCGTAATATTTCGTACCTTCGCCGGCGGGAAGCGGAACCTTCAGGCAGACGCTGAAGACGAACCACCAGCTCGTCAACAGCACCAGCGGATGAATCAGCGCCCACACCCAGCCGATGATGGAGCCGACGAAGCGCTGTTCAAAGTCGCGCCGCACCAGTTGGAACAGCAGGCTGCGCCGGCCCACCAGGTTTCGAAGAAAGAAGCGTCCGGGAATTCGACGTGTCACGTGGAAATTGGACAATACCAGCTTGTTCAACAACTTGCAAGCACCCCAACGGAGCTTGACAACACCTGATGTGGCTGTTACAGTAGCGCCTTCGCTCTATTTGTGCAGCATGTCCGAGTAGCCCCACTGGGCCTTGCGGATAACCCTCCGAATCTCACAAGGCTTGGCCGGAGAAGACTATGAGGCAGGAATACTTTGTCGTGGTGCTGGCCCACTCGCTCCGCGGCAGGCTTCGCCGTATTCACATTCCGCACCAGGCTGTTTATGCCGTTCTTGGGTTGGCCCTGCTCGGCTGCTTCACCGTTTTCGGTTTCGTAGCCAGCTACGCGCGCATGGCGTGGAAGGTGGCGAATTACAACGCCCTGCGGCGCGACGCGGACACGTTGCGCGCGCGTTACCAGAATCTCCAGAAAGTAGTGAATCAAACCGATCAGCAATTGGCCAGCCTGGAAATTTACGCCCAGGAAGTATCCATCGCATACGGCATCAAGCAGAAGTTGGAAGGGCCCTCGGATATCTCCGGCGAAGGCAAGCTGACGCCGAGTTTCGCCGAGAGCGTGGAAGAGTACAACTTCTTGCGCAGCGCCAATGCGATGGAATTGCACAGCGACCGCACGCGCTGGATTCAGCCGGCCAACGCACGGCCGAGCATCTGGCCGGTGGCCGGCCGGTTGACGGGAGCCTTCGGCGGCCGAATGGATCCGTTTTCCGGTGAGGGAGCGTTTCACACCGGCGTCGACATCGCCGCTCCTCCCGGCACTCCGGTTCGAACCACGGCCGATGGCGTCGTGCTGCAGGCTTCGTGGGAAGGCGGCTACGGCCTGATGGTCGCGGTCGATCACGGCGGCGGCGTCGAGACTTACTACGCGCACCTTTCGCGCTGTTATGTGCAGACGGGACAGGCTGTGCGTCTGGGCCAGATCGTCGGCGCGGTAGGCGCCACAGGACGCGTCACCGCGCCGCACCTGCATTACGAAGTGCGCATCGGCGGCGCGCCGGTCAATCCGTATCGCTATCACCTGGCCAAATCGGGCCTTTACCAGCAAGCCAAGCGCAACGAGTTTCCGTTCTAAAGGTGAGGCGGGTCCCCGGCCTGCCAACCCGAAACCAGCTCGCTTTTCGCGGTACGCTGATTCTCATATGCGCATCCTGATTCTGGCTGCCGCTCTGGCCGCGGCTGCTTGCGGTCCGGCCACCGAAGCCGGCAGCATCCCCGAGTACTCCTACCAGGTCGTACATACCTACCCGCACGACAATACCGCGTTCACTCAAGGGCTGTTTTACCTCAACGGCTATTTATATGAAGGCACGGGGCTGAACAACCAGTCCTCCATTCGCAAGGTGAAGCTTGAAACGGGCGAGATCCTCGAAAAGCGGGACTTGCCCGGTCAGTATTTTGGCGAAGGCATCGTCAATTGGAAGGACCGCCTAATCGAGCTCACCTGGCAGGCGCAAGAAGGATTCATCTACGACCTGGCCACATTCGCGCTCCGCAGCGATTATCACTATCCCGGCGAAGGCTGGGGCCTCACGCAAGACGGCAAACGCATCATCATGAGCGATGGGACTCCGCAGCTTCGTTTCTGGAACCCGGAGACGCTGGCCGAGATCGGCCGCATTACGGTCACCGCCGATGGGCAGCCGGTCAAGAATTTGAACGAGCTCGAATGGGTCAAGGGCGAAATCTACGCCAACGTGTGGCAGACCGATCGCATCGCGCGCATCGACCCGAAGACCGGCCACGTAGTAGGGTGGATCGATTGTGCCGGCCTGCTCAGCCCGAACGATCCCGTGGGCGGCGACGGCGCGGTCCTCAATGGCATCGCTTACGACGCAGCCGGTGGCCGCCTCTTCGTTACCGGCAAGCTGTGGCCCAAGTTGTTCGAAATCAAACTCTTGAAAAGGCCGCCGCAGTAACCTGCACCACCCGAGCCGCGACTGTAAGGGAGCGGTTGGTGCACGTTTCACGGGACGAGGCCGCCGCTTCTGCGGCGTTGCCATCGCTTCACCCACCGTCCGCTAGGGCTCGGTGGAAGTGTCTTCGGCGGGCGGCTCCGGCGCGGATTCTTCATTGGCGAACACGGCCTTCCGCGGCCGCTTGAATCCTTCGATTCGAGCCCGCACCTCTCCTGTCGCCCCGTTCAGCACAACCACCGAACCTTCCACCAGGGCAAGCGCGGTCCGGCCATCCGGTGAGAGGCGGACATCCAGCAGATTTTTATCGAAGGAGATTTCCGGAAGCGCCTTTTGCGTCTTCGTGTCGACGCGATGAAGGCAATTGCGCGCCACCACCGCCAGGACACCGCCGCCGTTCAGAAGCTGAAGCCGCAGCCCGCCTGCGGCGACTTTATCGACCACCGCGGAGGTGCTCGTGTCCACGATCGTCACGTCGTTGGTCTGGCTGTTCAGCACATAGACAAATGCGCCGTCCGGCTTCACCGCGATCGACGTATTGGCCGGCGCAACCGTGAAGATGTGGTAGGTGGCGTAGCCGTAACCGCCGTTCGTGGCAGCCATGTTGTAAGCCTGCCCGTAAGCGGCCGTTGCCGATGCCGCGGTAAGGGCCACCGCGCCGAGACCCTTCGCAAACTTGATTCCGCCTCTACCGGTGGTAACCGACGCCACCGGTTTCATTGCCTGTAGATCGAAGATCGACAGCTTGCTCGATTCCGGATGCAGCGCAAACCCGCGATTTCCATCGGGAGCAAACGCGATCTCGCTGATCGCGCCAACCGGAGGGATCCTGCCAATTTCGCGGAGCGACTGGTAGTCGAACGCCGTGAGTTCGCCCCAGCCGACCACGTACAGGCGTTTGCGGTCCGGCGAAAGACGGATGAACTGAGGCGCATATCCCACCTTCAGCACGCTCGCGATCGATGCGCCGCGGATCACGCGCAGTTCCCCGTCCACCTTCTTCTCACCTTTGACGGGAGCCCCATCGCTCAGCAGGAGCGTCTGCCCGGCTGCCTCGTCCGCCAGCACGCCTTTTGGATCCGAACCCGCATCGAGCACCGCCTCTTCCTTCATCCCTTTCACCGAAATCACGTGAATGCGGCCATTGACGCGCTTATCGGGCTTGCCGAACGGCTGCCCTCTTTCCATGAGGTACAGGTATTCCCCACCGGGCGCCAGGACCGGCAGGTCCGGCGCGCCATCCAGTGTGATTTTTCCGTCGGCCGAATTCCGCGCCACGCTGATAAACTGCACCTCGGCCGGCGTCGATTCCCCATGTCTCTCGTTGCGCTGCGCATACAGCAGCATCGCCGTCCCTCCATCCTTGGACAGAATGGAAGCCGAAGGCGGCCTTGGTAGCGAAATCCGTCCCAGCACCTGCCCGGTCGCAAGGTTCATGGTGACGATTTCGCTCGGCAGAGTCTCTTCCGGCTTCTGCGACTGATAGCCGGAGCATATGGCAACCAGCACTTTCTTGTCCGGCGTCAACTGAAAGCTGCTGAGACCCCAGCCGAGCTCGACTCGCGCCACTGCCTGCATCGTCTTCGTGTCGATGATCGTCGCGGTTGACTTCTCCAGCGGATGGAGACCGAAGCGAACGGTGAACTTCTGCGCACCGGGATCGACCCTCACCAGGCGCGTTCCGTCCGGCGTCAGCAGCAACGTGTCCAACCCGGCCCGCGCGAACATCCCAAGAGCGTCCCGACCCGTCACCGAAACCGTACCGGTCGTTTTGCCGCTCATCAGATCCACCGCGGTGACCGTTTGCCCCGCGGAATCGAGCACATAAGCTAATGACACCTGCGGCGCGCCCGCAGCGCCCTGCGCCACAGCGGGTACACCGAAAGCAAGCAGAGTAACAAGTGCAAGTGCGAATCGTTTCATCAGAGCCTCCGATAGTTAGAATTTCTATTTTTAAACTGTCGGAAGAAAATTCTCCACCTATTTCTGGCTATATTTTGAATTCATTTCAGAAAAAATCGATTTTCAGGTCTGATATTCCGCAATTTGTTGAAGTTCTCAGCGTTCTCGCTCGCCAGATCGCCTCAAGTAATATCCCGCCATCGGGAATTCGACGCGCTTGCCCGCGGCCCGCGCGACAGGTCCACATGACGACGACGCGCTCATCTGGTTTCCGTGAGCGGCGTGTCACGGGAGGGAATCCCGCTCGGAAGGCCCGGCGTTCATCCGTGCCGTCATTGAGACGAGAATGACGCAGCGGCTGTCGTCTCCACGAAGGACGGCACCTTGCCGCCCTCTATAAGAACAGACCCTGAGACAGGCAACCGACGGCATGAGCCGTCGCGAATCCTGACATACAGGCGCATCGCTTATTACGGCCCGCGTCCGCACTCCTCGCCGTCGGAGCAGGTGTACACTGATTCATGGACTGACGCAGCCATTCGAGATCAAGCTGCAGGCCCACGAATGATGCGGACTGCTCAAGATAGCGAGCGTGCCGTGGGTGTGAACGGTCCCCCAGATGGCGGCCGGTTGATCGTTTTGACGGCTCCGCTCACCGAAACGATCGATCATGCCGGTTACTTCATCCAGATGGCGTTGGCATCCATGCCGAAGCGCATGGAAGCCGCCATCGATCAGAAGTATCCCAAGTGGCGCGAAGTCGAGCGCAACCCGGACGGGTCGGCCCGGTACATGCCGGCGGGCGTCAGGCTGGTGGAGGCATCCCTCCTGCGGGAATTCTCTGCCGAGGACGTGGTTTGCTGCTACCCCGATGATCTGCCCAGGTTCATCGGCGAGCGGACGCGTGTGGTTGGGATCTCCACTCACAATCCCCTGGGAGTGACGTTCGCGGCCGGTGTGTACGCCTCGGTCTTTGGCTCTTCACGGGAGCCGATCAATGCGCATTACGCGAAACAGATGTTCCGTGTGCTGCGAGAGAACGCGTATCGCTCTACCTTTCAGGTGATCGTCGGTGGGTCGGGTGGCTGGCAGATTTCCCAAACCGACAGCTACCAGGACCTCGGAGTCGATTGCGTGGTGGAAGGCCGCAGCGAATCGGAGCAGGTGCTCGAGCTGTTTCACAAAGCGATCCGGGGCGACGCACTGCCCCGCTTCGTGGAAGTGAGCCATCCGGAAACCCGCGAGGCGCTGCTGACCCCTGCCAGGCGAACCACCTTCGGGGTGGTCGAGATGACTACCGGATGCGGGCGGCGTTGTCAGTTCTGCCTGCCGGACCTCAATCCGCAGCTTGATTTCCCGAAGGACAAGATCCTGGAAGCCGTGCGTGCCAACGTGCGCGAGGGCAATGACTTGATCTCGCTCGCCACCGAGGACATGTTCATATGGGGGCAGGTCCGCACGGGCACGCCGTTCTATTTCCCCAATCGCGAAGCGCTGGTCGACCTCTTCACGAGTGTGGTGAACACACCGGGCGTCAAACACCACCTGCTCAGCCACAGCACCATGGCGCCCGCGGTGGTGGACCCGAAACTGATCGAGCAGTTGTCGGCGATGCTGCTCGATAGGAGTCCCCTCAAACTGCCGAGCCTAAGTACCCATCCGGAGGGGCGAATCCTCTCGCCGCTGATCGGCATGGAGACGGGCTCGGTTCGCATGGCAAAACAGATCATGCCCGGGAAGGCGGCGCCCTTTCCCATCGAAGAATGGCCCAGCGTGGTCATCCAGGGTCTCACCATTCTCAACCGCAACAATTGGTTACCCGTGCTGACCCTGATGATCGGGAACCCGGGGGAGACCGACGCAGACTCGATGGCCACGCTCGATCTGATCTACGAGGTGGAGCAACGCAGGCTTTTTGCCTTCTTCGTCCCGTCGATCTTTACACCGCTACACGATACCCGGCTGGCTACGCAAAAAGGGGTGATCGAAAGCCACGAAATGACCCCGCTGCAGTGGCAGATCCTGATGAAGTGCTGGAAGATGAGCGT
>JBAVYH010000067.1:0-68199 GCA_049698695.1 Bryobacteraceae bacterium | reverse complement strand
AAACGATCCGCGAATACATTCGCGACAGCAACAAGGCCCCCCAACCGTTCCAGTGGGTGGCGAGCGCCAACACGATCATCAGGAAGGTGCGGAAGTATAAACGAACTTTAGAGACAGGACACTAGGGCACGCCTGGCCCGCGCCTCCCCCCGTGCCGGTGACAACCCCAATCACCACTCCACTCTCCCACTAACTCAATCACTTAGCCCAAAACCTGCCGCCCAATCTTTTGACATACCCAACATCAACGAAGTTACTACTCAAACCATCGGGTGGCCGGAACGCACTGCGATAAGTCAGCGAAGCCCCGGCCACCCGCAACGTACTCATCGTTTCATCCGCTCCTCCCAGCCGTAGTGTGCCCAAACAAATCCAAAACAAATCAAGCGTATCTTGTTGCGCGCCGCCGGCGGCCTCGCATTCGCATAGAGGCGGCAACGTGCTTCGGTCCCTGCGCTATCATATGCGGTGAATTTGATGCCCGGAAGCCCTTTCCGTTCGCGGCATCGAGGAGACCGACCCATGACCAGAGTCTTTACCCGCCGCCAATTCGCCCGCGCCGGCGCCACGGCGGGCTTGACGGCTTTGCTGCCGCGCGGAGTATTCAGCGCGCCCACTACCAACCGGCACGCCCTCATTCGCGCCGAGGATGAAATCGGCCTGGTCCGCCCGGAGTTCCATTCTCATTTCGCCGAGCATCTCGGCTCCTGCGTGTATGGCGGCATTTGGGTCGGCCCCAAGTCGCCCATTGAAAACGTGGAGGGCTATCGCAAGGCGGCGGTGGATTACCTGAAAGAATTGGGCGTGCCCGCCCTGCGCTGGCCCGGCGGCTGCTATGCGGACGATTATCATTGGCGGGAAGGCATCGGCCCCGCGGCCAGGCGGCCCAAGCGCGTCAACATCCATTGGGGCAATTACGTCGAAGACAACAGCTTCGGCACCCACGAATTCATAGGGTTTTGCCGGCTGATCGGCGCTGAGCCGTATTTCGCTGCCAACGTCGGCTCGGGTTCGCCGCGCGAGATGCGCGACTGGATCGAGTATTGCAACTTCCCCTCGGGCAGTGCGCTCGCCGACGAGCGCGCCGCCAACGGATCTCCCGAGCCATTCCGCGTCAAGTATTGGGGCGTGGGCAACGAGCTGTGGGGCTGCGGCGGCAATTTCCGGCCGGATGGCGCCGGCGCCGAGTTCCGCCGTTTCGCCAGTTACGCGCGCACCTTCGGCGATACCAAGCCATTCCTGATTGGCTGCGGCCCGGGCGGCAACGATGCCAGATGGACGCGTGGATTCATGGACGCCGTGGCCGGCAGCCGTCTGCCCGACGGCTACTCGTTGCACTATTACGAAAACGGCGCCGATCCGCCGCTGGACTTCACACCCGCGGCCGCGATGGAGCAACTGGTCGTGTTCGCGCGCATGGAGCAGGCCATTATCGAACAGCGCGCTTTGCTCGATGGCTACGACCACGGCCGCGGCATCGGGCTGTTTCTGGATGAATGGGACGTGTGGGACCGCATCCCCAAAAAGGACCAGGACCGCTACGGCGCCTTGTGGCAGCAATCCACCATGCGCAGCGCCGTCGCTGCCGGCCTGGGCTTAAACATTTTCAACCGCCAGGCCGACAAACTGTACATGTGCAACATCGCGCAGATGGTCAACGTGTTGCAATCGGTCCTGCTGACCGATGGGCCGGAAGGCAAGAACTGCGTGCGCACCACCACCTATTACGCCTTCCTGTTGTTCAAGCCGCACCGTGGCAAGATTGCCGTGCCGGTGGACGGCGGCAGCGGCATCCCCATGGGACACGCTTTTAGCGGCCCCCCCGAGCACCTCATCGAACACGAATTTCAACCCCCTATGCCGGAGCTCTCCATCTCCGCCTCCCGAAGCGCCTCCGAGTTGGTGGTGAGCCTGGTGAACCCGCGCGCCGGCAAGGATTTCGAAGTCGAATGCGCGCTGCGCGGCGTCAAAGCCAAGCGCGGCCGGGCGCAGATCCTGCACGCCTTCGATCTCAACGCCTGCAACAGCTTCGACCATCCCGACCGCGTGACCATCCAACCGCAAGAGGTTGCCGTGGAACCGGACCGCATGCGGATCATGCTCCCGGCGATGTCGGTCGCGACGGTGACGCTCGACGTGGAGTAGGCTGCGCCGACTTCCCATGCGCATTCAGAGCCGCGACCGTTAGGGAGCGGTCGAGGGCCATTGGACCAGTTATCTGCCGCGACGCCTAAGGGCCCAGCGCCCTGCTGCCGAGCGAGCAGACGGTCTTGCCATCCGGCTCGACCCCGTAAGCCGTAATGGATGCGGGGCCGGACGGCACGTATCCCATCCATCTTCCGGCAGTCACGGGCCCGACTCCCGCGATGGTGCCCGCCGGATCGGCAAAGACCACGAACCTCGGGCTCGCAGTGGTACCTGGGTACATAGCTTGGCCGGAGAGGCGCCACCCAGGCTGCGGAGGCTCGGTCACGGGCGTCGCTTCCTCAAGCCTGCCCTGGCAGGCGCCGCTATTGGGGTCGATGGAGAATCGCGAAGCGAGCGGCAGCCCCGGCCAGTGCGTCCATCGCTCGGTGAAAATCGAGAGGCGCGTGGCTCGCAGATAGTCCACCGCCGGCTGTGCCTCGGCGGCCGAGCGGAAGACCGACAGCCACGCCGTGGGATCGGACACGCCATCGGCCACCGCCACCTCGCCGCGATGGAAACCGGCGCCGAATCGAGCCGCTTCCCGCACCTTGCCGGTCTGGTGGATCGCAACGCCAAACAACAGCGCGGCGCACACCATCGCATGAGGCGCCGGCGCATGCCAGCAGCGCAGCCGCGGCCACGCCAGAATGAGCAGGCACAACCAGAAAATGTACGGCGGCGTTATGTAGCGCGAACGGAACGCGGCATCGAGCGGCAGGTGCGCCCGCCCGCTGGCTATGGCGAAGGAAGCAGCCGCGACGAAAAGGGCGAAATGCGCCAGCACGGCGTGCTCGCTGCTGAACCGCGCCCGGTTCCTCCAAAGCGAGACCCATGCGCCGGCGGCACCGGCCAGCAGCGCCGATCCCACCAGGGCCGTCGCGATCACGGCCACGCGAGCTCCCGCGCCCAGCCGAGCAAGCAGCGGAACCAAGGGCGAGCCCAAGTTCGCCAGCGCGAACGCCGCCGTGCGCGCGATGGGCACGGATCCATCCAGCTTGCTGGCGTGCCAGCCGTGGAAGTAAAGCGCGGGAAGCAGAACGGTGCCCGCAGCCGCTAGGGCCAGGCCGGGCCGCGGAACCTTCAGCCACACCGCGGTCAGCAACAGGACAGGCCAGATGAAAATGCCGTTGGCCATCGAGTAGGTGCAGACAGCCGCCAGCAGGAGGCTGGCTGCGAACCACGCGCCGCGGCGCACGGCGGAGGCCGCTGCCGCGCTGCGCAGCAAGGCGAACAAAGCCGCGGCGCCGGCGGCGTACACCATGAAAAACTGCACTTGAAAGCCCCAATAAAAGTTCAAGGCCTGCTGCGCGGAAAACAGGCAGCATACGATGGCGGCGCCCAGCACCCCGTCTTCGTCGCGATCGCGTACCGTGGTGCGCCTGGCGAGGCGCCACAGCAGAAGCGCCAGCAGCGCCTGCAACACGAACGACGACACAAGCAGAAACCAGCGCCGCCCATCGAACGCCAGGTGATCGATCGCAAACAGCACGCGTGGGGCGGCAATGCGGTGATCGTTGTGCAGCGCGAAGAACCAACCCAGGCTGTAGCCCCGCGGCAGATAGCTCAGCCACGTGTCCCATTCGTCTTCGTATGGCAGCGCGCTATAGGCCGCCACGGTGGCGGCGATGGTGGTGAGCAGAGTCCACAGCGCCAGCGCCCACGCCAGCAGGTTCAGCAGCCGCAAGGCGCGCGGCGCGCCCACGGCGTTGGCCTGATTCAACGGGCCGCTCCGAAGAAGCCCGCGAGCGCCGCCCCCCGGTCCGGCGCCAGGGCGACCAGCGCGCACACCTTTCGCAGCGACTCCCGCATCATCCGGCGGACCTCAGTACGAATATAACAACCGGCGGGCGAAAAGTGCCGATCTGGTGCGGCCTGCACTCGGCGGGCACGCATTACTTCAGATACGCGCGCAGTGCGCTGACCAGATCGTCGGCGGCTTTGGTCTGTTCGCCGGTGGCGGCCTGCTCCGGCGGCAGGATGTGAAAGCGGATGTGGCCCTCGATCACCTCCGCCATCAACGCGTCCATCGCGCCCCGGCAGGCGGATATGGTGTGCAGGATGTGGGAACACTCATCCTCTTGCTCAAGGCTTCTTTCGATCGCCGCGATCTGACCCTTGAGCCGCCGCACGCGGTTGAGCAGCCGCTCCTTCTCATCGATGGTATGCGCCATAAGAATATTTTTCCGAGAAAAACCTTTACAAGTATACCCCGGCGGGTATAGGCTGAGATTGTGCCGGGATGAATCCCGCACAACTTCAGCCAGAAGGGAGGCCCATTTGTTGTCTGACGGCGGTGGCAGTCAGTTGCGCGAAGAGCAAGTCGAAACCGAGTCAGCGGAGCCTCCGTCTGCGGCGGTCTCCTGCCTCTTGGCCCGATAGGGTTTCCTTCGTCCGCGCTTCTTCCGATTCTAGCCACTCTTCATAGCGGCCCATGATCGCCATGTGCGAGTCATCGGAGGCCTTTCTCCGCTTGAGGAGAAGTGTGCCTGCGAGTGCTGCCATTTGCATAGCTGTTAGACGACCGGGAAGACTGCACCATGCCGTTGAGCCTTCAATCGCGGGAGGAATCGCGCGCGGCAGCGCCAATCCGGGTATCGAACAAATGGGCGGCGCAGGCGTTGACTTTCCTGATGGTCTTCGGCCCCGGCTTGATCGTAATGGAGGCCGATAACGACGCGGGCGCTGTCTCCACCTATGTGCAGGCCGGCGCGCAGTACGGAACGCGCCTGCTGTGGCTGTTGCTGTTGTTGCTCCCCATCTCCTACTTCGTGCAGGAAATGGTGGTGCGGCTGGGGATCGCGACCGGCCAGGGGCACGCGGCCATGATCTACCGCCGGTTCGGAAAGTGGTGAGGGCGTTTTTCGCTGGCCGACCTGCTGCTCGTAAATTTTCTGACGCTGGTCACCGAGTTTGCGGCCATTGCTTTGGCGCTTGGCCGCATGGGCGTGGATCCGCTGCTGGGTGTGCCGGTGGCGGCTGTCGCTCTCATTGCCCTGGTGATTACCGGGAGCTACCGGCGGTGGGAGCGCATCGTAATTTTTCTGTGCCTGCTGGACCTGCTCTGGTTCGCCATCGTGTTCCGGGTTCAGCCGCCAGCGGCGGGCGAGTTGTTGCGGCGCACCCTGGTGCCGTCGATGCCACCGGGCGGGCTGACGGCTGGCTGGCTGTTCCTGGTGATCGCAACCGTAGGCACGACCATCGCGCCCTGGCAGTTGTTCTTCCAGCAGAGCTGCGTAGCCGACAAGCGGCTGCGTTTCGCGGACCTGAGATGGGCGCGGCTGGATACGTTCGTAGGCGCCGTCTTCACCATCCTGGTGGCAGGTTGCATGATGCTGGCCGGTAATGCGGCCCTGGTGCGGCACTTTGATTTTGCCGACCCGGCGAAGATGGCTATACAGTTGGGCGCGGTTCTGGAGCCGTTCACGAAGAACGCCATCCTTTTGCTGATGATCAATGCCGCGGTCCTGGGCACCACCACCATTTCGCTGGCAAGCGCGTGGGCTTACGGCGAAGTGCGCGGCTGGCCATCCAGCTTGCAGAAACCGGTCCGCGAGGCCCCGGCGTTCTATGCGGTTTACGGTGTGTGCGTGATGGCGGCCGCGGGTCTGGTGCTGATCCCGCGAGCGCCGCTGCAGCTCATCATTCTGAGCGTGCAGGTGCTGGCCGGGTTGATGCTGCCTTCGGCCATCATTTTCCTGCAGCTTTTGTTGAACGACAAAGAGGTTCTGGGCGAGCGGTTCGCCAACCGACGGTGGAACAACCTGGTCAATTGGACCATCGTAGTTCTGCTGTTCGTTCTTTCGCTGCTGCTGGCGGCGCAGGTGGCCGCGCCCCAATGGTTTCCGACTACGTGATCAGGAGAGAGACTGATGACTCAAACTGAAGTTCATAACGCGACGTGCAGGGAGCGCACATTTTTTGTGGTGCATCCACTCGATGACGAACCGGAGACCAAGGTGGACACCGAGCACATCGGCCCCATGCAGATGACGGCGACGGTTCGCGTCTGCCTGTTGGCGTTGCGCGGCTACCTGCTGCTGATGTGCGGGTTGCTGGGCTATCGTGTGTTGCAGCTTGCCGGCTGGGTTCACGGATAGGCGCGGGCTGCATTTCAAGAAGAGAGGAGGTGAGAGAAATGCGGATGAAAACGATGGCCGTGCTGCGCGGCGTGGCCCGGTTGGCGGAGCGATTCTTCGAAGTTCGCTTGCCGATCGATGGCCTGCAGGGGCTCCGCACCCGGAAGTGACGAAGCGGACGGGGCCAGAAGTCCCAACCGATAAAATGAAAGAGCTTGAACCGAGACCGGGCGGACCCGGCTCGGCGAGACCGTAAGGCCATTTTCCGATTCCGGCTCCGGCTCGCCGGGGCCGGGTTCCCCCTAACCAACTTCCGGGCGACCAGGCCCCGAATCGATACAATCCGGGAAAGAGATCTGTGCGCGAAGAGCTGCAAGGAGAGACGATCACTGATGACCCTGTGGAAGGCAACGCTGATGGCCGGGATGGCACTGGCGCTAGTGACGCTGGCGCGCGCCCAACAGCCCGATGGCCAGGCGGGCGGCGCGACAACCAATGCGAGTGCCGCGACCCAGCCGGCCAGCGCGCCCGACTCGACGGCGCCGCAGGCTGCGGCTGAGCGCTGGAACCTGTATTTCCAGGCAACCTCCATCGGCGACGAGCACGGCACGTTCTACGCACCATACACAGGACCGCTGAGCCTTCGCGACTATCCCGAGCACAACGTCTCGCTGACGACGACGCTATTCTTCACTGCGCGCCTCACCGCCAACACCCAGCTCATCTTCGATCCGGAGATCGCGGGAGGCAGAGGATTCAGCGGTGTAAGCGGCATCGCCAATCCGCCCAACGGCGAGCTCCCGCGCGTAGCGACCGCAACGCCTAAGCCGTACATCGCGCGGCTCTTTGTCGCCCACGATTTCGGTTTCGGCCGCGAGCAGGAGCAGGTGGAAAGCGACGTCAACCAGCTCGCGGGCGAGCGCCCGATGACGCGCTATTCGATCTACGCGGGCCGATTCTCGGTCACCGACTATTTCGATAACAACGAGTACACCCACGATCCGCGCGAGCAGTTCATGGCGTGGGGCGTGATGTACAACGGCGCGTGGGACTACCCGGCCGATACGCGCGGCTACACCTGGGGCCTGGTGCAGGAGCTGCATACCCGCCACTGGGCGTTCCGCTACGCCATTGCGGCGGAGCCGAGAGTGGCCAACGGACCGCAGTTCGACCGCCGCCTGTTCCGCGACCACGGCCAGACGTTCGAAGCGGAGCGGCGCTACTCGCTGGGCGATCGCGCCGGTACGCTGCGCCTCATGGGGTACGCCAACCGCGCCGATGCCGGCACCTATGCCACCGCGCTGCACTTGGCCGCCGAAACAGGCACGACGCCGGACGTTGTGGCGACCCGCCGCCCGGGAACGCTGAAGTATGGGGCGGGTGTGAACCTGGAGCAGGCGGTGACGCATGACGTTGGCGTATTCACCCGGCTTGGCTGGAACGACGGCAAGACCGAGAGCTTCGCCTTCACCGCCATCGACCGGCTGGCCACCGGCGGCGTGTCCGTCAAAGGCACGCGCTGGAAGCGGAAGAACGATGTGGTGGCCACCTCGCTCACCGCCAGCGGCATCTCCGGCGTGCACGCGCTCTACCTGGCGCGCGGCGGGCTGGACTTTCTGATCGGCGATGGCCGTCTCAACTACGCCCCGGAGTACGTCTGGGAATCATATTACAGCGCCCGCGTGTTGCCCGGGCTCTACGCGACCTTCGATCTGCAGCACGATACGAATCTGGCCTTCAACCACGACCGCGGACCGGTCTGGATACCCGCCATCCGCTTGCACATGGAATTCGGCCTCAAACCTCGCAAGGCTGAGTGATCCCGGCGGCGCCGCCGGTTAGCGCTCGTCAAGAAATCACCGTACCATCCGCTCCCTGACGGTCGCGGCTCCGATGCGCGTTCCGAGCCGCGACCGTAAGGGAGCAGTGTCCGCCGATGAAACGATTATTTCCTGACAGGCCCGTTAGTGCATGATCTCGAGGAATGTGCCCGTGGAGGCATCCACGAACACCGAAAAGCTGGACGTGCTCACCGATTCTCCCCAGATCACGCGCCACGCCGGATGGGCGAACTTGCTGGTTTTTTCGAGCACGTAGATGACGGGCTGGCCGGGGTTCTTCTTCTCGAAAGCTTCCTCTTTGCCTTTGGCCGTGGCCAACGCGGCATCGGTGTCGATTTTGACGTCCGAAATCAGGAAAGGCGTGGTCTCGCCGTGCCCACCACCCGAGTAAGCTTGCTCACTGCCGGCAAAAACTCCCTTGTGGATGGTGTCCCCCTGGTCGGCCGCGTACCAGGTGTACGTATGCGCCGCCGCGCGCTGCTCGGAGGTGAACACAGCCTCCCATCCGCCGGATTTGCCGGGCTGGTCGGGCACGCCGTCCTCGCCCATGCTGTCCAGTTTCAGCACGGCCACATCGGCGGCCCAGGTGCGCGCCACCTGGTACATCTTGAACAGAGCGCTTTGGCCGGTGATCGGCTCGGGCTTAGCCTCCTCTTTTTTGGCCGCCGCCGGCGGCGCGGGTTGTTCGGAGCAGCCGGCTAGAAGGAGGCCGGCGGCGAGTATCGTGAGCAAAGGTTTCATGTGAAAGAGCCATTCTAACCGATCCGAAAGGCCCGCCGCCCGTGCGGGTGGCATGCGGGGGGATCCCCCCAGCGGTTGATGTGCCGCGACGCGACCGGAAGGGTCAGTCACTTCCTGCCTGAGCCGGACGCGGTGTGCGAGCTGCGCGACATCGCCGTACTGATCGCGGGCGTGCCGCGGCGATGGTTGTTATGATAAACGCAGATCCATGACGGCTATCGCGGAACCCACGCCAAAGACGCGCGTGCCAGATGTAAGGATACGGCCCCGGCTGGCAATCGCCGCCGATCTCAGTTGAAGCCGGAAGCGCCTCTGGCTTTGCATCGCAGCAGTCCAGCCGGATCGAGGCATGCCAAGTTGAGGTTCAAATTCTTCCCCGTAAGCCACGCCCGCTGCAGATAGAACTGGATTTCGTAGGGCGAGAGGTTCTTCTCGTCGCACGTCTGATCGCAGCCCTGCGGAATGCCGCAGCAACTTACATGCCGAAATCCGTCCACATGGCGAGCCTCGTGAGCAAGCGCCGTCAGATTCGACAAAAGTCCGTCAAGGCTGAGTGAGTATGCTTTGTTCGCATCGTCGCGAGTCGTGCCGTTGAACGTCATGTATTGCCGACCGTTGATCGCCTCGCAGTATTGGTTCGCACCATAGTCGGAGCGTATGTCGATTCCCTCGAGTTTTGATTTCGCCCAGTCGTACAGCCGTAGGTTCGTCCAGGGGAGGTACCCAGATCGGCCCGTGTCCAGGTAATACATCAGGCGAAGAACCTGCAGGACCACGGTCGGCAGCGAGAACTGCTCCAGAGGCGTCTGGGTGTACGGCTCCACGCAGGCGAACTGGGTCACGGGGACGTTGTCGAGCCGGATATCAAAATCCGCGGATCTGCTGGATTGCCGGATCGGAGGCCGGGCAGGTATCAACCCATTGTTCGATCTTTGGTTGCCTTCGGCGTTCCTCGCGAGGGCCGGATCGGCAGGCCGTGTCCAAGGCTGGGCGTGGCCGGTCCGGAGCCCCATGCAGCGGCTAAGAATGCCGGAGGTAACTACTGGACGCCGCAAATACTGCCGCCGAATTCACCATTCCATCGTTCGCTCACACCAGACGGGCTGTGGGCATCTGCCCCTCAATTCGCGGATCAGTGGATGGAAGCAGAAAACGCCTGATCCGGGCCGCCGCCGGAGCTGTAGGAACCCGCCGCGATTCCGAAGCTATTCACCTGGTACGCCTGGCTAGCATCACCCGGAAAGCCAATGGCCTTCACGAAACTGGAATTCTTGGTCAGCCAGCGGGTGGCTATCGAAGTCCAGTCATCCGAATTGCAACAGACCGGCGTGCTGAGTCCCACCACGTCACCGATTTCATTGATGCTCCACGCGACGTTCCATCCGAACCTCTGTCCCGAAAGGGTCGGTAGCTCAGTCAGCTGCCAAGTATGTGTGCTGGGTGAGATCCTCCAGATAGCGGGAAGAGCGGGCCACCAGTAGTCTATACTCACGTCGCCCGCGATTTCACCCAGATTGTTGATGGAAAGGGCTTCGGTGTACTTGTGATCAGCGACAAATCCGAAACTAGACTGATGGGGAAGCTGTTGGACTTCCCATCCGTTGGAGCCGCGGATGGGGTTCCACACCACGGCAGTTTCATCATAGTCGTCGCTCCAGGCGTCCCCGGCGATCTGGCCGAGATCATTGACGCCCCAGGAGCCCCACCAGTTCAGAGTCACACCGGCGAAGACTTGCCCGGGTTGCTCCATACCGCCGGTAGGAAGCTCGTGGATCTTCCAAGTTATGGCCGGCCTGCCCTGTTGCCACCCGAGTTGCGGCGTCCAGGCAACGGGGGTCGCCTTTGTCTCCTGGTAGCTCACGCCGACGATCAGCGTTCCGGTGTGGTTGACAGCAATAGCAACGCTGCCGATATCGCCCTCAAGAGTGCCCAAGTCGATCCCGGGGTGGTTCGGAGTCCAGGCGTAGGCCCTTGCATGGCCATTCTCGCCCTTGATGCCGCCCACGATCAGACCGGTATCAGATATCCTGCCACCCTCAACACTCCAGCCGTCAACATCATCGCTACTTATGCCGCTGTCGAACCATTTGCCGGCGCTGGGACCAAAGAGCGGTACACCGATCATTCGCGTTTGACCGTCGACGTCGCCCCACCCGGCCGCAACTTCCAGGTTGTTGACGCCATACAAATCGGCCCAACTCCCGCCAGGGTGATGGCCGAGGTCCCAGGTTTTCAGGCTGCCGTCGTGAGCCGGCGGTCCATAATAGCTCAGATTGCCGGTTGCATTAGGAGTATTCGGCATCCCGCTCAGAACCCGATGCCGGAGGAGCCGTTGTTTACCAGAGTGTGGCGGGCCCGGACTTTGCTGCGCCCGTGCCACCGTTACAAGGCACGCACACAAAACCAATGCCAACACGTTGAAACGTTTCATGATTCTCCTTTCAATCCATTCAGCTCGTCATTCCCTGAGGTCAGAGGGAATGTTTCCAAGGGCGGCCATGGGCAGCCGCACCTCCGATGCGCGGCCGGGCGTGACCGGCCGGGATCCCAACGCAGCGGCTCAGAACGGCGGAGCAGGGTAATTACTGGACACCGCAAATATTGCCGCTGAATTCACCGTTCCATCGTCCGCTCACGCCAAACGGGCTGCTGGCATCGGTCCAGAGGATGAATGGGCCGGCGACGTCCAACTGTCCCGAAGCAGACGCAAATCTACCGGTTCCCTTCACAATATTCGCGTTGGCCTTGTAGCTGCCCAACCAATTCGCAGCGGGCCAGATCACTACGGCATGGGGAACTTCATAGGTGAAGCAGTCACCCTGTCCGCCCAACCAAGCCCCAGACGCGGCGAAGCAGAGCTTATATACCCCGTCTCTCAGGATCGAAACCGCTCCTTGTCCGATCTGAGTTCCGTCGTTGCCCGACATGCCGCCGGAGAGAAACTCGCCGGCAAGGCTGGCATAGACCGGGCCGCCCCATGTGTCTGTAGATGCGAACTGATTTGAAGTGGGCAGGCTGCCCTGCACGATCC
The DNA here is from genome assembly GCA_049698695.1 of Bryobacteraceae bacterium. GTDB lineage: Bacteria > Acidobacteriota > Terriglobia > Bryobacterales > Bryobacteraceae > Bog-375. Next base: position 56,323 of record JBAVYH010000067.1, on the reverse strand, counting down.
CGTGAAATGCCTTGCATCCATGCTGCGCCTGCGCATGTGAAGCGGGCACGGGGAGAAGGACGGCTGCGAATGCTAGCGCGAAAACGAAGGTCAATGCGACAATGCTTTTCCGTCTCATGGTCAAACCTCCTTAGATTTGGTGGCCAGGCGCGGTTCTGAGGCAGCGCCAGCCCTCACTTAGGGAATCGAAAACGGCGGGGGAAAGCTACAATGTTTCCAGAGGAATTCTTTCCGGTGCCGATGAACGCCGCCTCTACGCACGAGATCACCGGTATGTTGAGGGCTTGGGAGAGGGGTGAGCCCACCGCCCTGGACAACCTCATCCCCCACGTGTACCGGGAGCTGAAGCGGCTGGCACGGCGGCACATGCGCGGCGGCGATTACGGGAACCTCCAAACGACGGCTTTGGTTCACGAAGCCTACATCCGGCTGGTGGAGATACACAGCGCAAGGTGGCAGGACCGTGCGCACTTCTATGCTGTAGCTGCTCGAATCATGCGGGGCATCCTCGTGGACGCCGCCCGTATCCGGTGGTCTCAGAAGCGCGGCGGGTTGCCCCGGGGCGTCGGCACATCCACCGGCATTGACCTGGACCAGATTCCGGACATGGGGTCCGGACGGGCGGAGGAGATCCTGGCTATCCACGAGGCGCTGGAGCATCTGGCCAAAATGGATGCCCGCCAGGCGGAGGTGGTCGAGATGCGCTTTTTCGGCGGGCTCAGTGTGGATGAGACCGCCGAGGTGCTGGAGATCTCGCCGCAGAGCGTCATGCGGGACTGGAAGCTGGCCAAAGCCTGGCTGCGGAGAGAGATTGGGAAGGGTCGTGTCACGAAGCCATAGACGCTGAAATCTGGATCCCGGTGAGCGGGCGGCCGGCGCGTGTGATTTCCGGATCGTCCGGCATTCGTCCCTGTTCCGGCCGCACATTGACCGTATCTAGGTTCCGCAAAAGGCAGGCTCGCGCGCCGGATGGCCCATCACGCCGGTCGCTGAAGCACGTCAGTGATGATTGATGCGCCGGTGGACTGGGGAGTCATCCCAGGCCGCCCGTATGACTCGGTTGAACCTTTCGTCGGGCGATCGGGTTCGAGCGTACGCCGTCTGAAACGCGGTCGCGATGCACAGGTACAGCGTCAGTGATAGCTATCGAGCCCTGCCCACCAGCGAATCGACGGCGTTCGCGGACATGAGGATCAGCAGGCCGTAGAAAATCTCGACCGAGCGTCGCGGTCTTCCAGAAGCCGACATAAGGCCCGCGGCGCCCGAATCCCGCCCTGCGGCAATGACAAGGCCATGTCAACGCCATGGGATTTGCGATTTTGCGGTGCTATAATCCGCCCAGGCTGTTATGGATTCAGCCCGCTGGAAACGCATCAAGGAGATTTACCAGGAGGCGTCGGAACGCGAGCCTGAGGAACGGGCGGTATTTCTTACGGTCGCCTGCGCCGGGCATGACGACTTGCGGCGCGAGGTGGAGTCTCTGTTGGCGCAGCCGTCGGCGGACGACCTGCTCGACCGGCCCGCGTGGGAGTCCGAGGCGGGCAGCCGGAATACGCCTTCGGACGCAGCCTTGCCAGCCATCGGGCAGCGGGTCGCCCACTACGAGATTCAAGAGAAGCTTGGTGAAGGCGGCATGGGGGCTGTGTACCGTGCCTTCGATACGCAACTTCACCGGCCGGTAGCGCTCAAGGTCCTTCCACCGGAGTATGCATCCGACCCCGAATGGCGGTCGCGATTGCTGCGCGAAGCCCGCGCCGCTTCCGCACTGAATCACCCGAACATCGTAGGCACATACGAGGTCGGCTCCGATAACGGCGTGGACTTTTTCGCCATGGAGTACGTGGAGGGCAAGTCGCTGACCAAGATCATCCCTGCCGGGGGAATGGGGCTGGATGAAACCCTGGACTACGCGGTGCAGATCGCCGGCGGACTGGCGAAGGCCCACGCGGCAGGTGTGATCCATCGGGATCTGAAGCCGGGCAACATCATGCTGAACACCGATGGGCTGGTGAAGCTGCTGGATTTCGGCTTAGCCCGGAGGGCGGAACTGGGGCCTAGGCACGAAAGCACGGTGACGATGGAAGGCCGGATCATGGGCACACCTGCTTACATGTCTCCGGAGCAGGCACAGGGACAGAAGGTCGACGCGCGATCCGACATTTTCTCGCTGGGCGTGGTGCTTTACGAGATGGCCACCGGCACTCGCCCATTTCGCGGCGACAGCGCGATGTCGGTAATTTCATCGATCCTCAAGGACTCGCCGCCCGCTCCCGCCGAGGTCAATCCAGCGGTCCCACGCGACCTCGATCGCATCGTCAGGCGCTGCCTCGTAAAAGATGCTGCCCGGCGCTACCAGAGCGCGGTAGACCTTCACAGCGATCTCGAAGATTTGCAGCTGCGGGCCGCGTCTGGCGAAGCGCTCGAGTTCGTGCGCCCCGGCACCCGGCGGAGGCTGCCCAAGCGGTTCGTGCTGATCGTTGTGGGCGTTCTAATGGTCATCACGGGATACGCAATCTTCCGGCGTGCCGGGCAAACAGGGAGCCCGCGGCCCACTTTGGTTCACGCGGAGTTCTCGCAATTGACGTCGCAACCCGGCGTCGAGTGGTTCCCGAGTCTCTCACCCGACGGGAAGTGGCTGGTCTATGCGGGTGCCAGCGCCAGAGGCCGCCAGATTTATCTACAGAGCGTCAGCGGGCAGAACCCCTTCGACCTCAGCAAGGATCCAACGGTTGACGACGACCAGCCGGTGTTCTCGCCGGACGGCGAGCGCATCGCCTTCCGCTCCAGCCGCGAGGGGGGCGGCATCTTCGTCATGGGCCGCACGGGCGAGGCGGCCAGACGCGTTACGCATATGGGCTTCAAGCCATCATGGTCGCCCGACGGCACCCAACTCGCCTTCACGACCGAAAACGTCGAACTAAATCCGCAGAACGTGGATACGCGCAGCGAGTTGTGGGTCGTCACAGTGACCAACGGAAAAGCGCGTCGGCTCAACGAGGGAGACGCCGTCTTGGCGAGCTGGTCGCCACACAACCGTCGTATCGCCTACACACACCGGCTGGGCAATCCGGCCCAGGCAGAGCTGTGGACGATCTCGGTCACAGGCGGAACTCCCACACAGGTGACCGGCGATAGGGCCACCAACTGGAATCCCGTATGGTCTCCGGATGGGAAGTATCTCTATTACGCGAGCGACAGGGGCGGCAGCACGAATCTCTGGCGTGTCCTGATCGATGAAACGTCCGGCAAGGCAAGGGCAGAGCCTGAACCGATCACAACGCCAGCGCCGTACCTCGCCCACCCGAGCCTCTCCGCCGACGGGAAACGCATCGCGTACACATCGGTACTCGTCACGGCGAACATTCAGCAACTGGCGCTGGATCCTTCCGGCGCCCCAAAAGGAGAACCGGCTTGGGCGACCACCGGCTCGCTGCGCTGGTCGGATCCCGATCCTTCGCCGGACGGCGAGTGGGTTGCATTCTACTCGCTCGTGCAACCTGGAGGACACCTCTACGTCGCACACCCGGACGGCACGGCGATGCGGCAACTGACGAGCGATTCTGCGACCGATCGCATGCCTCGTTGGTCGCCGGATGGCAAGTGGATTGCCTGTTTCTCAAATCGTAGCGGCCACCTGGAGCTGTGGAAGATCAGACCCGACGGCAGCGACCTGCAGCAGCTCACGGAAGGTGGAGCAGGGTACCTTGCATGGTCTCCGGACGGCTCGCGGATCGCGACGGTCGGCGCGATCGAAGCGCCGCTCGTCAAATGGAAACTTTGGATCTTCGACCCGAATCGCCCGTGGAAACAACAGACTCCGGATGTGCTGCCGCCGCTCGACCCTCCATCCGTCCACTTGCTGGTGAATTCGTGGTCGCCCGACGGCGAACACCTCGTCGGTCACGTGGATTCGGCGACACAAGGGATTGTGATGTATTCGCTGCGCTCGCGCAAATACGAACGGCTGACCGACTTCGGCCAATGGCCGGTGTGGCTGCCCCACAGCAACCGCGTGCTGTTCGTCGCGGCCGGCAAGGCATTCTACATCGTCGACACGCGGTCAAAGCAGGTCCGGAAGATCTTCTCCGTAACACGCGACATCCTAGGCCCACCGCAGCTCACCCGCGAGGGGAAAACGGCGTACTTCTCGCGGCGCGTGACCGAATCGGATATCTGGCTCCTGACGTTGAAGTGACGCTGACTTCCTGCCTGAGCCGGACGCGGTGTGCGAACCGCGCGACATCGCCGTACTGATCGCGGGCGTGCCGCGGCGATGGTTGTTATCATAAACGCAGATCTATGACGGCTATCGCGGAACCCACGCCAAAGACGCGCGTGCCATGGGCGGCCATCGCGTGGATGGCGGTGCCGCTGCTGGTCTGCTACGCGGCAATCCTGCAGAGGCTCATTCTCCAGTGGTGGAGCGATCCCGACATGGGACACGGATTCTTCGTGCCCCTGGTGGCGGGGTACATCGTCTGGCAGCGCCGCCGGGAGTTGCTGGCCACCGAGGCTCGTCCCACCTGGTGGGGTCTGCTGCTGGTGGCATGGGGCGGCGTGCAACTCCTCATCGGCACGTTGGGAGTGGAGCTGTTCACGGCGCGCACGGCGCTGGTGGTAACCCTGATCGGGGTGGTGTGGACGGTGGGCGGAAAGCCGGTGCTGCGCAAGCTGGCATTTCCGCTGTTTCTGCTGTTTTTCATGGTGCCGATTCCCACCGTGGTCTACAACAGCCTCACTTTCCCGCTGCAGATTCTGGCCACCCGCATGGCGACGTCGGGGCTGCTCGGGATCGGCATTCCTGTGCTGCGCGAAGGCAATATTCTCGATCTGCCCAACCAGCAGCTTTCCGTGGTGGAAGCTTGCAGCGGCATCCGCTCGCTGCTTTCGCTGACGTTTCTGTCTCTGGTGTACGGCTACTTCTTCGAGAAGCGGACCTGGCTGCGAATCGTGCTGTTTCTGGCTACGATTCCCGTCGCTTTGGTTGCCAATGCCGGGCGGGTGATGGTGACCGGGATTCTTTCGGAGATCCGCACCGACCTCGCCGAAGGTTTTTTCCATGAGTCGACCGGGATGGTGATTTTTCTGGCCGCCGGGGTGATTCTGTTCCTGCTGCACCGGGCTCTTCTTCTGCTGACCAGGTTCGGCGCGAAGAAAGGGCAGGCGCGGGTATGACGAAGAATCCGTACGTGCGCGCGGTGACCGTGCTCCTGCTGCTGGAGGCGGTCGCGTTTTACGCCTTCGCATCGCGGCAGGAAACCACGCCGCCGGTGCAGCCGCTGGTTCTGTTCCCCTCCGTGATCAGCGATTGGCTGATTTATCGCGATTTCCCGCTCGACAAAGAAGTGCTGGACGTTCTCAAGGCGGACGACACGCTAAACCGGTTCTATGTGGATCAGACCACCAGGGAGCTGGCCGGCCTGTACATCGCCTACTTCAAGACGCAGCGGTACGGCCAGGCGCCGCACTCCCCGAAGAATTGCCTGCCGGGGTCCGGCTGGGAGCCGGTCAAGGCGGATTTCCTTTCCGTGCGCGTGCCCGGTTGGGACGCGCCGATCAAGGTGAACCGTTACGTGGTGGAGCGCGGGGATGAGAAAAGCGTGACCTTGTATTGGTATCAAAGCCACAACCGGGTGATTGCCACCGAGTACGCCGCCAAATTCTGGGCGGTGGCGGATTCCATTCGCTACCGGCGCAGCGATACGGCGCTGGTGAGAATCATGGTCCCGGTGGGACCGGCGGGTGTCGAGCGGGCCGAACAGACTGCCGTCAGCTTCACGCAGGCCGTCTTTCCCGCCCTGCTGCGGCAATTGCCGCTGTAAGCGCCCGAGCGGAAAACGCACAGGTTTGAGGGAGCGCGTCTCTACCGCACTTCGATCCACTGCGGCATCATGCGCAGCATGCCGCCTTTCATCCAGGCGCGGAACGGAACCCGCCCGAAGACCGCACGCAGCCGGGTCTCGAGCGCATCGTCCTGCGAACGCTTCAGCCAGATATCGAGCAGGGTGCGGCGTCCCGGATAGAGCAGCAGGCCGACGTCTTCAGTCGCGGGAATCCCGGCCTTCTTTTTGAGCAGCACGATGGCGGCGTCCAGGCCGCCCAACTCGTCCACCAACCCGCGCGGCTTGGCCTGCGATCCCAGCCAGACCCGCCCCTCGGCCACCGGCTCGATGTCGGCGTACGGGCGGTGGCGCGCGGCGGCAACCTTGGCCACGAAGTCGTGATAGCTCTGGTCAATGCCGCGCTGCACCAGCGCGCGCTGCTCGGCGTTGAGCGAGGTGTAATCGGAATCGATGCCGGCGTTGTGGCCGCGCTCAACCGCGTCCTTGGTGATGCCCAGCTTGTCGTATAGCCCGTGCAGGTCCGGCTTGCCGAAGACCACCCCGATGGAGCCGGTTTCGGTCTCCGGATAAGCCACAATCGGGTCGCCGGTCATGGCCATGTAGTAGCCGCCCGAAGCTGCCACGTCGGACATGGAAATCACCACCGGCTTCTTCTGGTCGGTGAGGTTCATCTCCCGCCACATCTCGTCGGACGCGGTGACCCCTCCGCCGGGCGAATCGATGCGCACCAGGATGCCCTTGGCGAGCGGGTCGGCCGCGGCCTCGCGCAGCAGCTTGTTGAAGCCGTAGGAAGTCAGCCCTTCGCCGCCATCGTCGCTGGGATCGCCGCGAATGATGTCGCCCTCGGCCACCACCAGCGCGAAATGATCGCGCGGCACGGTGCGCGGCGAGGCCTTCAGATAACGGGAGAGCGGCACCTTGTTGGGCTCCGGGCCTCCCAGGCGTTGGCGGAGTTCGCCCCACATCTGGTCCTCGAAGCGCAGTTCGTCCACCAGGCCCGCCCGCAGCGCGTCGGGAGCGGTGAACGGTCCCTGATCGATGAGGATCCGCACCTGGTCCGGCTGCATGCGGCGGGCGGTGGCGATGCGGTCCACCAGGTTGCCGTAGAGCGAGTCGACCATCGAGTCGAGCACCTCCTTGGTTTCCGGGCTCATGTCGTTGCGAGTGAACATGTCGCCGAAATCTTTGTACTTGCCGTCGTGCTCCACGTCCACCGTAACCCCGAGTTTGGCCAGCGTCTTCTGGAAGTAGAGGACCTCCGCGCGCATTCCCTTCAGCATGAGCGGATCCTCCGGTCCGAGGTAGATGCGGTCGGCGGCCAGCGCCAGGTAGTATTCGCGCGCCGAGGGAGTGCGCAGGTAGGCGAACACCGGCTTGCCCGATTTACGAAACTGCTCCAGGTCGCCGCGGATCTCCTCCAGCTTGCCCCAGCCAACCGACAGGCCCTCCGGTTCCAATACGACTGCCTGGATGCGGCTATCCTGCGCCGCGCGCCGCAGCGCCATCCACACGCTGGCGACGGTGACGGCAGCGCGCGGGTTTTCGAAAAACGGCACTTCCACCGCGGGCTTTTCCGGAATGTCGCCTGCCAGGCGCACCACCAGGGCGGAATTGGAGGCGATTTCCGGCGGCCTCTCGCGAAGCTGAAACAGCAGGAACAGCAGCAAAATGCCGCCCAGGAAAACCAGCAGCACACCGGTTAACAGTCCTAGCACAAACTTCAACATGGTACTTCGAAAGTAGCACAGGGGCCCGGGCCGCGAGCTATCGCGAGGGCGGTTATGTACCTGCACTTGCCACAGACGGCGATTCAAGGCGCTGCGGCGCTTTGCGATCCATTGTTGCCGCCGTTTGCCGGGGCGACTGGAGCGTCTTCAAGAACACCTATGCCACGCCGGGCGGCATGGCGATCGTGCGCGGGTTCATGAACCTGCACAGTGAGACGGCACGAGTCGGCACGGCGGGGACTGTGACCTAGGATTCTGAACTCTATCAACTGTTGTTGCAGGCGATCGGCGTCCGCTATGCGGGAGCCCAGCGCACCGCCATGAACAACATGGTGAGCGAAGGTGTGGGCGGTTTCGTGCCCGGCGAGGACGGCCTGTACCTCCTCGATTTTTGGGGTGCCGAAGGCCATGCGATCGCGTTCAAGAACGTCAGCCGGTCGTTCCTCATCTTCGACCCGAACTATGGAGCGGCGTCGCTGCCCAACGTGAATGCGTTCCGCGCTTTTATCAACTGGTTCTTCGCGGCCTATTATCCGTCCCTGAATACGGGCTGGATTCTGCAGCGCTACTATCTCGGCTGAGATAGCACCAACGGCCGGCCCACCGATGCGGGAGCGTCTCCGCGCAGTTCCCCTCGCTACCCCTATACCGGACAAACTTCCTGCCGATAAGTAGAATAGGACAAGAGCGGCATGCCGGCCAGCGTGGTTTCCATCTCGGGCAATCGCCGGGGCACCTACGTGCTTCTGGAGGCCGTCTTGCCCGGTGAAGCGCCGCGCCACATCGGGGTCATTCTCATCGACCCGGCCACCGATCGCGGCTGGGTGAAGCTGCGCGGGCACTACGACGATTTCGCCGCCCCGGAAGACGCCGAAGTGCTGGAAGCGGTGGAAGCCGATTTGCGCGCCAAGCTGGCTGAAATGGGCGCGGAGGCCTGCCTGGTATCGCTCGAAGATTCGCTTTCGAACGTGCTTCGCGTGGGCGAGAGGCAGACAGTAGGGGTGGATGCATACTCGCGCGTGATCGAACGGCTGTACGGCGAACACGTCGAGCCGGTCGCCGTGAACCGGTTCTCGACCCACCTGCCCCTTTACAGCCTGCGGGCGGCGGCCGGGCGGCTGGGCGAGGAAATGGAATCGGTGGAAGAAGACTGGGTGCCCGCGCCGCCCGGTCTGCGCCTCACGCCGGATCTGTTCGTGGCCCACGTGGTGGGCCGGTCGATGGAGCCGCGCATCCCCGATGGCAGCCTCAATTTGTTCCGCCTGAATCCCGTGGGTTCGCGCCAGAACAAGATTCTGCTCATCCAGCGCTTCGGCGCGCTGGACGACACGGCCCGCTACACGGTGAAGAAATACACCAGCCGCAAGGTCGAAACCGGAGAGGACCAATGGCGCCACGAACGCATCCGGCTGGAACCGCTCAATCCGGAATTTGAAGCCTGGGACGCGGGGCCGGAGGATTTCGCCGTGGTCGCCGAGTGGCTGCGCGTTATCGAGTGAAGCGCCGCGTCTCGAGCTTACTCGCCCGGTGGTACGCGCAAGGGCATCGCGATCTGCCCTGGCGGCGCACCGCGGACCCCTACCGCATCTGGGTTTCCGAGATCATGCTGCAGCAAACGCGCGCCGCGGCGGTGATCCCTTATTACCATCGCTTCGTGGACCAATTTCCCAACGTCGAGGCGCTTGCCGGCGCGGCGGAACCAGAGGTGCTCGCGCTGTGGAGCGGTCTCGGTTACTATTCGCGGGCCCGCAACCTGCTGCGCGCGGCGCGCCAGATTGCCGTGCGCGGCGAGTTCCCGCGCCATTATGACGAGTTGCGCCAGTTGGCGGGCGTCGGCGACTACACCGCCGCGGCGGTGGCGAGCATCGCTTTCGGCGAACCGCACGTCGTGCTGGACGGCAACGTGCTGCGGGTGGTGGCGCGCATGGAAAACGATGCCGGCGATATCGGCTCGCCCAGGACCCGCGAGCGTTTTCGCGCCGTGGCTGAAGGCTGGCTCGACCCGCGTCAGCCAGGGCCGTTCAACCAGGCGCTGATGGAGCTGGGGGCCACGGTTTGCCTGCCGCGCCGCCCGCTGTGTGCGCAGTGCCCGCTGCGCGGACAGTGCCGCGCATGGCAAGAGGGGACTGTGGACCAGTTGCCGGTGAAACTCGGGCATGTTCAGCCGGCGCGCATCGAAGCCGTCCTGCTGCTGGTGCGGCGCGGCCGCCGCATCCTGCTGCGGCAGCGCGCTGCCACCGAGCGCCGCATGCCGGGCTTCTGGGACCTGCCCGCGCCGGAACACCTGCCCGGCGTCCGCGCCGCCGCCGCTGTCGGCCAGTTCCGCCACACCATCACCCATCATCACTACACCTTCACGGTGAAAGCCGCGCGCGCGCCCCAGCGCCTTCCCGACGGCTCGCTCTTCCGCTGGCTGGAACCGCGCGAGGCCGGCGGCATCCCGCTGAGCACCACCGCCAGAAAGGCGCTGCGGCTGGCGGAACTGTTGTGAACGGGCAGGAAAAGCCGAGACGAATCTCGGCTCAGCGGGCTTGACAGCCCGCGCCACGACTAAAATAGATGCTGCGGAGGTCAGTATCTTGCGCGTATCGGTGGTGATCGTCTTTTTCGTGGTGGCTCAAATTGTTCCCCTTTTCGCCCAGGCCGGCGGGCAGGCTCTGGAAAGCCGGCGGGCGGAGTTGAAACGCCTGCTTGCCGACGAGTGGGAGTACACGCTACGCACCCAACCGGAGCTTGCCACTCACGTCGGGGACGACCGCTACAACGACCGGCTGAGCGATTTCTCGGACCAGGCAATCGCCGAAAGCATCGAGCACGATCGCCAGGCGCTCCAACGCTTCGAGGCCATCGATGTCACCGGTTTTCCGGAGCAGGAGAAGCTCAACCGCGCGCTGATGCTGCGCAACTTGCACGAAGCGGTCGACAGTGCGCGTTTCAAGAATTGGGAAATGCCGGCGACGCAGTTTGACGGCGTTCACCTGGGCTACGCTTCCCTCGCCTTCGATACGCCCTTCCGCAACGCGAAAGACTACCAGGACTACCTGATCCGTCTGCACCAGATCCCGCGCGTGCTCGAGCAGGCGATAGAACACATGCGCGAGGGCCTGCGCGACCGCCTGATACCGCCCCGGTATCTGCTCGAAAAAGTGTCCGGGCAGGCGCAGCAGATCGCCGATTATCCGCTCGATAAAAGTCCGTTTACCGAGCCGCTGCGCAAGTTCCCCGATTCCATCTCCGAGGCGGAGCGCAAGCCGCTGCGCGAAGAGATCGACAGCGCGGTGAAAGACCTGGTAGCGCCGGCGTATGCGAAGTTCGCCAAGTTCGTGCGCGAGGATTATGCGCCGCACGGGCGCCTCGATCCCGGCGTGTGGGCGCTGCCCGATGGCGACGCGCGCTACCGTTTCGCCGTGCTTCACGAGACGACCAGCAATCTCACCCCGGAGCAGATTCACCAGCTTGGCCTGAAGAGCGTGGCGGAGATTGAAACCGCGATGCTGGCCATCGCCAAGGCGCAGGGATTCGGCGATCTGAAGTCTTTCAACCAGCACATCCGGCAGGATCCGAAACTGTACGCCAGGAGCGGCCGGCAACTGCTGGACCTATACGCGCACTATCGCGACCAGATGTACGGCAAGCTGCCGGAATTGTTCGGGCATCTGCCGAAGACCAAGCTCGAGGTGGTGGCGATGGAGGCATTCCGCAGCGCCGACAGCGTTCCCGCCGACTATTCGCCGGGCGCCGGAGACGGCTCGCGGCCGGGCCGGATCAACGTCAACGAGTACGCGCCGCAGAAGCGACTGCTGCTCAACGTGGAAGCGATCGCTTACCACGAAGGAGTCCCCGGACATCACCTGCAATATTCGATCGCCCAGGAACTCACCGGCCTGCCGCCGTTCCGCCGCTATGACCTCGACCTGAACGCGTATACCGAAGGGTGGGCGTTCTACGCCGAGCGGCTGGGAAAGGAAGTGGGTTTTTATCAGGACCCGTACAGCGATTACGGCCGCCTGCAGAATGAAATGTGGCGCGCGGTGCGCTGGGTGGTAGACACGGGCGTCCACGCCGAGCATTGGACGCGGCCGCAGATGGTCGACTTTTTCCACCAGCACACGGCGATGGACGACCAGAACATCGAGACCGAGGTGGACCGCTACATTGCGTGGCCGGCGCAGGCGCTTTCCTACAAGATGGGACAAATGAAGATTCTCGCTCTCCGCGAACGCGCACAGCGGGAGCTGGGAGCGAAGTTCGATCTGCGCGCCTTTCACGACGCGGTGCTCGACCAGGGCCCGCTGCCGCTCGACATGCTGGAAGCCAAGATCGACGCCTGGATCGCGAGCCGGAAGTAGCCAAGTTCGGCGGCCTGTGTCAAATCGTCCGGCACGGCGCCGAATCCGCCGGCGAGGTTTTGCCGGTCGCGGCGCGGCTATGTCCGCGCAGCATCACCGCTCCCATCACCACCGCGCACGCCAGCATCGCCACGCGCACATAGACCGCGGCGGGGATGCCCGCATCGCCCAGAATCTGCCGTGCCAATCCGAACCCGGCGCTGGTGGTGCAGAACCCGAAGTAAGTGCGTTCGATCGCGTTGCCGCTGATGGCGGCCAGCACCAGCAGCGCCGTGGTGACGGCGACGTAGACGCCGGCAATGATCCAACCCGATGCGGGCGAGCCGGCGTGCAACGGCCGCACCAGCAGCATCCCCGTGTACACCGCCAGCAGCAGAAACGCCACCGTGTGCACCAGCGCGATGATCACCCGCTTGCGGTTGCTGAGAATGACGTAGGGACGGTTATTCGGTGGAGGTAGGGTCTTCCTCGTCATCCGGTCGGATCTCCATGCCAAACAGTATCTGTCCGGCATCCAGAAAACTAAGTGGATTTGGCCCTTCACCGACAATCTTGAAGGATCCGAAGTCCTTGTACCAGGACGTCTCAGGCACTTCAGGTTGAGACTCAACCCAGACCCATAATTTATTCAGATCGTCGGAAGTTATCTTGCGGGACAGCAGCCGCTCACTGGGGTGACGCTGAACCGCTCTGGGGAAGTCGCTCCAGCGATTTAGCTTCACCGCCCAAAAATCATAGCACCTAGCTCATCGCCCAGGCGCTCTGCTTCCCGTGGGTCGGCGCATTCGCGGTATTCGCGAAGCATTTCTTCGAGATGCTGTTTCTTCTGACGCTCGGCTTCAAGTCCGGTACGCAGAAGCTGCAAGATCGTGCGGTTCAGGCTCATGCTATTTTTCTCGGCCCTCGCGCTTACCTCGTTGAGAATCTCCGAAGTGAGCGCAACACTCACACGCGTCTTGGCCCCGTTCTTAGCAGCAATCATAGCGGCACCATTTGCCATCCTGCTTCATTATGCATCAAAACGAAGCATCGGAGCAAGAAACGGATCGCCTCAATATGTAAGTTATTGAAAAATAAATCCAGCATCATCATCACGAGGAGGTCGCAGCGGCGAAGAGTCCCGGACGTGCTCAAGCGATGCCATGCCCTCTGCCCGTCACCAAAGTCCATTCAGCCCCTGATTTCAGCAATTCAGGTCTGTTTCATTGAAATAAGTGATCCCCGGCACCACACTGTATAGAATGGGTATCAATCTCGGGCTGGACATCGGGGCTATCAGCCTCAAGCTCGCTGCTCTGGGTAAAACCGCCGACCGGGGGATACTGGAGAGCTTGTGCGCCGCCCGTCCGGAATTCCGCTTGACGGAATTCGATGGCCGGCCGCTGGTGCTTTCCGATTACCGCCGCATCTCCGGCAGTCCCATCCAATCCACCTACGATCTGCTGGACGAGTTTTACGAGACCGTTCCCGAAGTGCGCGTGGAGGGCATCCGCGTCACCGGTTCGGGCAGCCGGACCATCGCCAAGGTGCTAGGCCTGTTCTTCGAAAACGAATTCAAGGCCATCGCGCGCATGATGACGGCCTTCTTCCCGCAGGTTCGCACGGTGTTTGAAATCGGCGGCGAAAGCTCGAAGTACATACGCCTCGATGCGACCGGCATCCAGGATTACGATCGCTCCGGCGAATGCGCCGCCGGCACTGGTTCCTTCCTCGACCAGCAGGCGCTGCGTATGCAGTATTCGGTGGAAGAAGTGGGCGGCCTGGTGTGCGCCGCCAGCTCCGCCGCCCGCATCGCCGGCCGTTGCTCGGTATTCGCCAAGAGCGATATGATCCACGCCCAGCAGAAGGGTTACCAGCCGGCGGAAATTCTGCGCGGCCTGTGCGATGCCGTGGCGCGGAATTTCAAGGGCTCCATCGTCAAGGGCAGGAAGGTGGAAGCGCCGGTGGCGCTGATCGGCGCGGTTTCGCAAAACGCCGGCGTCACCCGGGCCCTGGCCGAAGCCTTCAACCTGCGCCCGGAAGAACTGCTCATCCCGGAACAGTACGCCTGGTGCGGCGCCATCGGCACCGCCATTCTGGAGGCCGAGGAGACCCGCAAGCGCTCGATTCTGGAAATACATCGCCTGCGCCAGCACGATTCCGAAGTCCCAGTGCAGGATTCGAAACCACTCGCCACCGAGAACGTGATCCAGTTGCGCGACCGCGTGGGTGTGTACACACCGCCGCCTGACGGCCGGCCCATCCCGGCGTATCTCGGACTTGATATCGGCTCGGTTTCCACCAACGTGGTGGCCATCGACGAATCGGGCACCGTGATCCACGACGTCTACCTGCGCACCGCCGGCCGGCCCATCGAGGCCGTGCAGCAGGGACTGAGCGAAGTCGAACGGCTGTGGGGTGACCGCCTGGAAATTCGCGGCGTGGGCACCACCGGGAGCGGACGCGAGCTGATCGCCGAATTCGTCGGCGCGGATTCTGTCAACGACGAAATTACCGCGCACAAGACTGGCGCCATTCACATCTCCAGCACCTTGGGCGGCGAGCCGGTCGACACCATTTTCGAAATCGGCGGCCAGGATTCCAAGTTCATCTCCATTGAAAACGGCGTGGTGGTGGATTTCGCCATGAACGAAGCCTGCGCAGCGGGCACAGGCTCCTTCCTGGAAGAGCAGGCCGAGAAACTGGGTATCAATATCAAGGGCGAGTTTGCGAAGCTGGCTCTCGCCTCCGCCAGCCCCACGCGCCTGGGCGAGCGCTGCACGGTGTTCATGGAGCGCGACGTCACCGGCTGGCTGCACAAGGGCGAAACCGTGCCCAACCTGGTGGCCGGCCTGGCGTATTCGATCGCGCTCAATTATCTGAACCGCGTGGTTCGCGGGCGCAAGATCGGGAAGGTGATTTACTTCCAGGGCGGCACCGCGTACAACGATGCCGTCACCGCCGCTTTCGCCAGCGTGCTGGAGAAAAAGATCACCGTGCCGCCGTACAACGGCGTAATGGGGGCCATCGGCATGGCTCTCATTGCGCGACAATGGCATCAGGCCACCGGCGCACACACCCGCTTCCGCGGCTATGATTTGCAGAAGCTGGAGCTTTCCAGCCGCGATTTCGTTTGCAAGGCCTGCTCCAACCTGTGCGACATGAAGGAATTCGTGATCGAAGGCCAGAAGAGCTACTGGGGCGACAAGTGCTCCGACAAGTTCCGCAAGCCTTCCCCTACCGGCCGCAAGCCGGTCATCGAAGACCTGTTCGCTTACCGCGACCAACTGCTCGAAGCGCTGCCCAACGCGGCCGACGGCAAGTTCCGCGTGGGCCTGCCGCGCGCCATGGCGATGCTCGACCTGCTGCCGTTCTGGCGCCGTTACTTTGCCGAGCTGGGCATCCCGACGGTGCTATCCGCGGTGACCGACCCGCGCATTTCCGCCGCCGGCATCGAAATGGCCGTGGCCCAGCCCTGTTACCCGGTGCAAGTGGCGCACGGCCACGTGCAAGCGCTGATCAACCAGGGCGTCGATTATATCCTGCTGCCCAACCTGGTGGATGCCGATTCCGGCGACAACCCTGGCGTTGCCCAATACTGCCCGTGGAGCCAGACGCTGCCATGGGTGCTCCGGGTCGTGCCCGCGCTCGAGCCGCACCAGCATCGCTTCCTCATTCCCACGCTGCACTTCCAGCTTGGGCCAACGCAGATTAAGAAGGCGCTGGCCGAAACCATGCGCCGGCTCGGCATCAAGCGCCGCGCGAGCGACCGCGCGGTGGACGCCGCCCTGGCTGAGCAGCGTGGCTTCCAGGACCAGCTGATCGAAGCCGGGCGCCGCGCCATCGCCACCCTGGATGAAACCGGCGAGCCCGGCCTGGTGCTGGCCGGGCGCGGCTATAACATCTACGACCGCAGCGTGAACTGCGACATCCCGCGCAAACTGCGCCACCGGTATGGCGCCAATGTGATTCCGCTCGATTTCCTGGTCACGGGCCGCGAGTCCATGGCCGGCCTCGGCGGCAACATGTTTTGGATTTCCGGCCGCAAGATACTGGAAGCCGCGCGCCAGGCCGCCGCGCGCCCCAATTTGCACCTGGTGTATATCACCAACTTCAAGTGCGGGCCCGATTCCTACATCAAGCACTTCGCCCGCCAGGCCGCAGGCGCGCCGCTGTTGATCCTCCAGTTCGACGGCCACGGCAATGACGCGGGCTATATGACGCGCTGCGAAGCCTACCTCGACAGCAAAGGAATTCTGCGATGTTACCAGTCCTCGACGATGCCCGCGCCGCCGGAAGCCAAAGCGGCGCGGACGGCGATTCAGTAACGGGCAAGCGCATCTATATTCCGCCCATGGCCACCGGCAGCGCGCGCGCCTTCACCGCCGTTGTCCGCGCCATCGGCCTGGATGCCGAAACCACGCCGCCCTCGGACCACCGCACGCGCGAGCTCGGCGCGCGTTACACTTCCGGCGACGAATGCTACCCCGCCAAAGTCACCGTCGGCGATTTCATGAAGCTGCTGGAAGACAAGCGCCCGGATCCCACGCGCATCGCCTTCTTCATGCCCACCGCCGAAGGCCCTTGCCGCTTCGGCCAGTATGCGCCCTACCTGCGCCACGTGCTGGATTCCAACGGCTACCAGGCGGTGCAGATTCTCTCTCCCACCAGCGAGAATTCCTACGAGGGGCTGGGCGGCCTGGCCAAGCCGTTCGTGCGCAGCGGCTGGCGCGCGCTGCTTTGCGCCGACCTGCTGGAAAAGCTGCTGCTGATGCGCCGGCCTTATGAGCAGGCGCGCGGTGACGCCGAAGCCGTTTACGAAGAGTGCCTCGCCGATCTGTGCCGCACCATCGAAGCCACCACCGTCGAGCCCGCCGAGCAATTGGACGCGCTTGAACAATCGATGCTGCGGGCGCGCGAGCGTTTCCGCAAGATAGATGCCCGCCGCGACCGCGAAACACCGCTCATCGGCATCGTCGGCGAGATTTTCTGCCGCCTCAATACCTTTTCCAATGAGAACCTGATCGGCTCGCTGGAGCAATACGGAGCCGAGGCCTGGCTCTCCGATATCGTCGAATGGGTCTGGTACACCAATTCCGAGCTGTTCCGCAAGCTCAAGCTCGAAAACCGCATCTGGAGCCTGGAAGCCCTCGGCGCATGGGTCCGCCAGCGCGTGCAGAAGCACGATGAGCATCGCCTGGTGGAAGTCTTCCACGAGGATTTCGCCGGCCGCGAAGAGCCCGATATCTACGAGATTCTCGAATGCTCCCGGCCCTACCTGCCGCGCGAAGGCGCCTTCGGCGAAATGGTGCTCAATGTCGGCAAGGCCGTATACCTGGCGAAGAAAGGCGCGGCCGGCATCATCGACATCAGCCCCTTCACCTGCATGAACGGCATCGTCTGCGAAGCCATCTATCCCCGCGTCAGCCGCGACTTCGGCGGCATCCCCATCCGCAATTTCTACTTCGATGGCACCCAATCCGACCTGGACCGCGACCTGGGCGTCTACATGGAGCTGGCGCGGAGCTACGGGAAGAGAAGGGGATAAACCGGAGCAGGCGTTACTCGGGAGCGATGTGCCGGACTATCGAAGCGGGATCCCGGCAGCATCAGCAAAGCGGCTTCTGAACATATCCCAGTCTTCGCCTTCCCGGCCGAGCACCTGGGCCACGTCGAACCAGTCGTTCGTGGTCGGAGATTCCGACCTGAGCTTTTCAATATTCAGGCCTGCCTTGGAAATAATCGTCCAGTAGTCGCGAAAACCGTCCTTCTTGGCCTTCTGGTGCGATTTCTCAGCCTCGCCAGCCCGGTTGTGAGCGTTACTGACGTCGGTGCCACCTTTGATCTCAATCGCAACCTTATTGCGAAGCTCGTCGCCAAACTCCTCTTGGATTCGAATGTCTGGATCCGTAGCCAATGCGATGACCACTTTGCGGCCAGAGGCATTTCTAACGACAATTCGCCGTTCGTCATGAGAAACGATGTGCTCTTTGACCAACTCCGATACGGCGAGAAAGACGTCGATCGTAGCCCGCTTGCCAATCACGTTGTTGTTAGCGCCCTGGAACTGCGAGCCGAGCGTCAACAGCGGCATCTCGGCAACGTCGCGCTTCGAAATCGGCGGAGCCATTTGGCGCAGCAGCCCAGCCAGGCTGTCGGCCACGGCTGTGCAGAATCCTTCCAGGTCGGGTCGTTTAGCCGGGTTTAGCGATCCTCTCGTTTCCATTGCCCTGAATTGCCCCATGCCCGTGCCTCCTTTGTAAAAGCTCTTTTGGGGAATACCCAGAAGAAGGCGGTAATAGCCGATCAGCGTCGGCTTGGTCTCCAGCACGGCAGGCACCGGGAACACATGCTCGTCACGAATGCCGGCGGCGGCGAGCGCCTTTTGAACGTCCGCGGGCACATAAGTCGAAAGCTGACTCTTGACGACATTTGGGTCCGCAGTATTTAGCGCGTCGGTAAGCGCATCCATCAGCCAGCTCTTCCGGGCTGCTACAAGAAGCTGATGAAACCTGACTTGGCGGGACGGGCTTGGCGAGCTGATCGTGCGAACACTCATTCGCATTTATCGGATTTTCGAAAGATGAGCCAGTAACAATGTTGCCTGCGAGTGTGATGAGCGATCTTCCATTTGGGATCGATGATTGGCCCCTTTCGCGTCTTGACGATGCAGTCGCAAGCTCGAAAGCCGGCTTTTCGTGCGGCGTCGATGAAATCCACATGCGCCCAGTTGTAGCGGTGGTGATGGACATAGTCCGCAATTTTGCAGAACAGGACGCCCTCTGGCGCCAGCACGCGGTACGCCTCGGCAACAAATGGCGGATAGGTGTGAGCGAAAGAATAGCCGTTCTCTTTTGGCGATCGGACGACAAGTCCGAATCGCACGTTGAAGTCCTTCTCGTTGTCCTTGCCCTGATTTGGGATGTGAGGTGGATCGTACACGACTACGTCGAATGCGCCGTCGCGGAATGGCATTTGGGTATTGTCGGCCGCGAGGTGGGGCCGATGCGAAACGTCGATATCAAGCCCAAAAACTGGCCTGGTGCTCCCACGCCAAAACCTTCCACCGTTCACAGTGGCATCAAGGATGCGTTTCGGGCGCTTACGCGGATAGAAGTCAAGCAGGAGCTCGAGGAGCTCTGCGTCATCCCCTTCCCACACCGAACCCAGCGGTCTGTACCCAACCGGCTGGCTGCGCGCGCTGGAGAGCTGGGTTGCCATTGAAGGGAATACGGCCTGCACAATTGTACCAACCTTCCCCACGATTGATTATCGGCTTTTTGCACGTACTTCGGTAGATCAATGCCGCAAGAATGGATCAAACCGCCTGTCTTCTCGAAACCAGCACCTCGAGAAGCTTGTCGATTTCGGCCTGCGAGCGGAGGAAGTAGCTTGCCTGCGACTGCCGCTTGCGGCCCACGCGGACGGCAATGGTGTTGCCCTTCAGCGCGAATGCATCCTCGTCGTCCTCGGCGTCGCCCACAAACAGAACCCAGCGGCAGCGCAAGCGGTCCCGTTCCGAAGCCAGGGCGTCGCCCTTGCGAGGAGCGCCCTGTACGGCGAGGTTAATCACCTTCTTGCCGCCGAAGACGCTGGCTTGTTCCAACTTGCGGCTGACTTCGAGGATGCGCCGCCGCGCCGCGGCTTTTCGGTGGCATTGCCGGTAGTGGACGGCCAGGGAAAAGCCCTTATCCTCCACCCACACTCCGGGAAAAGTGCCGATCTCGACTTCGAGAGCTTCCTTCCATCTCTCGATCTGCCGCCGCGCTTTGGCCTGGGTTCCCCCGGGTTCCGCGCCATGGTTTCCGATCACCTGCGCGACCTCGACGCCGCCCAGCTTCCCAAGAACATCGGCGCGGGCGCGGCCGGAGACGATGATGCAAGGATACGCCGCGGCCGCGCGGGCTAACAGGCGCCGCGTGCGCGCCCGCATTCCCGCCTGCTCCGGACGCTCGACAATGGGGGCCAGGGTTCCATCGAAATCGAACGCGCACAAGGTTCGTTCCCCGGCCAGCCGCGTCAGAACCGGGCGGGAAGCCCGAGACAAGAGGTAGCGCATCTCAGACTGCGGTTCCCATGCTGGAGCGTTCCGCCAGGCGGCCCGCCACGCGTTCCTGGCTGCGCAGGCGGGAGGCGTCGAGCAGCATTTTCCCGGCCCAGCGGTAGACGTTGAATTGGGCCAGCAGCGATCGCATCGACCGCATGCGGTCCCGCTGCTCCTCTTCCGGCATGGTCAGCGCCACCACCAGCGCGTTGCTGCTGGCCTCCAGGTCGTAGGGATTCACGATCAGCGCTTCGGTCAGCTCCCGAGCCGCTCCCGTGAACTCGCTGAGCACCAGGACTCCCTTGAGGTCGTTGCGCGCCGCCACGAATTCCTTTGCCACCAGATTCATTCCGTCGTGCAGGCTGCTCACGTAGCAAAGGTCGGCGGCGCGATAGAAGCGGAACACGGCCGGCGGCTCGTGGTGAGAGCGGAGCAGGATGATGGGCTGGTACCCATCGCGCCCGAAACGCCGGTTGATGCGGGCGGCCGTTGCTTCCACCACGTCGTTCAGCTCCTGGTAGCGCGCGATCTTGGTCCGGCTCGGCGCGGCCACCTGGGCGAAGCTGAATCGGCCGCGGAATTCCGGATGGTGCTCGAGCAGGAGCTCGACGGCCATCAAGCGCTCCTCGACTCCTTTGGTGTAATCCAGGCGGTCCACGCCGACGCCGAGTAATGCGTCCGGCTTCAACCCCAGATCTCGCCACACCTGGACGCGGCACTCCGCCGGGCTGGGCGCGGTCTCCGCCCACCGCACTGGCCATTCAAGGGCGATGGGGTACGGGCGCACCAAGGTGCGGTGGCCCTGGATCACAACCGCGTTGTGCTCATGGTCGATGCGCGTTTCCAGGTACCGGTCCACCGAATCCAGAAAGTTGTTGCAGTGGAGTTGGGTCTGGAAACCGACGATGCTGCTGCCGAGCAGGCCGGCCAGCAGCTCGTTCCGCCACGGGCAGATTCCCATCCGTTCCGCGTTGGGCCACGGAATATGCCAGAACATGATCACCGTGGCCGCCGGCAGCCGTCTGCGGATCATCGCCGGCACCAGGGCGAAATGGTAATCCTGCACCAGGATGATGGGATCGTCGCTGTCCGCCTCCTCGCAGACCGCATCGGCGAATCTCTGGTTGACGAGTTGGTACTGGCGCCAGTCTTCGGCGCGGAATAAAGGCCGGGCGTGCGCCACGTGGCAGAGGGGCCACAAGCCTTCGTTGGAAAGGCCGTAGTAGTATCCCTGCTCTTCCTCCTCCGAGAGCCAGATGCGGCGGATATCGTACGACTCCTCGCCGGGAGGCACGCGAATGCGGTCGTGGCGGTCCACGGTTTCGCGGTCGGCGCTGCCGCTGCCGTGGGCGATCCAAACGCCGGAGCACGCGCGCATGACCGGTTCGAGCGCAGTCACCAGGCCGCTGGCCGGGTGCTGGACCTCGATCCGGCCGTCGCTCGCATGCTGGTGGACGTACGGCTCGCGGTTGGCCACGATGATGATCTTCTCGCCGAGCAAATGGCGGTGCAACGTCTGCTTCAGGCGTTCCGCGGTCCACTGGCCGGGCGCCTCTTCGGTGTCGCTGGCCATTTGGCCTACCAGTTCGCGGACGTCGCGGAGAATCGGCTGGAATTCCAGGTTCCGCTGCTGCCCGTCCCCGCGCAGCAACCTGCGCAGCTCCGAGCTCCAGCCATGGCGCGCCCGCTTGGCGACGAACATGGGCACGCCATAAGCCATCACGGCGAGGAGGCCGAAAACAATCAACAGGAACGTCCGCGCCTGCGCCTCCCGGCGATCGATGAAGCTCAGATCGTGCAACAGAACGACGAATCCCAGTTGCAGCTCCTGGCTATCGAGAGGCATCTCGCTCACGTACACGCGGCCGGTCGGCAGGGTCGCGACGGTGCTCCACTCCTCCAGCTTGTCGGTGCCGGTGGCCGCCCGCGCCCGGCTGCCTACGATCGAACAGTTGAATTCGTCCGGGAATCCTTCGGTGCGCGCGCGGAGACTTAAGTCTGCGTTGCAGACCGACACGCCCATCACGCGTTCATCGCGCGCCAGGTCCGACAATTGTTTCTGCAGATCTTTCGGATCGCCGAACCAGGCGTTGATCAAACCCTGCCGCGCACCGATGAGCACCAAGTGCGACCGTGCATTGACATCGCGCTCGAACCATCGACGCGCCGTGGTGTCGACGATTCCGGAAGCGACCCAGGTTAGAAGAGCCAGCCCCACGATCAAGGCGAGCACGAAATGAGCCATGCGCGGCATGATCCTGACAACTATCTTCATTAAAGCATGATCATGTTTACCTTAAGGCGCTATTTGATGAGTGCGGCCGTGTGCGCGAACCGGAACGCGCCGTTGCGCCCGCGCCGATCAAACCAGTCGCTGAGGCGGTTGCACGTTTGCGATCGCCGCCCAGCGGCTGGCGGCTGCCCGGCGTCCCGCGGGTGAAATCACGCAGCGGCCCTGGGGGCAGATGCTCTTTGCGTCCGGGCCCGAAGCCGCGAGCACCGAATTAGCCGTTTGCTCTCAACGAGTTTACTTTTGTATCACGGCCGACACCTAACGGTTGTAATGTTGCAGTTACGTTAACGAGGGAGTCTAATATGGCTGTGCCGTTCCTGGTCGTGGCTGCCGTCGTAGTGCTGGCGAGCATCGTCGCCTGGCGCCTGCTCGGTGCCTGGTGGAAGTACAAAGGCCGCCGGGTGGTCACCTGCCCGGAGAATGAGCGTCCCGCTGGCGTAACGGTGGATGCGCGCCATGCCGCGGCGACGGGTTTGGGAAAGGCGCCGCAATTGCGCCTGGAGTCCTGTTCCCGGTGGCCCGAAAGGGCCGGCTGCGGCCAGCAGTGCTTGAGCCAGATTGAAGCGTCGCCGGAAGACTGCCTGGTGCGCAACATCCTGTTGACCTGGTACACAGGCAAGGTTTGCCATTCTTGCGGCAGGCCGATCGGCGACATTTCGCTGGCCGGCGCCAAACCGGCCGTGCTGCGCACCGATGGAGTATCCGTGGAATGGAGCGAGATCCCCGCCGAGCAGTTGCAGGAAACGCTGTCGGCGGCCAGCCCGATCTGCTTCGCTTGCCACACGGCCAGAAAAATGACCCGCGAGCATCCCGGGTTGGTTTCCGGCCTGTCCGAATCCACTGGCCGGGCCATGCGGTAAAGCGCGTCCGGAAGAAGGGAAGGTTCCGCCTTGTTCGCGGAAGCCGGGAAGCGGGTGCGGTATCTCGCCTTCCTGTCCGCAGTTCTGGCAAGCGCTGCGGCAGTGCACGCACAATCGACGCCGCCGGCGCCGCCGGCGACTCTTTACACCGAGTTTCAGCAGCCACCGCCGGCGGCCGTGATGGATTCAATCCGCGGCGAATCGGAAGCCATCATGGGCCGCCTGGGAATCGGCCTGGAATGGCGCTCGCTGGCTGCCGCGACCGGCAATCAGGTCTCGCTCCAACTGGCGGTGATCCGTTTCCTGGGCAGATGCGATGTGAGCGGTCTCAGCCTCCATCGGGTGGATCCGGGAGCGCTGGGGTGGACCCACCAAAGCGACGGCGTCATTTTGCCCTTCGGCGAGGTCGATTGCAACCGCATCCGTTCCTTCATTCAGGTCGACCTGTTGGGCGTGCCTGCCAAAGATCGCGAACTTGTCTTCGGCCGCGCGGTGGGTAGAGTGCTGGCGCACGAACTGTATCACATCCTGGCCAGGTCTTCGCACCACAGCGCGGGCGGAGTCGGCAAAGCGGAATATGCCGTACGCGATTTGCTCGCCCGGCATTTCGTCTTCGACGCGACCGAATCCCAAGAGCTGCGCAGCGACCAGTTGCGCATCGAGGGCGCCGAGCCCGCGCATTGACCCGCTTAACACCCTATCCCACTTCTCATCCCAGCACACGGCGTCAACGGATCGCCTTTGAGGGGCCTGCAAAGCGGTAGTACAGTTGAATCAGGCGTCAGCGAAGGCGACTTAACGTCATAGGCCTGCCGCATCTCTCGGGGGGATGAAATCGCAACGGAAGGCTCCGGCTCGCTGCCCACAACTCACACAATTATTTGTGCTTATGTTCATTATTGGCTCCGCTCCGTTTTCCACAACGGTACCGGTACTTCAGGCAGTATCATGGTACTCTTGGCTGGGAAAACGCCCCGCCTCGGGTTGAATTAACAGGTTCCGCCCCGTAGCATAGTGAGGAACATAACAAATTCAGGCTTGGCAACAAGCCAGCCAGAATAGCAATGAAAGTTCTGGACAACAGGAGAGCAATTTTAATGACCGTCAAACGTTTCGTTCAAGCCGCCGCGATCATGGCGGTGGCCCTTTTTGTGATGGCTGCGAGCGCCAACGCCAGCATCATATACAGCACTGATCTATCGGCTACGCAGTTCTCCGGCGGCGGCCTGGTCCTGGACAGTTCGGGGGGAACCGGGGGCGCTAGTGCGACGCTCACATTCGTACCGCTCGGAGACACTACCGTGGGTACGTCGAATATCAGTTACGGAGATTTCATCCTCACTTGTACAAATTGTTCAACACAAACCGAGGGCACTGCCGATGCGACTTTCAGCGCCTTTACGTTTGACTTGTATGTCGACGATACCAGCGACAACGCCGTCGAGGAATTTGTGGGTACCGCGCAGTTTGCAGAAGAGTCACCGATCGGCATAGTCTATAGCGATTCCAGCAATATCTCGATCGCCTGGGCGCCAACACAAATCGGACCGGGCCCGGCCACCGGTACGGGAAGCAGCGGCGATTTCGGTACAACTTATTTCACCATCTTCACGCCGACGCCGATCGTTGCTCCCAGCTCCAACGGCGGGGATACGACGGTCCAGGGAACCAGCGGCTCCTCCTCCGCCGTCCCCGAGCCCGCCACCATGGCGTTGGTTGGCAGTGCGTTCATCGGGCTCGCCGCTTTGGCGCGCAAACGCCGCCGCGCGTAGTTCTTCGAGCCAACAGACCCTTCCAAAAGGCCGGTGCATCCGAAAGGTGCACCGGCCTTTTTATTGTGTCTTCTTGTGCCGCAGGCAACCGCTCCTTAACGGTCGCGGCTCTGAACGCATCGGAGCCGCGACCGTCAGGGAGCGGTTGGTATCGCCGTTATGGAACGCCCTACCGCAGCTCTTCCATCACTTCTTCCAGCGCGGCGCGCGACGGGCGCACACGCGACTCGGGTAGGGTGGCGATCGCCTCAGCCGGCAGGTTCAACAGTTCGAGGAAGGTGGGCTTGCCGGTATTGACGTAGAGCACGCCGGTGAGGACTTCGCCCTTGGCCTCGGCGTCCTCGATGGCGGCCAGCGCAGCCAGGCGGTTGGTCGGGTCGAAATCGCGGCCCAGCTTGCGGATGCGCAGGTGAGAGCCGTCGTGCAGTTCCACGTCCATCACCTCGCCCTCGGGAATCTCCACCGCGATATCTTCCCGGGCGGGCACGTAACTCAACTCTTGCAGCACCAGGTCGTGTTCCTTCATGTACGAGTAGCTCTTGGTGGACCCCGGGTGATCGTTGAACGTCGTGCAGGGAGAAACCACGTCGATCACCGAGAGGCCGCGATGCGAAATGGCGGTCTTCAGGATGGCCTGCAACTGCCTCTTGTCGCCGCTGAAGGAACGGGCCACGAAACTGGCGCCCCACTTCAGGGCCAGGGCGCAGCAATCGAACGGCGGCAGATCGTTGGGTGTGCCGGTCTTCAGCGTCGAGCCCAGATCGGCGGTGGCGGAGAACTGGCCCTTGGTGAGGCCGTAAACCCCGTTGTCCTCGATGATGCAGATCAGGGGCACGTTGCGGCGCACCATATGCATGAACTGGCCGAGGCCGATGGAGGCCGTGTCGCCATCCCCGGTGACTCCAAGGGCGAGCAGGTTGGAGTTGGCCAGGACGGCGCCGGTGGCGAGGGCCGGCATGCGGCCATGCACCCCGTTGAAGGCGTGCGACGCCCCAAGAAAATACGCGGGCGACTTCGACGAGCAGCCGATGCCGGAGAGCTTGGCCACCCGCCACGGCTCCACGCCGAGCTCGTAGAAGCATTCCACCACGCGCTCGGAAATCGCATTGTGGCCGCAGCCGGCGCACAGCGTGGTCTTGCTGCCTTTGTAGCTGAGAACTTCCAGACCGATGCGGTTGGTTTTCTTGGGCGGCGGTGCGGCAGCGGTACTCATTTTCCCTCCTGTTTGACGATTTCATCGGTGATGGTGCGGGCGTCGATCGGCAGCCCGCCGTAATGGCGGATACTGCGCAGCCGCGCGATCAGGTCCGGATCCAGCTCCAGGCGCATCAGCAGCAGGAGCTGCGCGTCGCGGTTCTGATCCACCACGTAAACCCGGTCGTGGCGGCGGATGAAGTCTTCCAGGTGCGGCGTGAACGGGTAGGCTCGGGGCCGCAGGTAGCTTACGGCGACGCCGTATTCGGCCTCCAACTGGTCGCAGCTTTCGCGCGCGCCGTAATCCGAGCTGCCGATGGCGATCATGCCGATGCGGGCGTTGGCGCGCGGTTCCTCAGCCGGCGCGGGAACCTGGCCGCGCATCACCTCAAACTTGTGAGCGAGCCGGTCCATATTGTTCACGTAGTCGTCTTCGCGCTCGGTGTATTGCGCGTGCTCATTGTGGCCGCTGCCGCGGGTGAAGTAGCTGGCCTTAGGATGATTGGTGCCGGGGAGCGTGCGGTAGCCCACGCCGTCGCCATCCACGTCCAGGTAACGGGAGAACCCGCCCAGCCGGTCCAGATCTTCTGCCGTGAGCACTTTGCCGCGGTTGATGGGCTTCTCCGGGTACGGGAACGCTTCCGACATCCAATTGTTCATGCCGAGATCGAGATCCGTCATGATGAAGACCGGCGTCTGGAATCGCTCGGCGAAATCGAAAGCCTCGATCGTCATCGAGAAGCATTCCTCCATCGAGCAGGGAAAGAACATGGGATGCTTGGTATCGCCGTGCGAAAGCAGCGCGGTAGTGAGCAGGTCGCCCTGTTGGGTGCGGGTGGGCAGGCCGGTGGACGGGCCGACGCGCTCCACGTCGAAGATTACCGCCGGCACTTCGGCGTAGTAGCCCAGGCCGATGAATTCGGACATCAGCGAGATGCCGGGACCGGCGGTAGCGGTCATCGAACGCGCTCCCGCCCAGCCGGCGCCGAGCGCCATGCCGATGGAAGCCAGTTCGTCCTCGGCCTGCACAATCGCATAGGTGGCTTTGCCGGTTTCGGGCTCTACCCGGAAACGGCGCATGTAGCCGATCAGCGTTTCCACCAGCGAAGACGACGGCGTGATGGGATACCAGGTGACCACGGTGACGCCGGCGAACATGGCGCCCAGCGCGCAGGCGGCGTTGCCATCGATAATGATCTTGCCGGCGGTCGCATTCATCCGCTCCACGCGGCAGGGATCGGTCTTGGTCAAAGTCTTCGCAGCGTAGTCGAAGCCGGCCTGCGCCGCGCCCCAGTTGAGTTCGGCGGCCTTCGCCTTGCGCTTGCCGAACTGCTTCACTAGCGCGCGGTGCACTTCCTCCATCTCAATCGCCAGCAGCCACGCCACTACGCCGTCGTAAATCATGTTGCGCACCAGCTTGCGCAGCTTGGCGTCGGGGCACACCGGCACCACCAGCTTGTCGAACGGCACGGCGTAGAAATGCAGGTCGCTGCGCAGTTCGCTGAGCTTGAGCGGCTCGTCGTAGACCACAGCGGCGCCCGCTTCGAGGTTCATCACGTCCTCGCGCGCGGTTTCCGGGTTCATGGCCACCAGGAAATCGATCTCCTTGCGGCGGCCGACATAGCCATGCTTGCTGGCGCGAATGGTAAACCAGGTGGGCAATCCGGCAATGTTCGAGGGGAACATGTTCTTGCCCGAAACCGGGATGCCCATCTGAAAGATGGCGCGCATCAGGACGGTGTTGGCAGTCTGGCTGCCGCTTCCGTTGACGGTGGCGACCTGGAGGCTGAAGTCGTTGACGACCGAACGGCCGGCGTGGGCGGACGAGGGCTCCGCCGGCGATACTTCTGTTGTGGACATTGTCGAGGATCCCTTCTGCAAGGGTAGGTGACCCAGTTCACTCTGCTATCTAGATTATATGTCTAACGCGCGGCAGGTGGGGCGGCCGCGTGATCCGATCACCCTTCATTCTTCGCCAATCCCAGTGGCGGCTGCGATTCCCGGGGTACCTGTCATACTGGAATCGTGCTCTTTACACTGCCCGCGGGCGCTCTTGAAATGGCAGGAGTGTCTGAGGGGGATGAATGCCTCCCCGCCGAGATCGATAGGCCCAACCTCGTACTGAACCGTGCCCGCCTGGCCACTTTTCTCGCCGAGTTCGCAGCAGATAAGGATGTGCGCGATCTGCTCACTCTCGACGTGCTGGGGACTGCGGCCGGCGTGCCGTTCACTTCGACGGGGGTAGTCGAGCCCGCTGCGGCGCTGGCCTTGCGGCCCTTTCGGATTTGGGAATACGCTTGGCTGTACAAGTCGCTGGGTCTGTCTGCCGGCGGTATCGATGTGCTGGACCTCGGTGGGCCGGCGTCGCATATTTGTCTTTTGGCGGCCCTCGCGGGATGTCGCGTGACCAGCGTTGACATCAATCCGGCGTTCGTTCAAGCGGCACAAGAAGCGGCGCGTTTGTTGAACATCTCTTCGTTGGACGCTCGTGTCGGGGACATGCGCGACCTCTCGCAGTTCGCGGACGAGAGTTTCGATGTTGTGATCTCCTGTTCCGTTTTAGAGCACCTGACGGCACAGGACCAGGAAATTGCCTTGCGGGCGGTGGCCAGGGTTCTGAAACCCGGGGGCCTAGTCGGGCTCACGTTCGATTTCGGGCCGGCAGCCCCCGGTGCAAACGAATACTTATCCCCCCCGCACGAACCGCCGCAGAGCGCCGCCGCCGCGGTGCGCCGTTACGCGCAAGCTGGATTGGCCGTCGTGGGGAATGGGTTTACGGAGGATCCTATTCCTGGAAGCTTGTTCCGCCATGAGTTCATCAGCTACACCGTGGCCTCTCTATTCTTGTGCAGGCTGCCGGTTGCCGATGTCCAGGCTCCACGCTGTGAACCCACCGGTTCAGTACTGGGCGATCTTGTGATTCAGCAGCTGCCTTACAGAGTCTTCAGAGGCGCCATGGCGCTCAATGAGATGCGCTGGAAGGCCGCCTCCCTCGATGACGCTCGCATCCAGTTGGAACGGGCCACCACCGCCATGCAGGAGCAGGAGCGGCTCCTTCAGACCCTTCGCACGCTACCTCGGCCGAGCGTCTTGTTGTGATCGAGCGGTCGGATCAGGCCGTTCGGGAGTTCCAAGACAAGACGTAGTCTGACGCTATGAAGCGCCGCGGCCCGCGGTTCGGCAAACACCGCGTGCTCCGCTCACACTCCTGCCTGCAACCGTTTGCGGGCTTCCACCCAGGCTGGAAACACCTCGGGGTTTTCCAGCCACACCAGCATCCACTGGGCCATCTCTTCTTTTTGCGCGCGTTTTTCCGGGCCGATGCGCGGGTTGCGCGAAGCGAACTTTGCGCGGTCTTTGGCGGCGATCACCTGGCGCCGGGCGTAGCGGGCGCGCTCGCGGTCACCCGCGGCTTGGGCGCCGAGATAGACTTCCAGGATTTCGCGTAAGGAGCCTTCCAATTCCTCGAAGGTGTGCTGACGGATGCCGGCCCATGGCTGGTCGAAAGGAATACCCGTGGTCTGCAGCAGGTCGCGCAGGTAACTGTCGGAGACGGGGGCAAGATCGGCGCGCGCCTCGAGCCAAATGGCCTCGGTGATGCGCGCGGGCTGCCGCCGCGCCAGGTACTCGGCCAGCCGGCGCTTGGCGGAAGGGCGGCCAACCTGCCCGGTGCTACTTTTTCTTGGCACGGCGGTACAGGGCAACGGCGGCCTGGTGGGCCGCCATGTTGCTGGAGAACTGGTGGGCGCCGGAACCATCGGGACGCAGCACGAAGTAGAGCGCATCGGTATCGGCCGGCGCCAGCACGGCGCGAATGGCATCGAGACCCGGATTGGCAATCGGGCCTGGCGGCAACCCCGCGTGGCGGTAAGTATTGTACGGGTTGCCGCTTTCGAGATCGGAGCGGTGAATCGTGCCGCGGTAGCGCTGCTCCACCAGCGCTGCGTAAATGGTGGACGGGTCGCAATCGAGCGTCATTCCCAGCCGCAGGCGGTTGGCGAAGACGGCGGCAATGCGCGGTCGCTCGGCGGGCAGCTTGCTTTCTTTCTCCACCAGCGACGCCAGGGTGACCGTGCGATGCGCCGGCGCGGCGACATCCAGGCTTTTCCAGGCATCGCGGAAGCGCGCGGTCATCATGCGGCACAGCCCGGCGGCAGTGGCGTGGCGGTTCAACCGGTACGAGCTGGGAAACAGGTAGCCTTCGAGCGTGGGGGCATTGGGGTCGAGATCGCGAATCAGCGACGGATCGCGCGCCGCATCGAGGAAGTCGGACGCGCTGAAAAGCCCCAGCTTCGCGGCGGCGGCGGCAATATCGAACATGTTCTTGCCCTCCGGCACCACCAGCGTGTAATAGAAGACGTCGCCGCGCGCAATGCGGTCGAAGACTTCGAGCGGCGATGCCGCCCGATCGAAGCGGTATTCGCCGGCGCGGAGCTTGCGCGCGGGCGAGAGAACCCTTGCCAGCAGAAAGTCCCATCGGCTGCGGATCACACCTGCCTGGGCCAGGGCCGCGGCCATGGCGGAGGAGCCGGTGCCGCGCGGGAATTCGACGAAGGTCTCCGCGCCGAACGCCCGGTAAGGCCGGGTGAGCCGCCAGCCGCACCAGCCTGCGAAGGCCACGCCGGCCAGGATCACTACGCCGATACGACGCGCGATTTTCATAACGAATCGAGATAGCTCTGCAGCAGGATGACGGCGGAAAGCCGGTCGACCGCGGCGGCGCGCTTTTGGATGCTGATGCCGCTGGCGCGCAGCACGCGGCCGGCCTCCACGGTGGTGAGCCGCTCATCCCACAGCTTCACCGGCACGCCGGTGCGCCGCTCCAGCGCCCCTGCAAAGTCGCGCACCCACGCCGATTGCCGGCCCTCGTTGCCGCCCATGTTGATGGGGTTGCCCATCAGGAACAAGCCCACCTCGCGATCCCGCGCCAGCCTCTCCAGCGCCTCCAGATCGGAACGCTTGTTGGCGCGCTCCAGGTTGGGAAGACCTTGGGCGGTGATGCCCAGCGGATCGCTGATGGCGAGGCCGATGCGCCGCTTGCCGAGATCGAGTGCCAGGATGCGGGAATGCGCGCCAGTCAATTCCTCTAACATTATAGACGCGTGCACGTGCTCTAACCGCGCCCGCATGTTACATTCGAGACAAAAGGTCCGGTTTGCATCGTGGGGCCGATTACTCAGTCCGGCACCGCCGCCAACGCGGCCAAAGGCGCACACGACGGCCGCCAGTTTGCCATGCCCGTGGTGGCGATCGGCGTGGCGATCGCGGTGTTGTACTACGGCCGCGTCTTCTTCATCACCTCAATCGTGGCGGTCATCATCGCTTTCATTCTGGAGCCCTTTGTGGCGCTGCTGACGCGCATTCGCTTTCCGCGGCCCCTGGCCAGCTTCGTGGTGTGCACCGTGGCGCTGCTCTTCCTGTACGTGGCCGGAGCGGGAGCCTACGCGCAATTGGCCGTGCTGACCCGGGACCTGCCGCGCTACAGCGAGCGCATCGGCCAGATTGTGGAGGGCGTGCAGCGGAAGGTGGACGATGCCGAGCAACAGACGTGGCGCCTGCTCGCGCTCACCAAACAGCAGCAGCAACCACAAACGCAGCCGCCGCCGGCGCCGCCGCGCGGGGGCAAACGCGCCAAAGCGCAGCCGCCGCCACCGGCCCAACCCGCCGCCATTCAGGAAGTGCGCATTCACGAAGAGCGAACGCCGCTGGCCGATTTCATTTCCGCCAACGTCGGCTCCTTTTATCAGATTGCGCTGACGGTTTCTTTCGTCCCGTTTCTGGTTTACTTCATGCTGAGCTGGCGCGACCACATCAACCGCAGCTTCCTCCAGTTCTTCCACGGCGAGGACCGCCTGGTGGCCGCCCGCAGCCTGGAAGGCGTGGCCGAGATGGTGCGGGCGTTCGTGGTGGGTAACTTCGTGCTCGGGTTTCTGCTGGCCGTGACCAGCTCGCTCCTGTTCTGGGCAATGCGTCTGCCGTATCCCATGCTGGTGGGCCCGATCAGCGGCTTTCTGAGCCTGGTGCCTTATGTGGGCTTGCCGCTGGCCATGGCGCCGCCGCTGTTTTCGGCGCTGGCCATCAACCGGGTTCCGGTCTACGTCGGCGTGGTCGGCGTGGTAGCGCTGCTCCACCTGGTGGCGCTGAACCTGCTGTACCCGAAGGTGGTGGGCTCGCGCGTCCATCTCAATCCGTTGGTGGTTACGTTTTCGTTGATGCTGTGGGGCTTTCTCTGGGATGCACCAGGCCTGCTGCTGGCGATTCCCATGACCGCTGCGATCAAAGCCGTATGTGATAACGTCAAGGGCTTGCGGCCCATCGGCAAGTTTTTGGGCGACTGAGTTTATGACCGTGAGATACGATGCGATTGCCAGGCAGCTTGCTGACGCGCGCGGCTCCGAACGGAGCCATGACCGTAAGGGAGTGGTTTGCCCCAGGCGCGCCGGATCAAACGGTCTGAGACCTGATTCAATGATAGAGAGAAAGAAAGGTTCGGTTTAATCCCTATGTATGCTCGTTTCCTGCTTGCTACGCTGTTCCTGCCGCTGGTGGCTCTGGCGGCCGACCCGGCTGTGCCTGGCTCCGGTTTCGACGCCAGCACGATCGACAAATCGGTGAACCCCTGCGTCGATTTCTATCAATACGCCTGCGCCAATTGGATGGCTGCGCACCCGCTTCCCGCCGACCACTCGCGCTATGCCCGCTTCACCGAGCTCGGCGAGCGCAACGAAAAGGTGCTGCTCCAGATTCTCGAAGCCGCGGCGGTGGTGAAACCGGGCCGCAGCGCCGCCGGGCAAAAGATCGGCGATGAGTTCGCCAGTTGCATGGATACCGCGACGATCAACGAGAAAGGCCTCGCGCCGCTGAAGCCAGAACTCGAACAGATCAACGCAATCACGGACCACGCCAGCCTCTTCGACGAAACGGTGCGACTCCATCGCCTGGGCGTGAACGCATTTTTCATGTTTGGCTCGCAGGCGGACTACAAGGATTCCAACCGCACCATCGCCAACATTCAGCAGGGCGGGCTCTCGCTTCCCGATCGCGATTACTATTTGAAGACCGATCCGAAGTCGGTGGAAACCCGCCAGCGCTACGTGGAACACATCGCCAAGATGCTGGTACTGGCGGGCGAAACTGCCGACGCGGCCAAGGCCCACGCGCAGATGGTCCTGGATTTGGAAACCATTCTGGCGCAGAATTCGACCGACCGCGTCAGCATGCGCGACCCGCTCAAGCGCTATCACATGATGACCCGCGCGGCACTCGCCGAGCTGGTCCCCTTCGACTGGGACGCCTATTTTAAGGCCATGAATGCACCGGATTTCGAGTCGCTCAACGTCAGCAGTCCCGATTTCTTGAAAGGGATTGCGGCCGGCATCGTGAACCAGCCGATGGAGGCCTTCCGCGCCTACCTGACCTTCCACCTGCTGCACCGCTTCGCGGATTCTCTTTCCGAGCCGTTCGAACAGGAAAACTTCGCATTCTGGGGGCGGTACCTGACTGGCGCCCGTGAACAACGCCCGCGCCAGTTCCGCTGCGTGCAAACGGTGGACCGCGGCCTGGGCGACCTGCTGGGCCAGCAGTATATCGACGCCGCCTTCGGCCCCGACGCCAAGCGGCAGATCACCGACCTGGTGGACCAGTTGGACAAGGCCTTGGGGCAGGACATCCAGACACTGTCGTGGATGACGGAAGATACCAGGAAGGCTGCACTGGCCAAACTGGCCGCCATCACCAACAATGTGGGCTACCCCAAGAAGTGGCGCGACTACAGCGAGGTGACGATTGCGCGCGACGACTACCTGGGCAACGCCATGCGTATGGGCGAGGCCATGCGGCAGCGCAACCTCGACAAGATCGGCAAGCCCACCGACAAAACCGAATGGAACATGACGGCGCCTACGGTGAATGCGTTCTACTCCCCATCGTTGAATAGCATCAATTTCCCGGCCGGCATCCTGCAGCCGCCGTTCTTCGATCCGCAGCGCGACATGGCTTTGAACTACGGCGCCATCGGCGCCGTGATCGGCCACGAAATGACGCATGGGTTCGACGATCAGGGCCGCAAATTCGATGGTGATGGGAATCTGCGCGACTGGTGGACGCCGGCCGACGCCGCCGCCTTCGAAAAACGCGCCGCCTGCATCGCCGACGAATACTCCGGCTTTACGGCGGTCGACGACGTGAAGGTGAATGGCAAGCTGACCCTGGGCGAGAACACGGCCGATAATGGCGGCGCGCGCGTCGCTTACATGGCAATGGAAAATGCGCTCAACGGCAAAGGTGCCACCATCGACGGATATACGCCCGAACAGCGCTTCTTCGTGGGGTTTGCCCAGGTCTGGTGCCAGAATCAGGCGCCGCAGGAGGCGCGCCAGCGCGCTTTCACCGATCCCCATTCGCCCGGCCGCGTCCGCGTCATCGGCACCATCGAGAACATGCCCGAGTTTGAGAAGGCGTTCTCCTGCAAGGCCGGTCAGCCCATGGTCAGCGCCAACGCCTGCCGGGTGTGGTAGCGGCTGCTGCTTTACCTGAGTGAGCCCTTCGCAATTGCGAAGGGTCTGCAGCGCAGCCCGAGT
Organism: Bryobacteraceae bacterium; assembly: GCA_049698695.1. GTDB lineage: Bacteria > Acidobacteriota > Terriglobia > Bryobacterales > Bryobacteraceae > Bog-375. The sequence goes on along the minus strand of JBAVYH010000067.1, from coordinate 21,683 downwards.
GCGTGACATGCCTCGCCCCTACGACGGAATCGTAGGGGCCGGGCACGCCTTGGGCATGCCCGCCCGGCTTCGGGCGCGCACTTCACACAATCACAGCCTGCTGCATTTTCCTTTACTCCTGGATGATCAATGATTTACTCTCTCTCCGGCCGGCTCCCCGGAGCAATCGGAACACCTCCCGCGAGATAATCGGATCGGAGGCAGTCTCTTGGCTCCCGAAAGGCACCTGCGTGGGGCGAAATTGCCCCACGGGAGAAACATAAGTGCTTGATTTCAGGGCATCGCCGCTTCGGCTTGTGGGGCAATTTGCCCCACAAGCCGCCGGGGGCCTATCCCAGTTTTACTTCGACGGTCACTTCCTTGCGGCCGACAGGAGGCGGTGGAATCACTGCGCCCTCAATCGGCTTTCCATCCACTGACAGGCTTACTGTGTTGCCCTTGCCGGCACGGCGCACTGTGATCCGGTAGGTGACGCCGCGGAATTTCCGGACGGCCGTAAAGCCCTGCCAGCGCTCCGGAACCACCGGCGCGATACGCAGTCCGTCATGCTCCGGCCGAATCCCCAGAATCCATTGCGTGATGGCATAGTAATTCCACGCCGCCGTACCGGTCAGCCAGGAGTTCTTGGCTTCTCCGTGCGTGGGAGCGTCGCGGCCGGCGATCATCTGCGCATACACGTACGGTTCGCAGCGGTGCACATCGCTGATTCCTTCGCGGGCCGATGGGTTGATCCGCGAGTAATAGTCATGCGCGTTGTCGCCATCGCCTGCCGTCGCTTCCGCGATGATCACCCACGGATTGTTATGACAGAAGATCCCGGCATTCTCCTTGTAGCCGGGCGGGTAGGAGGAAATTTCGCCGAGGTTGAGGTAATAGCGCGAATATGCCGGCTGCTGCAGCACGATGCCGTGCGGCGTCGCCAGGTGTTTCCGCACCGAATCCAGCGCCTGCCGCGCGCGCCCGTCTTCGAGGCCAATCCCCGCCAGCACGCAAAAGCCCTGCGTCTCGATAAAAATCTTGCCTTCCGCGCATTCCTTCGAGCCGATCTTCTGCCCCGAGTCATCGTAGGCGCGAACGAACCATTCGCCGTCCCAGCCGTGCTGGCGCACCGTCTCTTCCATGCGCGCGCCCTGAGCGAGGCAGGCCTTCGCCTCGTCCTTCAATCCGCGCCGCTGCGCGATCGCAGCCAGCTCCTTGGCTGCCAGCACAAACAGGCCGGCAATGAAAACCGATTCGGCCACCTTGCCTTCCTTGTTCGTCGTGGTCTGGAACGACTGGCCGGGCGTGTCGGAGAAGCAGTTCAGGTTCAGGCAGTCGTTCCAATCGGCACGGCCAATTAGCGGCAGACCGTGCGGCCCCAGCCTCTCCAGCGTGTAATGGAAACTGCGCCGCAGGTGCTCATACAGCGGTTGCGCGCTGCCCGGCTGGTTGTCGAACTCGACCGGCTCGTCCAGAATGCTCCAGTCGCCGGTCTCTTTCAGGTAGGCCGCGACGCCGATGATCAGCCAGTGAGGATCGTCGTTGAAATTGCCGCCGATGTCGTTGTTCCCTTTTTTGGTCAGCGGCTGGTACTGGTGATAGGCGCCGCCGGCGGGAAGCTGCGTAGCGGCCAGGTCCAGGATGCGCTCGCGGGCGCGCTCCGGCACCATCTGCACAAAGCCGAGTAAGTCCTGGTTCGAATCGCGAAAGCCCAAGCCGCGGCCAATCCCCGATTCGTAGAACGATGCCGACCGCGACATGTTGAACGTGGCCATGCACTGGTACGCGTTCCATATGTTCACCATGCGGTCGGTGTGAATATCCGGCGTGGTCACCTGGCAGATTCCCAGCAAGCCATCCCAGTACGCGCGCAGCTTGTCGAACGCCGCATCCACATTAACTAAGTTGCGGTACCGGGCAATCACCGGCTTCACGGTTTTCTTATTGACCGTCTGCGAGCCCGGCGGATCGAATTTCTGATCCTTCGGGTTCTCGTGATAACCCAAAACAAAAACCATCTGGTGCGTTTCTCCGGGCTGGAGCACCAGTTTCACATGGTGGCTGCCGATGGGCGACCAGCCGTGCGCGTGAGAGTTGGAAGCCTTGCCGCGTTCCACCACGGCCGGTTTGTCCCACCCGCGCCACGGCCCGAGAAAAGCTTCGCGCTGCGTATCGAAGCCGGCCAGGGGATCCGAACAGGCGAACCAGGCGAAATGATCGCGCCGCTCGCGGTATTCGGTCTTGTGATAGATGACCTCGTCTTCGATCTCCACTTGCCCGATGCTGAAATTGCGCTGAAAGTTGGTGGCGTCGTCCTGTGCATCCCAGAGGCAGAACTCCACCAGTGAAAAGACCGAGAGCGCAGCCGGCGTGAGCCGGTCATTCCGCAACGTCACTTGCCAAACTTCGAGCGTCTCGTCGAGCGGCACAAAATAGCGCGTGCTGGCCGAAATGCCGCCATACTTCGCGCCAATCGTCGAGTAACCCATGCCGTGACGGCATGTGTACTGCTCCAGATCGCGGCACGTGGGCATCCAGGATGGCGACCAGTATTCCCCGCTTTCGTCGTCGCGGATGTAGATGTACCGCCCGCCGTCATCCAGCGGAACGTTGTTGTACCGCCCGCGCGTGATGCGGCGCAGCCGCGCATCCCGATAAAACGAGTAACCACCCGCTGTATTCGAAATAATGCCGAAGTACGCCTGGCATCCCAGGTAGTTGATCCACGGCAGCGGAGTATCTGGCTGAGTAATTACATATTCCCGCTCATGATCGTCAAAATAGCCGTATCGCATGAAAAATCTCCAATGAAACCAGGAAGTCTTTTCGAAACAAAGACGGGCCGGGCATGCCCGTCTCCTACCTTAAACGCTCGATCATCTCATAACATACCCGGCTGTTGTGGTACGGACATTTCCATGGCCCCACCAGGCACGCGTCTCCATCTTCTTTTTCCGTGTAAGGCCTACCGTCAGGTCTTAACTTCGCGTGCCACTCACCGTGAGTCCTGTCGATGATTTTCTCCTCGATGTATTCCCAAGCCCGATAGGACGCTTCCAGAAACCGTCCCTGCCCCGAAATCTGGAACGCATTGTAGAAGCCCACCACCCCCTCGGCCTGCGCCCACCAGTGCTTGTTGGGGTCGATCATCACGCCTTTCGAGTTGGCTTCGTAGAAAAGGCTGCCGTCCTGATCCAGGCCTTCCTCATATACGGCCCGAGCCATGGTAAGAGCGAGTTTCCGCGCGCGTTCGATCAGCGCCGCATCTCCCAGCACCTCGGCGGCTTCTACGATCAGCCAACTACCCTCGATGTCGTGACCGAACGAAATGTGATCGGACAGAGAGTTCCATTGATTGTCGAAGAACATCTTGAAATGGCCGGTCGCGTGATTCACGATCCGGTCCATGGTCACTTCGAGCAGCTCTTTATGCTTCGCCTCTAACTCCGGGTCCTTCCACACGCGCAGCAGGTTCGTGTAACCTTCCATCACGTGCAGGTGCGTGTTCATGGACTTGGGGCTGTTCAGGTCCTTCTCGCTCAGGCGCAGATCCGCCAGCGCGCTCCAGTCACGGCCGCGAGCTTCCAGATAGCCCTTCCATTGCGGATCGTAACTATGCTTTTCGATTAAGTGGAAAAGCCGCTGCGCCAGTTCCAGGCTTTCCGCCTTGCCTGTGGCTCGGAAGTACTCCGCCAGCCCGTAGATCGCAAAAGCCTGCGCGTAAATCTGCTTGCGATCGGAAAGCGGGTTGCCCTCGAAGTCGAGCATCCAATAGACACCGCCATTTTCCGCATCCCAGAACTTGTTGACGACGTAGTCATAGGCCCGGTCTGCCATCTCGCGGTACTGCGCGCCGTAAAGCCGGCACGCAGCGGAGTAAGTCCAGAGAATCCGCGCGTTGATGACGGCGGCACGTGGCGATTCTTTCTCGACGTGAAGATCGCAGCCGACGGTGCCGTAGAAGCCGCCGTGTTTGCGATCCACCGTGTGGCGCATCCAAAACGGAAGGATGTTGCCGCGTAACTCTCTCTCGATCCGCGCAGCCCAAGCCTTCTTGTCGGTGGGAGTCATAACGGCGTCTGTCATCGTCGCGCCAGCCACTTATGCTTTGAGCAGCCGCCGGTTCTTCTCAATCAGTTCGATGCGCTGGCGGACACAGGCGGCGCTTCGCAGCGGGTCGGGCGGCGTCTTCATCACGTAATCGAGCAAGCGCGCGACGGTGGTAGAGGCCACATAAGTACGCGTGTCGGACGCGCCGTAGTAAATCAGAACCTCGTCGCCGCGGCGTACCCAGCCATTCGAAAAGGCAACGTTCGAGACATCGCCCACCCGCTCTTCGCCTTCGGGCGCCAGGAAGTAACCGCCCGGCTTGGCAATCACCTTGTAAGGAACCTTCAGGTCGCAGAGAAAAAAGTAGAGGACATAGCGCAGACCGGCCGCTGTATTGCGCACGCCGTGCGCCAGGTGCAGCCAGCCCTTCTCCGTCTTGATCGGCGCCGGGCCCAGGCCGTTCTTGACTTCCGTGATGGTGTGATATTCGCGCTGGTCGAGGATGGTTTCCTCATCGATTACGGCGTGCTCCATGCTCGACGCCAGCCCCCAGCCGATGCCGCCGCCGCGTCCGGCTTCGATGAAACTGTCCTGCGGGCGCGTGTAAAACGCATACTTGCCATCCACGAACTCGGGGTGCAGCACGCAATTTCGCTGCTGTGCCGAGGAAGTTCGCAGGTCGTCCAGCCGCTGCCAGTCCTTCAAATCGTGCGTGCGCGCGATGCCGCACTGGGCAAGGGCGGAGGACAGGTCCCCGGCAGGCGCCGCCGGATCCTTGCGTTCCGCGCAAAACAGGCCGTAGATCCAGCCGTCTTGGTGCGCCGTCAGCCGCATGTCGTAGACGTTGGTCTCGGGCTCGGCCGTTTCGGGCATCACTACCGGGTAATCCCAGAAGCGGAAGCCATCGATGCCGTTGGCGCTTTCGGCGACCGCGAAAAACGATTTGCGGTCCACGCCTTCCACCCGGGCCATCAGCACCACGCCGCCGCGCCACTCCATGGCGCCCACGTTGAACGCTGCGTTGACGCCGAGACGTTCCATCATGAACGGATTGGCTGCCTGATCGAAGTCGTATCGCCAGAACAGCGGTGCATGGGCCGCTGTCAGTACGGGGTGCCGGTAGCGATGAAACCATCCGTTCGATTCGGGCAATCGCGCGTTGCGACGCTTGATCAGCCGCTCATGCGCCGCCATCAGCCGTTTTCGTTCCGTGGCGAACTTTTGTTTGGTCATATGACGGTTGGATGACGCCCGCCGGGAATTCCAGAGCGGACCCCGGAAGGACTAACCATGATAGCTCGCCGCACAGCGGTTTCCGCTGGCGCTGTCGCGGTTGACCCTCTCGTTAAGCAGGGGCTCTTGTATCCTGGGGGTTTGGCGTGCACGGTCCCATTCACATCATCGGCGGCGGCTTGGCTGGTTCCGAGGCGGCTTGGCAGATAGCGCGCCGCGGCCTGGCGTGCGTGCTGCATGAGATGCGGCCCGTTCGCGCCACGCCCGCGCACCAGACGGACCGGCTGGCGGAGCTGGTCTGCAGCAACTCGCTCAAGTCGGAAACGGAATCCACCGCGCCATGGCTGCTGAAGGAAGAACTACGGCGGCTGGGCTCTCTGCTGCTCGGAGCGGCGGCCCGCGCCCGCGTGCCCGGCGGGCAGGCGCTCACGGTGGACCGGGAAGCGTTCGCGAATGAGGTGACGGCGGCCATCGCCGCCGAACCGCTGATCGAAGTGCGGCGCGAGGAAGTAACGGCGATTCCGCCGGAACCAATCGTCATCATAGCCACCGGGCCGCTCACCAGCGACGTGCTGGCGCAAGAAATCGCCCGCCTGACGGGCTCCGAACGGCTCTACTTTTACGACGCTATCAGCCCGATTGTCGACGCCGATTCGGTGAACACTGGTGTAGCTTTCTGGGCCTCGCGTTATGGCAAATCGATCGATGGCGGCGGCGACTATTTGAATTGCCCGCTGGACCGCGATCAATACGAGCGCTTCGTCGACGCGCTGCTCGTGTCCGAGCCCGTGACGGCGCACATCGAAGAAGACCGCACACCGTTTTTCGAAGCCTGTTTGCCTATCGAGGAACTGGCGCGGCGCGGGCGCGATACGCTGCGCTTTGGACCTATGAAGCCGGTGGGGCTGAACGATCCGCACACCGGCAAACGACCGTACGCCGCGGTGCAGTTGCGGCAGGAGAGTCTGCGCGCACGGAGTTTCAACCTGGTTGGTTTCCAGAACCACATGAAGTTCGGCGACCAGGCGCGCGTGCTGCGCACGATTCCGGGCCTTGAAAACGCCGAGTTCTTGCGTTTTGGACAGATCCACCGCAATACTTACATCAACGCGCCGGCGCTGGTCTCCGCCACTCTCCAGTTGCGCGCCGACCCGCGGATTTTTTTCGCCGGGCAGATTTCCGGTGTGGAAGGTTATGTGGAAGCTATCGCCACCGGCCTGATGGCCGGAGTGCACGCGGCGGCGCTGGCCGCCGGCGCTGCGCCGCGCGCGTTGCCGCGCGAAACCGCACTGGGCTCTCTTTGCCACTACATTGCGGGCGCCGATCCCGCCGATTACCAGCCGGCCAACATCACGTTCGATCTGTTGCCCGCGCTCGATGAAGCCTCGCACCAGCGGCTCCGGCACGACAAGAAGGCGCGGCACGCCGAGGTCTGCCGGCGCGCGCTCGAGGCGCTGGAAGAGTATCGTCACGCCTATGTGTGAGAACCGGCGGGCGCAGGCGGCCATGCTGCCCGGAAGCCCCCACGCGGGCCGCCTCCGCCATGTATAAGAACCAGTCCGTCACGGTCATCATTCCCTGCCTCAACGAAGAGCAGGGCGTCGAGCAGATTCTGCGCGCCATGCCGGCTTTCGTCGACGAAGTCATCGTGGTGGACAATGCGTCCACGGACCGCACCTCGGAGATCGCCGCGAGGCTGGGAGCGAAAGTCATTCGCGAGGATGTCCGCGGCTATGGCCGCAGTTACAAGCGCGGCTTTCGCGAAGCCATCGGCGACCTGATCGTGACCCTGGACGGCGACCACAGCTACCCGGTGGATGCGCTTTCTTACCTGATCGAGGCCTTCCTCCACTTCGACGTCGATTTTCTGAATGCGTCGCGCTTCCCGGTGCGTGACACGCGCTCCATGAGCTTCATCAATAAGGTCGGCAACCTGGTGCTGTCGATGGCGATGTCGATCCTGTTCTTTCGCTGGGTGCGCGATTCCCAATCCGGGATGTGGGTGTTCCGCCGGGCCATCCTGGAACATATGAAGCTCGAATCCGACGGCATGTCCTTCTCTGAAGAAATCAAGATTGAGGCGCTGCGCAGTTCGCAGATACGGTTCGGCGAGATCTCCATCATGTATACCTCGCGGCTGGGCGAAACCAAGCTCCACCTCTGGCGCGACGGCTTCGCGAATCTGGCGTTTCTCGTCAAAAAGCGGTTCTGGCGATGAGCATCACCGCCGTGATACCGGTGTGGAACGGCCGCGAATTGCTGGGCCGCCTGCTCGACAGCCTGGAGGCGCAGACCGCGCCGGCAACCGAGGTGCTGGTGGTGGACAATGGCTCGAGCGATGGTGCGCCGAAGTTGGCCGCCAGCCGCGGCGCGCGCGTCATTCCGATGGGACGCAACGCCGGATTTGCGGCCGCCGCGAATCGCGGCATCCAATCGGCTCGCTCGGCCTGGATCGCCGTGCTTAACAGCGATGTCGAGCTTGCCCCCGACTACCTGGCCCAGTTGATTGACTCCGGCGGCTGGTTCGCCACCGGCAAGATCCTGTCTGCGCGCGAGCCGTCGCGTATCGATGGCACCTTCGATCTGGTTTCCCGCGCCGGCACGGCCTGGCGGGCCGGCAGCGGGCGCGTGGATACGCCGGCATTTTCGCAGGCGCAGCCCATTTGGACGCCTCCCTGGACGGCGGCAGTGTTCCGCGCCGAGCTGTTTGAACGAGTGGGGCTGCTCGATGAGCTCTTCGAATCGTACCTGGAGGACGTGGATTTCGGGCTGCGCTGCGCCGAGCACGCGCTAGCAGGCGAGTACGTGCCCACCGCCATCGCCTGGCACCAGGGCAGCGCCGCGCTCGGCCGCTGGCACCCGGAAACAGTACGGCGCATGGCCCGCAACCAGCTTTTTCTGCTGGCGCGGCACTACCCCCGGCACTTATTGTGGAAATGGGTTTGGCCGATTCTGGTTGGCCAACTGCTATGGGGCGGCGTGGCGCTGCGTCACGGCACGGCGCTGGCGTGGCTCAAAGGGAAATGGGAAGGACTGCGCAAATTCTCCAGCGTCCGCAGCGAGGCGCCGCCCCGCGACCTGAGAATCTTGGAGCCGCTTCTATTGACCCATGAGCGCGTGCTGCGAGATTTGCAATCAGGCAGCGGGCGCGACCTCTATTGGCGTATGTACTTTCTGCTCACACGGGGTGGGACAAAGTGACACATGTCGCAAATTGGTATCGTCATCGTCACCTACAACTCGCAAGCTGAAATCGGCCCGTGCCTCGATGCCGCTTTGGCCACCGGCGCCGACGTGGTAGTTGTCGACAACGGTTCGCAGGACGGGACCCTCGCCGAAGTCGCCTCTCGGGGAGTGCGGGTGGTGGCCAACCCCGACAATCGAGGATTCGCCGCTGCTGTAAACCAAGGGTTTACGGTGCTCCATTCGCCATATGTCGTGCTTTTAAACCCCGATGCTGTGATTCTCGGCGGCCTCGAGGCGATGCGCCAGGCTTGCGATCTGGAAGGCGCTGCCGGTGCCGGCGGTTGCCTGCTCGACGCGGAGGGCAAACCGCAAATCGGTTTCATGGTCCGATCATTGCCTACGCCGGCAGCGCTGGCTTTGGAAGTTCTCGTGCTGAATCGAATCTGCCCGAATAATCCGGTCAATCGGCGCTACCGGGCCATGGCGATGGATTATTCCTTACGGACAGCCGTGGAACAGCCGGCAGGCGCGTTTCTGATGTTGCGCCGGGCGGTTTGGGAGGAATTGGGCGGGCTGGACGAAGGCTACTATCCGCTATGGTTCGAGGATGTGGATTTTTGCCGGCGGGTGGCCACGCGCGGTTATGTTCTTTTCTATACACCGGAGGCGGTCGCGCGGCACACTGGAGGACATTCGATAGCGAGTATTAGCGTGCAGGCCCGGTGCTTTTATTGGTATCGTAGTCTACTGAGGTACTCAGCCAGGCACTTTCGACCGTTCGCATTCCGGATCGTGTGCCTGTCGGTGGTGGCAGGCTCGATTCTCCGTGGCGCCGCGGGAACGTTGTCCCAGCGGAGGTGGACGCCCTTGGCAGCCTACGGAAAGGTGATGCGTCTGGCCGGCCGCTGCCTGATATTCGGTTGGGAGGATGCAGTCGCGATGTCGGGTCCCAGGTTTTAGGCTCAGGTTCGTGTTGGAAGTACCACTCTTTCGAGTTCTAGTACATGGCGCATAACGACTTCGTCTCCGTCACGATCGTGACTTACAACAGCGGCCGCTTCATCAAGCGGTGCCTCGAGTCCGTACTGTCGCAACGGTACGGCCTCAAGGAAGTCATCATCGTCGACAATGCTTCCACCGATGGCACCATCGACATCCTGGAACAGTTTGAAGACCGCTGTCAGATCCATTACAACGAGGAGAATGCGGGCTTCGCCGCGGCGCAGAACCAGGCCATCCGCTTGGCCGGCGGAGATTGGGTGCTGACCCTCAACCCCGACGTGCTGCTGCTGCCGAACTTCATCCAGGCCATGGTGGACGCAGGCCAGTTCGATCCCAAGATCGGCGCTGTGTGCGGCAAGCTGCTGACCATGTCGGCGCACTTCGAGATTCCCGAGCGTCCGGTGGTGGATTCCACCGGCATCTATTTCAATCCCATGCTCCGCCACCTGGACCGCGGCAGCCAGGAAGTGGATAACGGCCACTATCTGCATTACGAGTATGTCTTCGGCGCCACCGCCGCAGCCGCGCTTTACCGCCGCGCCATGATCGAAGACATTTCGCTCGACGGTGAGTTCTTCGATTCCGATTTCTTTGTTTACCGCGAAGACGCCGACGTGGCATGGCGCGCCCAGTTGATGGGCTGGAAGTGCCTGTACGTGCCATACGCGCGCGGCTATCATGTGCGCAAGGTGCTGCCCGGCAACCGGCGCGCGCTCCCGGCCTATATCAACATGCACTCGGTGAAGAACCGCTTCCTGATGCGCCTGAAGAACATTTCCAGCGATCTGTATCGGCGCAACTGGTTCTCCATTACCGGCCGCGACATCCTGGTAGTAATGTGCTGCCTGCTGCGGGAGCATACTTCGCTCAAGGCCTTCTGGTTCCTGTTGCGGAACTGGAGCCGTTTCCGGGCCAAGCGCGAGATGATTCAACGCTCGCGCCGCGTGGACGACGAGTACATGGCGAGTTGGTTCCACTACGTGCCGGTGAGCAAGCGCGCGCCCAAGAAACTGGCTCGCATGCTCACGCGCTCCGAGACCGCCAGGACGTAGGCCTGTCGCGACATGGCCAGTTCAGTCGCCGGCAACCGCTCCCTGACGGTCGCGGCTCCGAAGCGTTCTGAGCCGCGACCGTCAGGGAGCGTGAAGAATTCATCTCGAGCCACAGATGAACACTGATAGAAATCAAGAATCCTATCTGTGTTCATCTGCGTTGATGTGTGGCTATAATCCATTCGCGGCTTCTCAGGAAGCTCCGGCCAGAAAATGCGGATAGCCCTTCTTGGCACGCGCGGCATTCCCGCCAACTATGGCGGCTTCGAAACTTTCGCAGAGGAACTTTCCACGCGCTTGGCCGCCCGAGGCCATGCAGTTACGGTCTATTGCCGCGAGCGCCATCCGCAGCCGGTCTACCGTGGCGTGCGCCTGTGCTATCTGCCCACCATTCGCCACAAGTATTTCGATACGCTGGCGCACACGCTGCTCTCCACGGTGCACCTGCTGACGCACTGCGCAGATGTGGCGCTCTATTGCAACGGCGCCAACGCCATCTTCACCTGGCTGCCGCGCCCGTTCGGAATACCCGTAGCGCTCAACGTGGACGGCATCGAGCGCCTGCGCAAGAAATGGAACCGGCTGGCCAAAGCCTGGTACCTGATTTCGGAGTGGCTGGCCACCTTCTGCCCCACCGAAGTCATCACCGACGCGCGCACCATTCAGGATTACTACCGCACGCGCTACGGGAAGGTGAGCACGTTCATCCCATACGGTGCCGAGTTAGGCAAAGTGGAAGGCACCGCCACGCTGGCGCGGCTGGGCCTCGAACCCGGCCGCTATTTCCTGTATGTGAGCCGGATGGAACCGGAGAACCATCCGCTTGAAGTGCGGCAGGCGTTCGAGCGCGTGGTAACGCCGGTCAAGCTGGCCCTCATCGGCGATGCGCCTTATGCGCAGGACTACATCGCGCAAGTGCGCGACACACACGACGTTCGCGTCGTCATTCCCGGCGCCATCTATGGCGACGGATACCATGAGCTGGAATCGCACTGTTTCGCTTATATTCACGCCACTGAAGTCGGCGGCACGCACCCCGCCCTGATAGAAGCCATGGGCCGCGGCGCACTGGTGCTGTACCGCAACACACCGGAAAACGCCGAGGTAGCCGGCGATGCCGGCATCCCGTTCGAGCCCAATGAACTGGAATCCAAACTGAAGATGGTTCTCGCTCTCGGTGAGCCCGAGCGTACCCTATACCGGGCTCGCGCAATAGACCGCGTTACACAGAGTTACTCTTGGGACGCCGTAACCGACGCGTACGAGAAGCTGTTGGCGAGATTGGTGGGGGTATAGGAGAGGCTTGATTTTGGAAAGTCCCTGTCGTGGCCGATCCGCGTCATTCCATTGGGGAACGGCGGTTTGAGCTGCTAGGCCTTTCGCAAGACCGCCGTTTGCTTGCCGTCATGTATGTTGAACGGGGCGGAGCGATTCGCATTATCAGCGCGCGGCGAGCGACGCGGCGTGAGCGAAGGGACTCTGAAGAGATCACTCAATAAAGGCGCGGCCACCGAGCAGGTTAATGCCGACGAGATTCTTCCGGAGTATGACTTCAGTCGCGCCTCGCGCAACAAGTTCGCATCGAGATACGCCGCGGGCACGCCGTAGTAGTTCTGGAACCAGATGTAGCCGCCGCGTTCCCGAGTTCAGGAGAGGCGAATGAGGCGTTACGCGCTCTGGCGGGAATCATTCAGAAGCATCGTTCGCGCCGCCCCACGTCGCACCGCCGTGCCTAAGCTAGGACGCATTGGTGGCGCCCCTGACGGCGGAGCCGCGACCGTCAGGGAGCGGTGGCCACCCTTGTCACTCAACGGCGGTTTACGCCGTGCGCTGGGTTTCAGATTTGTCGCCCGAGATCGCGGCTTGCGCGGCGGCCAGGCGGGCGATGGGGACGCGGTACGGGGAGCAGGAAACGTAGTTCATGCCCACCCGGTAGCAGAACTGGACCGAGCTCGGCTCGCCGCCGTGCTCACCGCAGATGCCGATTTCCAGGTCGGGCCGCGTCTTGCGGCCGAGCTCGACCGCCATCTTCACCAGCTTGCCGACGCCTTCCTGATCGAGGACGGCGAACGGATCGGCGGCGAATATTTTCTTGTCTTTGTATTCCTGCTGGAACTTCGTATAGTCGTCGCGCGAAAGTCCCATGGTGGTCTGGGTGAGGTCGTTGGTGCCGAAGCTGAAGAATTCGGCTTCCTTGGCGACCAGATCGGCGGTGAGCGCAGCGCGCGGAATTTCGATCATGGTGCCGACCATGTATTTCAGGTCCTTCATGCCGGCCTTTCCGAGAACTTCCTCGGCCACGTCAACCACGATCTTCTTCTGGTCTTCCAGCTCCTTGACGCCGCCAATCAGCGGAATCATGACTTCCGGAATTACCTTGACGCCTTTCTTAGCCACCTGAACCGCGGCTTCGAAAATGGCACGCGCCTGCATCTCGGTGATCTCAGGATAGAGGATGCCCAGGCGACAGCCGCGTAGGCCCAGCATGGGGTTGAACTCATGCAGTTCTTCCACGCGGTGCAGCAACGCGGTCAACACAGTCTTGAGCGTCTTCACTTCGGCGCCGAAACGCTGATAGGTGGCGACCAGTTCCTTCTTCTTCTTGAGATCGGCGTAGGGAAGTATGGCGACATCCACCATCAGCTCTTCGCGCTTGGGCAGGAACTCATGCAGCGGCGGATCGAGCGTGCGGATCACCACCGGGTAACCGTCCATGGCTTCGAACAGTCCGGCAAAATCCTTGCGCTGGAATGGCAGCAGCTTGGCCAGCGCCTTGCGGCGGGCCTTCTCGTTGGGGGCCAGGATCATGGCCTGCATGTGCTCAATGCGATCCTCGGCGAAGAACATGTGCTCGGTGCGGCACAGGCCGATGCCTTGGGCTCCGAACTTGCGCGCGGCTTTGGCATCGCGAGGAATATCGGCATTGGCGCGCACGCCGAAGCTGCCGCGGAATTCGTCGGCCCAGCTCATGAAGCTGGCCAGGGCGCCGGAAGACGGGTCGGCATCGAGCGTGTTGGCCTTGCCGGCGAACACTTCACCGGTGGAACCGTCGAGCGACAGCCAGTCGCCTTCCTTGAGGGTGACCAATTTCCCGCCGACCGTGACCGAGACCTGCTTCTTGTGCTCCTCGACGGTGATGGCTTCGGCGCCCGCCACACAGGGGGTGCCCATCCCGCGGCAAACCACCGCCGCGTGGCTGGTCATGCCGCCGCGCGCCGTCAGGATGCCCTTGGCCACTTCCATGCCGTGAATGTCATCGGGCACGGTTTCCTTGCGCACCAGAACCACGGGAGCCTTCTTGGCCTGCTCCACCGCTTCATCGGCCGTGAAGACGACGGTGCCAACCGCGGCGCCTGGCGAAGCCGGAAGGCCGGTGGCCAGCTTGGTGAGCGATTTCTTCGATGCCGGATCGAGCACCGGGTGCAGAAGCTGATCGAGCTGCTGCGGATCGACCCGCAGCACCGCTTCCCGCTTGTCGATGAGACCTTCCTGCACCATTTCCACCGCGATGCGGACCGCGGCCGGGCCGGTGCGCTTGCCGTTGCGGGTTTGCAGCATGTAGAGCTTGCCATCCTGCACCGTGTACTCGAAGTCCTGCACATCGCGGTAATGCTTTTCGAGCATGGTGGTGATGTTGCGAAGCTGCTGGTAGACGGCGGGGTTCCACTTATCGAGCTCGGCAATCGGGTGTGGAGTGCGGACGCCGGATACCACGTCTTCGCCTTGCGCGTTCTCCAGGAACTCGCCGTAGAACACTTTCTCGCCGGTGGCCGGGTTGCGAGTGAAGCCCACACCGGTGGCCGAAGTCTCGCCCAGGTTGCCGAACACCATGGCTTGCACGTTGACCGCGGTGCCCAGGTCGTCGGGAATCTGATTCATCTTGCGATAGTGCTTGGCGCGGTCGTTGAACCAGGAACGGAAGACGGCGTTGCGCGCGCCGGTGAGCTGCTCCAGGGCGTCCTGCGGAAACGGCTTGCCGGTCTTCTTCAACACCAGCTTCTGATAACCGGCGATCACTTGCAGCAGGTCCTGCGCGGTGAGCTCGGTGTCCAGCTTGGCCTTGGCCTTTTTCTTCTGGCCTTCGAAGATCTCGTCGAAATCCGCCTTGGGAATCTCCAGCACCACGTTGCCGTACATCTGGATAAAGCGGCGGTAGCAATCGTAAGCGAAGCGGGCGTTGTTGGCCTTGGCTTCGAGCGCCTTCACCGTCTGGTCGTTCAGCCCCAGGTTGAGAATGGTGTCCATCATGCCCGGCATGGAGAACTTGGCGCCCGAGCGCACGCTGACCAGCAGCGGGTTGGCAACCTCGCCGAGCTTCTGGCCCATGCGCTCCTCGAGCATCCTCAGGGCCTCCATCATCTGCGCGTCGATTTCCGGCGGCACGCTGTCGTTATTCTGGAAGTAAATGTTGCACACTTCCGTGGAAATGGTGAAACCCGGAGGCACCGGCAGCTTGGCCCGCGACATTTCCGCCAGGCCGGCGCCCTTGCCACCCAGGATATCCTTCATTTTTCCGTCACCATCGGCCGTTCCGTTGCCGAACGAATAGACATACTTCTGCATTCTTTAAGCTCCTATGATGTAGTTACAATCTCTGAAAAATCCGCTATGTTGGAGAACTCCAGCAATAGCGTGCCGAGTAACATCAAGCGATTATGCCGGATGTCTTCCTCCGGCGCATTTACTAACACCTTATCGAAAAACAAATCTACTTTGGGCCGCAGCCGGGAAACCACTGATTCAATCGGCTGGCCTGCGATGCGGCGGTACTCGTCGTAGAGGTCCCGCTCCGGCCCGTCCTGCAATAACTTCTGGTCGATCGCTGCGGCGCTCGCGCCCGCAAACTTCTGCTGGTCGAGGATATTGCGGATGCGCTTGAAACTCGCCGCAAGCGGCTCGAAATCGGGCGACGACCGCAGGCTCTGAATGCGAATCAGCCGCGCCTCCAGATCGACCAGGTTAGTCCAGCCGGCAGCCATGGCGGCGTTGACTTCGTCGTACTTGAAGCCGCGAACATCCTTGAAATAATACCGGATGCGATCCTGCAGGAACTCGGCCAGCGCGCGCCCACTCTCCGCCCCGTCGTTCACCAGCGGCTCGAGGTCGATATCGATCTTGCCTTCGACGAGGATCTTGACCACGCCCTGCGCTGCGCGCCGCAGCGCGAATGGGTCGCGCGAGCCGGTGGGGATGAGACCGACGCCGAAGCAGCCGCGCAGGGTGTCGAGCTTGTCGGCCAGCGCCACAATCTGGCCGGTGCGATTGCGCGGTATCGCATCTTCCATGCTCTCCGGTTTGTAGTGATCGTAAATCGCCTGCCAGACCGGCTCCGGCTCTCCCTGCGCCCGGGCGTAGAGGCCGCCGACCACGCCTTGCAGCTCGGTAAATTCCTTGACGAGCTCGGTGGTGAGATCGCATTTAGCCAGCTCGGCGGCGCGCACCGCGTGCGCATCGCCGCCCAGCGTACCAACCAGCGTTTTTACTCGTTCGGTTTTTTCGAGATAGGAGCCCAACTTAGCCTGGAAAGTAACATGGGCCAGGTCCGCCAGGCGCGCGGCGAGCGATTTCTTCTGATCGGTCTGCCAGAAGAAGCGCGCGTCGTTAAACCGAGCACGCAGCACGCGCTCATTGCCGCGGCGGACGAAGCCATCCGGATCGGACGGGATGTTCATCACCGCGACGAACTGGGGCGCCAGCCTGCCGCGATCGTCCTCCACCGAGAAGTATCTCTGGTGGTGGCGCATGACGGTAACCAGCACCTCCTCAGGCAGAGCGAGGAATTCCGCATCGAAGCTGCCCGCGATGGGCGTGGGATATTCCGTGAGGTAAGCCAGTGTGTCGACCAGGGCCTCGTCGGGCTTGACGCGCACCCCCGCCATTCCGTCGCGAATCTTGTCGCGGCGCTCTTTGGCGGAGAGGATGACGTGATTCTCGCGCAGCCGCTGCTCATAGTCGGCAGTAGTGACGACGATCGCGCGCGCGCCCAGCCGGCGATGGCCGGAAGTGACCGCGCCGGAGCGCACCCCGGCGAGCTCGAACGGCACCACCTCGTCGCCCAGCAGCGCCACGATCCAGCGGATAGGCCGGATGAAGCGCGGGCCGCCCTTACCCGTCCAGTACATGGTTTTGGGAAAGTTGATGAGCGCTATGACGCCAGGGAGAACGTCGGCCAGGATCTCTCTATAAAGCCGGCCCTTCTCCTCCTTTAAGGCGATGTAGTATTCGCCCTTCGGTGTCATTTCGATTTCGAGGTCCTCCGGGCGAACGCCTTGCTTGCGCGCGAAACCGGCCACGGCTTGCGCGGGCGCCGGCTTCGCCGGACCGAGTATGCGCGTTGTGACGTCGGCCTGCTTTGGCGGGACGCCTTCGGCCCGCAGAACCAGGCGTCGCGGCGTCGCATCCATCGTGATTGACTCAAACGGGATGTTGGCTTTGCCCTCGAATAGCAGCCGCAGGCTTTCGAGCGCCGCCGGAATCATCCAATCGGGAATCTCTTCGGTGCCGATTTCGAGCAGGAAGGGGAGAGAAGCCAGGCTCACTGCGCCACCTCCGCCGCGGCGGGCTGCCGCTGGTCCGCCCATGCCTGCGCTACGCCCACCGCCAGCTTGCGCACGCGCTGGATGACGCCGACGCGCTCGGTGACGCTGATGGCGCCGCGCGCATCGAGCGTATTAAAAATGTTCGAGCACTTCAGCACCTGGTCATAGGCCGGGAGCAACGGGAAACGCTGCTTGTCCGCGGCCTTAGGGTCGTACAGCTTCAGCAGACGCGCCGCTTCGCCTTCATGCAGCTCGAACAACTTCCACAGCATGGCGATATCCGCCATCTCGAAGTTGTAAACCGAATATTGCAGCTCGTCCCGGTAGCGCACGTCGCCGTAAGAAAAGCCCCTGGCCCACTCGATGTCGTACACGCTGTCTCTGGCTTGGAGGAACGCTGCGAGCCGCTCCAGGCCGTAAGTCAGCTCGGCGGGGACCAGGTCGAGATCAATGCCGCCGCACTGCTGAAAATAGGTGAACTGGGTGATTTCGAGGCCGTCCAGCATCACCTGCCAGCCGATACCCCAGGCGCCCAGGGTGGGTGATTCCCAATTATCCTCTTCGAACTTGATGTCGTGCTTGCGGAGGTCGATGCCGATGGCTTCCAGGCTTGCCAGGTACTGCTCGATGACGTCGTCCGGCGAGGGCTTCAGAATCACCTGAAGCTGCGAGTGCTTGAACAGGCGGTTGGGGTTGTCGCCGTAGCGGCCGTCGGCCGGGCGGCGGCTGGGCTGCACATAAGCCACCCGGTACGGTTCCGGGCCGAGCACGCGCAGGAAAGTCTCCGGGCACATGGTGCCGGCGCCCACTTCCACGTCGTACGGCTCCTGAATGATACAGCCGCGTTCCGCCCAGTACTGCTTCAGATTGAAGATGATTTCTTGAAACGATGACATCAGTCTGCCTTGTAGGGGCCCCTCGTAAGAGCGTCGACACAGGCCGGGCATGCCCGGCCCCTACGTTGCGACCTCCAGTAACGGCGCCGTCACCAGCCGGCGTTCCAGGTGCGATTCAATCTGCTCCACCAGAAAGCGGCGCAGGTCCGCCGCCCTGGCCTGATCCCAAACCGGTCCGGAAAGTTGCGTCACCGGCGTGCGCAGCATTTGGGCGGCTGTGGCTCGCGATTCCGCGCTCAGCTCCCGGCTGCCTGCGGCGCCCAGCGCTCTCCGGCAATGGCTGCAAATCAGCCCCGCCCGGTCGCGGCTGAAGAAGGCGCGCTGGGGACCCTCCGGGGCGTGACCCTCCGGGGCGTCCGGATCGTCAAGCAGGCTGCCACAGCTCAAGCAAACGTGCAATTCCGGCAGCCATCCGGAAAGGCGAAGCGCCCACAGGGAAAAGTAGGCGACGGCGCGCCAAGCACCGTTCCCGGCGGCAGTTCGCAAGTAATCCAGCACAGCCAGCAGAAGGCGAAAAAACCTCTCATTCGGCTCCGCGGCGGGCAACATCTGTTCGGTCACCTCCGCGAAGTAATCCAGCGCCACGCCGGCCCAATAATCGGACGCCAGCCCGAATTGCGAGCGAATCAATTCGCACCCATCCAGGCTGACCAGTTCGCGGGTTTCGCTCTGGAAATACGCCATCCGCACGTGCGACAGCCGCTCCAGACCGGCCCCGAACGCACTCTTCGGGCGCCGCGCCCGCTTGGCCACGCCGCGCAATTTCCCCTGGTCCCGGGTAAAGAAGCTGACTACCAGGTCCGCCTCCTGAAGCGGGTAGGTGCGCAGAACAAGAGCTTCGCTGACGCGCGCTGGCACACGTGGAAATTTCAGAGTAACACAGTTGATTTGCCCGCTTCCTGTGCGCCCCCTCGATTGCCCCCGATCGTTACAAAACGCACCCGGCCAACCGGTAGAAACCATTCATTCATCGTTATGTAACGGAAATGAAACAATTTAGGTGATGCACCGGCAAGCAGGCGGCTTAAAATAGGTAGCATATGATGCGACAAGCCGCCGCTGCCCGATCCATCGAGCAGCGCCGAACCCGAATCAAGATCCTGAATGGTCCCGCAATGAACTGCGACGCGGAAGGTTGCCACGCGAAAGCCGCGTATCTGTTCCGTGAGGAAGATGGGCCCATCGCAGCGTTTTGCGAAGTTCATGCCGACGAATCCGCATCCAGGGCCGGCATTCCGCTGCCGACATCCAAAATAACCATCCTTCGCACCATGGTGTGCTGAGCGGCTGCCCGCGGCCTCTGCTACGCCGGCGGTTTCAGGCGCGCGCGGTCCCGCTCGTGCTTTTTGGGCGGCTCGCGGCGCTGCCGAATGAACCATTCCTGCGCGTTCACCCTTGATTTCCCGCCGGCTTTCTTGCGGGTGTAGATTCCGGTAGTGTTCATCTGCCGTGCCTTCACGTTCTCGGCCAGATACACCGCCAGCACGTTGTCGCGCAGGTGGCGGATCATGGCCGGCTCGCGGATGGGCGCCAGCACTTCCACACGATGGTCGATGTTGCGGGACATCAGGTCGGCGCTGCCGATATAGACTTCTTCCTCGCCGCCATTGCGGAAATAGTAGATCCGGCTGTGCTCCAAGAAACGGCCGACGATGCTGGTGACTTCGATGTGGTCGCTCACCCGCGGCACGCCGGGGCGCAGGCAGCAGATGCCGCGCACCAGCAACTGGATGCGCACCCCGGCTTGCGAGGCTTTATAAAGCGCGCGGATGATCTTGGGGTCCGCCAGCGAATTCATTTTGAAGATCAGGTGCGCCTTCCGGCCAGCCTTCGCGTGCTTGATTTCGCGCTCGATCAGGGCTTCGAACTTGGAGCGAAGATTCACCGGCGCCACCAACAGCTTCAGATAATCGGCCTTGTGCGAGTAGCCGGTCAGATAGTTGAACAGGTCGCTGACATCGTCGGCCACGGCCTCGTCGCAGGTAAACAGGCCGATATCGGTATATAAATGCGCCGTCACGGCATTGTAGTTGCCGGTGGAAAGGTGAACGTAGCGGGCGATGCGGTCCTGCTCGCGGCGCACCACCAGCGCCACTTTGCAGTGAATCTTGAGGCCGATCAGTCCATAGACCACGTGCACGCCCCGGCGCTCCAGCGCGCGCGCCCATTCGATGTTGCTCTCCTCGTCGAACCGCGCCTTGAGCTCCACCAGCGCGGCCACCTGCTTGTCTTCCTCCACGGCTTCCAGCAGCGCCTCCACCACCGGCGCGTTGCGCCCCACGCGGTACAGGCAGGTTTTGATAGCCAGCACGGCCGGATCGCGCGCCGCTTTGCGCAGAAACTCGGTCACCGGCTGGAAGGAATCGAAGGGGTGGTGGAGCATGATATCGCGATTGCGGATCATGCCGAAAATGTCGTCCTCCTCGGAAATCTCGGCAAGCTCAGGCGGCGTCGCGGGGAGGAACGGCGCATCGCGCAGGTCC
This sequence comes from Bryobacteraceae bacterium, assembly GCA_049698695.1. Taxonomy (GTDB): domain Bacteria; phylum Acidobacteriota; class Terriglobia; order Bryobacterales; family Bryobacteraceae; genus Bog-375. The sequence goes on along the minus strand of JBAVYH010000067.1, from coordinate 1,263 downwards.
GGCCGGTCCAGGCCATGCAGGCCCATCAGGCGCTTCAGTGAGAGCGGCCGCGGCGAGCGGTAGACTTCGCTCGGCCCGATTCCCAGGTTGTTGATGAGGATGTTGAGCATCGAGCTGGGCATGTCGGCCGTGACCAGCAGGCGGACCACGCTCTGGAAGCGGCGCTGGCGCAGGCCCTCCTCGACGGTTTCCAGCAGGTCCTCGGCTTCCAGCTCGGTGATCGCCATATCGGCGTCGCGGGTAACATGGAACGGATGCGCTTCGAGGATCTCCATGCCGGGAAACAGCACGCCGAGATGCGCGGCGATTACCTGCTCCAGCCACACCAGGTCGATCCGCCTGGGCCGTCCCTTCTTGGAAGAGGCCTTCGCGCTGCCGCTCACCGGCAGCAGTTGCGGCAGCGAATCGGGCACTTTGACGCGCGCGAAGTGTTCGTTGCCCGCGGGGTCGCGGATCGAGACCGCCAGGTTCAGGCTGAGATTCGAGATGTGGGGAAAGGGCCGGCCGGGATCGAAGGCGAGCGGCGTGAGCACGGGGAAAATGGTTTCGTCGAAGTACTTGGCCGCCTGCTCGCGGTGTGTTTCGCTCAGCTCGGCGTAATCGTGAACGAAAATGCTCTGTTCGCGCAGCACCTCCAGCAAGCGCCCGAGAATGCGGTGCGCGTCGGCCAGCAATCGCTTCACCTCGCGCCGGATAGCCACCAGTTGCGCCCGCGGGCTCAGGCCGTCCGGTCCCGCTTCGAGCGAACCCGCCTCCAACTGCGCCGTCAGCCCTGCAACGCGCACCATGAAGAACTCGTCCAGGTTGGAGCCGAGAATGGAAAGGAACTTGACCCGCTCCAGCAACGGGTTGGTCTCATCCTCGGCCTCCTCCAGCACGCGGCGCTGGAATGCCAGCAGGCTCAACTCGCGGTTCACATAGAGTGCCGGGTCCTTCAGGTCCACCGGCGCCGCGGCAGGCGCCACGCGTGCAGCGCCGGTCGCGACGGCTTTCGCTTGCATCTTCTTGGCCATGGGGGCTGCCGTGCTGGGCGCGGCTCTACTAATTTCGCACGAAACCGGAGGTGCGTGGGTTACAGCGGGTGTGCGGGCGTGCGCGACATGAAAATGGTGGCGTCTTGTATTGCGAGGAAATCCGCTGGTATCTGAGCGTATAGGTACGCGAGGCGGCGGCGCCAGCCCGAAGGGCGAAAGAGAATAGCCCACGGCGCAAGCCGTGTGGAATCTGGTTGCTCCCTGCCAGCCCCGGAACGGGGCGGAAGAC
>JBAVYH010000066.1:0-9721 GCA_049698695.1 Bryobacteraceae bacterium | reverse complement strand
GGCGTTCGGGGAGTACGACCTTATTGGAGTACTCGAAATGCCGGATAATGTCAGCGCCGCGGCCTTCGCAGTGGCCGTCGCAGGAGGTGGAGCCTGCAAGAATGTGAAGACCACTCCACTGCTCAGCATCGCGGAAGGACTGGAAGCGATGAAGAAGGCAGGGACCTCGGGCTACAAGCCGGTCACCGCCTAGAAGTAGCCGACGGTCGCCTGTCCCTGGCTGCCACCCGCCGCGCATAGTCGCTTGGGCACGAGCCGAAATGTGTACGCGCCTCAAACCCAGCTTTGGGAGACTGAGAGCGTTATGGTTCGATATCGGAAACTGTTTTCCGTCAGCGAAGCTCTCTATAGCGGTCTGCGCACGCCGCGTGGAAGCCCAAAGTCTGGCACGATTCGGCTCGCGTGCACAAACACGTACGCCGCTCCTTGCTGGCCGCTCTTGACATATGCCCCAATCAGCGCCGTGTTCCCGCTCACTGACACGGAGTAACCAAACCAGCTCTCCCCCGCACCATCGGAAGCTGTCAGCTCCTCCTGCTGGCCCCACGTTTCATCTTTGAGCACAAACCCGTACGCGGCTCCCTGGTAAGTTAGCGAATTGACCGTCTTGGCCCAAGCCCCGATCACCGCTGTGGTCCCGCTCACCGAGACTGAAGAGCCAAAGACGTCGCCCGCCGCGCCATCGGAAGCAGTCAGCTCCTGCTGCTGGCTCCACACTCCGCCGCTGAGCACAAACACGTATGCGGCTCCCCGCTGGGTATTCTTGCCAACAGCTCCAATCACCGCCGTGGTTCCGCTCACTGCCACGGAGTAGCCGAATTCGTCCTGCGCCGCGCCATCGGAAGCGGTCAGCTCCTCCTGCTGGCTCCACGCTCCGCCGCCGAGCACAAACACGTATGCGGCGCCTTGCAAACCATTCTTTCCAGGGGCCCCGATCATCGTCGTGTCCCCGCTTACCGACACGGAGCTGCCGAAATTGTCGGACCCTGCACCATCGGAAGCAGTCAGCTTCTGTTGCTGACTCCATATTCCACCGCTGAGCACAAACACATACGCGGCTCCCTGGTAGTCATTCTTTTCAAAGGCCCCGATCACCACCGTGTCCGCGTTTACCGACACGGAGAAGCCGAAACTGTCCCCCGCCGTGCCATCAGAAGCGGTCAGTTCTGCCTGTTGGCTCCATACTCCGTCGCTGCGCACAAAAACGTACGCGGCTCCCTGGCTGCCATTCTTGCCATCAGCCCCGATCACTGCCGTGTTCCCGCTCAGCGACACGGAGCCGCCGAAGCCGTCCTGCGCCGCGCCATCGGAAGCAGTTAGCTCTGCCTGCTGGCTCCATACTCCGTCGCTGCGCACAAAAACGTACGCGGCTCCCTGGCTGCCATTCTTGCCATCAGCCCCGATCACTGCCGTGTTCCCGCTCACCGACACGGCCCGGCCAAATTGATCGTTAAACATGGCATTGGAGGCAGTCAACTCTTGCTGCTGGGTCCATGCCGAGTCGGCCGCAATCGCCAAGGCGGCCAGCATAAATAGGAGTGCGAGAGCCCGGACGAGCCTACGGCCTCCCGCGGGAACCAGGGCCAGCTTCAGCGTTCTCGACGACATATTGGCCTCTTGGACGCTATCGATTATACAACCGCTGTCGGCGCTGAGGACCTTTTTTTCTCTTTCGCCGAGCCACCCCGGCGCGACGCGCACCAAGCTCGATGGCCTGAAGAGAGTCTGCGACCTCGCGCGGCGCCGAGGACCCGCGGCAATGGGTTTCGCGCGAGTGTTAACCGGTGTTATCGGACACTGTTTTCCAGGGAGGTCTCGACCGAGGGCCCGCAGGCGCCGCGTGGGAGCGAACGGCTGCCGTCCACATCCGCAGGTAAGGCGCTTTTCATTCAGTTGACGTGAGAGTGCCCTGTAGCAGTTCGCCGGAGTTGGGCTTCTGTTCCCGCATAAGTGAGCTCCTTAATCCCAAGATCGGTAACCGTTGCCGGCAAGTCGTCGTAAATCAGCTTCGCCTCGCCCCATCCCTCGCGGCTCAGTCTGCGGAACCAGATCCAATGGCCGCCGAAAATCAGCAGGAAGATCGGGAAGAGGAACCAGTTGTCGCTCGCAACCGCGATCATCGCCGAGAGAATAGGCACCACCACGCCCAGCAAAGCCACGTACCGGCCAACCAAGCCCACCAGCGGCGTTTTGACCCGGGAGGTGGGAGCAGGTGAACGGCAGCTTTTGCCAGCTTTGGAAAAGCAGTTCGAAAATCGAAAGCGAGATCAGCACCTGCAGAATTGTCAGGCGCGTAGCCATGCCCCACCCCAAGACGTATCCCTGAACCGGGAACACGATCAGGTAGATGGGTGCGATGGCGTATGCCATCACGAAGCGTTCCACTGCCGACGCCCCTTCCGTGCGCCCCTGGCTTTCGGTGATCTGGAAAATCCAGTTGGCTCGCAACTCCGCCGGGATCGACAGCACGTGGCGAAAGCCGTTGAGGATCACTACCGAACAGGCCAGCGGCCAGAAGAGCACCAGGAATCGCAGCGCCTTGTTCCAGCCCCCGCCGCGCACTAAGATGGCCTCGTCGATGATCGAGCTGTTCAGCACTACCGCCAGAGCCGCACCCAGGTAGACCAGCCACAGCAATCGATGCGTGCGGCTGCGGGCCAGCGTCTTCGCCATGAAATCCATCACCGCTTCGCTCCGCGGCGAACCGGCCAGCCCGCGAAGCGTTCGGCCCTTGCTGACCAGAAGCTATACATCGCGGAACAGCTCCTGCAAGAACTGTTCCCCGCGTTCGCCGGCCGGGACGTCGATTTCAACTTGCACGCCGCTCCTGAGGCCGAACCGGCCGTCCGGCGCCGTCATGATCCCGAACGGCAGATCCTTCTCCCGCGACAATCACAACCCGTTTGTCAGGCTGCGCACCGGAACTCCATCCGCGCGGAAGCGGCTATTTAGAAACGCCCCGAGATCCAAACCCAGGCAGGCTTGGATCTTCGGGGGCTCCGGAGCCTCAGCTAGCTCCAATGGGGCGTGCTTGTCCATGATTCGGAGCTGCCCTTCGTGTGGAATGCGGGTTCCTATTGCTTTCTCGTGCCCACGGCGGTGATGTTGAAAGCGGGGGTACTCACGGCGATGTCGATTTGGGCGAACCGCCAGCCGCCGAATTGAGAGATCTGGCTGTAATTCGTCAAAACGAAAAAGTAGGTAAGCCCCGGTGACTGACCGTCGGGATAGGTGAATGAAGCCTGGCCGGTGCAATCCGGATTCAGGGTGTAGGTGCCCACCGCGGCTCTCCAGTCGACAGGCGGCACCGCGCCATTGAGGATGACGTGATCCACTGAAGTCAGGCCCCCGTTGCCGTCGAAGTGCGTCAGATTCACCCCGTTGACCGGGCCGGCTTGTGGCCCAGCTACGATCGCTCCGGTGATCCGGATCGAGTAGTCCCCGGAAAGGCTGTAAGTGTTGCAATTCGTTTGCGCGTGTGCTGGGACCGCCGAAACGGCTCCCAGAACCAATAGAACAGCTCCTAAATGTCTTACGAGTTTCATGTGTCAGTTTCCCCTCTTCTGGACGGCCTGTGTCTTTCTTGACTGGCTGCCCAAGTCGATCATCACCCTTGCGAGCCCGACCCTCAATTCCCAGCGTATGGAATCTGGCTTCCCTCCGCGTGGAATACAGGTTCCCGTATAATGGGCTGAGCGCAACGGACTTGGATGCCCGCATTCCCTGCGCGGCGGCGGAAAGAACACGTGGACATGGCGGGAGATTCGCCGACGATTCGCTTCGGAGTCTTCGAACTCGACCTTCGTACAGGCGAATTGCGGAAGGCTGGCCAGAAGGTCCGAATCCAGGAGCAGCCCTTGTGCGTGCTGGTTTCGCTCCTCGAACGACCGGGCGAACTGGTGACGCGCGACGAATTGCGCCAGAAACTCTGGCAATCTGACACCTTCGTCGACTTCGACACGGGCCTGAACAAGGCGATCACCAAGATTCGTGACGTCCTCGGTGACTCCGCAGCATCGCCACGGTTCGTCGAAACCCTGCCGACCCGCGGATATCGCTTCATTGCGCCGATTGAAAGGCTGGCTCCCGAGCGGAGGGCGCCTAGTCCGACCCCACCTGAGGCGATACCCTCGGAGGACGGCGGGTCCGCAGCCGCAGAATCGCCGCTGCGCGCTTTGGCTTACGGCGGTTGGCCGAAGCTGGCCGGGGCAGGACTGGCTGTCCTCCTGCTTCTTGCCTTAATCGCATGGCTCCGCTGGTCACGCGAAAGCCCGCCTGCCCGAATAGGATCCATTGCTGTGCTTCCCCTCGATAACCTCTCTGGCGATTCCAATCAGGAATACTTCGCCGACGGAATGACCGACGAGTTGATCACGGATCTAGCGCAGATCCACTCGCTTCGGGTCATTTCGCGGACGTCCGTGATGCAGTTCAAGCACACGAAGAAAAACCTGCCCGAGATTGCCGCAGAACTTAACGTCGATGCGGTGGTAGAAGGTTCGGTGATGCGCTCTGGTAATAGCGTGCGCGTCACGGCTCAGCTTCTCGATGCGCGCCAGGATCGTCATCTCTGGGCGGCCAGCTATGAACGCGAGATGGCCGACATTATCGGACTACAGGGACAGGTGGCGAAGGCCATCGCCGATCAGGTGAAGGTGAAGCTCACTCCGGAAGAGGACGCCAGGCTCGCCAAACGGCGCCCCTCCAATCCTGAGGCCTACGATGCCTTGTTGAAGGGCCGGTTCCTCTGGAACAGGAGGAACCGCTCAGCAGCGGAGACGGCCATCGGCTATTTCCGTCAGGCCGCCGAAAAAGAGCCCGGCAATGCCGAGGCATGGGCGGCGCTGGCGGGCTGCTACACATCGCTGGGCGCGGACATTGGCTCCGCAGACCCTGCCAAGGTGGCGCCCGAGGCGCGCGCCGATATCGCAAAGGCGCTCGAACTCGATACCAACCTTGCGGAGGCGCATCACACTCTTGCCAGAATCAAGCTTTGGTACGACTGGGATTGGACTGGGGCGGAACGGGAGTTCCGCCGGGCAATCGAGCTGAACCCCAATGACTCCATGAATCACCTGGGGTATTCGCAGTACCTTCAGGTGCGGAAGCGGTTCGATGAGGCCCTTGAAGAAAACAGACGCGCCATCGATCTCGCTCCGCTCGATATTCTGGGCTCCATGCACTTGGCATGGCTCTACTGCGACTCTCACGAGGGAGAGAAGACACTCGACCAAAGCAAGCGCGTACTGGAGATGGATCCAGCTTTCACCGGCGCGTACCTTTACGTCGCGCGCGGTTATGAACTGCAAGGGAAGTGGCCCGAAGCGATCGCGGCTTTTGAACAGGCGAGGGACTCGTATGGGGTAGTATGTCTGGCGGGCGTCGCCCACGCCTGGGCCGCTTCCGGAAACAGGCTGCAAGCTGAAGCGGCCCTGGTGAAACTCACAAAATCCTCAAGACAGAACTATGTCTCTCCGCTGATGTTCGCGGGATATTACGCAGCACTCGGAGATCGAGATCGGGCGTTCGAGTGGCTGGAAAGAGGGTATCAGCAGCGCGTGCCGGGTCTGATCGAGCTGGAAGTCAGCTATGTATGGGACAATCTGCGAACGGACCAGCGATTCCACTCGCTGGAACGGCGTGTCGGGTTCTGATAGCGGATTCGCCGCCTTGAACGCTTGCCCTGTTGTAGACAATGCCGGAAGGCATCAAACACGGGCTTGATGTGCTCACAAATTGAGGGCGATATTCGCTAATATCGGAAACTACTCCCCGGCGGCGCAGAGCCAGCGATGCGCCCTCACCGAGCCCGGCAGCCCGGCCGAACCCAGTCGTTGGCAAAGGCCCAGCGACGTTTTGCTTTAACTCGGGTCTTGGGGGTACTCTGAGCCATGGAACGAGCAATACCAATTCTCCCAACCGAAGACTTGAAAACTGCGAAGGCATTTTACGTCACTGGGCTGGGCTTCCGAGTGACATTCGAGGCGTCGGAAGATGGCCGGTCGGAGGACGCGCGTGACGGGCGGTCCGAGGCCCACTGCACTAATTCCCACGCCGCAATCGCAAGCTCTTTAATGCGATAATCGTTTTTTCCGCTTCATTTCCTCCAAATCTCGTCTGCCAGTTGCCAGTTTTCCAAGACGAGCGGTCACTCGCGTATCTTGATCCGCGAATCGTTGATTATCGTTTGCAGATCCGAGTTGAATTTCGCCAGTATGCTGTCAAAGTCCTGGTCGAATATAACGGCGTAGGTAACCACGAAGGGGGCATCCAGAAGGCGAAACGCCAGGATCTCCTTTCCCCCCCCTTGTGGCCGATCGATCGAGTACACGGCGTACGCCGAATCCAGAGTCAGTCCCTTAAAGGGTGTTGCCGTGTCCACCGGGTACGCGTCCTCCTGCAAATGCAAAAAAAAGAGCCGGGTGTATTCGTCCAGGTCTCCGGGTTTCTGCCCGAGTTCCGGAAGCAGCAAATCGACCTTTACTGCGACGCGAAAATACCTTCCCTCATGGAACAACCTCTGTAAGTTCGCCGAATACTTCGTTTCCCCCTTGAACTTGATATGGTGCCAGCCATGGGGGAGCTTGAAATCGTAATCGAAGCGTTTCTCGTACCTGGCGAGAATCGCCCCCTCATCCGGCACTTCGCTGCCCAATCCGTGGGTCTCGGCCATTTCGTGGAGACGCCCCTGCTTGTTGAGTACGCCATAGAGTTGAACGCATTCGGAGCCGACGGCAACGCCATAATCGGTTACGAAGGCATTGCGGTCTGAGGTGGCGGGATCGAACTCCTGCTTGCGCGGCGCGAATCCGCTGGCTCTCCCAGTCTTACCCATATCCTTGCCGGTGGCGGTATCGAAGACATTGAATTCCAGCGCGGAACCGGTGGAGAGTGTGCCCAAATTTGTGAGGACTGTGGCCTCTCCGGCAAACTTTTCCTTGACCGACAGAACGTAAGGGTAACCGTCAGCCTAAGCCTTGCTGAAAGTGACGTTTGTTCCCGTCATGTATACGGATGGATCAGGCGGAATGACAACGTCGAAGTATTGCGCGCTATCCTGGAAAACTGCTGCGATTCGAGCGTCGATAATGGACCTGCGATCGAACTCGCCCACGGTTTTCTGCAAGATCTTCGATTCTTTTGAGGTTTCGTGTTTGGTCTCTGCAGCATCCACGATGATGCTCCCTACTCCGCCTGTCAGAGCGCTGGTCATGAGGGCATTGCGGATCGCCCTGCCCTTGGTCATGTAGTGGACGGTGAGAAGTTTACTTGCGTCGGTCAGCAGCAGAACCCGAACCTTGTTTGCGGGTGCCGCAGGTTCCTGTTTCTCTTGCGCAGCCGCAACGATGGGCAAGGCAAACAAGATGACGAATGCAGCTACAACATAACGCCGAAATAGCGTCATGGAAAATCCTCCTCAGCTATTTACACCAGGCTGCCTAGAATCGCCGACGGAATGAAGATTAAGATCAGAATGACGAGAACGATAGTAAAAAGTTGAGCAATCGCGGGTCTGATGTCAACTGACCTAATGTCGTCGGCAACTGCTCTGATGAGATCGACGCCGGCGGTGACGACGCCGACAACCACGTTCGGCGCCCTCGGACGATTCGGTCGCTTCCGGCTTGGCATAGGTCTAGCCTCCCCGATGACCCCGTAATTCGTTGCTCAACGCGTGTGCTGACGCACGATTTTAACTCTCGCCTGGCGGGACCCTTCTTGGGACACACCGATACTTTTGACGAAAGCATTCTAGATCAAACATCTGTTCTAGTCAATGATATTCTGATTATGAGATCTTTTTCTTATTAAACTCTATGGCGCTCCGGTTCTTGCTGGCACCCGATTCGTTTCTTCGCGTCCGGTTTTACTCGGTACACGGGCCGCTTCCGGCGACTAGACTAGTGCCGGGAGACGCGGCGGGGTTCGGCGATCGGCGTTGCTGCCCGCAAACCGTCGAAATGGGTAACATCCAGCCAAGAGCGCCCGTTCCGCGAGGGTGTTAACACCTCATATCGGTAGCTTGCAATAGGCAAGGCAGACTGCCCCGCGTTCCGCGAAGGCTCCCTTATGGGACTGCTCCCACTGTCGCGGGCAGACCCCGCCGGGATGAAGTCCGAAATCCCCGTTTCACAGCCGCCATCGGAAAGAACAATGCCTTCACCACGTACCGCCGGTGGTGCGCCGGGCTTATGAGCGATTTCGTTCTCCAGGAAGGAGCGGAGGGTCAAAGGCGTTTTGAGGGATTGCTCGCCAACCGATTTCCTGAAATCGCGGGCCAGATCAGCGAAGTTGAACGCGGGCTGCTTCACCTGGAAATGGCGCTGGCCCTTCCTGGGCCGCCGGAGCGGCTGGGGACTAAAAAAACGTGCAAAAAAAGGGGTACGAGCGGAGGGCATTCGGTGTACAATCCCCTGTAACCGCGGCGCAAAATGGAAATTCCGGCTGACAGACACGGCCCGTATGCGGGCAACTCTTCGCTTGGATTGCGCCCTGCTCTAACTTTGCGCACGCGATAGTGAGGGAGGGGACGAATCATGGGCCTGAGCAGCAATAACAACGCGATTCTCGTCAACAGTTGTCAGAGTCTACAGAAACTAATTGTGACCCTGCAGGTGAATTGGGATTTGATCACGGCCGGGAATAATGGCTTTTCGCTGCAGTTGAATTGCTATCCGCAGACCAATCCCCAATCTACTTATCGGGGCAAGGCGCTGTTTTGGATGCAGTTCGTGATCGCCGTAGAAAACAACTCGGTTCAGTGGGGGATCCAGTACTGGTCCACGGACAAGGGTTTCGGTTTTAGCCCGGCCAACAACTATTCGTCATTCGGCGCTGTCTCATCGAATCAGGTGCTGAGAGGCTCAGTGATGAGAATTGCGCTCGACACTGATTCCAACAGCAATGTGACGAGTGCGACATTCAGCATTACCAATCCCGGCTTCAGTGAGGTTTCCAGCTACCAGTTTGGGTTCCCGTCTGACTGCTTGTGTGCGATCTATGGCTTCCAGGTCAATCTCGTAGGACCACCCAGCGGTACCCACAGTTGCACATTCACGTCAGGAGGCGGGATCCTAACCTACCAGGCATTAGCCCCGCTTGCGGTACAGAGTACCAACACCTGCGGCGGCAGTCAGACCCTCACGGGCGAGACGTCCAATGCCCTGTACGGCGATGTCACACCAGCCTCCGGCAAGGACCTGAGCCAGAACGTTTTGCACCAGACGTAGTGACACTGGGCTGGGCGGGTGGCCCGGGAGCAGCCCGGCCCGACATGAGCGGCGCTCTTGTCGGTTTACGGCGCATCGGGAAACAATCGAGGGCGTGTTGGCGCCCCAACCTGCAAGGGCAGGCGATTGCTCCCGATATGTGGGCTTTCTGGTAAATGACCACGGGCAGGAGCGCCACGACGGATGAAGTCCGGGAGTCCGTTTAACGACCGCGACGGCCTCCATCACGCCGCCGAACTGACAACTTCTCAGCGACGACGACACGTCCAAGTGGAACGTCCGTGCTGCTCCCGCGATCTCGTTTTGCGCGACGGCGTCGCAACCGCGCACGACCTCGAATTAAGACCGAACGGACGAAGGAAATTCTGCTCGCTGATTCTCATTGCGTTGGAGCGCCCTCGCTCGCCTCTGCGGCTTTTGGCTAACACAATTGGGATTACTGGGTGAGGCTGGCTGTAGCCATTTCAGAGCTCTGCCTGAAGGCGTGAGGA
>JBAVYH010000065.1:0-2537 GCA_049698695.1 Bryobacteraceae bacterium | reverse complement strand
TGAACGCTGACCAACTCGCCGACGCGCCGGGCCGCGGCCGCACCCGCCTCGGTGGCCGCCTTGACCGCACCAACGTCGCCGCGGACCGTGACACAAACCAACCCGGCGCCTACGTATTCCTTGCCCTGCAAGATCACGTTGGCGGTTTTGACCATGGCGTCGGCAGCTTCGATCGCGGCCACCAAACCCTTGGTTTCAATCAGGCCCAAGGCCTCCATCTTTCCTCCAGTTCAGCTGCAATCCTAACGCTACCTTTCCGATTCGAGTGTACACCCGCTCGCCTCGGATTCCCGGACACCGCCCTCTTGAACTCGGATCTCGCATGGCGTAGGATCGTCGCAAAGGAGAGGTTATGCCGGGCGAAATCAGACGAATCGACTACTATTACACGAGCGTGCCGGATAAGCCTGGCGAGGGCGCGCGCATCTTGGCTGCCTTGCAGGAAGCCGGCGTCAACCTGATCGGTGTCTCGGCATTCCCGCATGGCGCTCGCCGATCCCAATTGGACCTCATCCCGGAAGACAGCGCCACGTTCGCGAAAGCGGCAAGAGCCGCAGGGCTCAAGTTGAGCACCAAGAAGAGTGGGTTTCTCATCCAGGGCGAAAACCGGCCGGGTGCCGTTGCCGAGGTGGTGAAGAGACTTGCTGAGGCGAACATCAACGTCACCTCGGTGCAAGTCTTCTGCGTCGGCTCCGGCCGCTACGGAGGGATGCTCTGGGTCAAAGCGCCCGATCTGCGTAAAGCCGCAAAAGCACTCGGGATCGCGTAGGCAGAGTTCTAAAGTAGATTATCATGGCCACTGGCGTGCTGGCGCCATTTCGAGGGAATTATGGCAGATGAAGAGAAGCCCAAAGAGCGCAAAAAGCTCATCGAACCGGAAATCAAAGGCAGCATTTTCGCCACTACAACAAAGACCGTAGGCACCGCTGCAGGCAAGAAAGCATCGCTGGCGGGAGTCGCCGAACCTGCTCCAACGCCCCCACAGACGAAGTCGAAGAAACAACCGAAACTCCAGAAAAAGAACAAGTCCCGCTTGCCGCGTCGGCAGAAGAAAGCTCACCAAAAGGTTGCAGCTACCCAAGGCGAGGTCTGAGGAACCAGGCAGCCGCGAACACAATGCTGAAGACGATGATGGCGGCAACGGCGCCTCGGGGTGGCGCACCATAATTGATCTTTGCGGAAGTTGCGGCGGGAAGCAATAGCCGCACGGCAACCGAGACGCCTGAACCGTCGCTGCGTTCAATCACTGAATAGAAGCTACCGCGCCTTTGCCCGCCACCGCCGCCTGGACGGTCAGTCCTTGGGCCGATCCGTCTTCGGACGTGCTTCGTTGACACTTAACGTTCGGCCTTCAAGGTCCGTGCCATTCAGGGCATTGATCGCTTTCACCGCTTCCGCATCATTCGTCATTGCCACAAATCCAAAACCACGTGGTCGTCCAGATTCACGATGAGTGACGATGTTGACACGCTCGATAGGGCCGTAGTTTTCAAAGAGCGAACGGAGCATGTCTTCCGTTGCCGTAAAACTCAGATTCCCGACGAAGATCTTCTTCATACGTTTGGTTCGATCTGCGACTATAGCAAATTGCAGAGAAGAGGGATCTTGGGCAATCTGACGGACACTCCCGGCCAGCTTTGAGAGAAACGCCAATCGACGATAGCGAAAGTCCGCCGATGGGCCGATGTTGCCGCTTTCAAAGTTGCTGGAAATCTCGATGTAGGTGTCGAGGAGGAGGTAGAGCATGAGCCAGCGGACGATTCCTGGCGATTACAGCCCTACCGCCAATGATCGCGGGCTGCCTTCCCCTAGGGGGGCCGACGTCGTTAGGCGGAGACTGAAAACAGAACGTTATGTGGTGATGATGCGACAACGAAGCACCGGTAAGGAGGTAGTTCCGAAGCGGACACAAAGCGCGTGCCCGCGGTGCGGCGCCTGGTCGTCGGCGGAGCGCTGCCCCCAATGTGGTGCGCACAAGCTCAGCACGGAATTCAGCCAGGTCCGGATCGAAGATCGGCCGAAAACAGCCACTGCGGGCCGATAGGCGTGCGCGACCCGCAACGCGCGCCTGTCCCTCGCGCTGGCGCACCCGGCGGCTCAGTCATACGAACCGTGCACGCGTCGCGGCCGGGCGCGTGTGGCAGACCGGTGTGCTTCCGGCACCGCCCGCACGTGGCGCCGGACAGCGGCTACTGCGATCGTCCGCCCGCGACTGGCGAGATTCCGGGCGCGCGGGACGCATAACGCACCGACTCCGGCCGGACGTTTCCCGCTCATTGCAGACGCGGATCAGTGGCGAATACCGCTTCACCCGGGGGACAACTGCAGCATTCCAAGAGGGCGCCGGCGTTGCGCGACTGCCAACGCTTCCCTCTGGCTTCGGGGGCGATTTAACAGCAGACGAGCCAGTCGTCGGAGGCGGCAGGCACCCACGTTAACTCGACAACATCCGGCAATTCTTCTTGTTTCCGGTCGTGAATGTACGCGCGGGCAACGGCCATCGCGTGTTCCTTGGCCTTTGCCTCGCTGAACTGGTG
>JBAVYH010000064.1:0-49240 GCA_049698695.1 Bryobacteraceae bacterium | reverse complement strand
TGGTGGCGAACCGAACTGGACCGAAAACACAACTACTTAGACTCAACTCGACTGAACTGGACTGGCAGTCACCGGGTTCGATTCCCGTTAGCGCTACCAACAATCCAACACAATCTAAACCGCTGGGGCTCTACGCCAAAAACGGGGGCAGACCCCAATCCCAAAATCTTCTAAGTCAACATCACTGCGCGATACGTCACTGCCATGCCGATCCTCCGTTCATGGAACGGGCACCAACAGCGACTTACCGATGACGGTCGTCAAGCCGTCCAAGGTGTCCATGAAGCTTGCAGTGAGCAACGGAACCGCACGTAGGTACCAAAGATGTTCGGCGTTTTGCCATGCCGACTCCCGAGCCGCGCTTACGCTCCAGGCGGCGATTGTATCCTCCAGATGAGAGACCGGCGGGAGCGCCCCGCCGGGGAGGCGCACGTTTAGCGTGAGCTTGGCGGATTCGACGAGGCTGTCAAGCGTGGAATTGAGCGCGGTGTAGTCGCCAAAGTGCGCCCCAGCGGAATCTGGAGTCGTACCGGTGATTTGACAGGTGGCGACGATGGCTTCCGGCAGATCGTGATTGATATGAGCGTTAATACCGGCAATCGCGAACTGGATTCGCGCGATCGCACCGTTGCTGCGGCTATCGAACAATACGCGCCAGCACGCGGACGTTGCCTCACCAGAGAGCCAAGATCGGAGGGCGGAAAAATAGAGACCTGCGAATTGTACGTCGAGTTGAGACAGCCATGCGGGATCGGTGAATCCGCCGGCGGAAACTCGCACCTCGACGGCCTGCGTCACCTGCAGATACAGCCAGTTGAACCATCTCAGGCCATCAGCGTCGGCACAAGTGGCGCCGATGTTCTGGAGAGTCTGGAGAACATCCGAGATCGATTGCGGAGCAGCCTGGACCGCGTTAAGCAGCGTGTCGTCGTACGAAAACATGTTCCATCCCGTCTACGAAGTATAAGGGAGACGATGGGCCGTCTGGTAGCTGTTCTTCGGCCATTCAGCGCCCGATAAGTAGCTCCATCGGGCGAGTAAGATTGTTCCAGGAGGACCATCATGAACGCACTGGAAGGCAAGGTCGCACTCATTACCGGCGCCAACGGAGGGCTCGGAAGCTTCGTTACCGAAGCGTTTCTGGCGGCTGGGGCGAAGGTGTTGGGAGTGTCGCGATCGATTCAGGCGAGCGACTTCCCGCACCCGGCGTTCGCCGCCCTGCCGGCGGAGCTTTCGAGCGGCGAGGCGGCACGCAAGGTAACCGACGACATCGTGGCCCGGTTCGGGCGCGTCGACGTGCTGGTACATGTGGTGGGCGGCTTCGCTGGCGGAAAAAGCGTGGCCGAAACCGACGATGCCACGCTCGACAAGATGCTGGATCTGAACTACCGTTCGGCGTTCTTCATGGCGCGGGCGGTGCTGCCCCACATGCTACAGCAGGGCGGCGGGCGAATCTTGGCCGTAGCGAGCCGGCAGGCCGTGGAGCCAGGCGCCATGGTGGGGGCGTACAGCGCTTCAAAGGCGGCGCTGGTGGCGCTGATCCACACCATCGCGCTGGAGAACAAGGACCGCAGCGTCTCGGCGAATACGGTGCTGCCGGGCACGATGGACACGCCGGCGAACCGGGCCGCCGACCCGAAAGCCGATCCATCGCAATGGGTGCAGCCGGCGCAGGTGGCCGCACTGCTGGTGCACCTGGCGTCGGATGCCGCCGCGCAGGTGACCGGCGCGGCCATTCCCATTTACGGCAGGCAGGTTTGAGAAGTTTGCGGCGCGGCGCTTCGCGGGCATCGTGGAGGGCAAGACCTCGCAGGCCGGCTCGCCTCCTCCACCGTCCATCGCATCCGGCGGAATAGGAACACCGCGAACCTGTCTTCCACCTCCGTTGCTCTTGACATCGGGAATCGTTCGGTAGATACTCCTATCAAGCGTCTATGGGAAAAGAACAATCGGGGCCCGAAGGAACCCTGGTCCAGGGAACGCTGGACATGCTCATTTTGAAAACCCTCAGCCGCGGACCCATGCATGGATACGGGATCTCGCAGTGGATCCAGTTGATCTCTGACGAAGTGCTGCGCGTGGAAGAAGGATCGCTGTATCCGGCGTTGCACCGGCTGGAACTGGACGGCGTGATCGATTCCGAGTGGGGACAATCGGCGAACAACCGGCGCGCGAAGTATTATCGGCTGACCGCGGAGGGTCGCAAGCGGCTGTCGCGGGAATCCAGCCAGTGGCGGCGGCTAGCGGAAGCCATCGCACGCGTGATGGAGACGGCGTGAAATGAACCGATTTCGAAAGAAACTGCGGGCGCTGTGGCGGCGCCGGCAACTGGACCGCGACCTCGAAGACGAGTTGCGTTTTCACTTGGAAATGGCGACGGAAGAGTCCGACGGCAGCGACGCTCGGCGGCGCTTCGGGAACTTGACCGGCATCGAAGAGCGCTGTCGCGACCTGTGGACCTTCACCAGGATCGAGACTTGGTGGCAAGACCTGCGGTATGCGGCGCGAACGTCCGGCCGGAACCCGGGATTCACCGCGGTCGCGGTGGTCGCGCTGGCGCTGGGCATTGGCGCGGACACGGCGATGTTCACGATCCTCAACGGAGCGATCTCCTGGAATGCGGGGCTGGACCACGCCGACCGTGTCATCATCATCAACTCGACCGACCCGGCGCGTTTCCAGAATTTCGGCGCATCGTATCCGGACTTCCGCGACCTGCGGGCGCGCGTGAAGTCGCTATCGGGGCTGGCGGCATATCAGTTCGTGCCGGTCAACGTGAGCGACCATAGCGGGCTGCCGGAACGCTATTACTGCGTGCGCATGTCGGCGAACGGCAACGCGGTGGGCCGCCAGAAACCGCTGCTGGGCCGCGATTTCACGCCGGCGGACGAGCGGCCGGGCGCGGCCCCGGTGGTGCTGCTCGGGCACCACGTTTGGCAGCAGCGGTACGGAGGCGACGCGCGCATGGTGGGCAGGACGATTCGGGTGGACGACGTGCCGGCGGAGGTGGTGGGAGTGATGCCGCCGGGAAAGCGATTCCCGGAGGAAACCGATTTGTGGATGCCGCTGATCCCCAGCGCCGCGATGGAGAAGCGCGACAACCGGAGCTTGATGGTGTACGGGCGCCTGGCCGATGGGGTCAAACTCAGCGCGGCGCGCACGGAACTGGTCACGCTGATGCGGCAACTGGCGAGCCAGTATCCGGAAACGAACCGCGGTCTCACGGCGGAAGTGTTGCCGATCGTGATGATCACCGGCGTCTACGCCATGCGGCCGCTGTTCGCGGTGTTGTTCGGCGCAGTGGGATTCGTTCTGCTGATCGCGTGCGCGGACGTGGCCAACATGCTGCTGGCGCGCGCGGCGGGGCGGGCGCGCGAGATTTCCATCCGCGTGGCGATCGGCGCCGGGCGGGCGCGCATCATCCGGCAACTGCTGATCGAGAGCACGCTGCTATCGCTCGCGGGCGGAGTGCTGGGCTGGCTGGTGGCGGTGGGCGGGCTGCGCTGGTTCGATGCCAGCACCGGTGACGTAGTGAAACCGGTATGGCTGCATCTGAAGCTGGACGTGACGGCTTTCCTTTACCTGGCGGCGATTTCCATCGCGACGGGCGTCTTGTTCGGCATGGCGCCGGCATGGCGGCTGGCGAAGGTGGACATTCACGGGTCGCTGAAGGACGGCGGGTACGGCATGGCGGGCGGGCGCCGCAGCCTTCGCCTGGCCGGCACGCTGGTGGCTTTCGAAATGGCGCTGTGCGTGATGCTGTTGGCGGGCGCGGGCCTGATGATTCGCAGCACGGCGAAGCTGTACGCGACGCCGATCGGCGTGAACACGGCGAATGTGCTTACCATGCGCATCAACCTTCCGGAGGCAAAATACGCGCGCGAGGAAGACTTGGTGCGGTTCCATGATGCGCTCGCCAAGCGCCTGGATGCGCTGCCGGGCGTGGAAGCGGCGGCGGTGGTTTCCAACCTGCCGCTCGGCCGCTGGATCGAGTTCCCCTACCAGATGGAAGGGGACGCTCCGGCGGGAGACCGGCTGCCGCGGTTGGACGCGATCATCGCAAGTGCCGACTACTTTCGCGTGGGGCAGGTGCGGGCGCGGCGAGGACGGCTGTACACGGATGAGGAGAGCGTGACGGACGCGCCGGTGGCCGTGGTGAACGAGAACTTCGTGGCAAAAATGTGGCCGGGCAAGGACCCGCTGGGCAAGCGGCTGTGCGTGTTTCGGGACGGCGTCCCGCAGCCGTGGCTGACCGTGGTGGGCGTGGTGCCGGACATACTGCAAGACTTCCGGCATCCGCTCGATCATTCGCCGCTGATCTACCTGCCGTATGCGGAGGCGCCACAACGGGTGGCATACCTGGTGGCGCGCACGGGAGTTCCGCCGGCGACGTTGGCGCAGGCGTTTCGCACCGAAGTGCAGAGGGTGGACGAGGCGCTGCCGGTGTATGAAGTGCGGTCACTGGAGGACCGGATTGCGGAGAACCGGCTGACGACGAGCCTGTTCGGCGCCATCTGCACGGTATTTGCGGTGGTGGCCTTGGTGCTGGCGTCGATCGGGCTGTATTCGGTGACGGCGCACTCGGTCAGCCAGCGGACGCAGGAGTTCGGAATCCGCCTGGCGATGGGCGGAACCAGCGGGGACATCGTGCGGCTGGTGTTCCGGCAAGGCTTGCGGCCGCTGGCGTACGGGCTCCTTATCGGCCTGCCGCTGGCGTTCGGCGTGACGCGGCTGCTGCGCGCGGCGCTGGCGGGCGTGTCGCCCGGAGATCCGATGACATTTCTGGCGGCGGGCGCGGTGCTGATCCTGGCGGGCGTGGCGGGGTGCGCGATACCGGCCCGGCGGGCGGTGCGGGTAGACCCGGCGGTTGTGTTGCGGTGTGAATGAAGGAGATGTTCGAACTGTGCCCCGGTGCCGTTTAACAGGGTACGCGCCGTTTGTTAAGAGGATCAATCCGCGTCTCACGAGCAACCTTCGCCCGCCAGACTAATTCGCCAGCGCATCCCACAACCGTGCTGCTCGCTGCACCACGAAATCGCGGTCTTGCGGTAGCACGAATCTCCGGCGAATCAGCTCGTCAGCCGCCGCATTCACGCGTTGCAGATACTGCTCGCGGCTGCCATACCGCTCCGCAATCGAAAGCCGCGGATCGTGTGCCGCCTCGCGCGCCTCTTTGGTCTTCGCCAGCGGAAACGTCGATCCGTAAAACTCCGCAATCTCCCCAGGCGCGCCGCGGTCCGGCGCCCGCAGGTTCCAACCCGTCAACGTCGCCAGCGGAACCGAGGCCTCGGGCAGCCGCACGCCCCCCAGATCGATCCCATCCGCGTCCACCTGCGGCACCAATACGGGGAACGCGCCCGTCACCTTCGGAGGCTCTTGCAGAATCACGCCATGTAATTCGAACTCCGGCCCGAAATCGAGCCGCCGCGCCACGCGCGGGTGTTGCGGCGGCGTCACGTCATCGATCGCCGGAAACTTCAAGCCCGCCAGATGAGTCAACTGCCCGTCCGCAATGTGCGGATAGACCGAAGCCGGCGGTGCAACGTCGTCTTTAATCCAGGCCTCCATCGCCGCCAGCAGCGCGCGTTGCACCGGGCGGTGATCCAGCACGCCCACCGGGTACTGTGTTCCGCGCTTCACCAAGGGCAGCGAACGCGGGAAGTGCTGCACCCCCGCCAGGAAATAAATCCGCGTGTCCGGCGAAATCGGCGCGTCGCGTTTGCCATCCGCCGTGATGTGGATCAGCGAAGCCGCCCGTCCCCAGTATTCCGAGGAATCGTTGGTAAAAAACATTTTCGGCCCCACCCGTGCGGCGAGCGCGCGGTCGAGCAGCCCGGCGGTCTTGCCCGTCACCGGATCGGTTTCATCCGTGTCGGTAAACGGAAACAGGTCGGTGGGATAGAAGACGTTGAGGTACGGCCATCCATCGCGGGATGGCTGCGCGTAGCGGAAGTTGAAGCTGCCGCGCCCGGCGCCTGCCACGTCGGCCCAGACGCCGTCGAAGACCTTGCGCCCGCTCTCGTCGGCGTTGAATCCGTCGTAGAGGAACTCGCGCAGCCACCGTCCGCTTTGTGAAACGCCGAAGCCAATGGCGAGTTTCACCGAGGGCCGCGGTCCACTCCATCCGCTGGCTTCCCCGCCATATTTCAGAAACGAGATGAAGTCACGCACCGCGGCCAGGCCCGTACCGGCCACGACCGGGTCCTTTCCCTGGTATACGAATTCGTAGAGCATCCCGGCTTCGAAGCCGCTTGGCATCTCGACGGAATGGCCGTCGGCCCCCAATGAATACTGGTCCGCCGGAATCTGCCGCGGGGCCGCCTCCGTACCGCTGCGAACGTAAAGGGCGAGCGCCTTTCCGACTGGAATCGCGTCCTGGTCGCGATCGCCAAGCTGCATCGAAGGTCCGCTCTTCTCTGGCGTAAATTCGGAGCGTACCAGCCCGTCGGTCGGCGCATCTGCGCGAAAGCGTGGGGCCGTGAAGTGCAACGCACTGTGGTTCGATGCCGGAATATCCCACTCCCACCCGAGCCACACCAGCGTGTAGCCTTGCCTCATTACCCACTGGTCGCCGAAGTCGTTCGCACCGCGCGCGAAGTTGAAGCGATTGAGCATGCCCCTGCCGCCGCGATTGGAAACCTCAAACAGCACCGTCCCGTTACCCTTCGCTGCATCGGCAGGTTGCAGGATGTAGAAATCCGCGGTGCACTCGGCCTCTCCGGCGGCGTCGAGCTGCGCCAGTTCCAGATCGCGCACAACGCGGTTGGCAGCGAGCTTCGGATTCATCCCGAAGTGGGCCCGGCCCACAATTAGCTCGTAAGCACCATCGAGAACGGGCGTGCGCTGCGAAATCTCCACGCTGCGCACCGCGGCGCTGGCCGCACCCGCCAGCGCCAACAGACAAAGATACCGTCGTACCATGAGGTCGAGTCTATCAAAGCCGTGGATTCCGGCGAGACGGATTCGTCCCCGCAGGCTTCGCAGGCCCTGCCCCATTTGCTATACTTCCTCCAGGCATTTCGATTCGGATGTGAGGGGAAACGTGAGATACTTCCCGATGTTCGCGCTCGCCGCCCTGGCGACCGCCACGCTGGCTCAAACCGCGCCGCCCAAGACCAGCCTGAAAGTAGGCGACGAGGCGCCCGATTTCTCGGTCGCCGCCAATAGCACCAGCAACCACGTTGCGGTCAAGCTCTCCGATTTCCGCGGCACGAAGAACGTCATTCTGGCCTTCTTCCCCGCCGCCTTTACCGGTGGTTGAACCACCGAACTCACGGCATACCAGTCTGGTATCGGAAAATTCTCTGCCAATGACAGCCAGGTGCTGGCGATGAGCACCGATGCACCGCCAACCTTGGCGCATTGGGCCAAGGAACTGGGAGCGGACTTCCCCTTGTTGAGCGACCACGACCGTAAGATCTCGGCGCTCTACGGCGTCCTCACACCTTCGGGGTACGCCAACCGCGCCACGTTCGTGATCGACATGGAAGGCAAGATTGCTTTCATCGAAGAAGGCAGCTCCGCCATCGATGTCAGCAGTGCTGAGACCGCCTGCAGCCGTCTGGCGCACAAGAAACAGTAGCTGGGCCGGTTCCTATGCGAGCACGCCGCTGCGAGCGGAATCTGGTAATAACCGTGGAAACGAATAACCAGGTATAGCAAGGCGTTTCCGTACCGCGTGACTGCAGCGTAGCCGGTCGAGCCGGCAGCGGAATCGCAGCCCCGCTATCCGCCCCCGACGGCCAAGCTGCGCTCGTATTCGGCGTTGAATTCGCAACCAATCAGGGCAATCAGCGCCATCATGTACATCCAGACCAGCAACGCGATTCCTGCGCCGATGGAGCCGTACATCAGGTTGTAATGGCCCATATTGCGGACATACCAGGCGAATCCCGAAGTGGCCAGCATCCATGAAACGGTGGCCAGAACCGCGCCCGGCCAGACCAGGCGCCAGCGCTGCGCGCGATTAGGGCCGAAATAGTAAAGCAGCGTGGTCACCAGAATCGTGGTCAGGAACTCCACTGCCCATCGCGCCAGCCGGCTCACTAGCTTCCACCACCATGTCAGCGGGTTGAGCAGCGGATCCACCTTCATCCAGTTGAGCACCACCTTCTCCACCTGGTTGCTGAACACGATGAGCATTGTGGCCGCCACCAGCGGCGCCGCCGCCAGCAGCACGAGCGAGATCGCCACCAGGTTGCCGCGCAGGAAGCTACGGTCGCGGGGCACCCTGTATGCGGCCTGAAAGCCCTCGATCAGGCTCTTGATGACGCCGGAAGCGGCCCACAGCGAAATCAACCCGGCGACAATCAGCAACGAAATCGGGCGAGCGCCAGTGATGCGGAACTGCTGCACCACCAGGCCCCCGGAGCCCGGCGGCACGATTTGCGAAAGCGCGCGTTCCATCGTGTTGGAAACGAATGGAACGCCGCTCTGCACCAGGATCGTGGCAGCCGAGGTCAGCACGGGAAAAAAAGAAAGCAGCGCGGAATAGGCCGCCCCCTTGGCGATGGCCAAGCAGTTGTCGTCGAACCCGGTAATCACGCTGCGGTGCAGGAGCCGGGCAAAATTGTGCGGAGTGAGCGCCACAGCGCCAGTATAGCTGGCTGGCGCCGTGAAACAGATCCCCGGCCGGTCTTTCCACCGCACCGGCCGGGGGCGGGCATGCCCGGCGCGCTGGCGACCCTCTCATGCGGCGCAGCATCGCTTCATTGGCGCCTGCGGAACAATATGACGGTGGTGCCTCCGGCCTGGCGTTGCCCCACGGGCCGGTATCCGGCGGCGTCGACAGCCGCCAGCGTGTTGCGCTGGTCCGCCTCCGCGCTGTGGAGGTTGTAGGCTAAGGCAAGGAACGCAGCCGTGGGAGGCCAGGCGCAACGGTGTTGTTCCACCGCTGGTTCAAACAAAGCATACATTCCGGGATCGTCGCTGGGAACGAAAGCCAGGCACGAACCTTGGGAGGCGGTGTCGCGCAGCAGCCGCGCGGCCGCCGCGACGTCCTCGTGAGGCCGGCTAAAGTAGGTGTAGTTCTTGGCCAGCGCGCCGCCGAGGAATATCAGCGCGAGGGCTGCCCAAACAAGCGAGCGGCGGCTTTCGAGCAGCCCGTGTACGGCCAGCAGCACCAGAGCGGGCACCACGAAGATGAACTGGCGGACGGCGAAGAAGTAGTGGTACGCGTAGTCGGTGGCAAAGCCGAGTACGACGCCGGAGAAAATGCCGGAAGCCACCAGTAATCCCATGCGGCGCTCCATCCGGCGGAATCCGTAGACCGCGCCCGCCACCAACGGCAATGAGGCCGCCCAACCGTCACCGGAGATTTCGCGCAGCAGCACCAGGACGACGTGAGGGGACGCCTCGAAGTGTAGCGCCAGCGCGTTGATGGTCTGTTGCCATCCGGACTTGGTCCACAAGTACCACGGTAAAAAGCTCAGCAGCGCGAGTGCGCACGCCGCGGCGGCGTATGCGAAGGAACGCCACCGCCGCATCACCGCCAGTGAAAGCACCTGCCCCGGTTGGATGAAAGCGGCGAAGCCCTGCGAGTAAAAACCAGCCGCCACGGCGAGCGCGTAAACGAGGCCGCGCCCGGCTCCCGGCGCGCGGTCGAGCCGTACCAGGCACCAGGTGGCGACGATCGCAAACAGCAGCCCGTGCGAATAGTTCCGGCCTTCCACCGCGTAGCGCAGTTGGATCGGCAGAATCATGAATACAGCCAGCAGCACGGTCCGGCTGCGGATGCCGGCCTCGCGGCCCAACTGCGCCAGAGCCAGGCACGCCAGCAAGCTCGCTACCGCCGAGGGCAGGCGCGCCGTCACAAAGCTCAGGCCGAACGTGGCGATCAGCCAGAACTGTAGCAGATACCCAAGCGGCACGCCTCCGGCATTGTGGCGGTGATAGGCGAGAAAGGCGCCGAAGGTGGGCTGCGTGGTGGCGGCGAGTTGTGTAACCTCGTCCAGCCAGAAGGGCAGCAGCCGCATCAGCCACAAAAGAACCGCTGCGTAAACGGCGCACAGCGACACCGCCAGCAGCCGGTCGCGGCGCATGAGAAGTCGGAACGTGCCGGCCAGCGCGCTCATCCTGTCAGCCGATCCACATCCCAGGTTAGCGAACTCGGCCCGGCCGTGAGCGCCGCCGGTGATCCGCCGCAATCCGGTATCCTGATGAAGTATGCTTAGCGATCAATTGCGCGAAGCGGGAGTGGTGGGCGCGGGCGGCGCCGGCTTCCCGACTTACGTGAAAGCGCAATCACAGGTGGAGTACGTGATCGCCAATGGCGCGGAGTGCGAGCCGCTGATTCACAAAGACGCCGAGCTGATGAAGCATTTCCCCGCCGAAATCCTGGCCGGCATGGAAGCCATGATCGAGGCCACCGGAGCGAAGTTCGGCAAGTTCGGCGTCAAGACCAAGAACCAGGAATCGATCGACGCGCTCCAGCGCAGCCAGCCCTCCGCCCGCATCGAGTTCGTCTCTTTGGGCGATTTCTATCCCTCCGGCGACGAATACGAATTGGTGTACAGCGCCACCGGCCGCCTGATTCCTCCGGGCGGCATTCCGCTCCAGGTCGGCTGCGTGGTGAATAACGTTGAGACGCTGTACAACGTGAAAGGTGCCCTCGAAGGGCGGCCGGTGACGGAAAAGTTTCTCTCCGTGTGCGGGGCGGTAGCACAGCCGAAATCGCTCTGGGCGCCGGTGGGAACGCCGTTCCGCGACCTGCTCGCAATGGCCGGAGGCGCCACCGTATCCGACTACGGCATTTTCGTCAGCGGCATCATGATGGGCACCCTCACCTTCGATGCCGATGAAGTAGTCACCAAGACCACCGGCGGCCTGATCGTCCTCCCGCGCGATCACTACCTGATGACGCGGCGCACGCGCTCGCAGCAGGAGATGAACCACATCGGCAAATCCGCCTGCGATCAGTGCAGCTATTGCACCGAGTTTTGCCCGCGTTACCTGCTCGGTTACGAAGTGCAGCCGCACAAGGTGATGCGCAGCCTCGGGTTCACGGCCACCGGGGCCGACATCTGGAACCAATGGTCCGAGCTGTGCTGCGCCTGCGGCCTGTGCACCCTCTACGCCTGTCCCGAGGATCTGTACCCCAAGGAAGCCTGCGATGATGGCAAGCGCGACCGCCGCGCCGCCGGCTTGAAGTTCGTCCAGCAGAAGGCGGTCGTAGTGCACCCCATGAAGGAGTATCGGCGCGTGCCGCTGGCGCAGTTGCGGCGCCGCTTGCAGATCGAGCAGTATGAGCGGGAGACGCCCTTCGATCCCGCTCGGTGCGCTCCCGCGATGGTGCGCATCCGCATGAAGCAGCACGCCGGCGAGGCCGCCGTGCCGGCCCTCCGCGAGGGGCAGAAAGTGAAGAAGGGGCAAGTGGCCGGACGCGTCGAAGACACCAAGCTCGGCGCCCACGTGCACTCGAGCATCGGCGGCAAAGTGCGCGCCGTCACCCCAGAATACGTGGAGATAGTGGCATAAACATGACCGCGAATTCCATTGGATTAATCGAACTCACCAGCATCGCGGCCGGCTATCAGGTCACCGACGCCATGCTCAAGACGGCGACGGTGGATCTCATGCTGTCGCGTTCCATTTGCTCGGGCAAGTACATGGTGATGGTGCGCGGCGAAGTGGGAGCCGTCGAGGCCAGCGTGGCGGCTGGCGTCAACGCCGGCCATTTTTCCGTGATCGATTCTTTCGTCATTCCCAACCTGCACGAAGGCGTCTTCCCGGCCATCGCCGGCGCCGCCAAGGTGGAAGCGCTCGAAGCGCTGGGGATTCTGGAATCGTTCTCGGTGGCCGCGCTGATCGAAGGCGCGGATGCGGCGGTGAAGGCGGCCGCCGTCCAGTTGATCGAGATCCGCCTGGCCATGGCGCTCGGCGGCAAAGCCTTCGTGACGCTCACCGGCGACGTGGCCGCGGTCGAGAGCGCCATCGACGCCGGCGCAGCCGTGGTGGGAGCGAAGGGCATGCTGGTGAACAAAGTTGTAATCCCGCGCCCGAGGCCCGAACTGCTCAATGAGATGATTTGACGAGCTTCCGAGAACGTTTCGGGGCCTGTTTCCGAGTGGGCGACGATCCACCCGGAGCGGCTAGACTCCACTTCCGCGGCTAGGGCGTTTCGCATCCAACTGGATTCCGGTTGACCTGCGTCGCCTGTCTATGATGCAGTTGCGGAGACACCCGGAGGTTCAATATCCTAATCACGAAGGGAGGCGTGTCAACGTGAGCCGGAATCGGGCTTCCCGGCGGCTGTTCTTGATCCTCGCACTTAGCTGCCGGGTCGTATTCAGCCAGGGATCTATGGATGAATCGCAGGTATGGCGCGATTTCCTGGACTGGCTGAGAAAGCAGCCGCCAGGCGCGGGCGTCGCGGATTATCGATCACATCTCATTGCTGATGGGAGGGCTGCTCGTGACGCGGACGTGTACCTCTCCATCGTTGAGAGACTTGCGAAGGAGAAGCGGCTAGAGGTCGATGCTGTCAACTTCGACAGGACCTATGTCGCGGAGTCCCCTATTTACAGCAAACAGCCAAATGCGTTTCTGGTGGGTATCGTATCGAGCCTCAAGGCCGGCGCTGCGCTGGATGCCGCTATGGGCGATGGACGGAATGCCGTCTTTCTTGCTGGAAAGGGCTGGGCCGTTACTGGGTACGACATTGCCAACGAAGGCCTGCGTCTGGCGCGCGAGCGAGCCGTAGCGGCGGGACTGAAAATCAATACCATCCAATCTACACATCTGGATTTCGAGTTCGGACGTGATCGATGGGATCTAATTGTACTGACGTATTCGTGGGCCCCGTTTGACCGGCCGGAATTCATGCGGCGGATCTTCGACAGCCTCAAACCCGGCGGTCTGGTTCTCGTGGAAGACAATGAGGGGTCGCTTCATGCGCGTGGTGCCGGGATAAATCCGCCTTTAAGGTGGTTTGAGGGAATGCGCATTCTCCGCTACGAGCAGGCTCCGTCAGGCGGTGACTGGGGCAACCCCAAAAATTCTGTGTATCGCCTACTCGCTCAAAAGCCCTAGTGATCGGTCTATATTCCCGATGCATCAGCGATGATTCTGGCTTGATGCCTCACGAGTCCAAGTTGACGGTTTGTCGCCATGTCGTTGATCGGAGCAATCAGGGACGCCTCCTCCCGTCGGAAGACGCAGTATACGGACGCTGAACTCCTGCATAGTGCGGCGCGGTTGGTCCGGGCTGTTGTGGACCGGCAGGTTGGACCAACATACCCGCGGCTAAGGTTTTGAACCCCCACTTTGTCGTAAAATTTCAGGAGTTTATATCGGTTTGGGGGGTTCATGCAGCCGACTATTCTCGCCGTATTCCTTGCATTCTCGGGGACCGCGTTGTCGATGTCCGCCGCCGGCCTCACGCTGCTCGCGATTGGGCTCTTGGCCGCTAAGAACGATATGGTTCAGGCTCGCGGCATCGACAAGATTGTAGCCTTGACCCCTTTGTGCTTCGCCATCCCATTGGCGGTCTTCGGCGCAGAACATCTTTCCAGCCCACAAGCCCTGCTCGCCGGGGTGCCGTCGTACATGCCGTGGCGTATGTTTTGGGTTTATTTCGTCGGCTTCGCGCTGATCGCCGCATCGCTGAGCATCGCCACCGGGCGTCAGGTGCGGTGGTCCGGCCTGCTGTTCGGGGCCATGATGTTCCTCTTTGTGGCGATGTTGCATCTCCCGGGAGCGGTAACCGCAGGCGGCCGAATCCCCTGGACTATCGTTGTCCGGGAAATGTCGTTCGGGGGCGCCGGCTGGGTTTTGGCGGGAATTGCCATGGGCGGGGATCGCGATGGGCCGGGTAAGGGTCTCATCATTGTGGGCCGCGTGCCGATCGCGATCGCGGCGATCTTTTTCGGCGTTCAGCACTTTCTGCATCCGCTGGGACTTCCCGGAGTTCCGCTCGCCAAACAGATGCCTCCGTGGATTCCCGTTCGCGCCTTCATCGACTATGTGACGGGTGCGTTTCTCATGGCGGCAGGCGTCTGCTTTCTACTGGCACGGAAGACGCGCATTGCGGCCACATATCTGGGCGCCTGGATTGTGCTCCTGGTTGTGGTGATCTACGGACCTGTCCTGATTGGGGCGCTGGCAGACCCGAGTGCCGGCGTGCAGGTCGAGGGGGTCAACTACTTCGCCGACACGCTTCTGTTTGGCGGAGCGGTTCTTTCGCTGGCTGGCGCCAACCGGAAGTAACCGGCCATGGGCACCCAAAAGTGTGAGTCTTGACAAGATATCACATTAGACATAATCTAAATTATTCATGGACCCCGAGGCGATTAAACGGTCCTTGGAAGGCAGCGGGTTGAGGTGCACTCCTCAGCGCTACGCCGTTATGGCGTTCTTGATGGAGCACAACAGGCATCCCACGGCCGTGGAAATCTTCGAAGCCGTGAATTGCGTGGATCCGCGCTCTTCCAGGGCCACGACTTATAACAATCTGCGGGACTTGGTGCAGGCGGGTTTGGTGCGGGAAGTGGCCGTCGAGGGCCGTGCCGCGCGATTCGATGCGAAATGTATCCGGCATCACCACTTCATCTGCGACCGTTGCGGCAATGTTGAGGACATAGAATGGTACGACGTGCCCAGGCCTGCTTCGGGCTCCCTCGGCAAGCGGATTCTTCGCGAATGCGAACTCATTTTCCGGGGGCTCTGCACGAAGTGCGCTCCGCGGCACGCTTCCCGTTAACGGTCGCAGGCGTGTGGATACCGGATGAATGGCGCGCGTCACCAAGCGCGGGCGGCGGTTGCGCGAATGGAAGGCCAGGATGGATTCGTAGTTCGTCACAGTTTTTTGATTAATTCGAAGGAAGGCAAACCTATGGATAAGAAACTCAGCACCGCAGCGGGGGCGACTGTCCCCGAGAATCAGGAGCAAAACTTGTCAACCGAAAGCAAGTGCCCGGTAACGGGCGGCGCCGGCAGACACATGGCGGCTGGGACCCGGGCGAATGCGGCCTGGTGGCCGAATCAGTTGAACCTGAAGATCCTGCATCAGCACTGCCCCCTGTCCGATCCTATGGACCAGGAGTTCAATTATGCTGAAGAATTCAAGAGCCTGGACCTGGATGCCGTGATCCAGGACCTCCATGCCTTGATGACGGCGTCGCAGGAGTGGTGGCCGGCGGACTACGGCCACTATGGGCCGTTCTTCATCCGTATGGCTTGGCATAGCGCAGGCACGTACCGTATCGCCGATGGCCGAGGCGGCGCGGGCGCCGGAGCACAGCGATTTGCGCCCCTCAACAGTTGGCCGGACAACGTGAGCCTCGATAAGGCGCGGCGGTTGCTCTGGCCGATCAAGCAGAAGTATGGCCGGAAAATCTCCTGGGCCGACCTCATCATTCTCGCCGGTAACGTCGCATTGGAGTCGATGGGGTTCAAGACCTTCGGTTTCGGCGGCGGGCGCGAGGACATCTGGGAGCCCGAAGAGGATACTTACTGGGGGCCTGAAGGCAAGTGGCTGGGGGACGAGCGTTACAGCGGCGATCGTCAGCTCGAGAATCCTCTCGGCGCCGTTCAAATGGGCCTGATTTACGTGAATCCGGAAGGTCCCAATCAAAACCCGGATCCAATCGCTGCGGCACGCGACATCCGGGAAACGTTCGCCCGCATGGCGATGAATGACGAGGAGACCGTTGCCCTCATTGCCGGCGGGCACACATTCGGAAAAACCCACGGCGCTGCCGACCCGAGCAAGTATGTCGGCCCCGAACCCGAGGGCGCCAGCATCGAGGAGCAAGGCCTCGGCTGGAAAAACACCTTTGGCAGTGGCAAAGGCGTTGATACCATCAGCAGCGGGTTGGAGGGCGCCTGGACCACCACCCCAACAAAGTGGAGCAACAACTACCTGGAGAACCTGTTCGGCTTTGAGTGGGAGCTCACGAAGAGCCCCGCCGGCGCGAAACAGTGGACTCCCAAGGGCGGGGCTGGAGCGGGCACCGTTCCTGATGCCCACGATCCGTCGAAGCGGCACGCCCCGTTCATGCTCACCACGGACCTCTCCCTGAGGATGGACCCGATATATGAGCCGATCACGAGGCGCTTCCTCGAGAATCCGCAGGAATTCGCCGATGCCTTTGCCAAGGCGTGGTTCAAGCTGACGCACCGCGACATGGGGCCACTTTCGCGGTATCTTGGCCCGCTGGTTCCTGCCGAGCCCCAGCTATGGCAAGACCCCATTCCCGCAGTGGATCACAAATTGGTCGGCAAACAGGACATTGCTGCCCTGAAGGCCAAGATCCTCGCATCCGGACTGTCGATCTCCCAACTGGTCACGACTGCCTGGGCGTCGGCGGCGACGTTCCGCGGCTCCGACAAGCGCGGCGGGGCGAACGGAGCACGCATTCGCCTCGCGCCACAGAAGGATTGGGAAGTGAATCAACCAGCCGAATTGGCTAAGGTCCTTAAGAAGCTGGCAGCGATTCAGAAGGAGTTCAACAGCTCGCAGTCCGGCGGGAAGAAGGTCTCGCTTGCGGACCTGATCGTTCTGGGCGGCTGCGCAGCCGTCGAGGCAGCTGCGAAAAGGGCTGGGCACGACGTGAAGGTTCCCTTCTCGCCGGGGCGCACGGACGCGTCGCAGAAGCAGACCGATGTGCACTCCTTCGCCGTACTGGAGCCGGCCGCAGACGGGTTCCGCAATTACCTCCCCAGGGGACACCAAAGACCGGCGGAGGAGCTGCTGGTGGATCGGTCGCAGTTGCTAACGCTGACTGGCCCTGAGATGACGGTTCTCGTTGGCGGCATGCGCGCCCTGAACGCTAACTTCGGGCAGTCCAAACACGGCGTCTTCACCAACCGGCCCGAGACGCTGACGAATGATTTCTTCGTCAACCTGCTCGACATGGGTACGAAGTGGGAGGCCTCCTCTACCGAAGGCGTATTTGAGGGGCGCGATCGTGCGACAGGCAAAATCAAGTGGACCGGCACCCGCGTCGATCTTGTCTTCGGTTCGAACTCCCAACTCCGAGCAACCGCGGAAGCCTATGCATGTGACGACTCGAAGGAGGCGTTTGTGAAGGACTTCGTGGCTGCGTGGAGCAAGGTGATGAACCTCGATCGCTACGACCTTGCCTGAGCTCGGCGGCAAAGCTTTCGTGACGCTCGCCGGCGACGTGGGTTCCCCGATCGGCAACCGACGGTTTGGCGAGGGGGCTCGGTCTTAAGTCAGCGCCTCCGACGGCACCGATGTCTCGCTGCTTACTCGGTCTTCGAGTAGTAATACGTGTACTTACTATATAACTCCGACGCACGGGCGCCGTTGGCGACGATTCCCAGCACGTTGTTCTCGCAGAGCGACTGAATGGCGCGCGTCACGTTGTCGAAAGTCGTGGTGCCAATCTTGACCACTAGAATCGTGCCATCCGCCATGGTCGAAAGCAGGTTGGCGTCCGCCGAAAACAGCAGCGGCGGAGTATCGAAGATCGCCCAGTTGAAGAGGCGCGGCAGATCTTCGAACAACTGTTTGGCCTGCCGCATATTCAGCAGCTCCAGCGGATTCTTCACCGGCGTGCCGGCGGGCAGCAGGTAGAGGTTGGTGCCCTGCACTTTGCGCAGCGCCTGCATAAAGCTGCACGCGCCGGCGATGTAATCGGAGAGGCCGGGCGACCGCTCAACCTGCAACAGGTTGTGGACGATGGGCCGCCGCAGATCGAAATCTCCCAGCAACACGGAGCTTTCCGTCAGATGCGCCTGGGCCAGCGCCAGGTTGACGGAGCAGAAGGTCTTGCCTTCCGCCGGTGACGGGCTGGTTACCACCACCGTGTGCAGAGGCTGCAGCGTTTGCAGGTGATTCAACCGCGTGCGCAGCGTGCGGAACTCTTCCGCCGGCGTTTCATGCGAGGTATTCAGATCCAGCAGGTGCGATTCCGGCGCCGGACTAAACGCCACCGTCTCCACTTCGCGCAGCGATGCGGGATCCAGGCTCACCCGCGTGACCTCCGCCGGAGAACCCCCGCTCACCTGCAGGAACTCGGGCATGCGCGGCGCTTCCGCCCGGACTTCCACCGGCTCCTCCCCGGTCATCGGGGCGCCCTGTTCGGCCCGGCGCAAAGCATCGTGTACTCGACTCATGGTTACCTCCAGCCGGCGCTCCGCGCAGCTAGCTCCTGCCAAAAAAGTGGTAGTAAACGGAAATTGTCATCGCCAGGCAGCCGATGATGAAGGAACTGGACCACGCCAGCCAGAACAGACGGCGCTTGCGGCGCACCAGCAATGCGTTCTCCAACAGGGGAATGCTGCTCAACACCGGCAGGTTGGTGTATGCGCGCACATCTTTCAAATTCTTCAGCGACGCATCGCGCATCTCCCGGGCGCCCGCCAGCACGATGCCAATCATCAGCCCGATCGCCGTTCCCACCGCCGCCCAGACCGGACGGTTCGGATCGGTAGCCTGTTCCGGCAGCGAGGCTGGGTCCAGCAGTTCCAGATTCTCGCCGCCCTTGTGTTGTTCCAGGTCCTGCGCCGTTTCCGAAGAGTCCCGCTTCTGCACCATGTCCTCGTAATTCTTTTTGGCAAGCTGGTAGTCGCTGTTGAGCTGCATATACTGCTGCTCGTTGAGCGGGGCCTGCTCGATGCGCGCCTGATAAGCGGCGATTTTCTGGTTCTCGGCCGCCGTGTTCCTGATCAGGCGGTCGATATCGGCCTGCGTGGTCTGGATCTGGGTCTTGACGGTAGCAACGCTGTTCTTCAACTCTTCCAGCCGTGCCTGCACCACCGGGTTTGCCACTCTCGCCGGGCCCTGCTCCGCGGTCGAAGCCGCTTGCGCTTCCACTTGCTTTTCGAGATCCGCTTTCTGCGCTTCGGCAACAGAAATCGCCGCTTTGAGCGAAGCGATTTCCGGATAATTCTCGCCGTACAACTTCAACATGGAAGCCAGGTTCGCTTTCTGTTGCGTCAAACTCGCGTCCAGCGCGAGCAACTGCTGGCTCTTGACGCTGGTGGGGCCGGCGGGCACCACTTCCTGGCCATGTTGCGCGTAGAAATTCTGGTCGGCGATCAGGTTTTGCAGCGACTGTTCCAGCATCAGTTTCCGCGCCTGCGCTTGAGAGAGCGCGTCGGCCATCCGGCCGGCTTCCGCCTCGGCGGCGTTCTGCGCCTGCACGTTCGCCTGAAACTGGTCGGGCAACCTGCCCTGGTTGGCCATCTTGAACTCGGTAAGTTTCTGGTCCAGATTGTCCAGGTTCTGTTTGGCGTTTTTCAATTCGTCGCCCAGGAACTCCGTGGTCACGCTGGCTGTCTTGGTCATGTAAATCAAGTTCTGCTCTTCGAACTTGCTGATCAGCTCGCGCACCACCTGCTGCGCCTTGTAGCGGTCCGTGTAGCTGTAGGAAATGGTGAAAGCCTGGACGCGGTTTTCGCCTTCCGGAGTCGCCGATTCGTAAGGCTGCACGCGGATGGCCCGGTTCCGCATGTCCTGTACGATGTCCTCGAGCGGCTTCTGCGTGCGCTCCTTCTTGTACAGGTCCAGGTGCACGATCAGGTCCGACAGGCTGCTGCGGCTTAAAATCTCGGTTTCCATCTCTTGCAGCCGCGCCGCCATCTGCGTGGTGACGTCCGAGCGAACCAGGCTCTGCGACACCTGCTGCGGCGTGATCGTCATCACGGCCGTCGAGACGTACGTGTCGGGCCAAAAAAAGGCCACCACCACCGAAATCACCAGCCCCGCGAACATCGGCCCGATGATCCAGGAGCGGTAGCGCCGGAGCATATCGATATAGTCTTCGATGTCCGGCTGGCGCCGCGAAGCGCTCACATAATTCTGCGCTGCACCCATATGGCTTGCCGTTGCCTCCCACACTCTCGCGCCCCGGCGACCCGGGCGACGTCATGGAACGATAATCTGGTCCCCGGGCTCCAGGTAGATGTTCTCCTCCCGGCTCTTGCCATGGCTCACCTGTTTGTAGTTGAACTTAAACTCCTGGCTGCCTCGCAGAATGCGGATCTTCCGGGTGTTGGCGAAATCGCGGAACCCGCCGGCATTCACCAGCCCCTCCATCACTGTGGTCGGTACCACCAGATCATAGGCGCCCGGCTTCATCACTTCGCCCTGGATATAGTATTTCTTGCTGTGAACCGCCGTCAGCCCCACGCTGACGTGGGGCTCGCGAATCAACTGGCCATCCACTAGGCGGTGCGAGATATCCTCCTCCACCTGTTGCGGCGTCTTGTTCGCCACGATCACATCTCCGAGCAACGGAATGGAGATCGCGCCATCCGGCCGCACCGGAAACTCGCCGGACATCGGCGCGTTGTTCCAAATGACGATTTTCAATACGTCTTCCGCGCCAATCAGGTAGGTCCTCGTGCTGGGCGGAGCGGCCGCGGTTGCGGCAGCCGGAGCGGCCATCTTGGCGGGATCCACAGCCGGGTGAGCGTCCGGATGCGCGCTCACCTCGCCCGGCGGATTCGGTGTTGCCGGAGACGCCGCCGGCTGCTGCGCCGCCTGCGTCTCGGTCTGCGGCGCCTGGCCAGCCAGGCAACACACAGACAAACCCACCAGCGCCGTGGCAATCAGAACGGTTCTCATGAACTCCTCAAATGAGCCGGCAGAAGCGCTCCTGGGCCGCTTGCCGCTGGCGAAGATACTTCTCGTCACATTGTACAGCATTCGCTCTTGCTGGCGATGTTATCCAACCACCTATCCAGCCACCTAATCTACGTTAACACCTTGCAATTAAACACTCTTAACTGACGCCGGGGTTGCAGCGTGCTACTATTCCGGCTGACTCGGACATTCGAGTAGTGCTATGCGGAAACCGTCTCGCCGTTCGTTTCTCGCCGGAGCCCTTTTAGGTTCGACCGCATGCCGGCAGGATGTGGGAGCCCGGCTGGCTCTCACCAGCGAAGAGGCGCGGACGCTGGGCGCGATCTGCGATCAGTTGATTCCGGCCGACCAGGACCCGGGCGCGGCAGCGACCGGTGCGGTGGTGTTCATCGACCGCCAACTGGCCGGCTACTATCGCCGCTACCGCCGCGCCTACCGCGAAGGCCTGGCGCGCACCGCCGCTCTCAGCCGCAAGATGTTCGGCAAGCCGCTCGACCAACTCCCTGGCAAGCAGCGGCTGGCGGTGGTGAATCGCCTCGAAAGAGATGCACGGCCGTTTTTCGAGATGGTGCTGGCTCACACCATGCAGGGCTTTTACGGCAGCCCGCGGCACGGCGGCAACCGCGATTACGCGAGTTGGCGCATGCTGCGCGTGCCGGCCTCGCCGGTGCGCGGGCGCATCCTCTACGATCTGCGCCATGGGAAGGGTTCGTAGCCATGGCGCTCGATCCGGTGGATGCGGTGGTGATTGGCGCGGGCGCCGGCGGCGGCGTGATCGCCAAAGAATTGGCCTGCGCCGGCATGCGGGTGGTGCTGCTGGAGCGTGGACGCTGGGAAACGGCATGGGACGACCGCAAGGACGACCTGCGCAACCAGCGAACCAGCGACCTCGGCGCGCCGTTTGGGCCGGATGCCGAGCGCAATCCGCGCGTAGCTGTGGACCAGCGCGGCCGCGAGCTGGTGGTGCTGCCGAGCGATGGCGCCTACTCGAACAACGCCGCCTGCGTGGGCAGCGGCACGGTGAGTTACGGCGCGATGGCCTGGCGTTACATGGCGCAGGACTTCCGCATGAAGTCCCTTTACGGATGCCCGCCGGGGAGCACGCTCGACGACTGGCCGATCACATACGACGACCTGGAGCCGTTCTACGAAAAAGCCGAGTGGGAGCTGGGCGTCTCCGGCGATGTGGCGCCCGATCCGCTCCACGCGCCGCGCCGCCGGGGCCTGCCGATGCCGCCGCTGCCGCCCAACCGCGAATACGAAATTCTGAAGCCGGCCGCGCTACGCAAGGGCTGGCACCCATTCGACATTCCCATGCTGCGCAACAGCGTGCCGTATAACGGGCGCGGGCCATGCATGCGGTGCCGCTGGTGCGTGGGGTTCGCCTGCGAGGTCAACGCCAAGAACGGCACCCAGAATACGGTGATTCCCACCGCCCTGGCGACCGGCTTGTGCGAGCTGCGCACCGATGCGATGGCGCGAGAGATTGTGCTCGATGCCCGCGGAAGCGCCACCGCCGTCACCTACTACGACGACGACAACCACTTACAAACGCAACCGGCGCGCCTGGTGGTGGTAAGCGCGGGCGCCATCGAGACCGCGCGCCTGCTGCTGAATTCGAAGAGCCGGCTGCATCTCAACGGCCTGGGGAACCGCTACGATTGGGTGGGCCGCAACCTGCAAGGGCACGCCTACCCCCGCGCCGTCGGCCTGTTCGATTTCGACACCTACGACGATATCGGCCCCGGCGCCAGCGTCGCCATCTGCGATTTCAACCACGGCAACCCCGGCTTGCGCGGCGGCGCCATGCTGGCCAACGAATTCATCCGCCTGCCCATCCAGTTCGCCGGAATGACGCCGCCGGATACGCCACGGTGGGGCCTCGCACACAAGGAATACATGCGGCAGTTCTACCGCCGCTCGATTGCCGTGATGGGCCCGGTTCAGGAGATGCCGTTATTTGAGGCGCGGGCGCAGTTGGATCCACGGGTGAAGGACTTCTGGGGCATCCCGGTGGCGCGGCTTTCCGGCGGGCGCCATCCGCACAGCGTCGAGGTGGCACGCGCCGTGGTGGTGAAAGCGGTCGAGTGGCTGCAGGAGGCCGGCGCCATCCGTACCTTCACCAGTGTGCCCGGCCTGGAACTGAGCGGCGGCCAGCACCAGGCGGGAACCTGCCGCATGGGCAACGATCCGAAGACCAGTGTGGTCGATCGCAACTGCCGCATCCACGAAGCCGACAACATCTATCTGGCCGATGCCAGCGTGCACGTCACCAATGGCGGGTTCAATCCGGCGCTGACGATATTGGCCAATGCCTATCGCGTGGCGGCGGCTATCGTCAAGGAGCGGCGCGCATGAGATTCACGCTTGCCGCTCTCGGGGTGATCGCGATTGCAGTGGCGATCGTGTATCCGAACGTGCGTCCCAAGCCGCAGAACGCCGGCTATTGCAGCGACTGCCACGAGATGGGCGATTCCAACTCGGCGTGGCTGGGCTCGGCGCATCGCAACGTGGCGTGCTCGGACTGCCATGGGGGAATGTTACAGGCCGGCAACGTGGAGCGCCTCGATGAGCACGCACGCGGCCGGATTTCCGAGCAGATCCGCTTCCACCAATGGTCGGACGTGCAGGCCACCGTGGAGCGGTGCCGCAACTGCCACCAGGAGGAGTTCGCCACCTGGCGCGCCGGCCCGCACGCCATGACATACGCCCAGGTGTTCACCGACCGCGACCACAACCGCCAGCGCATCCTGATGGAGGATTGCTTCCGCTGCCACGGGATGCACTTTCAGGGACCGCTGCGCGACATGGTCACGCCCATCGACACCAAGGGGCCGTGGCGGCTGGTGGATGCGCGCTGGGCCGACCGCGCCGCCATTCCCTGCCTGGCCTGCCACCAGATGCACCGGCCGGGTCAGCCGGAAGGCCCGCGCGTGCGCCGTCCGGAATCGGCCGGCAGCCTGCAGCCGTTGGCCGCGCCGTCGCTGGCTTTGTTCGACCGCCGCGCGCAGGGTCACATTGCGCTGGCCTCGCTGCCGCTGCCGGAGATGCACCAAGGCGAGCGGCGGGTGAAGATGAGCCCCGATCAGCGGCAGGCGCTCTGCTACCAATGCCACGCCCCCAGCGCCGCCATGCAGGCGGGCGATGGCGATGACCGTACCCCCGTCGGCATCCACGAAGGCATCAGTTGCCTGGCCTGCCATCAGGGCCACGGTGAGCAGACGCGCGCTTCCTGCGCCAATTGCCATCCTAAGATGTCTAACTGCGGATTAGACGTGGAGAAAATGGACACCACCTTCCGCTCGCGCGCCAGCCGCCACAACATCCATTCTTTCCAGTGCTTGGATTGCCACACCCACGGCGTGCCGAAAAAGCGAAACGCGGGCCGAGGTTAGGGCTTGTCAGGGAAATAATCGCTGCAATCGCCGACCACCGCTCTCTCACGGTCCCGGCTCTGAACGCGTGTCGGAGCTGCGACCGTCAGGGAGCGGTTGGTATGGTAATTTGTCGCCGAAGCCTTAGTTCCGCGGCACGCGGCCGGCCCCACGCGGGCGTGATGCGGTACCTTTCCCGGCCGAATAGTCAAGCTGCCGCCAGGGTACACGATCGACGAGATGCTCGACGCCGTACAACTGAACGGGCCGTATGGGATGTACCAGGCGAGCTGGAAAGCCGACGGTGACGACCTCGTGTTCGAGCAGACCACCGAGGTTCCCGACGCGCTGGTGCCGGCCGCGAAATACGCCGACCTGCGCGCATACTTCGACAGAATCGCCGGCAGCCAGGCTGCGCCGGTCGTGCTGGTCAAGAAATGAAGCTGCGAAAGCCCGCGCGGCGCCGCGCCGTGTTGCAGGCTGCGGATTGCAGCGCCGCATAATTTTCTCCTTGCCGCGTGCCTGCATAAGCTGTGGGGCAGACGCCCCTCGTCCGCGCGCGACATCCATAGCGGGCACCTCTAGTTTCGAGATTTCCGGGTGCGCCGGGACCTGTTCCGCCCGAAATTCCACGATGGAGCTGCGGATTAGTTGTCTATCAGGGTTGAAAACACCGCTATCATCTCGGGGATACTTTCATGGCCTTTCGTGGGCCGACGGCCCCGGATAAACAGGGCACGGCTTCAGCCGCAAAGCGTCCACATTTCCGAATGCGCGGGGATATGATTAGCCCGAAATTCCACGGTGGAACTTCGAACCAGCTTTGTATCAGGGCACGGCTTCAGCCGTGCCGCAGAAGCGAAGTAAGCAGTCGGGCTTTTAGCCCCTGGGTAATGGCCCAACCTGCCAGCGACCTGGCAAAGGAAAGAGCGGCAGCGGCTAAAGCCTCAAGAGAGCTGCGTTTTGCGGCACGGCTCAAAGTGCCCTGATACACAGCTAACTTAGCTAACCAGATCGCCGCGCACTCGGAAGGCCGGGCACGGCGAGCGCTGGGACCAGAATGCCAATTCCCAGCGCCGGCGGGCTCGGCTATTCTCAGTCGCCGCAGCGGGGCTCACTTCAGTCTCGTTTTAGAGGGCCGCGCGCACCAGGTACGCTCAGAAGCTCGCTGCTCTCTGGCGAACCAACGTCGCCACGAGTCCGACGCTTCGCACCTCTATGGCAGGCGGGTCAAGGCGAGACGACGTGCCGATTTGCGTTAGAATCAGCCTGACGCGCTGGTGATCCTCTTCGGGACGAACAGGCCCGGCGAGGACTCTTCGCTCGCGCGCCGCCGGCAGAAAACCATGCAACAGACCACCTCTGGGCCCGCCATCGCCGCCACCGCAATCGTCCATCCCGGAGCGCACGTTCACCCAACCGCGGTCATCGGCGCCTACTGCATTGTCGAAGACGAAGTGGAGATCGGGCCCCACAACCGGCTGGATCCCTTCGCCATCGTCAAGCGCTATACGACGCTCGGCGAGGGCAACCATATATACTCCGGCGCGCAGCTCGGCACGGACCCGATGGACAAGAAGTTTCGCGAGGAGAATTCCAGCTACCTGCGCGTGGGCGATCACAACACCTTGCGCGAATATGTCAACATTTCGCGCGGCACCAAGCCCGGTGCGGTCACCGTGCTGGGCGACGATAACTACGTGATGAGCTGCGTCCACATCGCCCACGACTGCCAGTTGGGCAGCCACATCACCATCGGCCCCAGCACCAGCCTCGGCGGATACGCGGAGATTGAGGATAGCGCGTTCCTCTCCGCCGGCGTCGGCGTGCATCAGTTCTCCAAGGTCGGGCGGTTGTGCATGGTAGCGGCCAATACGCGCGTGGCGCAGGACGTGCCCCCGTACCTCCTGGTCTCGGAGTTCGACTGCGCGGCGCACGGCTTGAACCTGGTCGGTCTTCGCCGCGCGGGCGCTTCGCGCGAGACGGTCTCGGTGCTGAAACAGGCGTACCGTCTGCTCTACCGCTCGGGGCTGACGCGGAAAGAGGCGCTGGAGCGGATCGAGGCCCTGGCAACGCCGGAAGCGCTCCACATGGTGGAATTCATCCGGTCCTCGAAGCGCGGCATCTGCCGCGATCACCGCTACATGAACGCGGCCCCAGCCGTCCCCGGCGGCGAGGAATAGCGGCGGAAACGGCGACCAAATTACCGTCCACTACGCGACCCGTCTTGGCCCGCAGCGGATTAGGGCGGGAAGAAACCAACCTCACCCAAGAGCCAGTTGGCGTGATCCGGCAAAGTCTCAGCCGTGACAAACTCCACGTGGGAGATCCGATAGGAGATCAGCCCCTGACCTCGTGGCATTGTCGACCACGCGTGGTCGTAGAACAACGTGGCACTCCCGACCCGACGTGGCGCGATGGCAACCGCACCGTCTTCGTCATAGTCCACCTGCCACAAGAGTCCCGCGGGAACAACGAGGACAGGCACGATGGCTCGTCGCAGCGGCTCAAACCGCTCGTCTGCGTACTGGCGCACCAGCTCCTGGCAACTGTTGACGGCCTGGTTCAGCTTCTCGAATGCTGCCTCGTCGTTGCTGACTAGCGCTTCAGAAGTATCACGCCCCACCTGGTCCGTTCTCTTGCCGACCATCTCCCCCGGCCTGTAACGGGATTGGCTTCCGCTGCGAAGTTGGACCTCGCAGTACGAATAGTTCGTCGACTGATGAAGAACCAGTAGGCTGTGAA
This sequence comes from Bryobacteraceae bacterium, assembly GCA_049698695.1. Lineage (GTDB taxonomy): Bacteria > Acidobacteriota > Terriglobia > Bryobacterales > Bryobacteraceae > Bog-375. Next base: position 22,567 of record JBAVYH010000064.1, on the reverse strand, counting down.
AGGCCTCGGGCTCCGTTCTTGGCACAGCACTCAGGAGGATCGGATTACTGGGGCGAATGTTCTTGCATTCGACGGCAAGCGCAAGCGTCCCGTACCTTTGGCTCTTGACTGCCCGGATATCAAATTGCCTGATCTTGTCTGTGACCGGATCGCGGTAGGTGCCCGAGTGTGAACAGTTGAAGCCCGCCGCCCGAAGCAGACGGAGCACCTGCATCTCGAAGGCAAAATCGGACTCGTCGGCAACGAAGTCAGCGAGGTCCTGAGCGCTAATCGGGTCAGGCTTCAGCTTCGCCATAGTCGGCAAGTCGCCTCACTCCGATGTTACGCCATCATGCCGATACTGTCCGCTGATTACCGCTGCACGACTGCGACCACAGCCGTCCCCGGCGGCGAGGATTAGCAGCGGAGGCATAGCTGTGGCCGCCGACGCATCCTTGGTGGCAAGATCGGCCCCATACAGCACGTCGTGCCGCTTTTACCGCCCGCCCATCTCATCGAGCAGGGCGGAAATGCGCGAGCGATCGGGAGCGCGGCGGCCGAAGCGCACTGCGTTATACGTTTCGGTGAATTCCGAAACCGCCGCGGCCAGGGGGCTGGCGGGAAGCGATGCGGCGAACTCGGCGGGGGTGAACCAAGGCGGCTTGTGGTAGCCGCGGCGTTCCATGAGAGCCAGCATGCGCTGGTAAAGCAGCGTCGCATCGGCCGCGGTGCCGGGGCTGCGGCGGGCGCGCTGGACGCGCAGGCGGAAGCGCAGGGCGCGGATTGAGCGCGGGCCGAATATCCAGAGGCCGGCGGCGAGCAGAATCGCTGCCGTCAGCCAGGGGCCGAAGCGGCGCAGCCAACGCGCGGTGCGCTGCTCCCAGGTGCTGCCGGTGTCCCAGAGGGAATCGAACCACTGGATGCCGGCGAGGCGCGCGGCTTCGTCAAAGCGGTCGGCCAGTGCGCCCTGCCGGCTGGGATCGAAATTCACCACCCAGCGGCTCCAGAAAGTGCGCGCCGCATCGAGATACAGCGGAAGGCCGGCCGGGGAAGTTGATGCAGCGCGGTTGGGGTCGGGCGGCGTGGGGTCGAACGTGGTCCAGCCGCGGCTGGCAAGCCAGGCTTCCACCCAGGCGTGAGCATCGGAGGCGCGAATCAGCCACTGGCCGATGAGCGGGTTGTAGACGCCGCTCTGGAATCCGGTGGCCAGGCGCGCCGGAACGCCGAGGGTGCGCAGCATGACGGCCATGGCCGACGCGAAGTATTCGCAATGGCCGCGGCGGCGGACGAACAGAAAATTCTCGAGCGGGTCCGCGATGGCGGCGGGCGGCAGTTCCAGCGTGTAACCGTAGCCGGTGCGCAGGTGGGTTTCGATGGCGCGGGCGCGGCCAAGATCGCTGGTGGCGCCGGCGGCCCATCGGCGCGCCAGTTCGGAGATGCGCGGTGAGAGCGAAGCGGGTAACTGAAGGTTGCGCGCCGCGTCATCCGGGTCGAGCGACGGCGCAGGATAGGCGGCACTCGATTGCTCGGGCCGCTGTTCCAACCGGCTGTACGCCGAATAGCGGAGCCCTGGCGCACGGCGCGCCAGGCGGAGCAGGCCGCTCGATCCGCGCAGCACGGCGACGTCGCGAAGATCCAGGTTCTCCGGCGTGCCGGCGAAGAAAAGCGCGCGGGAATCGGCCGGCTCGAGCTCCGCATCGTAGGAGATATGCGGGCCGGGCTGGCGCTCGGCGGAGGGGACCAGGGAATAATGGCCCGCGGCGGCCAGCGGCAGCGGCGGCGTTGGTTCGGGATTGGTCCACTGCCTGCCGTCGAAAGCAGTCAGCAGGCCGCCACGCCATTTCAGGCCCGCCACCGGCTGCGGGCTGAATATGGTGATGTGCATGACGGGCCGGGAGCTGGTTTTGAGCTCGCCGATTTCGCGCAGCGTGAGAGGAGAAGAAAAGCCCTGCAGGCGGAGGCCGCTGGCGGCGTGCCATCGCTGGGCGGCATCGGCGGTGCGCGGCAGCAGGAAAAACACGCCCCCCGCCAGCAGCAGGATGCACGCCGCGGCCGAACAGGCCAGCAAAACCAGGCGAGGCGCCAGGCGCCGCGCGGGCGCCTGAGCCGCGGCGCCCTCGAGCGAGCGGAGAATTTCAGCGGCGGCGAGCGCGCCCACCGCGCACGGCGCGAACCACGCCAGCGCCAAGAAGAAGCCCGGGCCGGTGGAAACCATCGCCTCGGCCAGCAGCGCGGCGAACGAGATCAAGGCCACCCAGAAGCTGTCGCGGCTGGTTTTCGCCACCAGCAGCCTGGCGGCCGCCAGCAAATAAAGCAGCGGGATGGACGCGTCCCAGAAACCGTGCTGTCCGTTCCAGGCAGCGATGAGGAAAAAACCACACCAGGCGAGCGCGACCGCAGCAACCGCGGCCGGCGGCGGGCTGAGCCGGGCCCCGGCGAGCAGCGCTCCGCGCCACGCCAGGGCGTCGGCGGTCAGCGCCAGTGTGGGCGCGTCCCACCATCCGCAAACCGCGGCCGTGAGGGCGCCGCCCAGGACCAGCGCCAGAAGCGAAACCTGGAAGAAGCGCTCGATGCTGGCCGCCGCCGTTGCGCCCGAACGCACCATATGGGTATTTTACCGCGCTCCCAGGAGCCGCCTTGGCTTATGGGGTGCCTTCTGTACGCGGCGCCGGATGAAGCCACGACCGTGAGGGAATGGTTCACCGGAAAAGTACAACATCGTTGGGCCGCAGCCCTCGTGGCGGCAAACCTCACGCATCCGCGATTCACCACGCCTTGGCGTCATTGGGATACGCTGGTGTGGTGTCGTGGAGGTTGCTCACCGATCTCGCGCATCGCGCGCCGGCGGTGGTGGCTCTGCAAGACAATGGCAACGGGTCCGCAAGTGCCGAGCAGCAGGCGTAAGTCGAACGCGATCTGCCGTGGCCGACCGCCGGGCATATTGGCGAGGAGACTCTGCGCCCTGGCGCTGAGCGCCGTCGTGCTCGCCGGGTGCGCCCACCACAAGAGGCACGTGCGGGGGCCGGCTCCGCCGGCCGCACCTGTTCCGGCGCCGAAGATCGGGGATACCGAGGCGGGCCTCGCCAGTTGGTATGGGCATCCTTACCACGGGCGCGCCGCCGCCGACGGCGAAATCTACGACATGGAAACCATGGTGGCAGCGCACCGCACGCTGCCGTTCAATACCTGGGTGCGGGTGGTGAACGTGGCCAACTCCAAGTCGGTGGACGTGCGCATCATCGACCGCGGGCCATTCGTGGATGGGCGGGTGATCGACCTGTCGCACGCCGCCGCTCGCGCCATCGACCTGCTGCGTGCCGGTGTGGGCCCGGTGCGGCTGGAGGTGATCCGCCTGCCGGATGTCATGGAGCCGGCCGTTTTCGCGGTGCAGGTGGGGGCTTTCCGCAACCGCGACAATGCCGAACGGCTGAGCGCCTCCTTGGCCGCCCGCTACGGCGCGGTCCGCGTGGTATTGCGGCAAGGCAATCCGGACCTGTGGCGGGTCCTGGTGGGAGCGGAACCGACTACGGATGCCGCCGGCGCCCTGGCCGCGCGCATTCAGGCCGAAACCGGTGAGAATAACAGCTTCGTGGTGCGACTAGATTCTGAATAGCGCTCCTCGGGAGCCTCCCATTCACTGCGGAACGAGAAGTGACTTCATGAAGCGGGCCATGCCGGGCGCAGCCCATGGGCTGGTGGGCCAGACGCCCGCAATCGACAATCTGCGCCGCCTGATCGAGAAGGCGTCGCGCAACCGGCTGCCGGTTCTGCTGCTGGGCGAGAGCGGTACGGGCAAGGAGGTGGTGGCGCGCGCCATCCACGACGCGAACCCGCGCGGCCAGTTCGTCCCCATCGACTGCGGATCGCTGGTGGGCACACTGATGGAAAGCGAGCTGTTCGGCCATGTGAAGGGATCGTTCAGCGGCGCGGCGGAGAACAAGAAAGGGCTGGTGGAGCTGGCCGACGGCGGCACCGCGTTTTTCGATGAGATCGGCGACCTGCCGCTCGAAATGCAGGTCAAGCTGCTGCGCTTGATTCAGGAGCGCCAATTCCGCGCGGTGGGGTCCCTGCAATGGCGTTCCATCGACCTGCGCATCATCGCCGCCACACATCGCGATTTGAAAGCGGAGATCGCCAAGGGCCGCTTCCGCGAAGACCTCTACTTCCGTCTCAACGTGTTCGCCGTGCGCCTGCCGCCGCTGCGCGACCGCAAGGCTGATATTCCGCTGCTGGTCGACCACTTCCTGGAGAGAGCGCGCGCCGCCGGCCTGCCCTGGTTCGACCCCGGCCCGGAAACGCGCGCCCGGCTGGAGGCTTACGACTGGCCGGGCAACGTGCGCGAACTGAAGAACGCCATCGAGCGCATGGCGGCAATGCATTCCGAGCATCATCCCGAGGCGGCGCTGCCGTCGGCGCTGGTGAACCAGGGCGGGCCGGCTGCGCTGGAGCGGCTTGCGGCCGCGGTCGCGGTGGAAGACGCACCCGACTGCGAGTTCGTGGTGCGGCCGAAGTCGCCCGTGTTCACCATCACCGAAAGCGAAAAGTACGCCATCGAGCGCGCCCTGGCCGCCGCTAACGGCGAGCGCGGCAAAACCGCGCGGCTGCTCGGCATGGGCCGCACCACTCTGTATCGAAAGATGAAAGAATACGGACTGGATTGAGGATCGCGCTCGACGCCACCTACGCCATTGGGGAGGAGCTTAGCGGGGTCGGACTGTATTCGCGCGAAATGCTCGACGGGTTGGCGGCGCTGCGGCCCGAGGTGCGCTTCGAATACTGGTTGAGGCCGCACCGTTTTTTCCGCGCGGCCGGTTTGGCGGCGCGGCCCAACACGCGGCGGCGCCTGCTGGCGGGGCCATTGGGGCCGCGCGGGGCGGCGCTCTATCATGGCCTGAATCAGCGGCTGCCGGCGATGCGCTTGCGCGCGACAGCGGTCACGTTTCACGACCTGTTCGTGATGACGGGCGATTATTCGACGCCGGAATTTCGCGCCCGTTTCACCGCCCAGGCGCGGGACGCGGCCCGGCGCGCCGACGCTATCATCACCGTATCCGAATCCACCAGGCGCCAGGTTGTTGCGCTGCTGGGGACGCCGGAGGCGCGAGTGCGCGTGGTGCATCACGGGACGCGCCGGTTGGACTTCCCGAGCGTCCCACGCGAGCCGGTAATTCTGCATGTCGGGGCGCTGCAAGCGCGCAAGAACATCGTTCGTCTGGTGGAGGCGTTCGAGGCGCTCGACGAGAGCTGGAGGCTGGTGCTGGCGGGTGCCGCGGGCTTCGGCGCGGCGGAGATTCTGGAGCGCATCGCGCGCAGCCCGGCGCGGTCCCGCATCGAATTGCCGGGTTACATCACGCCGACGGAACTTGCCGGCTGGTACGCGCGCGCCACAGTGTTCGCGTTCCCATCGCTCGATGAAGGCTTCGGCATGCCGCTGCTGGAAGCGATGGCCGCGGGCACGCCCGTCGTGACTTCAAACCGCTCCGCGCTGCCCGAAGTGGCCGGCGATGCCGCTCTGCTTGTAGATCCCGAAGACACCGCTGCGCTGGCGTCCGCCTTGCGGCAACTGATCGGCGACGCGGAGTTACGGAAAGAGCTAGCGCATCGCGGCAAGGCGCGGGTGCAAGATTTTACGTGGGAAAAGGCCGTCCGCGAAACCTGGGACGTTTACCGGGACCTGCTCGGGCTGGCGGGAACCTAGCGGTTTTCTTCGTCCACCGCGATTTTCAGCGCTCGCAGGAAACGATGATCCTGGGTGGTGAGCTTGATCTTGCCGGTGGCCTCGAAAGTGCGCTTCGGTTCGTCCTCGTCGCTCACCTCAAGCTCGCCTTCTTCATCGGCGGATTCGTCCCGCCGGTTGAAGCCGATAGTTGCTTCCAGAACCAGAAACACGTCGTATCCGGCGCGCTTGATTTCGCCGATCGCCTCCGCGATCCGGTCGGACTCGGACAGGGAATCGTTGATGGCATTCCCCAGTTCCTGCATGAGGTGCTTCAATGGTTCATCCACAGAGTACTCCTAAAGTTAGCGGACGCGCCGGAAACGACCGGCGTTCCCGCTAACAGGCCTAGCATCCACCCCAATCCGATTGTAGAAGACGGCAGGCCCGTTCACAAGCTTAAACCACTCTCTCTATCGGCAGTTTATCAGCCGGACGTGACAGTGCATGGGAGGGCAAGGCCGGCTTTGTTACGATAAAGAGGTGCGGAAGCCGACGGCGTGGCAACAGGGTGGAGCGTTTTTGCGGCACGTGGTGCCGGCCATCGTGAAGCCCATTCACGCCCTGTGGAACGAGGTTATCGGCTTTCTTTTCCTTTCATTCGGGGCGATTTTCGCCATCCGGACGGCGCGTTACGCCTGGTCGCACGACATCATGCGCTCGGCTATAGCCGGCGTATGCACCGGCATCATGGCCTGGTATGGAATCGCGTCCTTTCGCAAAGCGCGAAGGATTTCGCGTTCCTGAATTTCGCTTCCCTAAACCGAAATGCAGAGCCGGGCATGCCCCGCCCCTACAGGCGGCTCAACCGCTTATGTTTAGGAAGCCGGCGGCAGCGCTTCCGCGTGGCTCAGAACCGGAGCCGGCGCGGGGAGGGAGCCGTAGAGAACGTCCCCCAGCCTGCGATGGCTGCGCACGCGCTCGCGCAAACCCAGGCGGTGGATGATGCGGCCCACGTGGTCCGGATCGTATTGAACGCCGAAGCGCGCTCGTATGGCGCCGGCAAAACGCGCCGTGGTCCAACGGTCCGCCTGGAAACCGGCAGTACGCGGGCCGGAGCGGTAGATCTCGGCCGCCAACTGCAACTGTTCGGCGTTGAGACGGCTGGGACGGCCGGGCGCGCGCCGTTTGCGAAGCCCGTCTATCCCTCTTCCACTCAATGCGCGATGCCAGCGGGAAGCCGTGGTGCGGCTGACGCCGAATTTGCGCGCAACCTGGGACTGGGTAAGTCCCCTCTGCAGGTCCTGTGCGGCCGACAAGCGCCTGCTTTCCATTTCGTCGCGAGTCAATATACCTTGTGCAACTGTCTCCATATTCCTCGCGCGGTAGTCGTGGTGACCAGAGCGATTCCAGAATAACAAAAAACATTCGAGTTGCAAATTGTTTTTTGCAGATTTCCGCTGGCGGACGCCAATGTATCCAAACGTTAACACTGCGGGGCGCGAGCGAAACGGAGCCAGGTGCGTCCGGGACCGTCAAGTCATGTCCTAAACCATTTCTGAGTTGCCTTGTTTTCAACGATTTGCCATGCTGCTGTCCGCGCCTGGACCTACCGCCGAGAATGACGGAGGCTGCTACGGCGTTGCCATCCTCACTGCGCCGGGCATTGCCCGCAGCGAACCCGGTGGAACCAGGACTCGTCGACCAGAGGAGTTTCCGTATTGCCTTCCGCACCCGGCAAGGAGAAGACGGCAGAGGCTATTGCCTCATGACGGGTGCATTTTGCGGCACGGCTTTAGCCGTGCCGGGGCAGGATTCATCCTGCCATTGGCAGGTTGAAACCTGCCCATCGAGTTTCCACATTTCCGAGCGTGGCAATATGATTAGCTTTGTATCAGGGTACGGCTTCAGCCCGGCTTCAGCCGTGCCCTGGAGTTTCTAGATTTTCTCGTCCAGAATCGAGCCCGAAGGGCGAAAGACAGTAGCCCACGGCGCGAGCCGTGCGGAATCGCCGTGTTACCATCGCCAGCCCCGGAACGGGGCGTAAGATTCGCCTCAGCCCCAGACGTCTCGCTCGTCGTAACTGATGCCGTGCCTCTTTAAAAAGCTCAGCAGCTCATCTTGGAACGAGACCCGCCGATGGTGTGGTGCTCCTGCTGCCCCGCGATGTATTCCTTCACGGCAGCCCCGCCGCACAGAGAACTCCCGGCTTAAATGTAGAAACTCCAGGGCCGGGCTTCGCCCGACTGCACCGATTATCAATCGGTGCGCAGGTTATCAACCTGCCTCGCGCTGCAAAGGAACCGGCGGCAACACCAAGATCGCCGGCGCTACAGCTTTCTCGCGGAAATGTGGAAACTCCAAGGCGCCGGTACGAGTGCGTGCGCTACGTTCTCCGGTCAGACTGCCCGGCTAGAACCCTTCCAGGTGGTCCATGTGCAGATCGCGCGCCGCGCGGCGGAGCTGGTCCATCGCAGCGTCGATATGGCGGTAGGCGGCGTTACGCCAGCCGGCCGCGCGTGGATTGTCTTCCTCGCGGCCGATATCGGCGCGGGCGCCCACCAGCAAAGCCATGGCCTTGCGAAATCTGCCGCGCCGGTCCAGGCTGCGATCGATCGGCGGATGGTCTTCGATATACTTGCGATCGAGCACCGCCGCGCGGTCGATCTCGACCACCGCCTGGTCGATTTCCCGATCGGCCTGGCGCACGTGCCGCATCACGTTGGGCTCGTCCTGGACGCGCAGCAGAAACTGCGCCGTGCGCAGATCGGTCCGCGCGTGCAGATATCGTGGATGGCGTCCCGGCGTGTCCGCGAACGCCACGGCTGAAACGGCGAGAGCAGCCGCTGCGGCAAGAATGATGGATAGTTTTGCGCTTTTCATTTATCCTCCGGTTTTCATCAGAACGGTCGCAACATTCGAGTTATTGCGGAGGCCGCGGTCTGAATCGACTTTAATGATACTTCTTTTCGCCGGCTTCAATCCGCACCGGCAGCCGATTATCCGGCGGCGGCAGCGGGCAGGTGGCGTAAGGAGTGAAAGCGCAAGGCGGATTGACGGCCTTGTTGAAATCCAGCACCACGCGGCCTTCCTTGGGCAGGGCCGAGTAGAGGAAACGGCCTCCGCCGTAGGTTTCGTGACCGCTGGTCTGATCGCGAAAAATGTAAAACAGCTCCTGTGCATCCGGCGCTTCGAGGATCGGGTAGAGGCGTAGTTGCTTCGCGCCAATGCGAAACTCGGCGTAGCCGGGACAATGGGAAGGCTCGGTTTGGCCCAGGACATTGAGAATGGGAATCTGGCGCGGCGAAGCCACCCAGCGCGCGGTCACCCGGTACGCCTCGCTGACAGGAAAATAGTCCAGCCCGTGAAACTGTTTGCGTGCCGGATTCTCAGGGTCCTTCAGACGGATGCCGAGCCGGTCTCCGCGCTGGATGAGGAACAGCCTGAGGCGGCCGGCTTTGACGACGTCGGAGGAGTCGGGCCGCAGCTCGCGCCGCGTTTTTTCGCCCTCCATGGTCACCGTCACAGCGCCGGCGCGCAGCTCAAAGGAGCCGGCGTGTGCCGGTCCATCGGGGAGCACGATGTCGCTGGCGGGGTCATTGCCGAACGAATTCGCGCCATCATGCAGCCAAAAGAGGCCCGCCACGGTGAGCCAGCCGCCCTCGGCCTGGAGCGCCGAGGCGCGTTCGAGGCGCCATTGGGCGATTTCGTTTTCGAGCGACGGTCCCGCCGCCAGCGCCAGCGCGGCCACCAGGCCCAGCAGCATGCGCGGCATCATACGCCCGCTTCCGCCGTCGCAATCAACTCCTCGATCATGCCGCGGCATTTCTCCGACCCCTGGTTCACGCGCTGGCGCTGCGCCTCCATCTCCCGCTCGAGAGCGGTCAGCCTGTCGGCCAGGTGCAGGCAAGCCAGCACCGCGATGTGCGTGGAATCCGCGTTCGGCGCCTTGGCGGCGAGGGCCAGCATCAGATCGTCCAACTGCGCCGCCACCCGTTCGATGTCCCTGGGATCGCCCGCGGCACGCAGCGTGTACGGCCGATTGAGGATGGTGACTCGCACCGTCTGTTTCTCGGGAGGAGGGCTTTCCATACTTCGCTCCGCCGGCGGAATCCTCTATGCGTTGCTCAACTGATCGATCTGTTCGAGCAGCTTTTCAATGCGGACCCGCACTTGTTTGCGTTCAGCTTGCAGCGCCGTGAGTTCGTCCGCCAGCCGCCCGGTTTCCACCCGGGCCTCGGCGGCCTGGGACAGCGCCGCGTCTTTTTCCTGCCGCAATCGGCCCACCAGTTGGACCGCCTGCTGAATGCGCTCCTCCAGGCTGGCGAGCGGATCCGGCTGCTGGGTAGGCGTCATTTCTTTTCCAGCGCCGCGCGCGCGGAATCCTTGACTTCGAGCGCCGACTTGGCCACGGAAACCAGTTGTTGGAACGCTGCATCGTCGTGCAGCGCCACCTCGGCCAGCACCTTGCGGTTCAGTTCCAGGCGGGCGGCCTTCAGCCCGTTCAAAAACCTGCTGTACGAAATGCCGGCCTCCCGGCAGGCGGCGTTGATGCGCACAATCCACAGCGCGCGGAATTCGCGCTTCTTGTTCTTGCGCCCGACGTAAGCGAACTTCAGGCCGCGCTCGACCGCCTCTTGCGCAGCTCGGTTCAGCTTGCTCTTGGTAAGGAAATAACCCGACGCCTGTTTGAGCGTCTTTTTCCGGGCGTCCCGGCGGTGGGTACCACGTTTGACTCTGGGCACGTTTCATTCTCCTTTGAAATGGAATTGGCGGAACGGGCACGTGCCACGCGCACCGTCCGCGCAAACCGCTCACCCGTTCAATAGGGGAGCATGCGCTTCAGAGAAGGCTGGTTGGTCGGATCGGCCAGCACCCTCTGATGCAGCTTCTTCTTGCGTTTGTGCGGCTTTGAGGTCAGAATATGCCGGCCGAAAGCGTGACTGCGCATCACTTGCCCCGTGCCGGTTTTCTTGAACCGTTTGGCCGCACCTTTGTGTGTCTTGAGCTTAGGCATAGAATTTCCGAGGGTCCTTGCGAACGGGAAACTCTTCGAGTATAGCATAGCTGCCCGAGGCGCACGCTCTCTCAGCGGGCTCCTCAATTCGCGATGTGATAGACTCTAGATTCTCAAAATCTGACTTTCGGAGAAAAAAGCCTTGAAGCTCGCTCCGGTTGATTACCTCATTCTGGCCACCTACTTTGCCATGGTGCTGGGCATCGGATGGATGCTCCGCAAGAAAGTTTCCACCAGCGGCGATTTTCTTACCTCAGGGCGCGCCGTCCCGGTCTGGATCACGAGTCTGGCTTTCATTGCCGCCAACCTGGGCGCCCAGGAGTTGATCGGCATGGCGGCCTCAGGCGCCAAGTATGGCATCATGACCGCACACTTTTATTGGATCGGCGCCATTCCGGCCATGGTGTTTATGGGGCTGTTCATGATGCCGTTCTACTACGGCAGCAAAGCGCGGTCGGTGCCCGAATTTCTCAAGATGCGATTCGATGAGAAGACGCGCGGCTTCAACGCCTTCATGTTCGCGGTGATGACCATCTTCTCGTCCGGCATTTCCATGTACGCCCTGGGGCTGCTGCTGCACCTGGTGCTGGGCTGGAATTTCACGGTGTCGGTGCTGGCTACGGCGGTAATCGTTCTCGCATACACTTATCTGGGCGGCTTGACCAGCGCCATTTACAACGAGGTGCTGCAATTCTTCCTGATCGTGGCCGGCTTCGCGCCGCTGGCCATTTTGTCCTGCGCCAAGGCCGGCGGATGGCACGGCATCGTGTCGCGGCTGCCGTCGAATATGACGCACTCGTGGACGCACCTCAGCAGCACCAGCCAGAACCCGATGGGGGTGGAAGTCTTCGGCGTGGTGGCGGGGCTCGGCTTCGTCCTGTCGTTCGGGTACTGGTGTACGAACTTCCTGGTGGTGCAGCGCGCTATGGCGGCCGATTCCATGTCGGCGGCCAGGCGAACGCCGCTGATCGGCGCGATTCCGAAAATGTTCCTGCCGTTCATCGTCATTCTGCCCGGCATTGCCGCCGTGGCGCTGGCGCAAATGGCCGGAGCCGGTGGCGCGCATCTCTACGAGCTGCCGATGAAACTCGGCGTGGGCGGCGTCCATGTCCCGGATTACGACCAGGTGCTCACCACGCTGATGGGCAAGTTTTACCCGGCGGGCATACTCGGTGTCGGGTTGACCGGCCTCATGGCTTCGTTCATGTCCGGCATGGCCGGCAACGTCACCGCGTTCAATACGGTTTTTACTTACGATATTTACCAAGCCTACATCCGCAAGGGAGAGCCTGACCGGCACTACCTGAAGGTGGGCAAAATGACCACCATCGTGGGGGTGGCGCTTTCCATCGGCGCCGCGTACCTGGCGGGGTATTACAACAACATCATGGATATCCTGCAGTTCGTCTTCGGCGTGGTCAACGCTCCGCTGTTCGCCACCTTCCTGCTGGGCATGTTCTGGAAGCGCACGACCGCCCACGGCGCATTCACCGGGCTGGTCACCGGAACCTTCGGCGCGGTGCTGCTCTGGTGCTTTACGGTAGCCGAGGGCAAGGGCGGCGTGCTCGGTCATTTGCACACGTTCCCGTCCACGATGGCGCAGAATTTCTGGATCGCGATCGTTGCCTTTACCACGTGCTTCCTGGTCACCATCCTGGTAACCGCGTTTACACCACCGCGTCAGGAGAGCGAGTTGGAAGGGCTGGTATACGGATTGACGAAGATTCGCCACGAAGAGGGCGTCAAGTGGTATCAACGGCCCGTGGTGCTGGCGGTTTTCGTTTTGGTCTTGGCCGTCATTCTGAACATTTGGTTTGCCTAATATGGACTTACGAGTGCCTTCGGGCTGGTTCTTCACGCTGCTGGGCGTCATTCTGGTCGGGATGGGCCTGTTTGCGCCGGATGCGCGCGCGGCGCTGACTGACTTCAACGTCAACTTGTATAGCGGCATCGCCATGCTGGTTTTTGGCGTGTTTCTGCTGGTGATGGCTCGCCTGGCCGCGGGCAGAAGCCGATGATTGAAGCCTTCCGCCGGCTGTACGGCTCGGCCGACGGGCTGCGCGTGTTTCGTGCGCCGGGGCGCGTCAACCTGATCGGCGAACACACCGATTACAATTTCGGATTCGTGCTGCCGGTGGCGCTCGACCTGGCCACCTTCGTCGCCACCGCGCCGGCGGCCGATGGCAAGCTTCGCATCCACTCCGACGAGCGCAAGGAGACGCGCGAATTCGACGTGGCGCGCCTGGCCGAGCTTGCTCCCGCCCATCATTGGACCGACTACCCCATCGGCGTCGCCCGCGAGGTGGCGCGCCTGGGCTTTGCCATCGAGCCCGCCAACATGCTGATCCGCAGCACGGTGCCGGAAGGTTCCGGGCTCAGCTCTTCGGCCGCGCTGGAGGTTTCCTCGGCGCTGGCTTTCCTGGGCGGCCGCGAGATGGCGCCGCTCGAGCTGGCCAAACTCTGCCAGCGGGCCGAGCGCGAATTTGTCGGCATGCCCTGCGGCATCATGGACCAGTACATATCGGTCTTCGGGCGCGAACACTCGGCCGTCAAAATCGATTGCCGCAGCCTCGATCATCAACTGGTGAAATTGCCGGACGGTGTCGCGTTCGTGGCCGTGAACACCATGGTCAAGCACGCGCTGGCGGGCTCGGCTTACAAGGACCGCGTGGCCGAATGCGCCGCGGCGGTCGCCGGCATCCAGCAGAAGTTGCCTTCCGCCGCCAGCCTGCGCGACGTGGCGTCCCCGGATCAATTCGAATCGGTGGCCCACCTGCTGCCGCCGGTGGTGGCGCGGCGGGCGCGCCATGTAGTTACCGAAGATGAGCGGGTGGAACAGTTCGTCGCCGCCAGCGCACGCGGCGATCTCGATGGCATGGGAAAGCTGCTGGTGGCCTCGCACCGCAGCCTCCAATACGATTACGAAGTGAGCTGCGCGGAGCTCGATTTCCTGGTGGACCAGGCGCTGCTGACCGAAGGCGTGTACGGCTCGCGCATGACCGGCGGCGGTTTCGGCGGCTGCACCGTCACCATGCTGCGGCCGGACGCGGCGGACGGATTCGCCGAGCGCATCGCAAGCTTCTACGAACGACGATTCCAGATGACGCCCAGGATTTACCGCTGCAACCCCTCCGCCGGGGCCGGCGCAGTGCGCAATCTTGAGGCGATTCCGAAGGCCGAGAACTGAGCCAGGCATTGGTTTGCAGGGCTGCGGGCTGGCTTCGCCACCCCGCCGTTATTCTTTTCCCGCAGAACCCCCCACGCTACACTTGAGTGATGCCGCGCTGGCTGAACGCCGCCAATTGTCTGACTGCGCTGCGCCTGCTGCTGGCGGCGCCCATCGTGGCTGCGATGTGGTCCGGGCGACACGGGCTGGCGCTGGCCTTGTTTATGCTTGCCGCCGCCACCGACGTGCTCGACGGCGCCGCCGCCCGCCGCTTCGGCCTCGAAACTTCGGTAGGCGCCTACCTGGACCCGATCGCCGACAAGTGCCTGTTGAACGCCATGTTTCTCGCCATGGCCGGCGCGGGCATGGTGCCGTGGTGGTTCGTCGCCATCGTCCTGGGCCGCGACGTCTACCTCTTGCTGGCGGCGGTGATTCTCCTCGGCTTCACCCGCCGCCGCAAGTTCCCGCCTAGCGTTTGGGGGAAAGCCTCCACCTTTGTGCAGATTGTGACGGCAGTCACCGCGCTCACCGCTGGCATGTTGGGCCATTCGAATCTGTCGATTCCGGCGGTGGTGCTGGTTTGGATATCGGCCGCGTTTACGGTTTGGAGCGGCGTGGACTACACCTGGCGCGGCGTCGCCATGGTACGCGCGCATTGACGCACCGAATGCTCGGGAGTAGTCTAAAGGAAGAATGGGGTTTCGCTGATGACTCGCTACCTGCCAGCGCGCCATTACCTTTGGTTCGCAATCGCCGCGCTTGCGCTGTCGGCCTTCGCCATGTGGCGGGCGCTGGCGTGGGACCCCGGCTCCTGGCCCGGCATCGTCCTGGCCTTCCTGCCTTCCATGCTGTTCGTTCTCACCGCCAGCCTTCTGCTGATTCTTGCCTTTCGTCCGCCCATCGAAGTCCATGAGGGCTATCTTTCGATTGGCCGCAAGGTGATTCCCTGGGTGGACATTCGCCGGTTGGACCGGACGGGGTGGATTTCGCCGCTGGTGGTGCGCGTCACTTTGTTCGACGATTCGCGCCAGGTGCTGCTGTACCCGGGCGAATTGGATGCATGCAACGCCCTGCTGCGACAATTGCGCCGCGCTTCCCGCGACGCGCTGATCGACGGCGTTCCTTACCGGCAGTATTGGGGCGAGGTGCTGGCGCCGGTGGCCGAAACCAAGCAGGCGGCGTTGCCGCCGCGTTATCGCATCCTGCGGCCTGAGGACGAAGCCGAGGTCGAACGCCTGTATCAACGCCTCAAGACGGTCGGCAATCTGGACCAGAAGAATTCCGCCGACGAAAAATAGCCCATGGCCCGCCGCCGGAGGGTTGCGCTTGTGCTCAGCACGGCGTTGCTCCTGTTGGGGCTGGCGGCTTATTTCACCCGCACTATATGGCTCGGCGCGCTGGGCCGCGCCTTGGTCGAAGACGACGGGCCGGCGAAAGCCGATGCGGTGGTCGTGCTGGGCGGCGACGCCTGGGGCATGCGTCTCGAAACGGCCGCCCGCCTGGTGCGCGCCGGCTACGCTCCCGTGGTGCTGATCAGCGGCGCGCCGGCGGCATACGGAGCCAATGAAGCGGACCTCGCCATTCCCTATATCGTCCGCCAGGGTTACCCCGCGGAGTGGTTCGTAGCCTTGCGCAATGAGGCGATGTCCACCCGCGAGGAGAGCTTCGTGCTGCTGCGCGAGTTGCGCCAGCGCGGAGTGCACAGCGTGATTCTGGTTACCAGCGAGTATCACACCGCCCGCGCCGCGCGCACCTTCCGCGACGCCGAGCGCGCGCTGGGCCTCCGCCTGGAGATGCGCATGGTGGCCGCACCGGACCCTTACTTTCAGGCCGCGTCCTGGTGGCGGAACCGCGAAGGCCGCAAGACCGCGCTCGGCGAATGGGAAAAAACCATCGCCTACGCGCTGGGGATGTAGGCCAGCAAAATCAACTGTTTGCAATTTTGTTTGCTCCCCCCACAGAAAGAATCCACGGAACTCTTACACCCGCTGCGCATCTAATCCACATGGGAACTGACCCGCGTACCAAAGAGTATCTTCTGTTGAGCGATTTCGATCAGACCCTGAGTTTCAATGACTCCGGGATAGCGCTCAGCGAACTAATTGGCGTAACGGGGTTCCGCGAAAGAATCCAAGGGCTGTCGAATATCCATCTGGTGCAGCAGGGCGGCGAGCTGGCCTACCTGCTGCTTCACGATCCGGAGTACCGCCGGGTGCGGCGCGAGCACCTGGTGGAAGTCGGCAAACGCATTCGTCTGAAACAAAACATCCGTCTTTTGTTTGAACTGCTGCAAGACATCGAAGGTCACCGCTTTGCCTTTTACGTGGTTTCGGCCGCGCCGGAAGAAGTCATCCAGTCCGCCCTCGACGGCATCATTCCGCCGGACCACATTCACGGCACGCGGTTCCGCTACGACGCGGAGACGGGGGAGATTGAATCCATCGAAAGCGTGCCCGCCGGCTACGGAAAAGTGGCCGTGCTCGACCGCCTGCGCGAGACGCTGAACATCGGCCGGGACCGCGTGGTCTACGTCGGCGACGGCATTTCCGACGTCCACGTGATGTTGCACGTCAGCCGGCTGGATGGGCTCACTATCGCCGCATCGGAGAACAAGTATCTGACCCAGATCGCGCGCCGCACCATTTTGAGCGATAACGCGATCAGCGTGCTGGTGCCGATCCTGGAGGAGATCGTCGGCTGGGACAGCGCGCGCATTCACGCGTTCTTCGAAGGCCACGGATTCGTGCTCCGGGAGTGGGAGAAGGTGCGCACCGACCTGCTCACGATCAGCCCCGTCGTGCCGCCGGAAGCGGCCCTGGCAACCGGCGTTTGAGAGGTGGTAGGACAGACGATCGGTTTTTGTCGTCTGTCAAGCTGCGGCCGGTAATGACAGACCACGCAAGGCGGTGGTCTGTCCCACTCCTCTCGTGCGGACCCGTTATCCTGAGGCTGTGACGCCTCGCTTCCGCTTCGAAGAAATCGTCGGCTCCGGCCAGGAGAATTACGACATCCGCACGCGCGTCCCCGGCCCGGCGGGCGCGCTGCCTTTCACCGCCGAGATGCTGCGCCAGCGCGCTTCGGGCGACCTGTTCGGATGGACGCAGGATGCGGGCATGGGATGGGACCCGGCCCGCCTCGGCGGCGCCGAGGTGCTGCTGCTCTCCACCCACGGCGGCATTCGCGCCGCCGACGGCACGCCCATCGCGCTGGGCTATCACACCGGCCATTGGGAAGTGGGCCTGCTGATGCAAGCCGCGGCCGAAGAACTGAAGGCGGCGGGCGCGGTGCCGTTCGCCGGCTATTGCACCGACCCCTGCGACGGCCGCACGCAAGGCACCACCGGTATGTTCGATTCCCTGCCCTACCGCAATGACGCCGCTATCGTCTTTCGCCGCCTCATCCGCTCCCTGCCCACCCGCCGCGCCGTGATCGGCTTCGCCACTTGCGACAAGGGCCTGCCGGCCATGATGATGGCGCTGGCCGGCACGCGCGATCTGCCGGCGGTGCTGGTGCCCGGAGGCGTCACCCTGCTGGCCGCGGACGGCGAAGATGCGGCCCGCGTGCAGAGTATCGGCGCGCGCTTCGCCTACGGCCAGATTACGCTCGAAGAAGCCGCCCGCGCCGGATGCAGCGCCTGCGCCTCGCCCGGCGGCGGATGCCAGTTTCTGGGCACGGCCGCCACTTCGCAGGTGGTGGGCGAAGCGCTCGGCATGTCGCTCACGCACAGCGCCCTGGCGCCCTCCGGCCACCCGATCTGGCTCGACATGGCGCGCCGCTCGGCCCGCGCCGCGCTCGAATTGGAGGCGCGCGGCATCCCGATGCGCGACATCGTCACCGAAGCCGCCCTGCGCAACGCCATGGTGACGCACGCGGCCTTCGGCGGCTCCACCAATCTCATTCTGCACCTCACCGCCATCGCCCATGCGGCCGGCCTCGGCCGCCCCACCGCAGCCGATTGGGCCGACGTCAACCGCCGCGTGCCGCGCCTGGTGGACGCGCTGCCCAATGGTCCGCGCAACTTCGCCACCATTCAGGTCTTCCTGGCGGGCGGCGTTCCCGAGGTGATGCTGCACCTGCGCCGCGCCGGCTTGCTGGAGACGCGCGCGCTCACCGCGAGCGGTGAAACGCTGGGACGCATGCTCGATTGGTGGGAGAAGTCCGAGCGGCGCACGCGCCTCCGCCAGTCGCTCCAGGAGCGCGACGGCATCGATCCCGGCGACGTCATCATGGACCCGGATTCAGCCGCGCGCCGCGCCCTCGCTTCCACCGTCTGCTTTCCCCACGGCAACCTGGCGCCGGGAGGCGCGGTGATCAAGAGCACCGCCATCGACCCCTCGGTGCTCGATGCCGATGGCGTCTACCGCAAGCGCGGCCCGGCGCGCGTCTTCACCTCCGAGCGCGCCGCCATCGCCGCCATCAAGAGCGGCGCCATCCAGGCCGGCGATATCGTCGTCCTCATGGGCCGCGGCCCAATGGGCGCGGGCATGGAGGAGACATACCAGTTGACCTCCGCGCTCAAGTATCTGGATTTCGGCAAACACGTTGCCGTGGTCACCGATGCGCGTTTCAGCGGCGTCTCCACCGGCGCCTGCATCGGCCACGTTTCGCCCGAAGCGCTGGCGGGCGGACCGCTCGGGAAAGTGCGCCCGGGCGACACCATCGAAATCGTCATCGACCGCAATCGCCTGGAGGGCGAAGTCAACCTGGTCGGACCGGGCGGCGTGGAAGACGGGTCGCGCATCCTCGAGGAACGCGCGCCGTGGCCCGGCCTTGGGCCCGATCCCGCGCTGCCCGATGACACACGCCTTTGGGCCGCACTGCAGGAGGCGAGCGGCGGCACCTGGGGCGGCGCGGTCTACGATGTGGACCAGATTCTGCGCGCGCTTGAAGCCGGCCAGCGTGCACTCGGCGAACGCTGAAAGGCGCGCCTCAACAATCGGCGGCGGTCTCTAAGCAGGCCGGGGGCCTGCTCCACCATGCCAGGCGCTTCGGAGCCGCGACCGTAAGGGAGCGGATGCCGGCGGTGACCTCTAAGCAGGCCGGGGGCCTGCTCCACCGCTGCGCCGAGGCCGCCACAGCTCCAGCAGGCGCTTCCGGAACAGCTCGGGCCGTTCGCGGTAGAGCCGTTGGCCTAGCGCCAGGGCCTTGTGGCGCAGCTCGCGCTGCATTTCGCCGATGAGGCCGCGGCAAAGTTTCGCCGCGTCCGGTGTTCGTTGACGAACCGCTTTGGCCGCCAGACGCGTGGAGAGCACTTCCAGGTTATGATGCTCGCCCAGCCACGATTCCAGCGCCTTGAGGTCTTTTTCGCGGGCGCGCGCGGCGGCATTCCAGCGTTCTTCCAACAGGCGGAAATGATACCAATGATCCTTCACCCGCTTGCGCCATTCGTGGCAGTACTCGGGCCGCGCGTGGCGGCGGGCGTCCGCCAGGGCCGAGCGGCCGCGGCGGTAGGCTGTTTCCATGCCCGGCGCCAATGCCACCGGCCCATCCATCACCAGCCGCCACCGGTCGACGCGCGACGAGGCCGCCAGCAGGGCGTCCGCCACCCGGCGCATCGCGCTGGTCATGCGATCTCCCCGCTGGTGACGCCGCTTGTTTTCGAGCAGGCCGCGCCGTATCGCGGCCAGCGCTCGTCCGGCTCGATCGTCCGTGCCACGATCGCGAAGCTGGTCGAGCGTCTCGATCATCACGGTTGCGTCGCGGTACACGGAGAGCCGGCACGCCTCGTTGCGCAGCCGGCGGTTTTCGACGGTGTAAGTGCGGCCGAGCTCGACGCGCATCAGGCGCAGGATGGCCCTGACCTTCTTGACGGATTTGCGCGCCTCGTGGATGGCGTCGTCGCGCGTGCGAGCAGTGGCCTGGCGGAGACCGCCGGCGGCGGAAGTGAGCTCCTCGCGCGCAATGCGCCGCAGACCCACGGGCACCGCTTCGCCGGGTTGCAGACGATAAGCCATGCGCTTGTCCTGGTATCAGCATAGAGCACCGGTGATAAAATCACTATCGTCAGGGCCGGAGCCGCTGGGTTGGCACGCGGTCCCGAAAGGTGCACTCCAACCCGAGGAAAACTTCATGGTTACCCGTCAACGTGTGCTGCTCGGTGCGGTTTCGCTATGTCCGATCGCACTTTGGATTTGCTTGTACGGTCCCGCAAGCTCGGCGCAATCCTCTCCGGTTCTCGCTCCTTATAAGTGGGCGCCGGTCCGCATCGTGGCGGGCGGTTACATCCCGGGCTTGATCGCGCATCCCACCCAGTCCGGCCTGATTTATGCGCGCACCGACATCGGCAGCGTGTACCGTTGGAATCCGGCGACTCAGCAATGGATTCCGCTGACCGATTTCCGCGCGCCGAGCGATTACAACCTGCAGGGCCCGGAGAGCGTCGCGCTCGATCCTACCGATCCCAGCCGCGTCTACATCGCGACCGGCATGTACACGACCGGGGAGTCGGCGATCCTGGTTTCCACCGACCAGGGCGCCACCTTCACCACGAACCTGGTGTCGTTTCCTATGGGCGCCAACAACGACGGGCGTGACGCGGGCGAGCGCCTGGCGGTGAATCCCTTCAACCCCAGCGAACTCTTCATGGGCACACGCACACAGGGGCTGTGGAAGAGCGAGAATCATGCCCAGCAGTGGACCCATGTGACAAGCATTCCTGTGCTGAGTTCCCCCGACGGTTTCGGCGTGCATTGGGTGCTCTTCGATCCGGCAAACTCCGGCACTATCTATGCCGGCGTCTATACGACTTCATCGATCTATAAGAGCACCGATGATGGCGTAACCTGGAATGCACTGCCCGGCCAGCCGCTCTTCTGGCCGTACAGCGTAAGCGGTTTGACACACGTTCCGGCGCCGATGCGCGCGGTTCTCAATCCGGACGGCAATCTGTATGTCACTTACGGCGACTATCCCGGTCCCAATAACATGAACTACGGCCTGGTGGAGAAGTTCAATCCCTCGGCAGGCACGTGGACCAACGTCACGCCGCCGCTCGAATCGTTCGGCGAGCCGGCGCAGCGCGGTGGGTTCTGCGGCATCAGCCAGGATCCGAACCGTGCGGGCACGATCGCCGTCGCCACGCTGGACCGCTGGTACCCGGTGGATACGGTTTATATCACACACGATGGCGGCAATACGTGGATCGATCTCGGCGCCATCACCTCCGCCAATGGCGTCGATGGGCCGCCTTACGGCAACTTCTATTTCAATCCCCCGGTATTCACGCCGGTTTCACCCTGGCTGACCTTCGGCGACACGAATCCTCTCTCGTCGCCGCTGCCAACGGCGGGTTTCGGCTGGTGGATGTCCTCGCTTTTGATCGACCCGGTCAACCCCAATCACCTGATGTTCGCGACCGGAGCAACGCTGTATGCCACCGACAACGTCTCTGCTGCCGACTCCGGCCAGGCGCCGACGTGGTACGTGCAGGCGCTGGGGATTGAGGAGACGGCGGTGAACGCGTTGATCAGTCCCAACCAAGGCGCTCACCTGTTGAGCGGGGTCGGCGACATCGGCGGTTTCCGGCACGATAACTTCGCCATCTCGCCGGCCAGCGGTATGTACACCAACCCGGTGACGACCAGTACCAGCGGTATGGACTGGGCGGGGCAAGACCCCCAGTTCATAGCCCGCGTCGGCTCGCCTCACACCACTTCGACCAACCCGTGTAACTATGGCGGGTACTCGACCGACGGCGGCGCCACCTGGCAGCCGTTCGGCGGTTGCGCGGCCGGCGCCGGCAATGGCACGGGGACCATCGCGGTGGATGCAAGCGGCACCATGATGATATGGACCACCAGCGGTTCCAATTTGCCGCAGTATTCCACCGACAACGGCAATGACTGGAGCGGAATCACCGGCCTTCCCCAATTGTTGACGGTGGTGGCGGATAAGGTGACGCCGAAGTTGTTCTATGCCTTCGACGGCGTCAACTTCTATAGCACGACCACCAGCAGCGGAACGGTTTTCACGAAGGTTTCCACTTTCCAGAACGTGGCGCCGGGGCATGCGCCGGTAGTGAATTTCGCGCGCGCCGGCGACCTCTGGCTGCCGCTGAGCAACTACGGTCTTTATCATTCCACCGACGGCGGCGTCACCTGGACCGCCGTGTCCAGCGTCTCGCAGGCGAACCTGGTTGTCGTAGGAGCGGCCAATCCCCGGGCTCGCACGGGAGTGCAATCGATCTTCCTCTATGGCGCAATCCCGCCATCGAACATAGTCGCCATCTATCGCTCGGACGACAACGGATCGACCTGGGTGCGCGTCAATGACGACGCACATCAATACGGAGGCCCTTCGGTGATCGCGGCCGATTCGCGCGTGTATGGCCGGGTCTACCTCGGAATGAATGGCCGCGGCATTGTGTACGGCGACATCCTCCGCAACGTGCAGGGCGGACGCGGCGCGGGCCCGATATAGGGTGCTCGCGCGCTGAACGCGAGGGTACGGGCACACTACGGGCTTAAGGAGTGGGTGAGAAGTATAGTTACGTTGCGGGTGGCCGGGGCTTCGCTGACTTATCGCAGTGCGTTCCGGCCACCCGATGGCTTGAGTAGAAACTTCAATGTATTGGCCCGCTTTGATGGCGAGCATTGCCTGGTCGATTCGTTCCTTACCCTCTGATATCCGGCGGGCGGCAATCATAGCTATCCGTATACCGCCGGCGGTGATGGATTCCAGAATCCAAAGTCTTCCGTCGGGAGTCCAGCCCAAGGGGGACCCCGCATGCCGTTCACGGGCGCCGGAAGTT
>JBAVYH010000063.1:0-51731 GCA_049698695.1 Bryobacteraceae bacterium | reverse complement strand
CGAAAGGAGCCCGGCACTGCGCCAACCAGATTTCAGCCCTTCAGGCTCATTCTTGGATTAGAAAATGCTCGGGCCTTTCCTCAAGCCTGTGGCCATCCTGAAAGCGGGATTCGGTTAGAATCTGACCAAAAGCAGGGGTTAACTTCTTTGTTTTCGGTAAATCTCGGTCAGAGTCTGACGGAAATCCTGCGCCGGACGCACACGGTGGTCGATCAGTGCCAGGTGAGGGCGAATCCGACCCGTCAAAAGGTGTGACAAGGCGCGCCCGCCGGCGGGCTCGCATGCTGAAGCATGCCCCACCAATGCTAAGTCGGTGCGCAAGAAAGGACGCGCGGGTGCTGGGTTGGTGCACGTGTTGCAGCGTGCCGCTGTCAGAGCCTCTATTAGTTCTGGCGAGCGAGCGGACAATAAAACCGGGCGAAACACGATTGGCAACGATACGGGCAGAACCCTAAGAAGCGATACAGGCGATCACTCGCCAAGGCAGCTCCGGATTTTCTAATTCGCTTGGCACCGCAATACGGACAGATTGGTTTGGGTCCGCTGCTCAGATAAACCAGCAGAAGCGTCTTCAGAGTCCTCACCAGCGCGATGGACAATATCGCCGCCAGGAAAACCACCAGACAAATGTAACGGATCCGCATGGCTATCACTCCCGCAACTTTGCCTCCACAATTCAAGTTTTTCCCGAGAGCGGGCAGGCGGGCAAGGAAGAAGTCCTGGCGATTGTGAGTATCAATATGTTCTGCCGGTAGCGTAAGTTCTTTTCCTTACCTTTGAGTCGATGTCCGCGAGGAGGCTGTGATTTTGCAATCGCGTTTTGCCGGGAAGGCGAGGCGGATTAGGGGATCTGCGAAACGGTGTATTCAATTACGATTCGCGCGCGGCGGGTCCGTTGAGGTAGCCAGCGGGCAGAGCGGCGCCGGAAACGGGGCAATCCTAAGCGCATACACTACCGCTCTGCCGCGCAACTGGAACGGGCCGACAGCCAGGCGCCCGCGTCTCAAAGCGCACGGGCGGAGCTCCGGGCGGGTTTGCAGGGCCGCCTGGCTGAAGTGCGGTCTTAGTCGGTGGCGCGCTTGGCGACGACGTTCATGGTGCGGCTGCCGCCATCCCTGGTGGGCATGCTGATTTCGAGTTTCAGGCTGTCGCCATCGAGGGTTCCCTTATAGGTGGTCACGAAGGAGTTGCCGCCGAACTCGCGCTTCACCGAAAAGCTCACGTTGTTACCATCGACTTTTCCGTCCGATATCGGGGTCTCCACGGCATTGCCCTCCCGTCCCGGACGGGTCATGGTGCCGGTGAGCGCGGCGCCATCGACTTTCAGGTTCATGGTCACCTGCACGGTGCCGTTGCGGCCCTCCTGTTGATAGGTCCATTTACCGCTGGCATCGGCTGCTACCAGGCAGAGCGCAACCGCCAGCAAAATCGTCGTTCCAAAGAGCAACTTTTTGATCATAGTAAATGGCTAGGCGTCAGCGGGTACGCTAACGTTACCGGGATCCCAGAGGCGGGCCGCGCTGCCATTGCGGCGTGTGCCTGGCGGCCAGCAGTGCCATCGCCATTGTTTTAAAGGGAGTTAGGCCTCCTTCGTTAATGAGTGCAACAAACGCTCGCGCCGAAGCCGTGCAAGAATTGCAGCCGCGGATGAACGCAGATCAACGCGGATAAAGGAGCTAAGGGGGCGCATTCGGCAGCGGCGTGGGGCTGGTAGAATGGTGCGTTGCCGGAACTGGTTGCGACCGTTGTAGTCCCCACGCTGGCTGCCGATCGAAGACTGCTCGAATGCCTGGAGTCGCTGGCGCAACAGACGCAGCGCGACTTTGAAGTCATCGTGGTGGATAACAGCGGGCGCGGCCTGGTGCTGGGCCAGGATGCGCCGCGACGCCAGGCGGTGCCGCCCGAGATTCGCGTCATCGAAAACAGCCGCAACGCGGGATTCGGCGCCGCGATCAACCAGGGGTTGCGGGCCTCCAGCGCACGGTATGTGGCCACGTTGAACGACGACGCGGTGGTGCATCCGGGGTGGCTGGAAGCGCTCGTCCGGGCGCTCGACCGGCGGCCGGACGCCGGGATGTGCGCGTCGCAGGTGCGGCTCTACGGCGAACACAGGCTGGATTCGGCCGGCATGCTTTTGGCGCGCGACGGCAGCAGCAAGCAGCGAGGGCACGGCAAAGCGCCGGAGGATTTTCCGGTGGAAGAGGAGGTGCTGCTGCCGAGCGGATCGGCGGCGCTGTACCGGCGGGCGATGCTCGAAGAGATTGGAGGCTTCGACGACCATTTCTTCCTGTATTGCGAGGACACGGACCTGGGTTTGCGCGCGCGGTGGCGGGGATGGAAGTGCCTGTATTCGCCGCTGGCGGTGGTGGAGCACCACTATTCGCACTCGGCGGGGGAGGCGTCGCCCTTGAAGGCCTGCCTGGTGGAGCGCAACCGCCTGTTCGTGATGGCCAAGAACTTTCCCGCGCGGATGCTGTGGCCGGCGCCGTTCGCTGCGGTGGCACGGTATTTCTGGCACTTCGTGTACCTGACCGGCGGCCGGGGCAGCGCGGCGCGGTTTCGCGCCGGCGGGCACAACGGCGCGCGGATGCTGTGGTACGTGATCCAGGCGCATGCGGCGGTGCTGCGGCATGGGCTAAGGTTGTGGCGCGAACGCAGGCGCATCCAGCGCAACGCCCGCATCACGCCAGCGGTGTTCCGCCGCCTGGCGCGCGGCGGCGAGATCAGCGCGCGGCGGGTGGCGGAGTTATAAACATGCGCGCGAGCGGACCCGATGCGCTGCTGGTGATTGTTCCGGCTTACAACGAAGAGGGCGCGGTGGGTGAGGTGGTCCGCGAAGTGGCGCAGCAAGTCCCCGGCGTCCCGGTGCTGGTGATCGACGACTGTTCGACGGATGCAACGGTGGCGGCGGCGCGCGCGGCGGGCGCCGAAGTGCTCTCGCTGCCGCACCACCTCGGGTTAGGCGGAGCGGTGCAGGCGGGATATAAGCTGGCGTTCGAGCTGGGCTTCGAATATGTGATTCGGGTGGATGGCGACGGGCAGCATGACGCGCGCTACATTCCGCGAATTCTGGAGAAGCTGAAGGAATCCCAGGCGGAGATGGTGATTGGTGCGCGCATGGGAGCGGAGGGAGACGGATGGCGCACGCGGCGGCTGCGGGCGCTGGGCACGCGTTTCTTCCGCATTGTGCTGCGGCCGATTTTGGGCAAACCGGTGCAAGATCCCACCTCCGGCTTCGTGGGCGTGAACCGGCGCGCGCTGGCGCTGTTCAGCGCCAGCTTTCCGCTGGAATACCCGGAGATCGAGGCTTTGGTGGTGCTGCAGCGGCGGCGGTTCCGCTTTGAAGAGGTGCCGTGCCGGATGCGCCCGCGCAAGGCCGGCCGCTCTTCGATCACCGCTGTCAAGAGCCTTTCCTATATCGTTCATGTGCTGCTGGGCGTTTTTGTGAACATACTGAGATATGACGGCCGGTGGCGCCGGCCCCGGTTCGGCCGGGGTTCGGGCGCCGGCTCCGGCGGCGGAGGCTAGATGGATCGTTTGTTGCACGTCAGCGCGGGCGTCAGCCTGCTGCTGCTGGTGATGGTGCTGATTTCGGTGCGACGGTCTCACATCCGGGTGGAATATTCGGTCACCTGGCTGGTGGCGGCGACTGCGATGCTGGCGCTGTCGCTGGCGCGGCCGGTGGTTGAATACATCCGCTCCCTGCTCGGACTACCCGACACGCCGCTGGCCGTGTTCCTGCTGGGCAGCACGGTTTTCCTGGTCGTCTTCTTCCGCTTCACGTTGATCATTTCGCGCCTGCGCGACGACAACATCGCGCTGGCCCAGCGGGTAGCTATCCTCGAATATCACCTGCGCGCGCTAACTCGCCATGAAAGCTAAAGCGGCGAGAAAGAGACGCGCCGTGGCTCCTCCTGAAGCCGCCGCGAACCGCCGTGAGCGCCGCCCCTACCTGCTCGCCGGCGCGGCGCTGACGGCAGCTCTGCTCGCGGCCTTTTGGGCTTATGGCCCGGCGCTCCACGGGCCGTTCCTGTTCGACGACACGGTGCTGCCGTTCTTGCTGAGCGCCGCTTCGGCGCCGCTGCTGGCCTGGATGCGCGGCGTGCGCCCCCTGCTGATGGCCAGCTATTGGTTGAACACGCGGATTTCCGGCGACGACCCGTTTTCTTATCACGTGCTCAACGTCGTGATCCACGTGGCTGCGGCCGTGCTGATATTCCTGATCGTGCGCCGCCTGCTCGAATGGTCGCAGGCGCCGGCCGCGCGCCGCACCATGCTGGCGGGTTTTGCCGGCGGCCTGTTTTTGCTGCACCCCATGCAGACGGAGGCCGTGGCCTACGTCGCCGGCCGCTCCGAGGTGCTCAGCGTGATGCTGGTGCTGGCTGCCTACGCGGTGTTCCTGTACCGCCGGAAGGCAGCCTTCGGGTGGGGGGCCGTGCTGCTGGTGGCGGTACTGTTCGGCGCAGCGGTGCTTTCGAAAGAGCAAACCATCATGCTGCCGGCGCTGCTGCTGCTCACCGACTTCTGGTGGAACCCGGGCTTTTCCTGGCGCGGCGCGCGCGACAACTGGCGCTTGTACGCCCCGCTGGCACTGGGCGCGGCCGCCGCCGTGGCGTTTTACTGGAAGCAGATCCTGTATTCGCCGAGCGCGGGCTTCAGCTTGCGCGGCGTCTCCTGGTATCAGTATTTGTTCACCCAGGGGCGTGCGCTGTTGGTCTACCCGGCCGAGTTTCTGTTCCCGGTGCGGCTGACCGCCGATTGGGATTTTCCTTTTTCCCACACCGCGTTCGACCACGGCGCTATTTTCGGCCTCGCCGCGCTGGTGGCGCTGGCCGCCGCCGCATGGCATTACCGCCGCCGGTTTCCGCTGGCGTGCTTCGGCTTCCTCGCATACCTGGTGCTGATGGCGCCGACCTCGTCCATCCTGCCGATTGCCGATCCGTTGGCCGAGCGGCGCATTTACCTGGGGATGCTGGGACTGCTGCTGATGGTGGTAGACCTGTTGGCACGCATTCGCGTGGATACGAAAAAGCTGACAGCGGCCTTGGCTGCCGTGCTGCTGGCGGCCACGCTGGCGACGCACGCGCGCGCAGCGGTTTGGTCGGACCCGATTGCGCTGTGGCAGGATACGGCAACCAAATCGCCTCACAAGCGGCGGGTGCTGTTTCAACTGGCGAGCGCATACGCCGACGCTGGCCGCTGCCAGGACGCGGTGGAGGAATACGAGAAGGTGGCGCAGGAGTGGCCGCCGAATTATGACATGCTGATCGACTGGGGGCTTGCCTACGATTGCGTGAACCAGCCGGACCTGGCCCTGGAAAAACTGCGGCAGGCGGCACGCATGGAGCCTACTGCGCACGTGTACACGCAGATCGCCAAAGTGTACGCGGAGCGCCGGCGCTGGGCCGAAGCACTGGATGCGCTGGCTACGGCGGAGAAACTGGATCCGAGCTTCGCTACCACGTACGCGTACCGAGGCAAGATTCTATTCAACCTGAATCGCGCGGCGGAAGCGGTGGCGGATTACCAGCGGGCGCTGGCTTTGCAGCCATCGCTGGCGGACGTGGTGCGGCCGGACCTGGCCGCGGCCGAAGCCAGGCTCGCCGGACACTGATATGCGTCCTCTCGCTATCGGTGTCAACGCGCTCTACCTGCTTCCCGGCGGCGTAGGCGGCACGGAGATTTACTTGCGCGGCCTGCTGGCCGGGCTGGCCGAGATCGATCCCGTGAATCGGTACGTGCTTTTCACCAACCGGGAAACCGGCCCCGATCTCGCGCCCGAGCGCCCCAACTTCCGCGTGGTCCGGCAAGCGGTGCGCGCCGTGTCGCGTCCGAGGCGGATCTTGTGGGAGCAATCCGTGCTGGCGCTGGAAGCGACTCGCCGCCGCCTGGACGTGATGTTCAACCCGGGGTTTACCGCGCCCCTATTGGCGCCGTGCCCGCAGGTGACCATGTTTCACGACCTGCAGCACAAGCAGCATCCGGAGAACTTCCGCTGGTTCGAATTGCCGTTCTGGCAATTCTTCCTTTTTTGGTCGGCGCACGTTTCGGCGCTGCTGCTGGCTCCTTCGCAAGTCACCGCCAACGATCTGAAGCGCTACTACCGGCTGCCGGAAGGTAAGGTCCGCGTGGCGCAGCATGGCGTTGAGTCCGCTTTCTTCGGGATCGCCGGGCGGCGCCAGCCGGAGCGCTTCCTGCTGGCCGTTTCCACCTTGCATCCGCACAAGAACCTGGACGGATTGCTGCGCGCCTTTGCGGTGTTTCGCCAGCGCCACGCCGACTTCCGCCTAGTGGTGTGCGGCCTGCACGGCTTCTCCGCCGGCGAGTTGCATAGCCAGCGCGACGCGCTCGGGCTGCACGACGCGGTGGATTTTCCGGGCTGGATTCCGCGCGAGGACCTCTACGGGCTGTTCTCGCGCGCGTGGGCGTTCGTTTATCCGTCGCTGTTCGAAGGCTTCGGCCTGCCGGTTCTGGAAGCGCTGGCCGCGGGTGTGCCGGCCGCATGCTCGGCGATCGAGCCGCTGCGCTCGATTGCCGGTGAAGCTGCCCTGCAATTCGACCCGCGTAACCAGGAAGCGCTGCTCGCAGCCATGTTCCGAATCACCGAGGACGACGAGCTGAGGCGCACCCTCGCCAGTGCCGGCCCGGCACGCGCCGCCCAGTTCTCGTGGAAGTTCACGGCCCAAACCACGCTTGAGGCGTTGGAAGACGCGGCGAAGGGGTAGGGCCGGCGTGGACGAATTACGGCCCATCTCGGAAACAGGTTAGCCACAGTCCGGCTTCATATTACGACCTTCGGGTAAAACCACGCGCTGAGCATCGATATCAGCAGCGCGACACTGGCAAGCACGCAGATGTCGAGGCCCACTCTGCCAACGCCTCCGGCAAGCATGAGCGCCCTCAGCCCGTCGACCATATAACTCAAAGGATTCACGCGCGCCACCGCCTGCAGCCATGGAGGCATGATGGCGATCGGGTAGATCGCATTCGAGGCGAAGAATAACGGCAGGGTGATTACCTGGCCGATGCCCATGAACCGCTCTCTGGTTTTCACGATGGAAGCAACGATCATGGATAGACCGGTGAAGAAGCTGGCGCCAAGCATGACAATGACGATCACTCCGAGGACAGACCACAGGGTGATGTGCAAGTGAATGCCAAGGGCGACGGCGAAAAAGAAAACAATGAGCGCCTGGCTCAGGCCCCTGACGCCGGCGGCAGCCATCTTGCCCCAGACCAAGGCCAGACGCGGCGTTGGCGTGACCAGCAGTTTCTGCAATACGCCCGTGTCGCGGTCCATGATGATGTACAGGCCGTAGAAGATGGCAACGAAGACGACGGACTGGGTGAGAATGCCCGGCGTGATGAACTGGAGATAGGTGAATCCCGGCGTCGTTATCGCCCGCACCTTGCTGAGCGCTTCGCCGAAAATGCCGAGCCACAAGATCGGCTGCACTGCGCGGGAAATGAGCTCCGTGGGATCGTGGAGGAGCTTGCGCGTTTCCATCTCTGCGAGCACGTATGATTTCTTGAGCGTCTGTGAAGCGTAGTGAAGCATATGCGCGCCGACTGCTATCCCAACCGCCGTTCGATTCGCCTGGCCCTGCGGATCTCTCGAAAATTACCGGTGTTTTGAAGCTTGTTACCGGTGAAGAAAATGAAGGCATCTTCGAGCGTGGCGTCGGGCTTCCCGGTTTTCGCCTTCAACTCCTCCGCCGTTCCCGTCGCGGCGATCTTTCCCACGTTCATCACCGCGACGCGGTCGCTCACCTCATCCGCCTCCTCCATATTGTGAGTGGAGAAGAAAATGGTGGTGCCGAATTTGCCCCGCAGCTCAAAGAGGTGCTCCCAAACGTTCTGCCGCGCAACGGGATCGAGCCCGGTGGTCGGCTCGTCGAGCAACAGGACCTTGGGACGATGCAGCATGGCCTGGCCCACCTCCATCTTCCGGATCATGCCGCCGGAGAAAGTGCGCACCAGCACATCCGCGTGGTCCTCCAGGTTGAGAAAGGAGAGCATTTCCCGGATACGCTGCTTTCGTTCCGCCCTCGGAATATCGTAGAGCCGCGCCATTAGCATCAGGTTCTCCCAGGCAGTAAGTGTCCCGTCCACTGAAATCATCTGTGGCACATAGCCGATCGTATTCCGCACCTCAGCAGCTTGGTGCGAAATATCGTGTCCGTCGATCGTGGCCGTACCGCTGGTGGGAGCAAGAAGCGTAATCAGCACCTTGATGGTGGTAGATTTCCCAGCACCGTTCGGCCCCAGGAACGCGAAGATTTCTCCGGCTTCGACGGTGAAGGAGATATCGTCGACCGCAGTGAGATCCTGGAACCGCTTCACCAGACGAGTGACTTCGATGATGGAGGCTGCCTCAGGCATTGAGTTCGTGAAGGCGAGGTAAGAACGCTCGAGACACGATGGGACAGCTTCATTCTAGCCGGACTCAGCACGGTATGTGAAGGGCTACATCACCGGCATCTGATCCACCGTCAGCACCTACGCCATGAAGGTCACGAAAGCGCTTATGCCGGCAGGCTGCCGGTGAGCGTCGCTAGCGAATCGGCCGGGAGATGGATGCGCGCGGCCCGGCCATCCGCTTCCACCACGACGTCCCTTTCGGCTCCCTGGTTGGCCAGTACCACCACGGCGGCGCCATCGGGATTGACGAACGCCACGTGACTTACTTTTTCGATCTCGCCCTGTGAGCCGATGCGCCGGGCGCCACGGCGGATGGCGCTTGAATAATGCGCCAGCGCCCAGTACTGGCCGCTGCGGGTGATGGCGTCGGTAGTGGAATCAATCGTCACTGCGCCGCCGCAAGAGAATGGGCCTATGTTGGGTTTCCCCTTCTCGTCCAGCGCGAGGTTCCAGCCGATGATGCAGCGCGCCCAGTTGCGCAGAATTTCCGCGAAGGTGGCGCCCCATTTCGCCCAATCGGTTTGGTAATCCGGCTGCATGACGTCGGGACCACCCTCGGTCCAGTACATATGTTTGGCGGGATAGGCGTCGTGAACGCGGGTCATCGCGGAGGGCTCGCCCACGTAGCCGTGCCATGCTACGCCGTCTATATAGCGGTTGACCTCGGGCTTGGCCAGGATGTCTAACACGCGGCCCCATAAGTCGTAGTTATGGTCGAGAATCCAGATCTTACTGTCGATCTTGTCGCGGGCGAAGGCGGGGCCCAGATGGTCTCCCACGAACTGCCATTCCTGCTCCTGCGCCCACAGGCAGGCGGGCATGTGGCCTTCCTGTTCCGCATCCACTTCGTTCTGGACGCTGACGGAGTTCACCGGCACGCCCGCCTCGCGGTACGCTTGCAGAAACTTGACGAAATAGCGGGCGTAGGCCGGAAAGGACTGTTTGCGCATGGTGCCGCCCAGCATGGTGCCATTGTCTTTCATCCAACCGGGCGGGCTCCAGGGCGAGGCGAACAGAAAAAGGTCCGGGTTCATCTTCCGCGCCAGGCGCAGCATGGGCAGGATATAGTCGCGGTCGTGGTCGATCGAGAAGTGCTGCAGGCCGGGGTCCGGAGGGCCATCGTCGAAACTGTACATGGAAGTCGCGTAGTCGCTCGAGCCGATGCAGAGGCGGCCGGCGCCGAGGCCTAGCTGCGACGGGTGGAACAGTTCGTGAAACAACTTCTGGCGGGCGTCCTCGGCGAGCCGGTTAAACGTCCAGCAAGCGGCGTCGGTGAAGGCGGCGCCGAAGCCGATCATTTCCTGGTACTGGCTGGATGGGTCGATCCGGATGGTGTTGGCGGCGGGGCCTCGCAGCGGTTCCCAGGGAATGGCCGGCTGGGCGGCGAAGCGCGCGCCGCCGGCGGTCAACCGCATCTCCAGGGCGCCCGACGGCGGAGCGGTCTGCGCCCGAAGCTGGAGCGCGGCGGCGCCGGCCGAAGCCAGCCGGAGCCAATCGCGGCGCGTGGTTGTATCGTCCATTTGATTCCTCCCGGTCAGGCAAGCCTTGCTTCTCGAAACCAGATTGTAGGTCCCCCATCAGCCGCGCGCAAGCCGTGCTCCGGCGCCTTGTACCGCGGAATTGCCGATAAATTCAAGATTATTTCAGGTTCGAGCCTTCTATACTTATGGCAATGAAACCCGCACATGTGTTTAAAGTGATCCCCTCCCTGCCCGCTCCGCTCGAAGGGTTGCGAACCCTGGCCTACAATCTGCGATGGTCGTGGGATCACAATACCGTCGAGCTGTTCCGGCGGCTGGATAGCGATCTCTGGGAGTCCACCGGCCACAACCCGGTGCGGATGCTGGGGCTGATCGGCCAGGCGCAACTCGAGGCCGCCGCCCGCGATGATGCCTTTATCGCCCATCTGCACCACACGGAAATCGCGTTGGCATCGTACCTGGCCGGCGAAGCGTCCTGGTACCGGCGCTATTGCGGAGACAGTGATGGCTTGCTGGTGGCCTATTTTTCGGCTGAATTCGGCATCACCGAGTGCCTCTCGATCTTCGCCGGAGGCCTGGGCATGCTGGCCGGCGACCACCTGAAGTCCGCCAGCGACCTGGGCGTGCCGCTGGTGGGTGTCGGCCTGCTCTATCAGCAAGGGTACTTTCGCCAATACCTCAACGCCGCCGGCTGGCAACAGGAATCGTATGAGGACAACGACTTTCAGAACCTGCCGATCGCGCTGGAGCGACGCGCCGACGGCACACCGCTCACGGTGGAACTTTCCTACGACGGCCGCAAGATCACTGCCCAGATCTGGCGGGCGGTGGTGGGCCGCGTTTCACTCTACCTGCTGGACACCAACATCGCGCAGAACCGGCCCGAAGACCGCGACATTACCGATCAGCTTTACGGCGGCGGAACCGAGATGCGCCTGAAGCAGGAAATCATGCTAGGGATCGGCGGCTGCCGCGCGCTGGAGGCGCTCGGCCTGGAGCCCACGGTCTATCACATGAACGAAGGGCACTCGGCGTTTCTGTCGCTGGAGCGCGTGCGGCGGCTGATGGAACGCGACCGCCTGAGTTTCGCCGAAGCGCGCGAAGTGGCCTGCGCCGGCCTGGTGTTCACCACCCACACCCCGGTTCCGGCGGGACACGACTATTTCTCTCCCGGCCTGCTGGATCGCTACTTGGGCGAGTATGTGCGCGGCCTCGGTCTTTCCCGCGCGGAGTTCTACGGGCTGGGCCGCCAGAACCCCGGTAACGATTCCGAGGAGTTCTGCATGACGGTGCTGGCGCTGCGCATGGCCGCCTCTTCCAACGGCGTCAGCCAATTGCACGGCGCGGTGAGCCGCAAGATGTGGAAGGCGCTATGGCCCGGCGTGCCCGAGGACGAAATTCCGATTGGTTCGGTGACCAACGGGGTGCATTTGCGCTCCTGGATTTCCGCCGAAATGAACCAGCTTTTCGACCGCTACCTGAGTCCGAAGTGGCGCGAAGAGCACGGCGACGCAGAGCTTTGGAAGCGCGCCGAGACCATCCCCGCCTCCGAGTTGTGGCGCACGCATGAGCGGCGGCGCGAGCGCCTGGTGGGCTTCGCGCGCCGCCGGTTGCGCGTGCAACTGGAGCGCCGCGGCGCCCCGCAAGCGGAGCTCGATGCCGGCGAAGAAGCCCTCGACCCCGACGCGCTCACCATCGGCTTCGCGCGGCGTTTCGCGACCTACAAACGGGCCACCCTGCTGCTGCGCGATCCGGATCGGCTGGCGCGCATCCTCAACAATCCGCAGCGTCCGGTGCAGATCGTCTTCGCCGGCAAGGCGCACCCGCGCGACGACGCCGGCAAGGTCTTCATCCAGCAGATCGTCAAACTCGCGCAG
This sequence comes from Bryobacteraceae bacterium, assembly GCA_049698695.1. GTDB lineage: Bacteria > Acidobacteriota > Terriglobia > Bryobacterales > Bryobacteraceae > Bog-375. The sequence continues at coordinate 39,952 of JBAVYH010000063.1, read as the reverse complement.
CGTCCCGAGTTTCGCCGCCATATCGTCTTTCTGGAAGACTACGATCCGGCCGTGGCCCGCAGCCTGGTGCAGGGCTCCGACGTGTGGCTGAATACGCCGCTGCGGCCGCAGGAAGCCAGCGGCACCAGCGGCATGAAGGCTCTCGCCAACGGTGGATTGAACCTCAGCATCCTGGATGGCTGGTGGGATGAAGCCTGGCATCCGGCGACCGCCGACAAGCCGTTTGTCGGCTGGGCCATCGGCCGCGGCGAAAAGTACGATAACCAGGAGTATCAGGACCAGGTGGAATCACTGGCACTGTATGAGATTCTGGAGCACGACGTCATCCCGGTCTTTTATGAGCGTGGCGCCGATGGCCTGCCGCGCCGCTGGATTGGGCACATGAAGTCTTCCATCGCCACGCTGTGCCCGGAGTTCAACATGCAGCGCATGGTGACCGAGTACGCCACCGATTTTTACCTGCGCGGCCATGAAAGGCACCAGCACCTGATCGCCCACAGCGCAGCCGCCGCCCGCGCGCTGGCCGCCTGGAGCCAGCGCATCCGCGAGAACTGGGGACAGGTGGCTATCGAGAGCGTGGATGCGCTGCCGGAGGTGGAACTGCGCAGCGGCACCCAGGTAGGCGTGCGGGCACGCGTCCGGCTGGGCGCCCTCACCTGCGACGAGGTCTCGGTGGAGCTTTATCTGGGCATGCTCAACGCCGATTTCGAGATCTGCGATGCAGCCGCCGTGCCCATGGAAATGGTGAGCCAGGCAGGCGACGACGTTTATATCTTCGGCGCCCACTCCGCCGCGTGCCGCGAAAGCGGCCTCCACGGCTACACCGTCCGTGTGCTTCCCTTCCACATCGACGAACCGCACCAGTTCCTGCCCGGACTGATCCGCTGGGCGACTGCGTAAGGCGGGGGCTGTGGGCCGGGCGCCCCCGTCCATTGGTGTCGGCGTTCCGAGCGACGGCAGCGACCGGCGCGGGACAAGAAATGTCGATACGAATCTCGACACGGCAGGCATGACTGCCCGCGCCACGTTGCTCGCTTACGGATAGAGGCCGCGGATTTTGACGGCTTCGGCCACGCGGCCGATGCCCACGATGTTGGCCGCCAGGCGCATGCTCACCTTGCGGTCCGTGTGAATCTTGAGCACGTCGCGGAAGGCTCGCGTCATCACCTTCTCCAGCTTCAGGTTGACGTCCTGTTCGTCCCAGAACAGGTGATTTTCATCCTGCACCCATTCGAAGTACGACACGGTGACACCGCCGGCATTACACAGAATGTCGGGAATCAGGAAGACGCCGCGCTGGTCGAGGATGCGGTCCGCTTCCGGCGTCACCGGCCCGTTGGCCGCCTCGGCGATGATGCGCGTGCGAACCTTGTGCGCGTTCTCCCCAGTAATGGCGTTCTCCAGGGCTGCTGGAATGAGGACATCGCAGTCCATGGCCAGCAGTTCGTCGGGCGTGATTTCTTCCGCGTTCGGAAATCCGCGCAGCGAACCGGTCCGCTCCTTGTGCATGATGAGCTTAGGAATGTCCAGCCCGTTGCGGCTGTACATGGCGACTGTCGAATCGCTGGCGGCGACCACCACGGCTTGTTCGCTGTCGAGCAGGTGGGCTGCAACGGAGCCCGCATTGCCGAATCCTTGCACCACCACCCGCGCGCCCTTCACCGGAATGCCCAGTTGCTCGCAGCTCGCGAGCACGGTGTAGTACACGCCGCGTCCGGTGGCTTCATTGCGCCCCAGCGATCCGCCGAGGCTGATCGGCTTGCCCGTCACCACGCCATGAACCGGGTATCCCATGTTCATGCTGTAGGTATCCATGATCCACGCCATGATCTGCGGCGTGGTGTAGACGTCCGGCGCCGGAATGTCCTTTTCCGGCCCGATCAGCGGCATGATGGCGCTCGCATATCGCCGCGTCAGTCGCTCCAGTTCGCTCATCGACAGGGCCTTCGGGTTGCATGTCACGCCGCCCTTGCCACCGCCGAACGGAATATTGACTACCGCGCACTTCCACGTCATCCACGTGGCCAGCGCCTTCACTTCGTCCACCGTCACGTTGGGGTGGTAACGAATGCCGCCCTTGGCAGGGCCGCGCGAGGTGTTGTGCTGCACCCGGAACCCTTCGAAACGGACAATGTGCCCGGTATCCATGCGCACCGGAACGCTCACCGTCAGGACGCGTTCCGGATACTTGATCATTGCCCTAACACTGTCGTCGAGCCCCAGCGCATCCGCCGCCAGGTCGAAATTCTCCAGTGCGACTTCGTATGCATTCTTCTCTGCCACCGCGGTTGCTAACATGGCAAACCTCGTTTCGAGTTGTTCGGGCCCGGTAAGACCCGACGCCTGAATCATATTCCGAATACAGCACCACGTCAACGGGGTGCTAACCAGTGGCAACTCTCGACGGGTTCGTCTCCAGCAGCGAACATGCGGCCACTACTCGCGCCACTGCCCCGGTTGTTATGCTGAACGAGAGTGGCCTTCAATCCCGCCGCGCTCGAACGCATTTCGATCCGTGCCACCAACTGGCTGGGCGATGCCGTGATGTCGCTGCCGGCGATTCGCGCCATTCGCCAGGTTTGCCCGCGCGCCGAGATTGCGCTGGTGGCGCGGCCCTGGCTGGCCGAGCTGTACGCCCGCGAATCCTCCATCGACCGGGTGATTCCTTGCCCGCCGCCCAAGTCGCTTGGCGAGCGCCGCGCCTTCGCCGCCAGCCTGCGGGCGGAGCATTTCGACGCTGCGTTTCTGTTGCCGAACTCATTCGACGCGGCGCTGACTGCCTGGCTGGCGTGTATACCGGAGCGCATCGGCTATGCGCGCGACGGACGCGGATGGCTGCTGACGCGCGCCGTTCGGCGACCGGAAGCGGGCGACATCCCGCGCCATGAGCGCTTTTATTATTTGGAACTGCTGCGGCGGGCGGGGCTCATCGAGCATTTCCCGGAATCGTCCGCCATCCGCCTGGAGGGCATTCCGGCTGCGCGCGAGGCCGGCGGCGCCCGATTGCGCGAGCTCGGTATGGACGGACCGGCGATTGGCGTCAGCCCCGGCGCCGCTTACGGCGATGCCAAGCGCTGGCTGCCCGAACGGTTCGCCGAAGCGGCCGGTGTGACAGCCGCAGCGCTGGGCGCCGCCGTGCTGGTGTTTGGCTCGGCTGCCGAGCGCGAACTGTGCGAAGTGGTCGCTGCCGGAGTGCGCGGTAGAGGCGCGGACGCCCGCAATCTGGCTGGGGCGACAACATTGCGCGAATTCATCGACCTGGCGGCTGCCTGCCGCCTGTATCTCACGAATGATTCAGGCGCCATGCACGTGGCTTCCGCGCTGGGCGTGCCGACGGTGGCCATTTTCGGTGCGACCGACGATGCCACCACCGGCCCCACAGGCCCGCTGGCGCGGGTGGTTCGCGAGCACGCCGAATGCAGCCCGTGCCTGCTGCGCAATTGCCCCATCGATCACCGCTGCATGACCCGCGTCACGCCGGAGCGCGTGACCGCAGTTTCGCTGGAACTCATCAACACTACCGCCGAGACATGGACACCCGAAGCAAAATCCTGACTCCCGAAGCCGCGCGCGCACTGGCCGGCCCTTTGACCGTGGTCACCGGTTACTTCGACGTGCTGCGCGCTGAGCACGCGCGCGAGCTTGCTGCAATTCGCGACCGAAGCGGTGGCCATGCGATGCTGGCGCTGGTGCTGCCTTTCGCCAGCGGGGTGTTCAGCATTTGCGCGCGCGCCCGCATGGTGGCCGCGTTACGGGTGATAGACTACGTGGTGGTCGCCGATCAACTGGATGCGGATGCGCTGCTGGAGGCGATGAGCCCGCAAACCGTGATCCACCTGGAGGCCGATGACGCCCGCCGCAACCGCGAAATTGCGGAGCATATCAGGCGCCAGCAGGGACAAGGCGAGCAGTAGCCAGCGGTATGCATGAATCGGTCTCGTGCTACCGGCGGCAGACGGGCCGGGCATGCCGCCCGTACGGCCGACGCAAGGGTTAAGTCGTATTTGCGAAATGCCGATCTCAGAATCCATCGCCGGGCAACTCGAGCGAGCCAGTTGGATTCGCCGCATGTTCGAAATCGGCATCCAGCTTCGCCGCGAGCGCGGCGCTGAAAACGTCTTCGATTTCAGCCTCGGCAACCCCGAAGTAGAACCGCCCGCAGCGGTGATCCGCGCGCTGCGCCGCGTGGTGGAAGAAAACCGCCCACATACCCACGGCTACATGCCCAACGCCGGCTACCCGGAAGTCCGGTCGCAGTTGGCGCGCGGCCTGGCCGCGTCCACCGGCCTTCCCTTCGCCGCGGAACATCTCATCATGACCAGCGGCGCGGCCGGCGCCATCAACACCGTGCTCAAGTCGATTCTCGACCCCGGCGACGAAGTCATCGTTCTCAGTCCCTATTTCCCCGAGTATCGTTTTTATATCGAGAACCACGGCGGACGGGTGGTTCCGGTGGAGACCACCGCCGGGTTCCTGCCCGATCCGGACCGCATCGCCGCCGCCGTCACGCCGCGTACCAAGGCGCTGATCCTGAATTCGCCCAACAATCCGACCGGAAGACTCTACCCCGCCGCTGCCTTGCGCGAACTGAATACGATTGTCCGTGAGCCGCTGCTGGCGATCAGCGACGAGCCATATCGTCCGATCGTTTACGATGGCGCTACTCCGCCCAACACGCTAGCCTTGATCGACCGCGCCGTGCTGGCGTGGAGCTGGTCGAAGGCGATGGCGATCGCAGGCGAGCGGATCGGCTACCTGGCGATTTCGCCGCGCCTCGACGAAGCCGCGGCTCTCGCCAACGCCTGCACCTTCGCCCACCGCATTCTCGGCTACATCAACGCGCCGGCCATCTGGCAGCACGTGGTGGGCCTGGAGCCGGACGCCACGGTGGATGTCGGCCTTTACCAGGCCAAGCGCGACCGGCTGTGCGGCGCACTCCAGGCGATGGGTTACGATGCGCCGCGCCCCGAGGGCTCGTTTTACGTTTTCCCCAGGACGCCAATCGCCGACGACATCGCCTTCATCGGCATTTTGCAAGAAGAGGGGATCCTCGCCGTCCCAGGCTCCGGCTTCGGCCGCAGCGGCTACATGCGGCTCTCGCTGACCATCTCCATGCCCGAGATCGAAGGCTCGCTTCCCGGCTTTGAGCGGGCGATGCGCAAAGCGCGGGCGGGGTAGCACCGGCGGCTGGCCACCTGGTCCCCAGCCACCTTAACCGGGAAATACGTCCGAACACCTATTTCTTCTGGGAGTCTGGGTACGGTTTTTTCTGGTAGTCCGGGTACGGCGGCCGCTTGAACTGCTGCGGCGGGTTGGCGGCCAACTCCTCGATCACCACCTCGATGGCTTTGTCGAGCTGCGGATCGTGGCCCTGCCGTACCGCCGCCGGGTCGAGAGGCACCTCGATATCGGGGGCGATGCCGTGGTTCTCCACGTCGAAAGTCCCATTCGGATTCCAGACCGCAAAGTCGGGAGCAAACACCACGCCGCCGTCCATCAGCGCGGGGTAGCCGCTTAGTCCCACCAAGCCGCCCCAGGTGCGCTCGCCGACCAGCTTGCCCACGCCGGCGCGATGGAAGTACCACGGCATGGCATCGCCGCCGGAGCCGGCGAATTCGTTGATGATCATCACCTTCGGTCCGAAGATCGCGCCCTGCGGCTGCATAAAATCCGCCCCGTCCCGCGTGGTCACCACGCTCATCGGCTTGCGCTGGAGGTACTCGATCACATCGGTCGCTAGTGCCCCGCCGTGATTGAACCGCTCGTCGATGATTACCGCCTGCTTGCCCACCTGTGCGAAGAAGTAGCGCATGAAACTGGTGTACCCGCCCACTGAGGTGTCGGGCATGTACACATAAGCCACGCGGTTATTGGTGGCCTGGTCCACTTGGCGACGGTTGTCTTCAATCCACGCCAGGTGACGCAGCCGCGATTCGTCGGCCACTGGCACAACTTTCACCTCGCGCGCGTTGGCCCCTCCGGGGGCGGCGCTCACCCGCAGCAGCACCGTCTTGCCCGCCGTCTGCTCGAAGAAGCTGTAGATATTGTCGGTGGCGCGCAGTTCCCGCCCGTTCACCGCCAGCAGGTAATCCCCGGCCGCGACGTTGACGCCCGGCTGCGTCAGCGGAGCCTTGGTATCGGGATTCCAGTTCTCGCCGTTGTAGACGCGGGCGAACCGGTACCGCCCGTTCTCGATTTTGTAGTCGGCGCCCAGCAGCCCTGTGGGAATGCGCTTCACCTCCGGCCGGTCGCCGCCGCCCAGAAACATGTGCCCCACCGTTATGTTGCCCAGCATTTCGGTGAACAGGTAGTTGAGATCGTCGCGCGAAGCCAGGCCGCTCAGGTACGTGCCGTAACGCTGTTCGGCGGCGGCGAGGTCCAGACCGTGGTAATGCGGATCGTAAAAGAAATCGCGCTCAATCCGCCACGCCTCATGGAACATCTGTTTCCATTCCGCGGCGGGGTCCACCTTCACTTCCAGGTCAGCGGTTTTCAGCTCCTTCTCGTTCCCCGGCTTGGGTGGCGGCGCATCGGCGGTGTCCGAGGGCGGCGCCGGCGCGTCGGCAATGGTCCACTTGTCGCCCTGCCGGTAGAGCAGCTTCTCGCCGGTAAACGATACTGCAAAACTCCGGACGCCGCTCAGCACGGTGTCCGTCTTGCGCTTGTTCAGATCGAAACGATGGATGGTCATGGCCCATGGCCCCGGCGTTCCCGGCACCGGTCCTTCGGCAGCATAGACCACGCCATCCTTGCCTGTGGCGAGTCCAACGTAGCGTCGCGCGGGCATCGGCAGCGGCAGAATGCGCTGGCCGATGTTTTCCAGATCCACTTTCACTTCTACCTTTTCCGCGCTCTTATCTTTGTCTTTATCGTCCTTCTTGGCGTCGCCCTTACTGGCCTCGTCCTTCTTGGCTTCGTCCTTCTTGGCTTCATCCTTCTTGGGCTCGTCCTTCTTGAGGTCGGGCTTCTTTTCCTCGTCGCTCTGCGGCTCGAGGGGCGAAGCTTCGGTCTTGGACAGCACCACCACGTACACGCTGGCCGCCACCGGCCGCGAGAAGCTCTCAATATCGGGCTCCATCGCCGCGCCCGAATTGGTGCTGGCGGTGAAATAGAGATACTTGCCGTTCTTGTCGAAGGCCGGACTTTCAGCGTCGCTCATGCCGTCGGTTACCTGTGTCGTTTTGCCGTCCGCCAGCGAATACAGATGAATCGCCTGCATGTGGCTCTGCAGCGTTTTCGAGTACGCCAGCCACTTGCTGTCGGGCGACCACGCGGCGGCAAGACCATCGCCGTTGGCGTAATAGTCGGTGTCTACCAGCACCGGTTTCTGCTGCTCCAGGTCGACATAAAAGAGGTGGCTGTGATTGTCCAGGTATGCGATCTTCTTGCTGTCCGGCGACCACCTCGGCTTGGAATAAAACGCCTTGCCGCCCAGCGGGATCTTCTTTACCTCGCCGGAGGTTTCCTGGTTGTGGACATGCAGTGCGTACTCGCCCGATTCGTCGGAAAAGTACGCGATGCTCTGGCCGTCGGGCGACCAGCACGGCTCGCGCTCCATCACCGCCGGGCTCTCGGTCAGATTGCGCGGGTCGCCCTTTTCTGCCGGAACGGTGATGATCTCGCCCCGCGCTTCGAACACCGCGCGCGCTCCATTGGGCGAGATATCGGCATTGGAGATTCGCTTGCCGACGTTGACGTAGTGCGTCCGCAGCTCCGCCAGATCGCCGGCCAGGGTGACCGTCACCTCCCTGGTCTTCCCGCTCTTCAGGTCATACAGGTGCAGCGAGCCGAACTGTTCGTACACGATCGCGCCCGGGCCCGCCGACGCCGACTTGAAATCCAGCCCATGGTTCTCGATGGCGCGCGTCACTTTCTTCGAATTGATGTCGTAATAGAACAGCGTTACCGGCCCTTCGCGGTCGGAAAGGAAATAGATGCGGTCGCCCACCCACATCGGGTTGAAGTCGTTGGAATTGTCGCGGGGAATGGGGACCACGCTCGAATCCGCCAGGTTGGCGATCCAGATCTTGCGCGTCTGCCCGCCGCGGTACCGCTTCCACGCCTCCTGCCACTGGAACAGCGGCACGTAGGCAAGGTGCGAGCCATCGGCCGAGTAGGATCCCTCTTCGGCGATCGGCAGCGGCAACTCGTCCGGCAGCCCGCCGCCTTCCACGCCAATCGTGTACAGCCGGTTGCCGTCGTTAGGAACCGCGCGGTGCGAGCGGTACAGGACGCGCTTGCCGTCCGGAGTCCAGCCCACGGTCACGTCGGCTCCCGGATGGTAAGTCAGCCGCCGCGGCACGCCGCCCTCCGCCGGCATGACGAAGACATCCACGTTGCCGTCATACTCGCCGGTGAACGCGATCGTCGATCCATCCGGTGAGAAGACCGCCGACGTCTCCACGCCCGGGCTCGCGGTGAGCCGCTTGGCTTCGCCGCCTTCGCGCGGCACGCTCCACAAATCGCCCGCGTAGGTGAACACGATTTCGGTCCTGCTCAACGCCGGTTTACGGAACAGGAGAGGTCCCGTCTGGGCGCCGGCTATCGACGCAGAAAGCAGAAGCACGCAAATGAATGGACGCATACGCGCCAGTATCCTCCGAAAGGGACCTCCGCGGGACGGAGGGCGGTATGGGACGAAAGTCCGGGGTTCGTCCCGAGCTGTTTACAATCGCGACCTGAGGATCGCTGCCATGGACGACAGGCGATGAAACTCCGAAACAGGAGGCCCGCGAAGCTTCGAAGCGCGGAATGCGCGGCCTGCCGCGAAACTTTAACGAGAAAAACAGCCTCTTAGCGGCACTTTGATCGCAAACGGCAAAGATTCACATTTCAGATCACGATCTGGAAAGGTGTGGCCGCGGAATGGTAACAACCGAACCCGAATTGATCCTCCTCGAGGAACCCGTCCCGAGCCTGGGGCACTTCTTTCGACACGAAATGGCGCTGGTCGAGAGCTCGTATATCGGTGACGGCACTCGGATATGGGCCTTCGCCCACATCCTGCCGCAGGCGAGAATCGGAGCGGACTGTAACATCTGCGATCACACGTTCATCGAGAACGACGTTGTCGTTGGCGACCGTGTGACTATCAAGTCCGGTGTCCAACTCTGGGACGGAGTCACGCTGGAAGACGACGTGTTCGTCGGTCCGAACGTCACCTTTACCAACGATCGGTTTCCGCGCAGCCGGCAGCATCAGGCTGCGGTTCTGCGGACGACGGTCAAACAAGGCGCATCGCTGGGGGCTAACGCAACCGTCCTCCCGGGCATCACCGTGGGGGCGAATTCCATGATCGGAGCGGGTACGGTGGTCACGCGCGATGTGCCGCCCAACGCAATCGTGGCCGGCAATCCCGGCCGGATCACCGGCTATGTGGGCGCCAGTCCCGCGCGCGCCCACCTGGCGCCGGCCCCGGCGGGAGAGGCCGGGGCATATCCCTCCGCCGCCGGCGGCGTGGTTCTCTACCGCCTCCCGAAAGTTCTCGATCTCCGCGGATCGCTGACGCTTGCCGAATGCGAACGGCATATTCCCTTCGAAATCAAACGCTGCTTTCTGGTTTTCGACGTCACTCACCGGGAGATACGTGGCGAGCACGCACACCGGCGGCTGCACCAGTTTCTGATCTGCACGCGCGGCAGTTGCCGCTGTGTGGTAGATGACGGACAAACGCGGGAGGAGTTCGTGCTCGACGATCTGACCCTGGGCCTGTACGTGCCGCCCATGGTCTGGACGGTTCAATACGACTACTCGCCGGACGCGGTCCTGCTGGTGCTCGCCTCTGAGCTGTACGATGCGCAGGAGTACATTCGGGACTATGCAGAGTTCCTGGCCCTGAAGCATGCAACCGCCGATTCTCACTAACGACTTCAAGCGCCAGTGGGCCGAAATCGCGGGCGACGTACTGGCAGCGGTCGCCGAGGTGGGCGCCAGCGGCTGGTACATCCTGGGCAACCAGGTGCGCGAGTTCGAAGCAGCCCTCGCCGCCTACTGGGGCGTGGGGCACGCGGTCGGTGTGGCAAGCGGTCTGGACGCGCTGGAACTGGCGCTGCGCGCGCTCGGGTGCAAACCGGGAACGAAAGTCCTGACGAGTCCGATCTCGGCGTTTGCCACCTCCCTGGCCATCCTCAAGCTCGGAGCCATCCCTGTTTTTGGCGACTGCGATTCTTCGGGCCTGCTCGACCTGGACGCCGCCGCCCGCCTTTTGCAGAGGCGCCCGGACATTCGATATGCGGTGCCGGTTCATCTTTACGGCCACCCTCTCGATTTAGAGTCTCTGAGGGCCCTGCGCGACCGCTTCGGCCTGGTCGTCGTGGAAGACTGCGCGCAATCGATCGGGGCTACGTTCGCGGGCCAGGCGACCGCGACGGTGGGCCAGGCAGCCGCGACCAGCTTCTACCCCACGAAGAACCTGGGCGCGATGGGCGACGGCGGAGCTGTCCTGACCAATGACGCGCAGCTCGCAGCGGAGATACGCAGGCTGTGCGACTACGGCCAGTCGGCGAAGTACCAACACAGCGCAATCGGATACAACAGCCGTCTGGACGAGGTCCAGGCGGCACTGCTGAGGCGAGCATGTCTGCCCAGGCTCGCCCGCTGGACCGAGAGGCGACGCGCGATTGCCCGCATGTACCTGGACGCCCTGGACAACCCGCGGCTGCGCCCTCTGACCGGGGACTGCCGGGCTGCTTCGTGCTATCACCTGTTCCCGATGGTTGTGACCGATGGTTCGAAGCGCGATCTGATGGAGCACCTCGGGCGGCTGGGCGTCACGACCGGTGAGCACTATCCGCACGCGCTCTTCGACCAGCCGGCCCTGGCACATACCCCTTACGAAGCCCCAGGCGGATGCGAGGAAGCCCGTTGGATCTGCCGGTCGGAGGTGAGCTTGCCCATGCACCCTTACCTCAGCGATGAAGAAGTGGAGCGCGTGACCGAGGCGTGTAACTCATGGAGGTAACCGGTGCTGTCGCTGGTGATTCCGGTCTATAAGAACGAGGAAAACCTGGATCGGCTGATGGGCGAACTGGTGAAGCTGGCCGGCGGTTTTCCGGGACAGCTGGAAGTAGTCTTCGTGATCGACGGCAGTCCCGACGCATGCTATGAGATCTTGCGGCAGCGCCTGCCGCGGCTTCCGATGCGCGCGCAACTGATTTCGCTGACGCGCAATTTCGGGTCATTTTCCGCGATTGCCGCCGGGCTGGCCCACGGCGGCGGGGACTACTTCGCCGCCCTGGCGGCGGACCTGCAGGAGCCTCCCGAGCTGGTGCTGGAGTTTTATCGGCAGATGCATGCCGGCGCGGCCGACATCGTGTTCGGATGCCGGGCCGGGCGCGGCGATCCGTGGTCGTCCCGGCTGTCCGCCGGTGTGTTCTGGTTCCTCTACCGGCGCTTCGTAGTCCATGACATGCCGGCAGGAGGCGTGGACGTTTTCGGGTGCACACGGCGAGTCCGCGACGAATTGCTCCGGCTCCATGAGGCGAACACCAACCTGATTGCCCTCCTGCTCTGGCTTGGATTCCGGCGTAGCTTTGTGCCCTATCGGCGGAACAAGCGCGCGGAGGGGCGCAGCGCCTGGACGCTGAGAAAGAAGCTCCGGTATGCGCTGGACAGCATCTTTACGTTCACGGATCTGCCCTTGCGCCTCTTGCTGATCACGGGCCTCACGGGCACTTTGCTGTCGGCTCTGGTGTCTTCGATCGTTCTCATCGCGAGGGCGCTGGGGGGCGTTTCGGTGCCCGGTTACGCACTCATCGTGCTGGCCATCTGCTTCTTTGGCGGCCTGACGACGTTTGCCCTCGGCGTCCTGGGGCAATACTTGTGGCTCACCCTGCAAAATGCCCGCGGCCGTCCGAACTTCCTGGTCGCCTCTCGTGAGTCGTTCCACTCTTGCGAGCGCGAGGTGCGCGGCGATCTCACGTTGATTGACGGCTGACCTGGAAACGCCTCTCGAGGGCAGCTTTCACTCCACCGGCTCGTAGCTGGAGGGCTCAACATCTGCAAGAGCGGGGCCGAGCGTGAATCCGCATGCGGGCACACTATTTACCGGGGCCATCCATGTTCCATCGTCGGCAAGCCCAGCCCCGGACCTCCGCCCGGTGAGCCCTCCCATTTTAAGCGCCCGCCGAAGACCGACTCATTCAGCCCGGCGACGTTCATGCCGGCAAGAGTGAAGCAGCCGATAATAGCGTCCAAGGGATCCAAACCACCGGACGTCATCTCGTGCACAGCCGCGTCCGGTCCGTGGATGATCAACTCGAAGCGGCAATGAGCGTATTCTCCCTTCGCTTGGACCGGCCGCCCGACGCGCAAAACGATCGCGGGAGCCGTGCCCTCGTTGCCCTCAAGAAAGAAAGAGCGTTCACCGATGACCTCGTCGTCCTGTAACATCCACACTCCTATGAAACGTTCAAAGGCCCCGCTGTTGCGCGATGGTAGCATGCTCGCGTAGCAGTTGGCTGTTGGGCTGTCGCGACGACAGCGGAGGCCCCGATGCCTGCCGCCCCTCTCAGTGGAACCAGCCCGGCAAGGATGTCCCGGTGGGAACGCTGAAGGCTATTCTCCGTAGCGCCGGGCTGGAAAGGAAGGAGGATTGATGACGTACACGGTCATTTATGAGAAGGGTCCCACTTCTTGGGGAGCGTACGTTCCCGATCTTCCCGGCGTGATCTCCGTAGGCGAATCGCGGGCCGAGGTGGAGGGCCTCATCCAGGAGGCCATCGAGTTTCATCTTGAGGGCCTGCGCGAGGAAGGCAGGGCCATCCCGCTACCTTCGAGCTTCGCAGGGGTAGTCGAAATCGATCCGGCGGCTTGACCGAGAACAAGACGGCGCCGCCGCCCTTCCTCACTGGTACAGCAGATACTTCTCCCGCAATTCGACGAATCCGGCGACGGCGTCGGTGAAGCTTTGCTGGATGGTGCGCGGGTCATCACCTGCGGCCAGGCGGCGGATGACGTCGTCGCTGCCGATCAGGCGCGCGCAGGCGCTGAAGTCGATCTTACCGGGATAGAATTTCTCCAGCGCGGCGGCCAGCTCCAGGCCAAGGCGGGTGGAATCGAACAGCTCGCGATTGGTGACCACGAAGCGGACGCCTTCGATGCGCACTCCGCGGAAGTTCGATTCGGCAGGCGTGAAACTGGTGGGATATGCGCGCACGCCGGGGATCTGGCGCAAGTTCAGCCAGGCCGCCAACTCGCGGCCGCCGATGAAATCCGCGCCCACCTGCTCAAACGGCGCGCCGGTGCCGCGGCCCACCGAATAATTCTTCGCGGCTTCGAGCAAAGCGAGGCCCGGATAGAGGAGGGCCGCGTTCAGGCTGCGCATGTTGGGCGACGGATTGACCCAGGGCAGGGCGGTGGAATCGAACCAGTCGCCGCGCCGCCAGTCTTCGAGGGGAATCACGGTGAGCGCGGCGCCGATTTTCTTTTCGCTGTTCGCAAAGCGCGCCAGCTCACCGATGGTCATCCCGTGGCGCACCGGCAGGCCGGCCAGATAACCCACGAAGGAAGTGTGAGCGGTATCGAGCAGCGGCCCCTCCACGTGCGTTCCGCCGATGGGATTGGGCCGGTCCAGCACGTAAAACGGTATGCCCGCCTTGGCCGCGGCTTCCATCGCGTAGACGAGCGTGGTTTCGTACGTCCAAAAACGCGCGCCGATATCCTGGATGTCGAACACCAGCGCATCGATGCCGTGCAGCATCTCGGGCGTGGGCCGCGGCGTGGCGCCGTAGAGGCTGTAAATGTGGATGCCGGTGGCGGCGTCGGTCGCGTCGCCGATGTCGGGCCGGTCCTCGTGGCCGGCGAATCCGTGCTCGGGCGAAAACAGCGCAGCGATGGCGATACCGGCGCGGCGCATCAGATCGATATTGCGGCGGCCCAGGCGGTCCACGCCGGTCTGGTTGGTGATGAGGCCCACGTGCTTGTCCTGGAGCTCCTGAAAATTCCGCTCGGCCAGCACGTCCAGGCCGCTGCGCGTGGCCGCATTCCGCCCCACCACGCGGTGCACGCCGGCGGCGGTGAAGGTTTCGCTGTAGCCGGTGAGCGTCAACCCGCGGGTTTGAATCCCGATGGCTGCGGCAGCGATGGTGGCGACCTTAGACCGCAGCGCGCTGAGCGACGGATGCCCCGAAGGGTGCACGCTGTTGGCCAGTAGAATGACGTACGTCTGCGAGTGAGGATCGATCCAGAGCGAAGTGCCGGTGAAGCCGGTGTGGCCGAATGAGCCGATGGGGAAGAGCTCGCCGCGGTTGCTGGAGTAGGGCGAATCGATATCCCAGCCGAGCCCGCGCAGAATCGGCTGATCGGGCGGACTCTGCGGCTCGGTGAACTTCTGGATGGTGGCTGCGCTGGCGATGCGCGCCCCGTCCAACTCGCCGCCGTTGAGAATCATCTGCGCGAAGCGGGCCAGATCCGCGGCGGTGGAGAACACCCCGGCATGCCCGGCCACGCCGCCCATGTTGCGCGCCGTGGGGTCGTGCACTACGCCGCGCAGCGGAAGGCTGTCCGTGGTCGCTCGCTCCGTGGGGGCGACGCGCGGCAGCAGCATGGGAGACGGCTGGAACATCGTATCCTCCATGCCCAGCGGGCGGAAGATGTGGTCTCGCGCGTAATCGGAAAGTATCTGCCCGCTCAAGCGATGCACCAGTTCGCCCAGCAAAATAAAGTTGATATCGCTGTAGACGAAGCGCGCGCCGGGCGGCCCGTCGGGCGGATCGGTGCAGGCGAGCTGGATGCCGGTCTGGTAGCCGCTCCAGGGATGGGCCAGCGGCACGTCAGGCTTGAGGCCGGAAAAATGGGTAAACAGGTTGCGCAACGTGATCGCGCTCTTGCCGTCTTGAAACTCCGGAATGTAGTCGGTGACCTTATCGTTGAGCCGGAACTTGCCCTGCTCGAACAACTGCATCAGTGCGGTGGTGGTGGCGACGACCTTGGTGAGCGAGGCGAGGTCGAAAATGGTGTCGGCCGTCATCGCTTCCCGTTTGGGAACGATGGCACGCGCGCCATACGCCTTTTCGTAAACGATCTTCCCCTGATGGCCAATGATGAGCACCGCGCCCGGCAGCTTTCGCTGCGCGATGGCGTCGTCGATGGTCCGGTCCAGCGCCGGCGCCCCGGAAAAAGTCTGCGCTGCCAGCGCCGTGGCTGCCAGCACCAGTGAGGAAAGTAGCCTCATCAGCCTCTATGATAGCGGTGAAAGAATGAAGGCCGCCGGCGGACGGCAGGCGCCGAGATAGACGACCTGTCGCGCTTCGCGGCTGCCGAACCCGGATTAGCCCAGGTGGCGCCTGGCTAAGAGGGCCAGCGCGATCAAGCCCACTCCGACGCAAGCTACCGGCGCGGGCTCGGGCGTCCCGCCCTGAAAATAGTAGTTGTAAAAGTAGGTGCCGTTCGTGTTCCGTGTAAACGACGTTGCCACCAGCGAGCCGTCGAACTGACCACCGTGGCCCGTCACGGCGGCAGTGGGAGCCAGAACGCTGCCCATCACGGAGCCACCCAGCGTGATTGTGGTTGCCTGATAGAAGTTGAACAACACATCTTCGGCGACGGCGTTGGTGGCGTTGCCACCGGGGGCGTAGCCATCGATGGTGATGGTTCCGGACAGCGTATCGGTGGCGCCGGCGACGTTGATGATCACCCAGTCCGCACTGGAAACGCCGGTAATCTGGACCGTGTGGCCGGACGCCACCGCGGAGTCTGCGACGTCGATGATGTTCATGCCGGCCTTGGTCACGGTGCAGGTGGTGACGGTGCCGGCGGTCGTACAGCTATCGCCGGATGTGGCTGCATCGGTGGACCACGAGGTAGACAAGGTGGTGAACTGGGCCATCGAAGTCGTAAAGTTCACCGGATCGGCCGCGTCCAGCGTGCCGCTACCGGCGTTGGCGAAGCGGGTGTCCGTTCCAGTGAAGTAGTAGTTTCCAGTGTCCAGCGTTCCCCGGCCCGTGACACCGCCGGCGGCGATGAACGTGGTGCTGCTGGGGAAAGCGGTGAGAGATTCCCCAAGCAGATTCGAGGCAATGGCGATACTGGTGGCCGCGCTGCCGCCCAGCTTGGCGACTCCGCCTACGGCCAGTCCGCCACCCACCCCGCCGCCCGTACCGGTGTTTGAGTCGGAGAAATTGCCGCTGACGAAAACGTTATATGGGGTGAGCAGACTGGCGGCGAAAACGGTGGGCGTGGAGGCGCAAAGGAGCGCCCCGACGCCCACCAGGGCACCGTACGCGATGCTTTTGAGGATCACCTGATCCAACGGTAACCCGCGTGATTGGAGGCGGGAAGTACCAAGGCCAGTTCTAGAAGTATAGTTTCAGATCTAGAAGTCTCAGATGGAAGTTATGAACGTAATCCACAGGTGGGAACCAGCGGGAAGGCTCGAGGATTGCGACCGAAGCGGGCGATTCCGAGGCGTCGTGGGCAGGTTCTTCGGACGCTCCGAGCTGGAGGATCAGTGCCGGCGGTGCTTGCGGAGAAGGGCCAGCGCGATCAAGCCCGCTCCTACGAAAGCTGCCGGCGCCGGCTCGGGCGTCCCTCCCTGGAAATAGTAGTTATGAAACTCGGTGCCGCCGTTGGTGCCCTGTGCAAACGACGCTGCAACCAGCGAGCCGACAAACTGGCCGCCATCGCCCGTCACGGCTGCATTGGGAGCCAAGACGCTGCCCATAGAGGAGCCACCCAATGTGATTTTGGTTGCCTGGTAGAAATTGAACAGCACATCGTCGGCGCCGGCGGG
Organism: Bryobacteraceae bacterium; assembly: GCA_049698695.1. Taxonomy (GTDB): domain Bacteria; phylum Acidobacteriota; class Terriglobia; order Bryobacterales; family Bryobacteraceae; genus Bog-375. The sequence goes on along the minus strand of JBAVYH010000063.1, from coordinate 23,223 downwards.
GCTGCTGTCGCCATTGTTACCGGAGCCGTTGATGGTCATGTTTCCGGATAGCGTATCGGTGGCGCCGGTGACGTTGAGGATCACCCAACTCGCACTGGAGGCGCCGGTAATATGAATCGTCTGCCCCGACGCAATCAATGAGTCTGCGACGTCAATGATGTTCAGGCCGGCCTTGGTTACGGTGCATGTCGTGACGCTGCCGGCGGCCGTGCAACCATCGCCGGAGGTGGCCGCAGCAGTGGACCACGTTGCAGACAGGCTCGTGAACTGCGCAAAGGCGGTCGTGAAGGTTATCGGATCCTTCCCGTCCAGGGTGCCTTTAACAGTCGCGTTGTCGTAGAACGTGGGATCTGTTCCAGTGAAGTAGTAGTTCCCGCTGTTCCCAGTGGCCATCGCCGCCTCGCCCGTAACACCTCCGGCAGCGATAAACGTGGCGCTGTTGGGGAAGTCGGTTAGAGGTTCATTGAGCAGGTTAGAACCTAGGGTGAAACCTCCCAGTGTAGCGCTGCCGCCCACTGCCAGCCCGCCGCCGACATCGGTGTTTGAGTCGGCAAAACTGCCGCTGACGATGACATTATAGGGGGTTAGCAGGCTCGCACCGGTAGCGGTGGAGGAGCCGAGGAGTGCTGCGATGCCCAAGAAAAGGGTCCTGAAAAGGGTCTTCTGAAGAACCACTTACCCTAAGGTACCACACGGAATCATAACGTTTAAGTCCAACAACTTCTGATGGTTCTAGTACCTACCGCCGCCGCCGTGACCTGTGGGAAAGACCGGTGTGGATTAATTCCGCAATACGCCCGCACACCACCGCATGAGAAGCGGAGGTTGCCCAAGGATCCAGATTCTGCCGCAACCCAGGCGTCGCCTGAAGTGAATTTCTACACTTACCCTTGAATTCGCCTTGTAATGGACATAGCATGGAGTCGAGGAAGCGATATTCAGATGAAACTATCTCTTTTGGTCTCACTGCTGCTGGCTGTCGGCGTAGCGGCCTGGGCTGAACAGCCCATGCCGAAAATGGTCACGGTGGACCCGCTGAACGGGAAGGCGGGGGACGTGATCGTGGCGACCGGAGAGAACCTCCAGAAAGACGCGGTGGCCAAGGTGTTCCTCACCGATGGAACGCACGACCTGCCCTGCGAAATGCTCGACCAGACCGAGACCTCAATCAAGTTCAAGATCCCGGCCCGCGCACCCCACGGGCAGCGCCTGATGGTGATGGTGCTGACCACGGGCAAGGACGCTAAGTACATCGAGCAACCGGTCAAGGTTGAAATCGACGAATAACAGTGGGGCCGGCGCCTAGCCGGTGCGGCGGCGGTATGGCGTCTCGAGGTACTTTTTGGCCTGCTGCGCGCCATCGGCTTCAGGCGCATAAGCTATCGCTTTGCGATATGCCTCCAAAGCTTGCGTGCGCTGCCGTTGCAAGTCGTAAATCTGGCCAATCCTCAGGTAGGTATACACGCTCGTATTCAAGTCGACCTCCGGGGCCGAGGCGACCTGTTGCAGGTGGCTTAGCGCATGGTCGAGCTCTCCGTACCAGAACTCGATAGTGCCTTGCTGATAGTAGATTTTCTCCCACGGGACGCGATCGTAACCCGGGGCGTGCTGGGTTTTGAGCTCCGCCACTTTCTCGACGGCCGCAAGTGCATCCGTCTTGTCGCCCGCCATGCTGTACATCTGGGAGAGCTCGAGCCGCAGCAGGTAGTTGCGCGGGAAGCGGTGGATGAGATCCTCGACAATCGGCACCGCGCGGCGCGTCTGGTTTTCCCGCCGGTAGAGGGCTCCCAGAAAGATTTCGGCGTCGACCTGGTTGTCGCGCCCGTGGGCCGCCACGTCCTGCACGATGCGGATGCCCAGCTCCTTGTCGCCGTGGATGCCGATCAGAAAACCCAGCATGCGCCAGGTCCAGGGAAGGCAGCCAACAAGGTAATCATGCAGACCCTCGACCAGGCGCGCGTCCACGTTGTTGGGTTCGAGCGCCTCCACCCGTGCGTGCATGCGCCGCGCCGCCGTGGCGTCCCTAAGAGAATCGCGCCACGCCTTCTTCACCACCCAGTAGTAGTTGGACCGCAGGCCATAGGAAATGCCGAGAGCGTACAGCGCCGCGGCGTCGTTGGGATTTTTGCCGATGCGCGCCTGGGCCAGGGACATGGCCTTCGCCACTTCGCCCAAGAACCATTGCTCGGTCTGCGCCGTAGGGTTCAGTTTCGGCCGCCGCAGAAACGAATTATTGCCGGAGACGAGCTCGCTCTCGAGAGCGCCATCGCGGTACATCTCCTGAAACACGATGGCTTCCGCCAGGTGATTGTGCAGTTCCGGATCGTTGGGGCGAGCCGCGATGGCTCCCTTGAAATCGGCGATCGCCTCGTCGTATTCGAGATTGTAAAAGTGCATATATCCGCGCTCGACTAGCGGGTCCTCGGCCCTAGCCGCGAATACCAAGAGCGAAGCCAACAGCAGCAGCCGCACACTTTCATCGTATCGCGGCCGGGGTTTCAGGTTGTTGAGTTGGCCGCGAGGGTGGCTGCTTCCCGGTCCAGGGAACTCGCGACCCTGGCTTGGACCCGACGGAGCAGGTCCATTGGATCATCCTCTTGAGCCTGCATGCCCCAGGCGATGACGACCGTCAGCAGGAACCGCGTTCACATATCGAATTCTGTGTAGCCTCCACCAGGCTTCGCGAGCGCGGAAGGCCGGTGCGGCCGTTTTGCGTTCAGGCGGCCGCCGCGAGTTTTCCCAGAGCCCAGCGCGCGTGCTCGGCGACCATCGGGTCCGCGGTCGCTGCCAGCCTTTCCAGCGCTGGGCGGAATTGCGGCAGGCCGCGGTTGCCCATGGCCACGGCCACGTTGCGCAGGAACCCGGCATAGCGGGCGCGCCAGACCGGCGTGCCGCCGAACAGTTCGCCGAATTCCGCTTCGCTGAGCGCGGCCAGCCGCTCGAGCGGCGGCGTGCACTGGCGCGGATGAAACGCCACATCTGCAGTGACGGGCGCGCGGCGGTTCCACGGGCACACGTCCTGGCAGATGTCGCAGCCGAAGACGTGGCCGCCGTTGCCGGCGCGTTGGTCCTCGGTGACTCCGCCGCGCAGTTCAATCGTCAAATAGGAGATGCACAAGCGCGAATCCACCGCGTGGCGGCCGCCAAACGGCACGATGGCTTCGGTTGGGCAGGCGTCGATGCAGCGGCGGCAAGTGCCGCAACGGTCCGGCGGAGGGGCATCCGCTTCGATCTCGAGCGAAACCAGCAATTCGCCCAGGAAGAACCAAGATCCGCGCGGCTGGTTGATGAGACAGGTGTTCTTGCCGATCCAACCCAGTCCGGCGAGGCGCGCGTAAGTACGCTCCGCCAGTGGTGCCGTATCGACGCAGATCCTCGAGTCGAAAGGCTCGCTGGTCCGCCTGCGGAGGGCCGCTTCCAATCGGCGCAAGCCCTCGCGCAGCACGCGGTGATAGTCTTCACCCCAGGCATAGCGCGAGATCCAGGCCAGCTCGGCGGCGTCGAACTGCGTCGAATAGGGCTGCGGCGCGTTGTAGAGCTTGCCCACACAAATCACCGAGCGGGCCGAGGGCAGCAGCGTGCGGGAATCGTCCCGCATCTCGGCGCGGCGGCCGGTGAGATAGTGCATCTCGCCCGCGAATCCGGCGTCCACCCATGCGTGATAGCTGTCGCGATCGTCAGCCGGCGCCGCGCGGGCTACGCCGGCCAGCTCGAAGCCGCACGCTTCGGCGAGCCGGCGGACGTCCGCGCCGGTCAAATTTCCAGCCCCACGGAGCGCATCAGTTCGATGGCGTTGCTCTTGCGCACCACTCCCGGCTGCATGCGGTAGTCGAAATGGATTTTGCCATCTTCGATGCGGTCCTCGAAGTGGACGTTGCTTGCGCGCCCATCGAGCGACTCGGCAATGCCGGCCAGCGCGAGGTCGTGGGTGGTGATCAGGCCCATCGCGCCGCGCTCCACCAGGCCGCGCACCAGCGCTTCGGCGCCGATCCGGCGGTCGTGGGAATTGGTACCATGCAGGAATTCATCGATCAGAAACAGCACCGGGCGCGGACCGGCGGTCTGGTCCAGGATCTGCCGCAGGCGCAGGATTTCGGCGTAGAAGCGCGAAATGCCTCCCTGCAGCGAATCGTTGACGCGAATGGACGCTCCCACCGCCAGCGGAGACAGTCGCAGCCGCGCCGCGCGCACCGTCGCCCCCGCCTGCGCCAGCACCACGTTCACGCCCAGCGTGCGCAGCAGCGTGCTTTTGCCGGACATATTGGAGCCGCTCACCACCAGCAGCCGCAGGCTGCCGCCCAAACACACCGAGTTGCGCACCAGCTTCGATTCCGGTATCAGCGGATGGCCGATCTCTTCGGCCTCGAGCAGCGGCGATTCTTCGGTAAACTCCGGGAACGGATCCTGGGGATGCTCGAAAGCGTGGCTGGCCAGCGAGGCCAGTGCTTCAATTTCGCCCACCGCCGCCAGCCATCGGCGCACCGCCGGTCCCGACCGGCGGCGCCATTGTTCCACCCGGGCCGCGACGTGGGGCGTCCACAGAATGAAGATCTCGGCCACGCGCACGAAAACGTTGTCGCGCGAATCCAGGTACTCGATCAAGCGTTTGAGCTGCGCCAGGCGGCGCGAAGGCGGCGCGCCCTCGGCGGTGAGCGAGGCGCGGAGCGAAACCAGCAGCGGCGCCTGGAAACGCTCGCGCTCCAGCAGCACCAGCACTTCGGTAATGAGTCCCAGCTCATGAGCCGCCCGATCCACCGCTGCCACCACTTCGTTTGTGCTTTTCTGGTGGCGATAGTAAAACCAGCCGTTGATGGCGAGCGTCGCCAGGAAGAGGTCCCGCAGCAGCAGGCCGGTGCCGGTAGCCAGCACGATACTGCCGGTCAAGTTTAGCAAGAGCGCCACGCCGGCCACCGCGCCGCTGATTCCCAGCAGCGTGCACGCCCAGAGCCCCAGCCGCCGGCCGCGCCCGCCCAGCCGTGGCGGCGCTCCGCCCCAGGCAGCGAGCGAATCCGCGTCCACACCGGTGCGGGCATCTTCGGCCAGCACCGCCAGGTCCTCGCGCAGGTCGAGACGCGGCCGCAGTTCTTCCACCGACGCTTGGCGCGATGCCACTACCGGCGGCTCGGCCGGCTCCAGCAGCCAGCGCGCCAGGGTCTGCTCGCCGGCGCGCGTGCGGGCGGTGGATAGCAACTCGAACAACGAGCCTATGCCGAACAGGTCCAAATCCTGCGCGTAAGGATGCGCCATATCCAGGTAGGTCTCGCCGGTGTTGCCGGTGCCGGGCCAGGTTCCGTCCAGCCGAGCCAGGCCGCGTTCGAAGAATCGCGCCGCGCGGCGCTGTTTTTCGAGTTTTCGGGTGAGCCGCGCATGCACCGCCATCAGCGCCACGAACAGGGCCGCGGGAATCAGCGTCCAAAGAATAGTGATGTGCGCGCTGGAGAGCGCCAGCCACACCAGCGCGCCCGCCACTGCCACGGTGGCCAATCGCCAGTAGCCAAGCCCTCGCTGGCGTCCTTCGCCCGCCAGGATGGAGGCCCGGCGCTCCTGGAGCAGCGTCGTATAGATGTCGCGCGGCTGCTGTATCACGGGCGCCTGCGTAAACAAAGAGTCATAGACAGTGCGGTTGCGGCGCGAACAACAACGCCGCCATGTCTATTCTCGCAGAGGGCAAGCGATCTCGTATTCCTGGGGGCGGGGACGTGTCTTGTGACAGGCGCGCCGGCCGGGGGCCTGCGCCACGCTGCGTGTTATATTGAGGCCATGCCGGCCGGCTATCTTCCCATCCTCATTTTCCTGGCAGTGGCGATCGCGTTTCCTGTGGTGGCCATTGGGCTGGCCAAACTGCTCCGGCCGTCGGCTCCCTCTGTGACCAAACTCGAAGCTTACGAGTGCGGCATCCGCGCGGCAAGCGATTCACGAGGCCGTTACACGGTGCGGTTCTATATCATCGCCATCCTGTTCGTCATATTCGACGTGGAAACCATTTTCCTGTACCCGTGGGCCGTGCGCTATGGTTCGCTGGGCTGGTTCGGGGTGACGGAAGTAGCGGTGTTCCTGGCGATTCTGGTGGTCGGCTATATTTGGGCATACAAGAAGGGTGCACTGGAGTGGGTCTGAAGCTCGCTCGCTCTGCGGTGCTCCGCGCCCCGGCACAAGCCGCCGCCCTTCTATGGTCCTGATGGAATCCGCCAACTACCCGCGGAATTTCCGGCGCCGGTGCAACAGTGTTTCGGAACTTCGTGTGACTTTTTTAGCCGTTGCTGTAGTGGAAAGACCCGTTTCCGGGTCTTAGGATTGGAACACGCCATGGTATGCCGGCCAGTTAGGGCGCGGCGCAAGTGGCAACGTTCCTGCTCATTAATCGCGTCGGCTACATCCGCGTCGGTTATATTTGCGTGCTCCAAGGAAAGGTGTGTTGGAATGGGTGTGCAATTCGTTCGCTCAATCGTTTTCTCTGTTGTAGCAATAGGAGGATGCAGCGTGCTCGAGGCTGCGCCCATGCTGCGCCTGTCGAGCGCCACTGTTGGACCGCTTTCGATCGCTGCCGGCGCCAACGGTGTCAACCAGACGGTGGTCGCATATAACATCGGCGGCGGCACGCTTGCGCCCGCCGTCAGCTCGTCGGTTTCCTGGATTACTCCCAGTGTCGGCGCGGCCACCTCCTGTATGGTAGTCCTCCCGACGGGCTCTCCCACCCAGTGCATCCCGCTGGTATTTGCGCTGAACACGGCGTCGCTGGCGGCGTCGGGAACCGCCTATACGGGCATTGTCACGGTCACGGCTTCGGCCGACACGGTGGACGCTCCGCAAACAATTACGGTGACCGTGCTCATCGGCGGTGCCGTGCCGCCAAGCGTGAATGTCTACGTGGCGCCTTTCGTGGCGCTGCCGGCACAGGCAAGCACCGTCGCCGTTCCGTTTTCGCTGGGCACTACCAGTTGCCCGTACCTCAACGGTTGCCTTAAGGGCACGTCCACTACCCAGGATAAAGCGAATTGGTTGAGCCTGACGCTGGCTGGCGCCGGCAGCTTCCAGACCACGCTCCCGTACGCGATCAACATAACCCCGCAGCCCAGCAATACCGCTGGCAACACTTACACCGGCTCCATCGTCACTTCGGGCTCCAGCTTCGCCCCCGACAATAAAACCATCGCCGTGACCATGAACGTGACCACGCAGCCCATCGCGCAGGCCTCCGCCAGCCAGGTGACCGAACAGCTTGCAGTCGGCGCGCCGGTTGGTTACGCGGCCGTCACCTTGAGCAATTCGGGGCTGGGAACGCTGGCCATTTCCAGCGCGACCGCGTCCGGATCGGGGATCACCGCGACCGTTTCCGGAACCACCGTGCTGCTCGCTTTCGACACGACCGGCCTTTCGGCCAACACGTACACCGGGTCGGTGACGATCGCGTCCAATGCGGCCAACAGTCCCAGCGTGATTCCCGTGACCTTTCAGGTGGTGGCCGCCGCTGCGCCCACCATTTTCTATAACGGCGTGGTGGACGATGCCGTCTTCGGCGCCAGCGGCCTGACGGTGACACCGGGCGATGTCACGGCGCTGTTCGGCCAGCAGCTTTCCTTCCAACAGCCGACTGTGGGACCGGCGCCGCCACTGGCGCCACAGCTCGGCGGGGCTTCGGTCTACGTCAATGGCGAGCAGGCGCCGCTGTACTTCTCTTCTTACGGCCAGATCAATTTCCAGATGCCGACGGATACGCCCACGGGAACGGCGCTGGTGCAGGTGGTGACGAATAACCAGCCGGGCAATGCGGTGTCGGTCAACGTGGCCGCACGCGCGCCCCGGCTGCTGCTGCTCTACGGCACCGGCGGCTACGGGGCGATCGTGGATGCCTCGCAGGGCAACGGCTACAACACTCTGCCCATGCCGTCGACCATCGCCATTCCCAACTTCATCACCCAGCCAGCCTCGCCGGGCGACTATCTGACGATTTACGCGATCGGACTCGGGCCCACCAGTCCCTCGGTGGCAACCGGCCAGCCCGCCCCAGGTCCCCCTGCATCGCTAGCGCAGTTGACATCGACGCCCAGCGTTGTTTTCACTGTGAACTCGGCGGGGATCGTGGTACCAATCACCGTCCCTCCCGATTCCGTCGCCTACGCGGGCCTGTCCCCGAACTATGCCGGTCTATACCAGGTCAACGTGCAGATTCCGCAGGACTGTCCCACGGGCACGGTTCAGGTGTCCCTGGCATTTCCGGATTCGACCACCAGCAACGCCGCCAACATCCAGGTGCAATAACGCAGCATTCAAGCATCCACGCCGCGGCGCTGACTGGCGCCGCCGCGCCACGCTACCATAAGGGTTGAACCCTTTGAAACGCGCTTCTATCCCCTGGCCTCAGGTTTACCTGTGTGTGGCTTTGACCACCCTGGCCACCCTGTTGCTCGAGCTTTCGCTGACGCGCATCTTCTCGGTGGTGTTCTATTACCACTTCGCGTTTCTGGCGATTTCGATTGCGCTGTTCGGCCTCGGCGCCGGCGGCATTTTTTCTTACGTGGTGGCGGGCTGGAAGGCGCCGCTGTGGACCAGCCTGGGCCGGTTGAGCATGCTGAACGGCCTGCTGGTGGTGGGCGCGCTGGTGGTGCTGCTGGCGCAGAATAACAACCCCACGAACTGGGATCTGGCGCTGATCTATTTCAGCACCTCGTTGCCGTTTTTCGTTTCCGGCGCCATCGTGTCGCTGGCCATCGGCGAAACCATAGCGCACGTTCACCGGGTCTACTTCTTCGACCTGATCGGCGCCGCCGGCGGATGCCTGTTGCTATACCCGCTGCTCAACGGCTTCGGCGGAGTCAGCGCGGTGCTGGGCGCGGCCATCACCTTCGCCGTCGCCGCCGCCATCTGGCACAGCGTTTCCGGTTCGGTGCGCGGCCGCGTGGTCTCGGTGGCGCTGGCGCTGGCGCTGGTGGCGTTTCTGATTCTGAATCAGCGCTATCACTTCATCGACGTTCGCCACGCCAAGGGGCAGACCATTTCGCACGAAATCTTCCAGCACTGGAACGTCTTTTCGCGCATCGGGCTGGTGGATCGCTCGAGCGAAGGCCGCTATAGCATCGTGATCGACGCCGACGCCGCCACCGACATCGCCAACTTCGATTTCGACCACCTCACCGCCGGCCAACGCCACGACTTGATGTACCAGGGCCCGGCGCTGCCCTACGCGCTCCGGCCGGGCGGCAAGACGCTGATCATCGGGCCCGGCGGCGGCTGGGACGTGGCGCGCGCGCTGGTTTACGGCAGCCACGACATTACCGGCGTGGAAATTAATCCCATCATCGCCACCACCATCATGCAGCAGCGCTTCCCGGGGCTCAGCCACGGCCTCTACCTGCGGCCCGACGTTCATATTTACGTGGAAGACGGGCGCAGCTTCGTGCGCCGCAGCACCGCCAAATACCAGGTGCTGCAGGCGACGCTGGTCGATACGTGGGCGTCTACCGCCGCCGGCGCTTTCGCGCTTTCGGAGAACAACCTCTACACCGTGGACGCATTCCGCGATTACCTCGAGCACCTTACCGACGACGGCGTGGTGGCGTTCACCCGCTGGGGATTCGATCCGCCGCGCGAATCGCTGCGTTTGATTTCGCTCGCCCGCGAGGCGCTGTCCGAGTTAGGCGAGAATCAAGCCTGGCGGCACGTGATCGTGGGCCGGGCCGGCTCCGTCCAGGGATGGGGTGCGCAGGATACCGCCATCATCAGCCGCAAACCTCTCAGCGCCGCCGATTGCGACCGGGCTCGCGCCTTGTTCGCCGCCGCCAACATGCAGGCCATCTACCTGCCCGACGCCGACATTCAAAATCCGTTCTACGAACTGCTGCACACGTCCGACCCGGCCGGCTTCGAACGGAACTTCGTTTTCGATATCCGCCCCGTTACCGACAACCGGCCCTTCTTCTTTTACACCGTGCAGCCGCGCGACCTGATGGTATTCCTGAGAACGGCATCTCACGATACGGCGGATTACAAGGTGAACAAAGCCGTGCCGCTGCTGTTTGGGTTGGCGCTGATTTCCGTCATCGCCACCCTGCTGATTCTGCTGTTGCCGCCGCTGGTGCTGGGCACGCGCTTGCCGCGCCACGCGGGCGTGCTGAAATTCCTGCTCTACTTCCTGTTTATCGGCGCCGGCTACATCCTCATCGAGGTGGCACTGATCCAGCGATTCGTGCTCTTCCTGGGCCACCCCACGCCCGCCCTCACGGTGGTCATTTTTTCCTTGCTGGTTTCGAGCGGGCTGGGCAGCGCCGCCGCCGGCCGCCTCACGGCGCACCTCGAGAGCCGCCTTGTCAAGGCATTGGGATGCGTGGCGATGCTGGCCGCGCTGCTCGCCGTGGCGCTGGCTTCGCTTCTCACCGCGCTGGTCTGGCTGCCGCTGCCACTCAAGGCGGTGATTACGGTGGCGCTGATCGCTCCCCTGGGATTCGTCATGGGCATGCCGTTCCCCAGCGGCCTCCGCCGCCTGGAGCAGTGGCACGCGCCTTCGGTCCGCTGGGCCTGGGCGCTTAACGCGGCGGCCAGCGTGCTTGGATCGGTGTGCGCGCTGGTCTCGGCTATCTATCTGGGACTGGTCGAAACCATGATCATCGGCGGCCTCTTTTATCTTGCCGCACTGGCAGTCGTGGCCCGCGTCGGAACCGGCGAATCCGCCGCTCCAGAGCCGTCCGCGAATCGGGTCGTTCTGGCAAGCTGAACCGCAATTTTGGCCGCAGTCAGGTTCGGTGCTTCGCGGGTTCCCTCCGGCGTTGATGCGCCCGTGCGGCTCTGTGCTACACTACTGACTTATGGCAAGCGTCACCCTCGCGCGGCATCATCATCACAGCTCCACGCGACGGGCGCTGCAATAATTTCCACTAGAAAGAATGGAAAGGACGCCCGCCGCGAAATCGGCGGGCTTTTTTTGTTTTACGATGATTCTCGATTTCGCAAAATCCGGCGGCCTGATCACCGCCGTCATCCAGGACCACTCGAGCGGACGCGTGCTGATGGTGGGCTTTATGAATGAGGAGGCCTTTCGCAAGACGGTGGAAAGCGGCTTTGCGACCTTCTGGAGCCGCTCGCGGCAGAAGCTGTGGCTGAAGGGCGAGACCTCAGGCCACCGGTTGCTGGTGAAGGAAATCGCCACCGATTGCGACCGCGACGCGGTGCTGGTGAAGGTGGAAGCGCAGGGCCCCGGCGTCTGTCACGAAGGTTACGAAAGTTGCTTCTTCCGGCGCCTGGATTCGGGCGTTTGGAAAGTGGCGGAGCCGCGGACCTACGATCCGAAAGCGGTCTACGGAGGCAAGGCGTGAAGCTGAAACTGGGCATCCCCAAAGGCAGCCTCGAAAATGCCACGGTGGATCTGTTCCGGCGCGCGGGATACGTCATCACCACCAGCAGCCGGTCGTATTTCCCCGGCATCGACGATCCGGAAATCGAATGCATGCTGATCCGCGCGCAGGAAATGGCGCGCTACGTGGAGGACGGCATTCTGGATGCGGGCCTGACCGGCCGCGATTGGATTGAAGAGAACGGCGCGCAAGTGGTCGCGGTGGCGGACCTGATCTACGCCAAGCAAAGCTTCGGCAAGGTGCGCTGGGTGTTGGCCGTGCCGGAGGCTTCTCCGTTCCGCAGCGTGAAGGACCTGGGAGGCAAGATCATCGCCACCGAGCTGGTCGAGACCACGCGGCGCTATCTGGCCAGTAACGGCGTCACGGCGAAAGTGGAATTCAGTTGGGGCGCCACCGAGGTGAAGCCGCCGGTGCTGGCCGATGCCATCGTCGAGGTAACCGAAACCGGCTCGTCGCTGCGCGCCAACAAACTGAAGATCATCGACACGGTAATGGAATCGAACACGCAGTTGATCGCCAACCGGAGCTCGTGGGAGGATGCGGCCAAGCGGCGCAAGCTGGAAGACATGACGATGCTGCTCCAGGGCGCCATCAACGCGCTGGGCAAAGTGGGGCTGATGCTGAACGTGCACAGGGACAACTTGCAGGCCGTGCTGGCGGTGCTGCCGGCGCTGAAGCGGCCCACCATTTCCCAACTGAGCGACGAGGAGTGGCTGGCGGTGAACACCATCCTCGATGAATCCACGGTGCGCGACATCATTCCGCGGCTGAAACAGGCGGGCGGGCAGGGAATCGTGGAATACCCGCTCAACAAGATCGTGCTGTGATCCGGATTATCAAAAGCGAAGATGCGGACGCCCTGTTGCGGCGGCGGGCGGCGCGCATGGATGCCGCCGAGGCCGTGGTGCGGCCCATCCTCGAAGCCGTGCGCCGGCGCGGAGACCGCGCGCTGATGGAATACGCCCGCAAGTTCGACGGATTGGAGCGGCGCACGGTGCGCGTTTCCGAAGAGGAACTGGCGGCGGCGCGGCGCCGGCTGAACTCGGAGTTCCGTCGCGCGGTTCGGACCGCTGCCGCCAACATTCGCGATTTCGCGCGGCGGCAACTGCCGCGGAGCTGGATGCGGCAATCGGGCGGCGTGCGTGTAGGGCAGGTGGTGCGCCCGCTCGGCACGGTTGCGGCCTACGTTCCGGCCGGACGCTATCCTTTGCCTTCGACAATTCTGATGACGGCGGTGCCGGCGCAGGTGGCGGGGGTCGCGAACATTTGCGTGGCCTCGCCCAAACCGGTGGACCAGGTGTGGGGAACGGCGGCTATGCTTGGCTTGACGCGCGTCTTTGAAATGGGCGGCGCGCAAGCCATCGCAGCGTTTGCATACGGTACCCACACCGTGCCCAAGGCCGACCGCATCGTGGGGCCGGGCAACATCTACGTGGCGGCGGCGAAAAGGCTGCTGGCCGGTGAAGTCGGCATTGACTTCGTGGCCGGGCCTACGGAGATTCTCATCATCGCGGCCGAAGGCGATCCGCGCTATCTGGCGGCCGACCTGCTGGCGCAGGCGGAACACGATGTGGACGCTTCGGCTGTGTTGTTGACCACTTCGCGGCGGCTGGCCGTGGCAGTGGCTGAAGAAGTGGAGCGACAGCTCGCCGTGCTGCCGACCGCGGCCGTCGCGGCGCAATCCATCGCGCGAAACTCGGCCATCGTGCTGGTGCGGTCGATCGAGCGAGCGGTGGAACTTTCCAACCGCTTCGCGCCGGAGCATTTGAGCATACCGGATGCAAAGCTGCTGCAGGGGATCGAACACGCCGGCAGCGTTTTCATCGGGCCGTTCAGCCCGGAAGCGGCGGGCGATTATGCGTCGGGCCCGAATCACGTGCTGCCCACCAGTGGAGCGGCCCGAATACGGGGCGGCCTGGCGGTAACGGATTTTGTCAAGGTGATCTCGGTGCAGCAACTGAGCGCGGCCGGCCTGGCGAGGCTGAAGCCGGCGATCGTCACCCTGGCGCGCGCCGAAGGGCTGGAGGCGCACGCCCGATCGGTGGAGGTGCGGACCGGTGCCCGGTAAATCGCCCAAGCTGCCGCGCGGCGCCATTCAGCCGCGGCCGGCGGTGCTCGCCATGGCGCCCTATTCGCCGCCCACCGCAGGGCGCGCGGGCAAGCTGCGGCTGGACTTCAACGAAAACACGGTGGGCTGTTCGCCGCGCGTGATCGAAGCGCTCTCGGGCGCGCTCGATGCGGCCAGCCTGGCGGTGTATCCCGAGTACGGCGAGGCCAAGCGGGCCATCGCGGGTTACTTCGGCGTGCGGCCGGAGCAATTCGTTTTTACCAACGGCACCGACGAGGCGATCCAGGTTTTCATCAACACATACGTCGACGACGGCCAGGAGGTGTTGCTGCTGAAGCCGGCCTACGCCATGTACCGCTTCTACGCCGAAGTGGCGGGCGCGCGGATTCGCGCAGTGGAATACACGCCGCCGGGAATGGAGTTTCCGCTGGACGCGCTGCTGGAGGCGATCACGCCGGCGACCCGCGCTATCTTGCTGGCCAATCCTAACAACCCGACCGGAACCGGCGTCTCCCTGCTGGGAATCGAGCGCATACTGCACCACGCGCGCAAGGCCGCGGTGCTGGTGGATGAAGCCTACTACGAATTCAGCGGCGTGACCGCGCTGGGCGAAATCGAGCGCGTGCCCAACCTGTTCGTCAGCCGCACGTTTTCCAAGGTGTTCGGCATGGCGGGCATGCGGCTGGGCTGCCTGTTTTCGCACGAGGCCAACGTTCGCCTGCTGCACAAGGCGCAGTCGCCCTACAGCGTGAACTCGCTGGCGGTAACGGCGGCGCAGGCGGCGGTGGCGGACGAGGACTACGTCCGGACTTACGTCGCCGAAGTGCTGGCCGCGCGCGAGCTGCTGTGCTACGGCCTCGAAAAGCTGGGCATCCGCTACGTTCCCAGCTCGGCGAATTTCGTCTTGGGAAATCTTGGCGCGCGCGCAATCGAGGTGCGCGACGCGCTGGGCGCGCAAGCCATCCTGGTGCGCGACCGCAGCTATGAAGCGCCCGGCTGCGTCCGCATCACCGTGGGCACGCGCGAGCAGACGCGGCGTTTGCTGGCGGCGCTTGAAAAGGTCTGGCAGCGATGAGTCAACCGATCCTCATCTTCGACATGGACGGCGTGCTGGTGGATGTGACGGAGTCCTACCGCGAAACCATCGCGCGCACGGTCGAGCACTTCACCGGCCGCCGGCTGGCGCCCGCCGAAATCCAACAGTTCAAGAACCAGGGCGGTTGGAACGACGATTGGAAACTGTCGCACCACATCGTCGCCGAAGCGGGCGTCGATGCGCCCTTTGAAGAAGTGAAGGCGCACTTCCAATCCATTTTCCACGGCAACGGAACGGATGGCCTGATGTTGCGCGAGCGGTGGGTGGCGCGGCCGGGAACGCTCGAAAAGCTCAACCGGCAATTTCGCTTCGCGCTCTTCACCGGGCGGCCGAGGCGGGAAGCTGAGCTGACCCTGCAGCGGTTCGCGCCGGAGCTCGAGTTCTCGCCCATCGTCGGCATGGGCGAGGTCGAGCGGCAGAAGCCGGACCCGGAGGGCCTGCTGCAAATACTGGACGCGAATCCCGGTGCGAAAGCCTACTATGTGGGCGATACGGTGGATGACGCGCGATGCGCGCGTGCAGCGGGCGCAGCGTTCATCGGGATCGCAGCGCCCGCCAATCCGCTCTACGTCGACCTGGTGTTTCTGTTTCAGGAGCAGGGCGCGTACGCCCTTGTCGATGACATCAACTATCTCGAAGAGGTATTCGCAGCATGAGGCAGGCCGTCATTCGCCGCGACACAAGGGAGACGCGCATCGCCGGTCGGCTGAACATCGACGGCCGGGGGCGCTACGAAATATCGACCGGCATCCGATTTTTCGATCACATGCTGGAGCTATTCTCCAAGCACGGCGGCTTCAACCTGACGCTCCACGCCGAAGGCGACCTGGATGTCGACCAGCACCACACGGTGGAAGACGTCGGCATCGTGCTCGGCCAGCTTTTTGCGCAGGCGCTGGGCGACCGCAGAGGCATCAATCGCGCCGGCTATTTTGTGATGCCGATGGATGAAACGATGGCGGTGGTCGCAGTGGATCTGGGCGGGCGGCCGGCGCTGGTCTACAAAGACCTGGTGCGGGTGCGGCTGGTGGGCGATCTGCAGGCCGAACTGCTGGAAGATTTCTTCGACGGCTTCGTGAATAACGCGGGCGCGAATCTGCACGCCAAGGTGATGTATGGCCGGTCGAGCCATCACAAGGTGGAAGCGATTTTCAAATGCTGGGCGCGGGCGATGAGGTATGCCTGCTCGAAAGATGCGCGGCTGAAGGACCAGTTGCCCTCGACCAAAGGGTTGCTATGACCGGTTCGATCTCCGCTCCCTTACGGTCGCGGCTCCGAAATGCGTATCGGAGCCACGACCATAAGGGAGCGGTAGGCACCGGAGAGTCCTCATGATCACGATTTTCGATTACGGGGCCGGGAATTTGCGATCGGTGGAGAACACGCTGGCGGAGTTGGGCTGCGCTTACGCGCTGGTGCGGGACCGCGCGGGTTTGCGGCGGGCGGATAAAATCCTGCTTCCCGGCGTGGGCCACTTTGGCCAGATGATGCGGGCGCTGGACGCGCTGGATGTGCGCGCGGAACTGCTGGAGCGCATCCACGCCGGCGTGCCGTTCCTGGGGATCTGCCTTGGCTTGCAGGCGCTGTTCGAAGCCAGTGAAGAAGCGCCGGAGGTGCGCGGCCTGGGCCTGTTCGCCGGCGTGGTGCGCCGGTTCCCGGATGATGCGCGCGTGCCGCACATGGGCTGGAATGAGTTGGAAGTGAAGGCCGGTTCGAAGCTGGTGCGGGATTTGCCTGGCCGGCCGTTCGTATACTTCGCGCACAGCTATTACGTGCCGGTGGATCGGCGCGCGGCGGCGATTTGCACGTATGCGGCCCCTTACACCGCGGTGCTGGAGGCGGACAACGTATTCGGAGTCCAATTCCATCCGGAGAAATCCGGGCCGGTCGGATTGAAGATTGTGCGGAATTTCGTGGAGATGTGAGCGAAGGCCGTTTGATCGAGTACGCGGCCGTGTGAGTGTTGTTTGTGGGGCAGGATGGTATCCTGCGCGGCGGTTGCCAACCGCCGCGTGGGCCGATTGGCAATCGGCCCGCAGCTTGGCAAGCTGCCCCACAGGCGACCAACATTGTCGGAGGGTTCGGGCGAGCGGCGTGGATTAATCAATGCTGGCAAAACGGATTATTCCCTGTCTTGACGTCACCGGCGGCCGCGTGGTGAAAGGCGTCAACTTCGTCAACCTGCGCGATGCCGGCGACCCGGTGGAACTAGCGGACCGCTACAACCGCGATGGCGCCGACGAGCTGGTGTTTCTCGATATCACCGCCTCCAGCGACGCGCGCGAGATTATGGCGGGCGTGGTGGAGCGTACCGCGCGCAAAGTGTTTATCCCGCTGGCGGTGGGCGGCGGCATCCGTTCCGTGGCGGACGCGCGCCGAATTCTGATGGCGGGAGCCGACAAAGTCTCCGTCAACACGGCCGCGGTGCGGCGGCCGGAGCTGATTACCGAATTGAGCCGCGAATTCGGCGCGCAGGCGGTGGTGCTGGCGATCGACGCCCGGCGCCACTCTCCCGGACAATGGCACGTTTACACGCGCGGCGGCCGCGACGACGAAGGCATCGACGCCATCGAATGGGCGGCGCGGGGCGAAGCCCTGGGCGCGGGCGAAATCCTGCTCACTTCCATGGATACCGACGGCGTGCAGGACGGCTTCGACTGCGCGCTGACCCGTGCGGTTTCTTCTGCCACGCGAATCCCCATCATCGCTTCCGGCGGCGCCGGCAAGCCGGAGCATTTCGTGCGCGTGTTGACGGAAGGCTGCGCTGACGCGGCGCTGGCGGCCTCCATCTTCCACTACGGAACATATACCGTCAACCAGTTGAAGGAAGAACTCGACCGGCACGGCATTCCGGTGAGGATAGCAGGATGATTTTTCCTTGCATCGACTTGATGGATGGCAAGGTAGTGCAACTGGTGCAGGGCCGCGAGAAGGCGCTCGAAGCCGATTCGCCGGAAGAGATGCTGCGCCGGTTCGCGGCGTTTCCTGAAATCCAGGTGATCGATCTGGATGCCGCCATGAGCCGCGGTTCCAACGCGGAACTGGTGCGAATGCTAGCGGCGGGGGCGGTGACGCGCGTGGGCGGCGGAGTGCGCACGGTGGAGCGCGCCCGGGCGCTCGTCGAACAGGGTGCGCACAAGGTGATCGTCGGCACCGCAGCCTTCACTCCGCAAGGGATCGACGAGGCGTTCCTGAGCGCTCTCGGGCGCGCCATCGGCCGCGAGCGGCTGCTAATCGCGGCCGATTCGAAGGGCGGCCGGATCGTGGTCAAAGGCTGGCAGGAGGCCACGGACTTCACCGCCGAGCGTATGCTGGGCTTGCTCGAACCCTACTGCGGCGGCTTTCTCTGCACCTGGGTGGATCGGGAAGGCATGATGCAGGGCACGGATCTCGCGTGGTTTCGCCGTCTGCGCGCGGCCACCACGCTCGAGCTCACCGCCGCCGGCGGCATCACCACCTTGGAAGAAGTGCGCGCCCTGCTCGACATGAACGTGAACGCGGCCCTTGGCATGGCTATCTATACCGGCCGCTTGAGTCTGGACGAACTGGCGAAACTGGCCGCGTAGCGGCGGTGTCAGAGCTTGGCCAGCAGCTCTTGTATCTTTTGCTTCTCGACCGCCGAGGGATTGTACTTCAAGGCTTCGAGCAGTGCCTGGTGCGCCTGGCTCTTGTCGCCCTTTTGGTACCACGCCATGCCGAGGTGATAGCGATAGGTGGAAGAACTCGGCTGCCGCGCCACGTTTCGCTTGAAGATTTCAATTGCCTGGTCGCTCAAGTTCTTCTTCAGGTAAATCCAGCCCAGCGTATCGGACACTTCGGCGTAGTCGGGCAGCAGTTGCGTTGCGTGCTGCGCCATGGTGAGAGCCTGATCCAAGTCGCCGCCATGTTCGGCGAGGAGGAACGCATCATTATTCAGACTGACGCCGTCATTGGGCGCCAGCCTGATGGCGGCGTTGTAGACTTGTATGGCCTCGCTCCAGCGCTGCGCGGCATCGAGCACCAGCGCCAGCGAACTCAGCACCGTCTCGTCGTCGGGAAGAATCGCGCGGGCCTTCTGGAAGGCCTGGATGGCGTCGGCGGGATCTCCCTTGCGGCGGTAGGCTTCGCCGAGCCGAATATAGATTCGGGCCTGGGCCTTGGAGTCCTTGCCCAGCTTGTCCACGATCGACTGGTAGTCGGCGATGGCCTCATCCAAACTGCCGATCCTCACTTCCACATCGGCCAACAACAGCTTCATGTCGTTACGCTCGGGGCTCTTGGCGAGTTCGGCTTTGAGCGTTTGGATAGCGGCGTCCGGTTTGTTCTGCAGCAAGTCGCTTTCCACCAGCCCGGTCATCCCGCGGATATTGGCCGGATTCAGATCGTAAGTGCGCCGGAAGTCTTGATCGGCTTCCTTGTAATTCTTTTCGACCAGGTTCAGCCGTCCCAACTGGAAGACCACGTCCGGCGAATCGGGGGTCTTGGCGCGGAGGTCCTCCAACAGTTGCCGCGCGTCATCGGTCTTTTTCTCCGCCAGCAGCGCGGCCGATTCGATGATCTGCGCAGGCAGGTTCGACCGGTCGACCGCCAGCGCCTGCTGGGCCGTTTTCAGCGCGGCATCGTAATCTCCCTTGGCGATTTCGAGCCGCGCCAATTCCAGCCGGGCCTGGATGAAATCGGGACGAATTGCCAGCGCGCTTTCGAATTCCTGCCGGGCCTGTTCCAACTCACCGGCGGCGACGGCGCGGTCAGCCACCGCGCGCGCCTTGTGCGCCAGGCCCAGCCGGTAATGGTTCACCGGATTGTGCGGGTCGGCCGTGACTGCTGCCTGCAGATCCACCATGGCCGTAGCGAGATCGCCGCGATCCAGCAGCAGGCTGCCTTCGATTTCCTTGGCGAAACTGTCCTGGGGGTTGTCCTTCAAAAGCTGGCGGTTGATTTCTTCCGCCTCGGCCCCCCTCCCGCGCGCCATCAGAGCTTCCACGACACGCTTCAGGTACACCGTCTTCCGCTTGGGATCTTGTGCCTGGCCCTGGCGATACTCTTTAATCGCCGCATCGGTGTCTCCCAGCCGCCGGTAAAAGTCGCCCACTACCAGGTATCCATCCGGGAAATCCTTCAGGGACTTGATCTGCTGCAGCACCTTGAGCATGTCGTCCTTGCGGCCCTGATAGCTGTATTGCACGGCCAGCGCGGTCAGAAAACTGTACGCCTTGGGATCATTCCGATAGCCGAGCTTCAGCGTCTGCTCGCCGGCGTCCAGATTCTTTTCCGCCAGCACCTGCAAGCGGTACAGCTCGTTGTATGCGGCTCGATAGGTCTTGTCCTTGTCGATTACCTGCCGGTAAATCTTCTCAGCTTCGTCGAACTTGCCCTTCTCGGCCGCCACGCGCGCCAACTGCATGGAAACTCCGGTCTCGCCGGGTTTGATGGCATTGGCCTTTTCGTACTCCGCCTGAGCATTGTCCAGCAGGGTCTTGCCCTCGTCGCGGCGGCCCGTGCTGAGGGCTTGCTGCGCGCGCACGAAATCGAAATCGCCGCTGAGCCGGTACCCGTCGTAAGAGTTCGGATCGCGCGTCAGCAGGTCCTTGATGTATCCTTGCGTTTCCGCCATCATGGCCGGATTGTCGCGGGTCCGTTCCGCTGCCAGATAGATTTCGCAGATTTTGACGGTTGCGTCCAAACGGTCCGGCGAATCCTTTGGCAGGCGCTCGATGGCTTTGTGGAACTCGTTCAGCGCGCCGCCCAGGTTGCCGGTCTTGACCCAGGTGAGCCCCAGCTTGTAGTGAGCCGGTCCCCACAAACGGTCCTTCTGCAGCGCGTCGGCATACATGATGGCGGCTTCTTTGTACTTGCCCCTATCGAAGTACCGGTTGCCGCTCTCCAGGTAGCGCCGCTTCGCGACATTGGGATCCCGGCTGCAAGAAACCAGTGTGAGCAGCGCGGCGGCAGCGACGAGCAGATGGATCGTACGCATGACAAGGCCTACCGTTTCTTTTTCATTTCATGCCGATCACCGAGCAACGCGCCAGAGCGGCGTGCCGCACGATAATTCGACCCCATTGTAACAGTTCTCGACATCGCTTCCGGAGCGTTGATCGAGCGCCAACCGGTGTAACTCTTCGCCGCCCAATCTCCGCACCCGGGCGCCCTATCGGGCAGAAAGCCTCCGGCGCGTGTTACAAAATAAGCAAGGGCCGGGATGCCGTCTGAGAGTTCGCATGTTCCGCACGTCAACCCCTGGATTGTAGCCGTTGCGGTAATGTTCGCCACCTTCATGGAGGTGCTGGACACGACCGTAGTCAACGTGTCGCTGCCGCACATCGCGGGCAGCCTTTCGGTGAGCGTAGACGAAGCGGCGTGGGCGCTGACCTCCTACCTGGTGGCCAACGCGGTGGTCTTGCCCATGACCGGGTGGCTGGCGAGCCGCTTCGGGCGCAAGCGAATCTTGATGACATCCGTGTTCGGGTTCACGGCGGCATCGGTCCTCTGTGGCATGTCGCCATCACTGAAAGTGTTGATCTTGTTTCGTGTGGTGCAGGGGGCGACGGGCGGAGCGTTGCAGCCGCTCTCGCAGGCCGTGATGCTGGAGGCTTTCCCGCCGCGCGACCGCGGCAAGGCGATGGCGTTCTGGGGGCTCGGCATCGTGGTGGCGCCCATGCTCGGCCCGATGATCGGCGGCTGGCTGACGGACAACTGGAGCTGGCGATGGGTGTTCTACATCAACCTGCCGGTGGGTCTGGCGTCGATCATCATGACGCGGCTGTTCATCTTCGACCCGTCCTACATTCGCCGCCGCGGATTGGGAATCGATTATTGGGGCATCGGCCTGCTGGCGGTGTGGGTGGGCGCGCTGCAGGTGGTGCTCGACAAGGGGCAGGAGGAAGACTGGTTCGGTTCTCACTGGATTACCGCGCTGACCGCGACGGCGGTGGCGGCGCTGGTGATTTTCGTGGCGCATGAGTTTTCCACGCGAGACCCGGTGGTGCGCCTGCGCGTATTCAAAGAGCGGACTTACGCCGCAGGCGTGTTTTTGATGACCGTGCTCGGCTTCGTGCTGTACGGCAGCCTGCTGTTGCTGCCTATTTTTCTCCAGACGCTGCTCGGGTACTCGGCGCTCGATGCCGGCGTTGCCATGGCGCCCCGCGGTCTGGGGTCGTTTCTGATAATGCCGGTGGTGGGCACCGTGATGGCCCGCTTCGACCCGCGCAAGGTGCTCGCCGTCGGGATCACCATCGCCTCCTGGAGCCTCTACGCTTTGGGCCGGCTGAATCTGAACGCCGGCTACTGGGAAATCTTCTGGCCGCAGTTCATCCAGGGGGCTTCGCTGGCGATGCTGTTTGTGCCGTTGACCACCGCTACCATGGATCGCATCTCGCGCGAAGAGATGGGCAACGCCACCAGCATGTTCAACCTGATGCGCAATCTTGGCGGCAGCTTCGGCATCGCCAGTGCCACCACCTATTTGTTCCGCCGCCAGCAGTTCCATACGCAACTGCTGGGCGCGCATGTCACCGCGCTCAACCCGCAGGTGCGGTCCATGGCGCGGGGCATCCAGACCAGCATGATCGCGCACGGCAGCGACCCCGCTACCGTGCTGCAACGCGCTTACGGCGTGATCTGGGGCATGGTCCAGCGGCAGGCCGCGATGGTCTCATTCGTGGATACGTTTCTGGTGCTGGCGGTGGTTTTTCTGCTCATGCTGCCGTTGCTGCTGGTGATGAAGAAGCCCCGCTATCAGGTGCGCGGCGGTGCCATGCACTAGGATCTCGATCGCGCGAGATTATGCTCATGCGCCGCACCGCTCGCTGACGGTCGCGGCTCCGTTCGAAGCAGCGACCGTTAGCGACCGGTTTCTCAATAAGAACCGAACCCCGGAGCCATGCCACCAGGCCCCGCCAGCGCCTGAATGGTACCGGCTGCATTGCGCGCGCGGGCTTGCGTATGCCATGCTTCGAGTGATCGGTCCCTGCGGGACCGGGCGGAGGACTGATGAGAAACGGGATTGTGATAGGAGCAATGCTGCTGTTGCCGCTGATTGCGGCGGCGGGCGACTTCACGCCGCTGGCGGTGAAGCCCGGTTTGTGGGAAGCCACGGTGACCACGAAGATGCAGTTGCCCGATGCGATGCTGTCGCAGGTGCCGCCCGACCGGCGGGCGCAAATGGAAGCCATGATGGCGGGCCGCGGCGGACAGCCGATGACCGTCAAGTCTTGCCTGACCAAGGAGGCGTTGAGCCACGCGCTCGACTTCGGCGCCCAGCAGCGGAAGAACTGCCAGTACAAGCTGGTCAGCTCGTCCTCCACCAAGCAGGAGGCTGACGTCGAATGCACCTCGGATAGGGGCAAGATCACCGGCAAGATGATGTTCGAAGCGCTTAGCCCGGAGTCCGGAAAGGTGACGATGCAGATGTCTCAGGAGGGCGGCATGAAGATGAACATCACCGTCAACACCAGGTACCTCGGCCCCGATTGCGGAGACGTGAAGCCGCGGCAATAACGATTCGGCCGTAGGGGCCGGGCATGCCCGGCTCGCGGAGTTTCCGCATTTCCGAGTGCGCGAAGATGTGAGCCGCCCGAAATTCCACGCTGTAGTTGCGGATTAGTTGTGTATCAGGGCACGGCTTGAGCCGTGCCGCAGAAGCGTAGTAAGCAGTCGGGCTTTATTGCTTCCTGCATAACTAATGTCCTATACTGATCTCGGGAGGTGTACATGCGGCCATCTGGTTCTCCCGA
>JBAVYH010000062.1:0-68619 GCA_049698695.1 Bryobacteraceae bacterium | reverse complement strand
ACTGCACCAGTTCGCCGCGTTCTTCAGCGGTGACAACCAGCGCAGCAGCGGGAGCACGGGGCATCGCTCCTATAGTATGAACCAAGACCACCTAAAGGTAAAGCTATCTATGAGACACTATACTAGTACCAAGTTCAGCAACCTCGCACAGAAGGCGCGCTTGAGTTTCCGCCTTCATCTCGACACAGTCAAATTCCTTCCTGGGTTTCATGGCGTAACTACCTCTCGCGGCGAATAGATCCTGGGGCTCCAGTAACCGGATCGTTCAGGCGGTCAGCAACATCATCCGGTTTTCGGAGTTCCACCACATCGTAGAACTACCGACCAAAGAAATGTCCCGCCTCCGGACCTAACGAACCATCTGGGAACCGGCGCCGTGGTAAAGGTGGGACTGACATCCCAAACCGTTCATGCCACTTCTTCCAAACATCCCGCGTAAACACTCCGGCCGGAGCATGCTCAAGTAATCTTCGGAATTCTTCTTGTGGCACGTAGCGCTCGGCCACTGAAACATCCGCCGGGGATCCGTAAACCATCAAGTGCGTCAAAAACGTGATCAGATCGGCCAGGGTTTCCTCCGGCTTCTCATACCAAACTACCTTCCGTGCCACCTGCAGCAAGTCGGCCGGATAGGGAGTCGTGAGGCTCATCGCTCCAGCCCTCCTGGACTCAAACCGTGCTGCGGATGCAATGCAGGCAACTCGCCCAGGTCAACTGCCAGTGCCCACCGGGTCAGATCCCGCTGCACAGCCACCGGGACCCGATTCAGTGTTCCATCGCCATAAAACTGCAAAGCGCGAATACTCGTGATCGGATCGAAGCTCGGGTCGATCGCATGGGCCGCCGCCAATCCGCTGGGCACGTCCACCCCGTGAGACACCAGCGTGTGAATGTCCACGTAGTCCTTCCAACTCCCCCGAACCTGAATCACCCGCATCTTCATGCCAGCCAGGTCTATCAACCATGCCACCCAAACGCGAGATCCAGCCGCCTGCCTCGGATCCTCAATCCGCCGTAGAGTATCGAGTCCGCCAAAGAAAGCAACCTTAACGGTTTACGAAGGCCTCCAGGTTGTCGCGCTCGTGATGCACCCAGGCGTCTGGATCAGCCGGGTCCAAATCCTTGAAGAAGGGAAGCCGTGACTGCAATCTGGCAGGGTTAAAACCAGAGGATGAGAAGAAATCAAAGTCTTCCGAAACCCGGTGGCCGAGCTGGAGTGCCAAGCCAGTGCCACCGTAGAGCACGAAGGCTGACGGCACGGCGTCCAGTTCCGGCCACAGCCGCCGTTGGCATGCGGGCAGGATGTCGAGACGAGGTTCAAAGGTTGCCGACACTGTCATGACTTCCAAAACCGGTCTTCCGGATTCACCGTGCCCGCGGGCAGCGCGGCTTGGCCCAGCGGGTCAAACGCCCTTCTTATCGCATCTCGCATGGGAATGCCCACCTCGTTCATTCTCCCATGCAGCCTTTCTGGGCGGATAGTTGCGATCTAGCCGGCGTCCCAAGGCCAGCCTTTTCAGGGCCGCCTACCGATGCCGCGAACTGGTCTGGAATCGGCGGATGTAACTGACGCTGCCCGACTTACGTGGTACGTGATTTAGGATGGTGTAGGATCATTTGGGCTGTTTTGGGCCCCGCGATGTTCGCGTATTGTTCGCGCCGACTTGCAGAGCCTACCACCCCTTGGAATCTGCACCCTGCAGGTTCGACGTTGCCAGCGATGGCACTAGTGAACGTCTGTCAGGGCTGCTTGTCCCATGCCCGACGGCGGGGCGGTGTCTCGGAGTCTGTCCAGCAGGGATTTTCGCAAGTTGCGGCTCAGAGAGTGTCGCGCGATGAGCCTGGCGGCGATGCTGGTGGCCGTGGTGCTCGGATGGCGGGGAAGAAGGGAACCGAAATGCAACGGGCGGGCGAAGGGCCTCTATCTTCGGCAGCTTCTGCGTGCCGCGATGCAGATCTTACACCTCGTGGTCGAATCACGCCTCCTTCCAGGCTGGTAACAACGCGCCGCGTTCGGCTTGCCGTTGCGCGCAACGCATAGGTTACCGCCTCTAAGTACCGCCGTTCACGTGACCTCCGGACACTGGAAGCCGAGGTGCTCTATTGAAGCCTGAAGAGGAGAACTGTGAATGCGCAAAACATTCGTAGCCATTTTGGCAGTTGCCGGTTCTATGAGTGCCGTGGCTTTCGCGGCGGAAAGAGAAGCCAAGGTCAACGACAGGCTGGACGCTTCAGCCGACGCGCTGACCGATATGATGAAAGCTGCCGATCAAGGTATCCCCCAGGATCTGATTAATAAAGCGAAATGCGTGGTTGTCGTACCAGGCATGAAAAAGGCCGGGTTCATCCTCGGCGCGAAGTATGGCCGCGGGTTCGCAGCATGCCGACGGCAAGGTGGCGTGGGCTGGAGCGCGCCGGCCTCGATGCGGGTTGAAGGTGGCAGTGTCGGATTCCAGATTGGCGCTTCGGATACCGATGTTGTATTACTAGTGATGAACGATGGCGGGATGAAGCACCTCTTATCCGACAAGTTTACGATCGGCGGAGAAGCAACCGCAGCGGCGGGCCCGGTGGGCCGGGACCTGGCCGCTCAGACGGATGCCGAGATGAACGCGGAAATGCTGTCTTATTCCCGTTCGCAGGGGCTGTTCGCGGGCATCTCGCTCGAAGGCGCGACGCTTCGCCCGGACGAGGAAAGCAACCGGGAACTTTACGGCCGCAAAGCGACGAATCGTGAGATTCTGACCGGCGACTTCAAAACCCCGGCGGTCGCAGACCGGTTTGAACACGCGCTGAATCGGGACTCGGCCCAACGCAACCAATAGGCGTTCCAGCACGCGAACCGCATCGCACTACGCTGGTAATGTGAATTTCACTCTGGCCCGCGGTGCGCGCGACCGGCGCACTCCGAGCCGTTCCGCTGATGATTGCGTTGGCTGGGGCGCTGTCGCCGCGGGCCGCTCCCCAGTCCGTTTCGAGTTGTGATAGTACGGCGGCGTGGTCGCCCTGCGAACTGGTGTTTGAACTGAGCGCCAAGGCTGCCGAGCTTCGAGTTCTTCGAGCCGTCGAGTGAAATTGATGCTCCAGCTTGCCGATCCGTCTAAGGACTGCTCTCATTCCTTTGCACCGGGAAGCCCGCAACCCAACTGTCCAGTCCTCGTGGGCTGGCTCGTCAGCTCCCTCGTTGTGTCTCCGAAAAGCCACCAACTCAGGTGCCGTCTGGCCTAAGCGATCTCTGACAGGTCGCATCCGTTTGATTCGACGACCCAAATTGATCCCCAAGCCGAGCGATCCGTCTGTGGATGGCAGGGGGCCCCTTCGGAATGCCGCCGCCGATATCGCCGTCTTGGTGCGTATCCTCTCTCTATGCGATGCTGAGGCGCCTGAAGACCGGGACCTTGGCGAAGTCCAAAATGAACGCAAATGCCGCCGCTGCTGCGAGTGCTCCTCCCACCACGAATATGGGCAGAGGAGTCATGGCGATTCCGCGCGTGACCAACGTCGAAATGATTAGAATATCGCAGACAGTCGACGCAACGACCCAGAGACTTGGGTGAGAACTCCAGAGGCGTCGACGTTCGCGAATGGCGTAGAGCGTCGCCTCACTGCCAAACACAAGCGCGACCATGGCCAGGGTTCTCAGCGCGTCGATTCCAAGCCCCATCCGAAATTTGCCGACCGCCAGCACGGCGGTGCAAAAGAACAAAAGGCAACTCCCCATAACGACGCCTGCGATCGTCAATTTGCCGATTCGCCAAGCATTGGGCATCGAGGATGGCCGTACGTTGTCCGTCGTCAAGGACATAGCCAGAAAGTCGCCGGTGATCATTAGGATGACCATCAGCATGGGGGTTAGGATCGCGTGCCCGGTCATGATCAGTCCGACCATCAAAAAGAGGACCTGCACAATCTTCTTGATCACCGAGTTCAGTGTATAGGTCAGGATGCGCTGGAACGTCACGCGGCCTTCCTTTACCGAGGCGACAATGCCGACGAGCCCCGGTTTGGTCAGCACGATGCCGGCCGCCGACTTGGCAACATCGGTCGCCGTTGACACCGCGATACCCATCTGTGCCTGGCGTAGCGCCGGCGCGTCGTTGGCTCCGTCGCCGCACATACCAACAGTGTGGCCGCTCTTCTGGAACGCCTTGACGAGGTCGTATTTTCCTTCCGGAAGAATGCCGGCGAAAACTGCAAACTCCTCAGGGCGAACATCGGTGGGAACGGGCCCCGGTGGACAGACCTTTCCGTCCAAGCCAACATCGTGAGCGACGATGGCTGCGGTCGCGGGTGCGTCGCCGGTCACCATGACCGCTCGCACTCCCAGCGTGTGCAGTTCCGTAATCAACGCGGCGGAATCCGTTCGGGGCGGGTCGCTGAGAGCAATGATCCCGGCAAGTTTCAGCGCATCCGGCGGACCCACCGCGACGGCTAGCACCCGGAAGCCCTTCGCCTCGAGTTCGCCCGCCGTCTTGGATGCATCGGGAGCCGGTTGCGTCAGTCTGGCAACCGCGGCAAACGCGCCTTTGACCGCGCGAACCGTGGCACCCCCCGAATCGGTGGCAGTCGCCTCCGACATCTTCGTGCCAGGATCGAACGGAACGAACTTGGTCAGCTTCGGTAGATCGGAGGCTGCTTGCTTTGCGGCGGCAGCCCGGATGGCTCCATCTACCGGATCTTGCCCGCCGTCCGAACTCGCGAGAGCAGCCAGCCCTAAGACGTGCGATTCGTCGAAGCCGGGCATGGCGTGGACGGCGGTCACTGTAAGCTCGTTTTGGGTGAGCGTGCCGGTCTTATCCGAGCAAAGCACGTCGATACTGGCCGCTTCGTCCACAGCGGAGAGTCTGGTTGGAAGGACGCCCAGCTTGGCCAGAGCCTTTGCGCCTAGCGCTGCCGCGAGAGTAAAGGTGGCCGGTAACGCCACCGGGATCGACGCCAAAACCGCCGTGAGCACCAACGGAATGATCTCATCCAGTGGCAGCTTGAGAGCGTGGGAATATCCCACCAACATCACGATGAGGATGCCATTGAAAATGGCGAGATTGCGTACCACGCGCAGAACGGCCTTCTGCTGAGAACTTTCGACATGCGCGGTGCGAACCAGCTCCGCGGTGCGTCCAAACTTCGTGCGCGCTCCGGTCGCCGTGACCTCCGCGACCGCCTCACCGCGCCGCACCAGGGCTCCCGCATAGGTTTCGAACCCAGCGCCTGCTTCGATGGGCACTGATTCGCCTGTGAGCATGGACTGGTCAAGCAGCACCGATCCCTCGGTCAGGCGCACGTCCGCGGCAACCACAGCGCCAAGCGATAGCTTCACAATGTCTCCAGGCACTAGTCCGGTAGCGGGCACGGTCGCCCAAGCATTATCGCGGCGGACTGAGGCGTTCAGCGCAAGCCGCGACTTCAGGGCGGCGAGAGTCGCCTGAGCGCGCCCTTCCTGAAGGAACCCAAGAGCAGCGTTGAAGACCAGGAGACCCGCGATGATCCCCGCCTCGACATACTTACCGAGCACCACTTCGAGCACGGTCGCGGCCTCCAGCATCCACGGAACCGGCGCCCAGAACTTGGTCAGCGCCCTGCGCAATGGATGCAGAGCCGTGTCGGGCACTGCGTTTGGACCGAACTTCTCGAGCCGCTGGCGGGCTTCCTCGCTCGTGAGGCCAGTCGAAAGCGGCACTGTCTTAGCGGTGGCCATAACTCAAATCCTGATCAATCCAACGTCTCGCAACCGACTACTTGGCTGCCTGTCATCACCTGACCCAATCGCGGTCCATCATCGGGATTCCCAGAATCCCGCCTAACGGAACGTTTTGTCGGGTCATGAGTTTTCTCGTTTGGGGCGTCCTGCCAATTCCACGGGGGCCGGCCAACTGTGCCCCTGTTGAACCAGCAGGCCCTGCGTCGAGTCCGGGCCCCAAGTGCCACCGGAGTAATTCGGAAAATCATTGGGAGGGCTGGTACTCCACGCTTCGAGGACCGGCGTCAACAGTCGCCATGCTGCCTCCACCTGGTCGGCACGCATGAACAACGTGGCATCATTGTTGATCACGTCCCAGAGCAAAGTCACATAGGCCTCCGGCGATGGTATGGCGAAGCTGTTCCGATAGCTGAATTGCATGTCTACCGGCTGCAAGATCATCGTCGGTCCTGGGCGCTTGGCTTGAAAGCGTAGCACGATGCCTTCGTCGGGCTGGATCGACATGACCAGGCGCGACGGTTGCCAGTCGATGGTCGCCTCGTTTGGAAATGTCTGATGGGGAACCGCACGGAACTGGATGGCGATTTCCGAAACCTGACGGGGGAGGCGTTTGCCGGTGCGAAGATAGAATGGCACGTCCTGCCAGCGCCAATTGTCCACGAACAGCCGCAACGCCGCAAACGTTTCCGTCTGTGAATCGGGCGGTACGCCGTCTTCTTCGCGGTAAGCGCGCACCTTCTTACCTCGGATCCAGCCCTTGTCGTACTGCCCACGAACCGTGACCTCGTGCACCGCGTCAAGCCGAATGGGCCGA
Source organism: Bryobacteraceae bacterium (assembly GCA_049698695.1). Classification (GTDB taxonomy): domain Bacteria; phylum Acidobacteriota; class Terriglobia; order Bryobacterales; family Bryobacteraceae; genus Bog-375. The sequence continues at coordinate 62,107 of JBAVYH010000062.1, read as the reverse complement.
ACCGCGTGCAGCACGTCCACTTTCTTGTTGCGAATCTCGTCGGCATCGAAGGAGACCATCGGTTCCATGGCTACCAGGCAGAGCAGTTGCAACAGATGATTCTGCACCATGTCGCGCAGTGCACCGGCCCCGTCATAATAGCCGCCGCGATGTTCCACGCCCACCTCTTCGGCGACCGTGATGGTCACGTAGTCCACATAACGCCGGTTCCAGATCGGCTCGAACAGCGGATTAGCAAAACGGAACGCCAGGATATTCTGCACAGTCTCTTTGCCCAAGTAATGGTCGATGCGGAAGATTTGGGACTCTTGAAAATCGTTGGCAAGCGTGCGGCTCAGCGCCTGTGCCGACTCCAGGTCGTGCCCGATCGGTTTCTCGATGACGATTCGCGACCGTTCCCGATCGGCCGCCAGGCCGGCATAGTTCAGGAACGGAGGGATTTCACCAAACAGGAAGGGCGGCGTGGCCATGTAGAAAATGCGTTGGGCTTTGGCGCCCCACTCCTTTTCCAGGCTTGCGCACTGGTGGCGGAGTTCCGTATACGTCGCGTGGGCTTTGAAATCGCCATGCAAGTAGCGAATATGCCTGGAGAACTCGTTCCATGCCTTGGCTTTGGCCGCGGCCTTCCCGCTGCGGGCGAACTTCCTGACTCCCTCATGCAGACGCTTGCGCAGGGCGTCCTCGCTGAGTTCGACGCGGTCCACCGCAATAATCGCGAAATGAGCCGGAATGCTATGGCTTTGGGAAAGGTCAAACAGGGCCGGCATCAGCTTCCGCCAGGTCAGGTCGCCCGCTCCACCGAAGATGACGAATATATTCGGTTCGAGTCGATCGTTGGTCTTCATCGCGCTCAACCCTCCGTCCAGTCCGTGTGAAATATGCCTTTGACGTCGATGCGCTCATAGCTGTGCGCTCCGAAGTAATCGTGCTGGGCCTGAATCAGGTTGGCCGGCAGCCAGGCACTGCGGTAGCCGTCCAGGTAGCCCAAAGCCGTCAATGAAACACGGCGTGGGCAAGCACATCTCGATTGCCGTGCAGACGACGCGGCGCAAATCCTCCTGGTTCTAAAGCCGTGGACGGCCATGTTCAGCACAAGATTGCGCCCCAGGACGCCCAGGCCGACCATGCCGATTGCATACTGTTGTTGTGATTGCTTATTGGTCATCGTTTGACTCTCAGAGCAGTTTGCGGATCGATTTCAATTCCTGCCGACGTTTCGGGGTGGTCTTGGGATATGCCATCTTCAGTTTATTGAACGCATCAAGAACAATTTGGGACACAATCAACCGGGCATTCTCTTTGTCGTCAGCGGGAACGACGTACCAGGGGGCGTGATGGGTGCTCGTCTCGTGCAGGCAAGCCTCGTAAGCCTCCATGTAATCCTTCCAGTATTTCCTTTCGTGAATGTCCGCGAGGCTGAATTTCCAGTTTTTGTCCGGCTCGTCAATTCGTTCGAGAAATCGCTTTCGCTGCTCCTCTTTCGAAAGGTGGAGGAACACTTTGACGATCCTTGTGCCGTTACGATAAAGGTGGCTCTCCAGGTCCACGATGGAGCGATACCGCTCCTCCCAGATGGTTTTCAAGTCGCGTGACTCTTCCGAAAGTCCCTGGCTGCGGAGAATCTCCGGGTGTACCCGAACGACCAGCACCTCCTCGTAATAAGAACGATTGAATATGCCGATCTGCCCGCGTTCGGGAAGCCGGCAAGTGGTGCGCCAGAGAAAATCGTGTTCCAACTCCTCGGCGCTTGGCTGTTTGAAACTGGAAACCTGGCAGCCTTGCGGATTGACCCCGGACATGACATGGCGGATGGCGCCGTCCTTGCCGGCGGCGTCCATCGCCTGAAAAATCAGCAGCAACGCATAACGGTTGGACGCGTAGTGAAGTTGTTGCAACGAGCTCAACTCCTCAACGTGTTCTTCCAGAAGTTTTTGATAATCCTTCTTCGACTCACAAAACGGCTTTACGATGGTCGGCCACTCGCCCAGTTTGACCCTTTCTCCGGGCCGCACACGGAAGTCCTTCGAATCGATTTTCATCTTCATCCTTTCTGCATGATGAACGCGTCCGGCCTAACACTACCGAATCTCACGCTCCGCCTGAAGCCAGTCTTGATCTGCCCCGCCATCGGCGCGGCCTCGATGCTCATAGAGTTCATAGGCCCGTGTAGCGATCTGGGGGGTAAGATCGAGCGCCCTCCTGCCCAACAGTGGGGCTTTAGTAGGATCGAAAATCCGATAGGCGAGCAGTTTCACTCGGTCATTCACGAGGAACCAAGCCAGGGCATAAGCCCAAACGAACGCTGCCCAGCCCCATCCCAGCGGTGTCATAAACAGCCCGTAAACTGCGATCATGGTCGCCAGCGCTTGCGTGCCGAGCACCGCCGCCCATAGAATGCGTGCGGGGCGTATGGACCAGAACGGGCCGCGCGTGCGCGTCAGGAAAATCGTCAGGTGTCCAGCCACGGACAGTTTCAAGTACATCAGCGTCTGGATGTGCGCACGGTCGAGATGAAAGACGCGCTCGCCCAGATAAAACAATCCGAAGGCGGAGACGACGCCAATGAGGCCCAGGACCGTGGAAATCCCCAGCACCAGGCGCATATTCCACGCCTCCGGCTTGTCTTTGTAATGAACGTTGTCATAGGCGATGGACAGGATGGCTCCATCGTTGAGCAAAGCCAGCATTACGATCATCACCGCCGTCAGTGGATAGAAATTAAACACCAAGATCGCCAGCGTCATGACGAACAGCACGCGTAACGTCTCGGCGATGCGATAGATCGCGTAGCTGTTCATCCGCTGGAAAATCTTCCGGCTCTCCTTGACCGCGTCAATAATCACCGAGAGCCCGGACGTCAGCAGCACGATGGACGCCGCCGCGCGCGCCGCATCCGTTGCCCCGGAGACGGCGATGCCGCAGTCGGCTTTCTTCAGCGCGGGGGCATCGTTCACACCGTCTCCGGTCATACCGACGATGTGGCCGCGCTGCTGCAGGACGTCCACAATATGAAACTTGTGTTCGGGGAATACCTGGGCAAAACCGTCGGCGTTTTCGATGGCTTCCGCCTGCTGCGCCGACTCGTGACGCTTGGAGTCGCCCAATCCGCTGGCATCGAGGATATTCGTGCCCATCCCCAGTTGCCGGGCAGTCTCCTGAGCGATAGCCGTTTGATCGCCGGTAACCATCTTGACGTTCACGCCCATCTGGCGGGCGTTCGAAATGGTGGCTTTGGCCTGCTCGCGCGGCGGATCGAACAATGGCAACACGCCAACGAACTGCCACCTGCCTTCCTGGTCCGCACGGGCCACGCCCAAGGAACGGAAGCCTCGGCCTGCGAATTCGTTGACTGCCTTCTCCACGGCCGGCTTTACTTCGCTGGCGTTGATCGCCATCTGCAGAATGACCTGCGGCGCTCCCTTGGCCACAAAAAACTGTTTTCCGTCGCCGTCTTTGACGGTGGCTTCGGTGCGCTTATGCACCGGGTCGAAGGGCTGGAAATGGACTACCTGATAGCTCTTCAAGGCTTGATCGTCCTTCACGCCGCCGATCACCGCGAGGTCGATGGTGTCCTTGTCTTCCGCACGCGAAGCTAGTGCCGCGCAGAGGATGACCTGGTCGCCAGGGATCCCGTTGACGCTGAACGGATCGCCCAGAGTTAGCTTGTTCTGGGTCAGTGTGCCAGTCTTGTCCGAACACAGCACGTCGACGCCAGCGAGTTCCTCGATAGCGGCTAACCGGGTCACAATCGCTTGCTTCTTCGCGAGCAGACGAGCGCCGACTGCCATAGTCACCGACAGAACCGTGGGCATGGCCACGGGAATCGCGGCCACGGTCAACACTAAGGCGAACTGCAGCGTGGCGAGGATCGGGTCACTGCGGAACAGAGCGACGGTAATAATCAACGCCACTAGAGCCACTGCGAGAATGATCAGGTAATCGCCAATCTTCAGCACGGCACGTTGAAAATGGCTTATAGTATGCGCCTCCTCGACGAGTTGCGCAGTCTTGCCGAAATAGGTGTTGGTGCCGGTCGAGTACACCATCGCTTCGATTTCGCCCCGGCGCATAATCGATCCCGAAAACATCGCCTCGCCGGGCTTGCGCTCGACGGGCAAAGACTCGCCTGTCAACGCGGACTGATCCACCTCCACCGGGTCGCCCGCCAGCAACCGCGCATCCGCCGGCACAATGTCGCCAAGGCGCAGGCGGATGATGTCGCCCGGCACTACTTCACACGCCGCCGGGTCGGTCCACTTCCCGTCGCGTTTGACCTTGGCCTTGAGCGCCAGTTTCGCTTTGAGGGCAGCGATGGCGTCGCCCGCCTGGCGTTCTTCCCAGAATCCGACCACCGCGTTCGAAACTAGCAGAAGAAGGATGATGAAGAAATCCGGCCAGTGCCGGACGACGCCCGACAGAATCACCGCCACTTCGATCATCCATGGGATTGGACCCCAAAAATAGCTGAGGAATTTCAGGAACGCATTGGTTTTCTTTTCCTGAATCTCGTTAGGTCCATACTGAGCCAGCCGTTTCTGCGCTTCGGCTTGACTGAGGCCGTCCGTCGACGAGCCCAGCTTTGCCTCCAACTCCGGCATGGGAAGCGATTTCAGATCGTCCTTGGACGCGGGCTCGGAACCCTGCTTCGCCATGGCCTTTTCTGCGATTGCCGTCACGATAACCGTCCTCCCGGTTTTGAATTCCGAGAATTAGGCGCGCCTGTTACGTCCGGCGGATCTGCGGTGCCTCCCGACGGCAGGACCTCCGGCACGTCAAGACGTGCTACACCAATCCGGCTGTCGGCCATCCCGTAATAGATGTCGAAACGATCCGGCGATCCAAGATCGTCGCGCCGGTCGATTCCGGTTGGAAATACTACGTTTGCTACGGTCCCATCGCGTTCCTGAGGGAGCGAAGGCGTCAGCACCGGATCCACTGAACGATAGCGGATGATTTGCGGATGCTCCTTCGAAAGCACCATCACACCGGCGGAATAACAAAGCGGGTGGGTACCTTTGCTCGCCTGCCCCATTTCGCACACCCCGTGGTAAACGATCAGCCAGCCGTGGCGGGTCAAGATGGGGGGAGTGCCGCCGCCGATCTTGAGCCGTTCCCATGGCGACACAGGCGTCGCCAGCCGGTGATGTGAGCTGAACCGACCGAGGCCACGTGGTTCGCAACCCTCCAAGGCCATCGCGCAGTAGGAAATCCAGATGCTCTCCCGATCGAGATCCACGTCGCGGGGTGCGGGGTGGCGGGCGGTTTCCTCCGGACGAGTGCCGGGGAAAAGCGGCCGGTGGAGGATGGCCAATTCCGGATGTCGGGATGGATTAGGAATGGCGACCGGGAAGACGCTGGCATCTTTGTCATCCACATCGTCGAATTCGACGCCCTGATACGGACCAAAGGTCGCCAGCCCCAAGCGCTTCCAGTAGAAGAGGTCTTTCGAGATTGCCAGAGCGATTCGTGGACCGCGGGCAGAAAATGCCGCGTAAGTCATCAAGTAGCGCTGGAGCGGCTCCACGAACGTGACACGAGGATCCTCGCAGCCACCGCCGCCTCCAGGCCGCCGCTCGTAATCGGCTTCCGGCTCCAGTGCGATGCCAAGCCGCTCGACTCCTGCCGGATCGCCGGCTTCATTGAACCGCACCCGCGCAATTCCGATGCGCGAGTAGTTCCCCTTCGCAACCAGCCTTGGGAAAAGGTAGAGCTTACCATCGGGGCCGCGGGCAGCGGCTGGATTCAGGACGCCTTCGACCTCCTGGGGATTGCCCGGTTCCGGCTCCATCATTAGTCCCAGGCGCTGCAACTTAAATGCACTCATCAGATCTCCATCACCGATTCACGCTTCCTGACCGCGATCCGATAAACAATAGATGATTGCTTCGACAACCCGCTTCGTCTCGTGGGGACCCTGCACCGGGATAGAAACGACACCCGCCTGTTCCGCCGGATAGTCGTTCCCGCCCGCGAACAGCGCGTCGCCTATGAAAATCATCTCCTTCAATGAAATGCCAAGAACGTCTTTTAGTTTTCTAATTCCGTAGGCTTTGTCTATGCCCGGTTTGGTGACATCTACGGACGTCGCGCCGCCCAAGCGGACGGAAAACTCGGGGATCAAAGTGTCGAGAATCGCTTTGATCTTTTTCCGCTTGGCATAATCGGAATCCCATTTCTTCTTTTCTTCCAAGGGCGCCTGCTGACCGAGTGCCGAGAATGTGATCTGGCTTCCCCGGTCTTCAATCACTTCCCCCCAGACCTTTTTGGCTTGGAAGCCGGCTTCGGCGACGGCCTTCTTGAGAGAAGTGACGATCTTCTCTTTTTCACGTGCTGTGAAGTCTTCGGAATAGATCATTTTCCAGTCCCCTGCGTAGCGGAAGAACTTGGTTCCACATGTGGGCAGGATAGATAGATTCGCCAGGCTTGCGTCATGGGGAAGATGGGAGAGCACCTGTTTTTCAAATTGCGGCCAATCGCCTCCGGATATCACGGCCGCCTTTACAATGCCGAGAAGGTCGCCGAGCAGTCGCGACATTTCGGCATCAAGAGTCGACTTACTTTCGGCCAGTGTGCCGTCCAAATCGAACACAATTAGTTTTTTCATCCCGGTATCCCGATTTCCAACAGGTTTACTGCGCCTCGCGGCTGAACGCTACACGTTCCGAGAACCGCAGGCAACAGGAAGACGTCGCCTTTTTTGATGGCATACTGGGCTCCGCTGTGCTCGACTTGCCCCGCGCCCTCGATGCACACCAGCACGCTCGGCACACCTGGCTTGCCAAAGGCAAACGGCGCGTCCGCTTGAAGGCGCGACAGCCAGAAGTGTTCACAGTGAAAGAGTTGCTCGCGCTTCACCGGCGTCTTAGACTCCATCACGGGCGTCACTAGACCGCCCGCACACTCCGCAAAGTCGACGCAGGCAAGCGCCTGGTCCACCTGGAGGGCCCGCGGCTTGCCCGTTTTCGCGTCAACGTGGTTCCAGTCGTACAAGCGAAATGTCACGTCGCTGTTCTCCTGAACTTCGAACACCACGACGTCGCCGCCCAGGGTGTGAACCGTTCCAGCCGGCAGGAAGACGGCATCCCCAGGCTTCGGAGTGAAGTATGCGAGACGGTCCGCTACTCCTCCGTTCGCGAGCGCCTGCCTTAGACCGGCTTCCGTGGTTCCCGGCTTCAGGCCGGCATAGATGCGACTATTTGGCCCCGCCTCCAACACGACCCAGGCTTCGGTCTTCCCGGTCTCGCCCGCCGGCAGCAGGTCCGTGTGCATATCCGTGGGGTGAACCTGGACGGAGAGCATTTCACGTGCGTCCAGGAATTTCAGCAGCAGTGGGAATCGGCGGAATCGGCCGGTCAGTTTTCCCATCACCTGTTCTGGAAACTGCTCCAGCAGTTGTGCGATGGTCCGTCCTTTCAGCGGTCCATCGGCAACACGGCTCGGATGGTCTTCGCGGTCGCTGAGTACCCATGCTTCGCCGACAGGCCCGTCGCCCGGCAGTGGGGCGGTGAGTAGGTCGGCCAAACGGCGGCCGCCCCAGAGCCGATACTGATAGATCGGATCGAATCGGAGTGGATACAGCGGGATTTGACCCATGGGCTTCACTATTTCAATGCGGCGCCCGACTGCGCTTGTCGCGGTTGCCCTCGGGGGAAGAATGACAGGTTATTGCTCAGGACATAGATGGTGATGGCCGCGAACATGAAGAACAGGCCGGCCCAGACACGCCAGTCATGATGGGCGCGTTTCCAGTAGGCATCCGGTTCATGATGAACGCTGTCGCGAGCCGGCGTGCCGTGCTGATGAGAACTGCGCTTCGGTTCATGCATTGGTTCCGTGCCTTTGCTCATTTGGGGTTCCTCCATTTCCAGTTGCGAATCTCCGGCAGGTCCTGGCCATATTTATCGATGTATTGCTTGTGCTCGATCAGCTTGTCCTTTAGCTGCTGCTTGAGGTAGATGCCCTTTTCGCCCGTCCGCGGCAACCGGTCGATGGTGTCCATGACGAGGTGGAAGCGGTCCAACTCGTTGAGGACCGTCATGTCGAAGGGCGTTGTGATGGTGCCCTCCTCCTTGTAGCCGCGGACGTGGATGTTGTCGTGGTTGGTCCGCCGGTAAGTCAGGCGGTGGATCAACCACGGGTACGCATGGAATGCGAAGATCACCGGCTTGTCCTTGGTGAAGAGCTCGTCAAAATCGATGTCGCTCAATCCATGGGGATGCTCGGTCTGCGGCTGCAGCCGCATGAGGTCGACCACGTTGACCACGCGGATTCTGAGGGCGGGCAGATGCTCGCGCATGATGGAGACAGCGGCGAGAGTTTCCAGCGTGGGCACGTCGCCACAGCAGGCCATGACTACGTCTGGCGCAACGCCCTGGTCGTTGCTGGCCCACTGCCAGATGCCGATCCCCTCGGTGCAGTGCTTGACGGCTGCATCCATCGTCAGCCATTGCGGCGCCGGGTGTTTGCCCGCGATGACTACGTTGACGTAATGGTGGCTGCGCAGGCAATGATCCATCACGGACAACAGGCAGTTGGCATCCGGTGGAAGATAAACGCGAACGATCTCGGCCTTCTTATTGACGACGTGGTCGATGAAGCCGGGATCCTGGTGGGTGAATCCGTTGTGATCCTGCCGCCAGACATGCGAGGCCAGCAGGTAGTTTAACGAGGCGATCTTCCGCCGCCACGGCAGGCCCGAAGTGATCTTCAGCCACTTGGCATGCTTGTTGAACATCGAATCGACGATATGGATAAATGCCTCATAGCAGTTGAAGAGTCCGTGGCGTCCGGTGAGCAGGTAGCCTTCGAGCCAGCCTTCGCATTGGTGCTCGCTGAGCATTTCCATAACGCGCCCAGCGGGGGCGAGAAACTCGTCGTTCGCCAGGGTCGCGGCGTCCCATTGGCGCTCAGTCGCTTCGAAGAGGGCTTCCAGGCCGTTGGAGAGCGTCTCGTCGGGGCCAAAGACCCGGAAATTCCGCTGCTCACTGTTCAACTTCGCAACGTCGCGCAGGAAGCGCCCGAGCACATGCGTGTCGCCAATGCCGCCCACTCCCGGCGAGGGCACGGCCTCCGCGTAGTCGCGAAAATCCGGCATTCGCAGGTCACGCAGCAGCATTCCCCCGTTGGCATGAGGGTTGGCGCCCATGCGTCGTTCACCCTTGGGCGCCAGTTCGGCCAACTCCGGCTTCAGGCGTCCTTGCTCGTCGAAGAGTTCCTCTGGCCGGTAGCTCCTCAACCAGTCTTCCAACAGCTTGAGGTGTTCGGGGTGGGTAGCAGGGTCGGACAGCGGCACTTGGTGCGCGCGGAATGTGCCCTCGACCTGCAGCCCATCGACGACCTTGGGCCCTGTCCAGCCCTTCGGTGAATTGAGGACGATCATCGGCCAGCGTGGACGAGCAATGTTTCCATTGACGCGCGCGTCCTGCTGGATCTGTTTGATCTGCTCGATCGCCGTGTCGAGTGTCGCGGCCATCGCTTCATGCATCAGCGTGGGTTCGTGACCCTCGACGAAGTAAGGCGTCCACCCGTAGCCACGGAGCAACTGTTCCAACTCATCGCGAGTGATGCGTGCCAGAACGGTCGGGTTGGAAATCTTGTAGCCGTTGAGGTGCAGGATCGGCAGCACCGCTCCATCGGTGGCCGGATCCAGAAACTTGTTGGAATGCCACGCCGTGGCCAGCGGTCCGGTTTCCGCCTCGCCGTCGCCGACCACGCAAGCGACGACGAGATCGGGATTGTCGAACACCGCTCCGAACGAGTGGCTAAGCGAGTAGCCCAATTCGCCGCCCTCATGGATCGAACCCGGGCACTCCGGCGATGCGTGGCTGGGAATTCCTCCAGGGAACGAAAACTGAAGAAAAAGCTTCTGAAGTCCGGCCTCGTCCTGACTGATGTTCGGATAGATCTCGCTGTATGTGCCTTCGAGGTACGTGTTACCCACGACCGCCGGGCCGCCGTGTCCGGGGCCGGAGACGTAAATCATGTCAAGGTCGTATTTCTTAATGACCCGGTTCAAGTGAGCGTAAATGAAGTTCTGCCCGGGGGTCGTTCCCCAGTGTCCCAGTAGCATGTGCTTCACATCCGCTAGAGCGAGTGGCCGCTTCAGCAGCGGATTGTCGTAGAGATAAATCTGCCCAACCGAGAGATAGTTGGCGGCCCGCCAGTAGGCGTCGATCTTGTGGAGCAATTCAGGCGTGAGTGTGCTGCTTGTCATTGTTCAATTCTCTTTCATTCACCGCGTCGGCTTCGGGAATGCGGCACACCAGTCGCGCAATGTATCTCCGTCGTTTGAGTGACGCGAGCTGTGGCCCGGCAGTTTCGGGTGACGCTGCCGGGACGTCTTGATCAGTTCGGCGCGCTATCGAACGGCGGTGCCCGCCATTTCGGCGGAGTGCAGTGTCACATTGACCGGCCTGGTGCTTTCGATCACGTCCTTCGCTCTTTTAACTTCTGCCGCAGTGCCATGCACCAAGAGCAGGAATTTGTCGGTTTTCAGCGCCAGTTCGTACTTAATGACACTGTCCTTCGGGATACCCATGCCATAGAGCCCCGCACCTATGGCGCTCAGACCTCCAACTGCCACGGCGCCTTCCAGCGCTCCCACAATCCACGCCACCACGGGACCCGCCACGAGCACGGGACCGATGCCCGGAATGGCAAAGAAGGCCGATCCGAACAGCAATCCCCAGAAGCCGCCCCAAAAAGCGCCGGTCTTTCCCCAGTACTTCATCCGGTCGCCAGTATTGTAGTAACCCACCACGTGTTCATCGGTGTGGGAGTCCTTCCCAACGATGGACAAACAGCGCATGTCGACTCCTGCCCGCTGCAACTCCTTGACTGCTCCTTCGGCTTCGGTATGCGTCCCATAAACAGCTACCACTGCGTTCAGTTCCGACATTCTTATCTCCTTTGGTGTTTGCATTCTACTGACAGTGCACGTCCAGCACCAACCTGTGTCCCTATTCGGGATACCCTTCGCGCCACCGTTGCTCACGAAGTTCAGGTTCGATGGAGGACTTCTAAGCCGTATAGAGGCATGCATAATCTGCTATTGCGAGTGCAAAGTGCGCATTGCGGAGGCCATGCGTTCCGCCGCTTTACCCTCAGCGGTTCGGCGTCAGAGGTCGACTTTCCGGTTGCCACTCGTCAAGATTTCGGCGACTCCGAAGCCATTCCATCGAAATATGCCGCTCCAGATGAAACTGGCCCGTCTCGTGCACGTAAGAGCGAGTCACCTGCGCCGCAGGAACCAGCTCAGGCCAGCGTACTGCCGCGGAAACACAACGGGGGGATAGTGAGGCCTTTAAATGTCTACTCGTTTTAATAACGGATCACACTACGAAAATCATCAACGAGCCACCGAGTTGCGCGATAATGCCGCCCACGCGCATAGCAGTGCTGCGGAGGCGCGTGAGAAACAAGACCACCCATCCGGGCAGGAGCACACCCGACAGGCTCTTGAGCACTCGCAAGGTGCTTATCACCCTGCCGAGGCGCCGCACCGTGAAGCTTTGAATGAACACGGCATCGCGATCTTTGGGCACGAGGACATCGCAGCACTGGCGTATACGAGGTGGCAAGCCAGAGGTTGCCCGGACGGGTCACCGGAAGAAGACTGGTTCCATGCCGCGCAAGAATTGCGGGCCCGCGCGGAAGGTACCCCATCCCAACACGATTCGAACCGAAGCTAACCTCACCTCTGGGCGGTGCGGTGAAAAGCCGCTTGGAGTGGAAGCGCGCGCGACCTAATCTCTACCCAGGTATTCGGAAGGCACATCGTCCTCGGCGACTTGCTTGGTGCGAACTTCAGCCACGTCTGGGTCGGGGGCATCTTCCACTCCGCTGATCGCTTCGGCTTCAAAGGTTTGCCCCTCCTCCAACAGTTCTTCAACGCTCTCTGAGCCGGCCTCCGCAACATCCGGCAGCCCTTGAGTGTCGCCGGACTGGCCGCCTGAGTCGGCCGGCCGCCCCTTTTCTCCAGTCGAAACGGTGGCATACGTTCGGCTTGCTTCATCGGCTTGCTTCTTCATGCGCTTCTTTCTGCACGTAGCCTGCCAGTTGCTGACACTCGAGGAGGACTGCCAGCGAGGATGAACGAGTCGTCCGCTCAGTGGTCAAAGCTCGCGGTCAGGGCATGTGAAATTGCACCTTTCGTTGCATCATGCTACGGCCGCAGTCACGAACATAATGACAGTCGCAATCAGCATGACGACAGCGCACGTCCACCCCAGCCAGCGAAGCAGAGGCCCGTTCCGATGCTCGCCCATCACGTCGGCCCTGCTGGTGAGCAGCACCACAATGATGAGCAGGGGTGGCGCCAGTGCTCCGTTGAGCACCGCAGACCAGAAGAGCATCTTGACAGCGTTCAGACCTGCGTAATCCAAGCCGAGGCCCAGCGCCAACGCGATCGCGATTACAGAATAGAAGCCGTGGGCGAGGGGAGGGTGTACCTCCAGCGAGCCAACCCAGTCGGCAGCTTCTGCGATGGCATAAGCGCAAGATCCGGCCAACACCGGGACTCCGAGCATGCCGGCTCCGATCAAACCCAGGCTGAAGAGCCAGTACGCGCCGGCGCCGGCCAACGGACGCAGTGCTTCGGCAGCTTCGCGCGCCGTGGAGATGTTCGTCTTGCCATGCGCGTGCAAAGTGGCGGCTGCCGTAAGAATGATAAAGTACATCACCAGGTTCGAAAAGAACATGCCTGTGAGGACGTCGTTTCGAGAACGGCGCAGCTCCCGTTTGGACGCGCCTTCCCGCTCTGCGACGGTCGACTTGCCTAAGGCGATGTCCTCCTCAACTTCCTCCGCGGCCTGCCAGAAGAAGAGGTATGGCGAGATGGTCGTCCCCAGAATACCGACCAGCGTGGCCCAATATGCCGCGGACCACTGCACGCGTGGAATCAGAGTCGCCTGCAAAACGGCGGGCCAGTCCGGGTGCGCGAAAAATGCAGCAGCGATGTAGGCAAACAAGGCGAGAGTGAGCCATTTGAAGATCCGGGCGATGAGGCGATAACTGGTCTGGAACAAAAGCCAAACAAGGACAAGCGCGTAAGCGGGCTTCCAATAGACCGGCTTGACGCCGGTCAAAAGCCCCGTGACGTCCGCCATGCCGCCCAGATCCGCGGCGATGTTGAAGATGTTGGCAATGACGAGCAGCGCACAGGCGCCCCATAGAACCCACCGTGGATAGCGCACTCGAATCACGCCTGCCAGCCCGAGCCCAGTCACCATGCCAAGCCGGGCACACATGATTTGTATTGCCGCCATCAGCGGGAAAGAGAGAACTGCGGTCCATAAGGGCGCGTAGCCGAGCGAAGCGCCTGTGATCGAATACGTCGCGATGCCGGATGGGTCGTCATCCGCGGCGCCGGTAATCAGTCCGGGGCCAAGATTCGAGAAAAACCTGCGGAACCGGCCCTGTAAGACAAATGCGCGTCTGGCAGTCTTGGCGCCCGGAGAGTTCTGGCTCATCGACCCCCAATCCATGTCCCCTGATTCTACAGCACTCCGATTCCATGGACCGGATGAATCCGCGTGAGTGCCCGGAGATTGAATGCCGGGGTCGCAGTGCTTCTAAGCGCTAAGCCAATCCTTGATCAATCTCGCGTCAATCTCCCAGGTACTCGACGTGAGCGTATGTGCCTAACCGCGGGTTGTATCCGAGATACCAGCCGATATGATCGGGGTCCTCGTAGATCACGATCTGATCGCCAGCCCAGTTCCAGTCTGCGACGATGTTGTAATCGTAGGGAGCGACTTCCCAGAAGAAATTGCCGAACCAGAAGCGCTCGCGGTTTCCCCCTCCAAGGGCGAATGCACTTCCAAAACCGCCGCCGAAATGTCCGTGTGCCCATGGCTGAGCAAGGTGATAATGCGCATCGTCAGGGCCACTGTCATGTCCGACCCATCTATCGTTCTTCGCATCAACGTGCGGAACACCCGGATGGCCTTTCCTGTCCACGGCAACGTGGTTCTCCGTCGCGGCAGCGTGCTGCTGACCTCGTGCTGGCTTGGCAGCTCTCGCGGGAGCAGGACCGTGAGCGGGAATGTGTCCCCCGCCAACCGCCGCGGGATGACCGCCGCCGCGTGATCCGCCGCCGCTTCCTCTGTTCTGCGCAAGAGCAGCCAGGCAAATCAGGACCGTTAGCCCTATGATCTTTTTCATCTGCATAAACTCCCTGGCGAAGCACCAAGGACGCATTTGGCCAACTCGCTGATTCGGCCGGAAAAGACGTGGCGTGAGAGAGCGCACACGGCCAAGTGCAAATAATGCTTCCAATAGTGCAGCTTTCGCCGCTTCAGCACGTCGTCGCACGGCGACCCGCACCTGTCTTACCACTCTCGATTCATAAATGGAGGCCAACGTGCCCGATCTTTACTGATTGGAGCAAGCATAGGCCAACCATCCCAGACTTTGGAGGAACAGCGTGACGACTTTAAGGAGAGTAACGGAAACGGCGGCGGAGCTTGGCCAGCAGGCCAGAGAATCAATCGAGGATTTGAGCCAGTCCGCCGGCAAGAAACTGGACGCGGCGCGAGACGAGACAGGGGGTGCACTCCATTCGGCTGCCTCCTCCGTTCGCAGAGCAGGACGCGAGGGCTCCGCGGCAATCGACAAGTGCTCTACCCGGGCAGCCGATCGACTGGATGCTACGGCGTCCTACATCGAAGATCACAACCTGGGGGATGCATTCACCGGCTTGCGAAGGTTTGCTCGCCGGCATCCGACAAGCTCTCTGGTAGCTGCGGCTGCGATCGGCTTTCTGGCCGGATCCGCCTTAAGCCGAGTGATACACTCGCGCGGAAGGGAGCCTCAAGGCACTTAACTGCGTTTTGTCGGGGGATCCCTTGAGCAATGACGACCATTCGGTTCGTATTCTATGCGATGGTGATCTGCCAGGCGCACGGCTATGCTCAACTGGGGCCGCAGCCGCCATGCGGAAACGAACCCGTCCCGGCCTATCCGGCCCTTGATCATTCGCCCGTCGTGAAGTTCTGGAGCGAGTCTGATTTCGGCCGTGAATGGAGACCACCGGCGTGCATCGGTTGGGCTGAAGTAGGCTTTTCCACGCTGATCACCACAGTCGCGCGATTTCGTTTTACCTCGGGAGAAGAGGGATTGCTTCGCCATATCGGGGCAATTTCAGAACTCGCGGGAATGCGGTACTGGTCGACTACTCACCAGCAGTGGCGTACGTTGATTGTCAGCGCCCACGCCTTAACCGGTTCCCAGCCACGTCAATTCCGCCAGGACTTCCTGCCTGTTGAGATGACAGAGGGCAGCCTGCTCTACTCGGAACAGTCCGACAATCTTTCTGGTAACGCCGTCTACCGAATGCAGATTGCAGAGGCTTCGGCAGACCGGCTTGTTTTCGATGTCGAGAACGTCAGCGTCATGCGCTATTCGTTTGTGACGCTGTTCCATCCGGGTGATGTGCAGTCGGTCTACTTTCTGGATCGCGAATCTGACAATGTCTGGCGATACTACAACATCTCGCGCACCGGACGGAACGCGAGCCGCCTGACCACGGGACATGAGTCCTCCTCGATCAACCGGGCTGTTGCATTCTATCGCTCCCTGGCCGGCATTCCCACCGACCAGGAGCCGCCGGCGGCGCGGTGAAGGGCATCAGTCATCTTTGTGCTGGAAGACGAGGGTGATCGGCTTGTGGTCCGGCCTATCGACCCTGACCAGCATGGTGCCATCCGCGGCAAGGGTGTAGCGTTCTACAGTAATCGCGCCGTACTGCGTGGTCGTCACCTTCAGGACATCATGATCCCAACTGGTCTTGCTCTTGAGGTCTTTGCCGGTGTGAATCGTGGCGTTGTCCTCGGCGTCGGTGAGGTCGCGGTAGAAGAAGGTCTTGGTGGCGCCTTCATACACGAAATTGCGAGAGACGGTGATGATGCCCTGCCGCTCGTTAATCGTCACGGTGCCGGTTTGAACGACGGGCTGGCCGGCAAAATCGCTCTTGGCGGGGACCAGCGTCCAGGTGCCATTCAGAGCGCTGTGGTCGTGCGCGAAGGCGCCGAACGCGAAGAAAAGCGTCGTTAAGATGGCGCCGGTGATTGTAGTAGCTGCGTATGGCCTCATGATTTCCCTCCAGGGACTGCCGTTTTCAACGGAATCGCACGTAACGTTGGAAATGTTAGAGCACGCGCGCTACCATTCGGGTGTCAATGGCCGAGCGCCGCCACCACCGGAGGGGAGAGTTTGTCGGCGTGCGCCACCAACATCGTCACTTGCCAGCGTTGCGTATCCGATAAGGTGCCCGCGAAGTCAGGCATGCCGGAAAGCCGAATGCCGTGTGTCAGCTTCCAATAGGTGACGCCTTCCGGATCGTCGGTCACCATATCTTCCCTTTCGAATAACTGAGGCGGCGCGGGAAACATCCCTTTCGATATCGCCGAGGGCGGCTGTCCCGGAGTACCGTGGCAAATCGCGCAGTGCTGTTCTTGGTACGCTTTCGCCCCGGCCAGCATATTGCCATCGCCGAACGTAAGGGGGTCCTTCTGATCTCCCGCGTTTCCGATACTCGCGCGCAACGCCATTTTGGCGACCGTTTTCTCCAGTGGCAGTGGCGGAGCGTTGGTTGCCATAGAAACCCCTCCGCCGCGTATGAACAGGTAACCGCCCAGGACGAAAGTCAATACGGCCACGACAACGCCAAGAATAAATCCACGCATCTGTCACTACCTTTCTCCGCTACCGCGAAGTTCCGTTTTGGCTGCCGTCTCTCCCTCAGCACAGGCAAACACGATCCTTCGATCCCCCGGCTTGCAGGTTTCGCTTCGCACAACGTGTTTGCCTGAGCCGCTCTTAGTTCGACGAGGTGGCCTTTTGCGCTTTAACCTGCAGCTCATTCACCACCTGCTGCACGTTTGGAACCCCCGCCGCGACGTTCTGGGCCTGCGCGCGCGTCGCTTGAGAATCGACATTACCAGTCAGTGTGACGACCCCATTCTTGACAGCGTATTTTACGCTATCGTGCAGCGTTGCTGTAATCAGCGCCGCATCCAGGTTGTTCTCGATACCCTTGTCCAGGTCCGAGTTCACGTTTCTGGCGTCACTTCCGGCACCCGGAGGAATCACTGCAATCTGGTTCGCCACAACTTGAGCGCCCGCGATGGAACTCGCAATGGATTCGGCTTGTGACTTGTCGTTCTCTGCTGCTACGTGTCCGCCCAGGGTCACGACGCCCTTGTCGCGATCCTGACTTACCGAGACATCTTTGTACCCTGCCTTATCCAGCGATGTGCGGATGCTGGCAGAAACGTCGGCTGTCTTGTTGGACGTCGTCGAGCACCCAATCAGGGTCCCGATGGCCACCACCGCCAGCAGGGATAAGCATGGTTTGAGCGTTTTCGTTCTCATTTGTTCTCCTTTTTAATTACATTCATCCTCTTATTACGAAGGATCTTTTCCCCGCGTGGCCTGGACGCCCTTCAGAATCGCGATGCCCAAAAGCACAATTGCACCCACTGCGATCCAATGCGCGGCGATATGCAGTATCACGGCTGCAGCCCGCCGATCAATATCAAGAAGCCGACAATGTAAATCCCGAATGACATGGCAACTCCTTTTCAGGCCTGCACCGAGCAGTGGTTTCAGGCAGCCGCAGATCCTCGGCCGATACGCTGTCTTCGCTCAACCTGCTTGTTCTCTGTAATCCTCGAGGCTCATGATGCAGCCTTCGCCAGGGGTATCGCTGGCTCGTTGACCAGTTCCTCGAAAAGCGTTCGGTAATGAACCATTGCCTGACGCAATTCTTCCGTGCTGGCCTCCCCTCGCGTCTGCCGGAGCGCGATTTCGTGAGCCGTTCGGTAGTTTTTCAGAACCAGTGGATGATCCACGGAGATATCTGCCGCACGCTGTTCAAAGGCGCTTACCGGATAGCCCCGCGTGGACATCACATCGCTCAGCAGTCGGTCCGCTGCTGTAACCGCGCCAGCGGGGCCGTCGACGAAGCGTGCCTGGATTTCGCGCCAGGACTCTAGGAAGCGTGCTCGATCACCCGCCCCGAGCGGCCGGACGTGAAACCCCTCGACTCGTTGTGTGCGCTCTTCGAGCCCGGCTTCGGCATGTCGCCGGTTGCCGTCTTTCTCCACGGCGCGGGCATATTCAGCACCACCGAACTGAGTGCGCAGTCTTTCCGTCCGGCGCTTTCGGTGCGATAAGAACGCTGCGACGCCTGCAACCAGAACCACCACGAAAGCAATGATTAAGGCCCATTCTGTTGTGCTTATTGCCGATATACTCATGATCGATCTCCCTTTACTTCCCCACCACTATCCTCCACCGAGCTTCGCTTGAGCCAAATTGCAGGACGGCGGCTCGGCCCCACCCGCCTCCTGTTTCACTTCGCCGGCCACGCCAAATGGCCACCGGGCGCTACCCGCGAAAACGAGAATAACCCCAGCCGCCGCCGAGTACAAACAACACCAAAAGAACAATCAATATGGTCGTCATCTCTTTCCCTACTTTCATTGCATTGCAGTGCAGGTCGAAGGCCAAAGCTAAATGTGCCGGACACAAAGTAGATCACCCCAGGCTCCGGCAAGTTGTCATGTGCAAGTCCTGCCGTCGATCAGGCAAGAGCTGCTACGACGGCAGCGAACAAGGGGCCGAAACCTGGCGGGGTTCAGGGTCTCCCATGGAGCGCACGCCGGGCGCGGGCGACCGCCGAATAAACGGGCATTTTGTCGCATGCGCTCGCCGGTCTAAACCGTCCGACCCGGACGCCCGCCCAAAAACCCATCCCGCTGAGGAGTGGGTGCCGGATTGCAGAAGATGGGATGACCTCCGGCCGCTCGACCGCGAGCTCAAGTTTAGGAAAGGAAAGGCCTACGATGTTGATATTAATTATCATTGTGCTGTTGGTTTTGGGTGCCGGCGGCGGTTACTATGGCCGTAACCGCTGGGGCTACCGTGGGGGCATGGGCACAGGGCTTGGCACCATTTTGGTGGTTCTCCTGATAGCCTACCTACTGGGCGCCTTCCGCTGAGGCTGTGCTTGCTGCCCACGACCCTCCCATAGAGGCTGGCCCGTGTCCGAAGACGGATATCCTGGCAATTCGTTCCGCTCGCTTGCCACCGGCGGTGAATACTGGCCCGACAATTGCTCCATCGCCGTGTAGGAGAACAAAACGACAATGTCCCGTTTCTGGAGTACTGCCCTGCTGAGCACCGCCCTTATGGCCCCAATAGCAATGGCGCCGAGAGTGTTGCGAGCCGAAGATCAGAAGGCCGCTCGCACCTATCACGACAAACAACACAATGACGACCACGCATGGAACAGTCAAGAAGACAAGGCATATCGTATCTATGCCAAGCAGAACCATCGCAAATACGTCGAGTTTTCCAAGCTCAAAGAGGACGATCAACAGAATTACTGGAATTGGCGTCACGAGCATTCAGACGCCCTGCTAAAGATTGAAATCAAGTAGCTTCGGTCAGACTCGGTCTTGACGGGGCCCCTTGCGAATCACGCTATGGACGGCGGCGATGGCGTGGGTTCCCCGCTCGAGGAGAGAGGCCTGCGCGTTCCGCATTTCCGGGGCTAGCGGAGCCGGCGGAGCTGGCCATAGTGACCGGCTCCGTGCCGGCGAAAACTCGCTCATCAACCATCTGCAGCGGTTTGGCGCTGGTTCACTACCATCGCGGCCTTCACACCCGTGGTGACGGCGAGGTCACGAGATACCTTTACGCTAGAGACCTTTGACCCTGGTGTAGTAGCCAGGATCGCCATACCGTTTCTCGAACCATCTGTCGTCATTCCATTTGGGATTCTGGTATATCTTGTGGCTGGCTGGACGCCCCCACGCTCGCAGATGAACCGAATTTTTCCGCATTCCCTGACAGGGTTCCTGTGTCTGAACAGGTGGCTCCTGAGCTGTGCCCATGTTCTGTTCGAGCCGAGTTGTGCGCCTCCGTAAACTTGCAGGTTCCCTCTGTTTCTTTAACCAGTTTGCCAGAAGGAGCTCTTGTGTTGGCGTAGCCGGTACCGGCTCCGGAGTGCTAACTGTCTCTTGTCCGGCTGGGGGCTGGCGCCTTATTGGATCAACAGGCGCCTTGTGTTTCTCTAGCCAGGCTCCTAGAAGATATTCTTGTGTTGGCGATAGTGGCACCGGATCCCGCACTCTCTGGCAAGAGACATCAGGGACGGAGTGTTCACTGGGCCGGAAAAACAGGTTATTCCACGCCGCTCTTGGTGGGAGATGCCGACTTAAGTATAGCACCTCTGGCGACTGAGTCGATTCACATTCGACACTTCACAGCGGTGAATTGAGATCGTAGCCGAGGAGCAGAGGTCACGCAGTGCGAACCGCACGGCGGTCTGCGACCATAGCCCATATCGTCAGCCACACCACTGCCAACGCCCAACCTGCCACCACGTCGCTCGGATAGTGGTAGCCCAGATACACGCGCGAGAATCCGAGAAGCGCTGCCATCCCAACCACCGCTGCGCGCCACCGCGTGCCCGGCGCCAGGATGCCGGCCAGGATTCCAAAATACACCGTCGGCACGAACGCATGCCCGCTCGGGAAGCTATACGTCTCCGTGGGCAGGAGCCCAAAGAAGAGTTCCGGCCGCGGCCTGTGGATCAGCACCTTGAGCAACTGCGTCACCGCTTCCGCGCTCAGGCTCCCGGTCACCAGCAGGTAAGCCGCGCTGCGTTCGCCGCGCTTCTCCCAGCGCCACACCAGAATCGCCGCTAGCGGCACCAGGAGGTATTCCGAGCCCAGCATCGTGATCAGCCGCATGGCCACCGTCAGCGCCGGAAACGCCCAAGCATGGATCGCCGCCCGGACCGGAGCGTCGAACTCGATCGCGCCGCCGCGAGCCAGCGGATACGCCATCGCCCCAAACACCAGCAGACCGCTAACTGCCGCCGCCGCACGAAACAGCTGATCCATTCTCCTCACCATGGAAAGAATACACCAACGGTATACTGCCAGAGCGAAGCAGCTTTGCCGGCGGGCCTTCGCCAACGGCAGCAGTCGGTGCTTGGTCCGGCCCCGGCACCCTCAAGACTGCCGGTCGCGTTTGGATCCCACGGTCTCCGTGTACGCCTTGCTAAACTCAGCGCCCCAAAACAGAAGTTGCGCCGAGTAGTATATCCATAGCAACACGACAATCGGCGAGCCGGCAGCACCATACGTCGACCCGAAGCTTGTATGAGCCAGGTACAGCCCCATGAGCTGCTTGCCGACCATAAACAGCAATGACGTGATCCCCGCTCCGAAGGCAACGTCGCTCCACTTCACTTCGACGTCTGGAACGATTTTGTAGAGGGCCGCAAACAGCGCCGCTACCACCAGATACAAAATCAGAAACGCGGCAGCCGGCGGCACAGCGATCCTCATTGCCGCGATCCAGGTGTTCAACACCAGAGAAAGCAGCAGCAGGAATCCTGTGCCCAGCACCGTTGCGAACGAATAGAAGCGATCCCTGATTAGACGGATGATCGTGGCGGCATTGCTTCGATCCCGGGGAAGCGGAACACCCCAGATTGTGTTCATCGCGTCGTGCAACTCTACGAAGACGGAAGAGGCGCCAAATGCCAAGGTCGCCAGGCCGAGCAAAGTTGCAATCGCACCCGTTCGGGCCTGGCGGGCGCCTCTGATGACTTCCTGAATGGTGCGTGCTGCGTCAGGCCCGGCCATTCCTTGGATTTCCGAGGCGAGTCGGCCTTGGGCGGCGTCTTGCCCATAAACGGCAGCGACCACAGCGACGGCTAACACAACAATGGGAGCCAGCGACAGCAGGGTATAAAACGCCACGGCAGCGCCGAGGCGCGGAGCATTATCGCTGACCCACTCTGTTGAAGCCAGGCGGAACACTCGCGGCAACGCTGTGAGCGAAAGCCACAAGGTTCTGTTGGCATCGCGGGACGCGTTTGTCCACGGTTTTCTTACGTCTCCGCCCATCTCAGACTCAAGTCACGTTGCGCCCGGTGGTGGCATCGAGCGCGGCGGCAGAACTTGATCAGAACCGCAATAAGCCAAGCTGTTCACGAGCCGGGAGTTGTCGTTTTCGCCTCTTCGCGCAGTGCGGCGATCCGGTTCTGCAGCGTCCGCAGGCTGATCCCCAACATCTCGGCAGCGAGTTTGCGGTTGCCGCGCACGTGATCGAGGGTGAGTTTAATGTAAGCCTCCTCGAGTTTCGTGAGTGGCTGGCCTGGCTGCAGCATGATCGGAGCTTCATAGCCAGATGCTGGCCCGGAATGCGAGCCGGGGCCTACAGGGAACGCAGGGGAGGGAAGGGTCGTCAACCGGATCAAACCCTCACCTGCTATGATGACGGCCCGCTCCAGGACGTTGCGCAGCTCCCGCACATTGCCCGGCCAATCGTACCGCTGAAAAAGATCCGTCACTTCGGGATCCACGCCGGTCACGCGCGTCGAGTGTTTCTTGTTCAAATTCCGTAGCATGACGTCGGCGATCGACGGGATATCGTCTTTATGTTCACGCAGCGGCGGGACTTCGATCTGGAACACGCTCAACCGATAGTAAAGTTCTTCGCGAAGATGCGTGTCGAGTTGGTGACTGGTCGCGGCCAGCACCCGCACGTCCACTGCGATTTCATGCTTGCCGCCGAGCCGCCGGACTCGCAAGTCCTCGAGAACGCGCAGCAGCTTTGGTTGCGTAGACAGCGGCATCTCGCCAATCTCATCGAGGAGCAACGTGCCCCCATGAGCCTGCTCGAAACAGCCAGGCGAACGCTCCATGGCTCCCGTAAACGCGCCCTTTTCGTGGCCGAATAGCTCGCTCTCCACCAGCGTCTCGGGCAAGGCGGCTGCATTGATCGCGACGAAGGGCCCATCACAGCGAGGGCTGCACTTATGGATCTCCCGCGCCACCAACTCTTTCCCGGTGCCACTCTCTCCAGAGATCAATACGGGCGCCGATGTGGGCGCCACCTGCCGGATCAGCGAGAAGATCTGCTGCATCGCCGGCGAGATCCCTACCAAGTCTCCGAGTATGCCATGAAGGCTCAGGTCGCGCTTCAGCTCGTCGGTTTTCTGCAGGCTCCTTTTGTAGTGGATCGCGCGTTCCAGAAGGGTCTTGAAGGCATGTGGTTCCACCGGCTTTTCCAGGAACCAGAATGCCTTGAGATCATGGACCGCCGACAGTGCCTTTTCCATACTGCCGAAGCCAGTGAGTGCGATCGCCGGCGTGAGGTCACCGCGTTCCTTCAACTGCCGGAGCAGTTCGAAGCCGTCCATCCGCGGCATGATCAAATCCGCCACGATGACGTCCGCGCTGAAGGTAGCGAGCCGCTCCAGCGCTTCCTGCCCGTCGGCCGCCACCTGCGTTTCAAAGTCGGACTCGGAAAGCATGGCGGCCAAGGCGGTACGCTGGCGTTCCTCATCGTCAACGATGAGGATCCGGCCTGGAACCGCAGGCAACCGAGGCATTAGGTCCTATTTTACCTCAGGCAGGCAAGCAACTTCGGAACAGGCGTGGCGATCCAAAGCGCGGCTCTCTTCACGCTGAACGAAGTTGAGGATGTCGAAGGGCTGCTCCGCTCGATCCGGAAAGAAGCTGTTCACCGCATCGTGTTCATCATCGAAGAACTCAAAAGCAATGGCCAACCTGGTCAACAGGAAGAGCTCCAGGTGCGACCGATTGACGTTCAGCAGCGCCAGCCTCCCACCGGCCTTGCGCAGCCTGGCGAGCCCAAATACCAGCGTTCCCAGTCCAGTGCTGTCTATGATGCTGACATGTTTGAGATTCAAAACGATATTGACTTTGCCGGATTGATGCAGGCAGACAAGTCTCTCACGCAGTTCCAAATCTCCCGGTCCCAACGTGAGCTGGCCTTTCAGGTCAAGAATTACGATGCCTTCACTCTCCCGCTGCTCGATATGCAAATTCAGGCTCATCCTTTTCTGGCGCTCAGGCTCGGCCAATCACGGTTTCTGCCGCCGCATTTTCCGTTTGAGGTCCGGTCCGAAGTCGGATGCCAGGTTCCTGGCCAGATCGAACCCGAACTGGAAAGAAACCCTCGGCGAATCCGAGGCCCGCCGTGTTGAGGCGGCCCGGCTGTATGGACCAATCGACTTCCCGATTGGTAATTCAGTTTGTCGCCCACACTCAGCGAAATGACGGGCCGGGCGAATCCGGCCACGGGAATTGCGAGGGCCAGGCCGATGCCCAGTATCAAACGCACAACTTCTTTCCTTTGGCCCGTTGAGGATGTCAGATGACCTGTATTGACGCAGTTCACAGTTTATAACTGGTTACTCGTCCCCACATTCCAACCGCCTGCAAGACCCAAACGGCGACCGCAACGACAACCACCACATTCAGAATCGTCTTGATGCTGTGCGCCATCGGGACAAAGTTATTGATCAGCCACAAGGCGACGCCGGCCACGATCAGCACAATCACGATGTTGATTAAAGGCATTTTCTTTTACGCTCTCAATGTTAAGCAGCATTCCGATGCCCAGTCGACAGTTTGGTGCACTCGGCTGAAGGTATCTTAGGGACTAAACAATCCTGCGCCCCTGAAACAGGCGGATTACCAGTACCACCACAGCAACGGCCAGCAGGAGGTGAATCAGCCCGCCACCCGTGTAGGAGGCTGCCATTCCTAGCGCCCACAAAACCAGCAGAATTACGCAGATTGCCCAAAGCATCTTTTTGCTCCTTCGCGATGGCAGGACTGCAACCGCAGGTCCAAAGCGGTGAGTCGACCTTTAGGCAGCCGGCGCCGCGCTTCACCGGGGAGTTCCATTGGCGCCAGGTGCAGAATCTGCACTGAACGCGGCAGTTGCTGCAGATCAGGTTCCGAACAGCGTCCCGACGCCCGCAGTCACCCCCATGGCTAGAGCGCCCCAAAGAGTGACGCGTAGTGCGCCCACGGTCACGCCAGCACCCCCAGCGCGCGCAGCCAACCCACCCAGAAGCGCCAGGAACAAAAGTGAGGTCCCAGAGACGAGGGAGATAAGACCTGCCTGCGAGGCTAAGCTTGTGACAACCAGAGGCATCGCCGCTCCGACGGCGAAACTGCCGGCCGACGCCAACGCAGCCTGAATCGGACGCGCCCTGAGAGTGGCGGAGATGCCGAGTTCGTCTTGGGCATGCGCGCCTAAGGCGTCGTGAGCCATCAGTTGCTTTGCAACTTGCTTGGCAAGGCTTGGATCGAGCCCGCGAGCCACATAGATCGCCATCAGTTCTTTGTGCTCGCCCTCGTTGTCTGTCTTCAGTTCCGCGCGTTCCAAGTTGAGGTCGGCGCGTTCGGTGTCGGCCTGTGAGTGAACCGACACGTACTCACCTGCCGCCATCGACATCGCCCCAGCGACCAGGCCGGCGCCCCCTGCGATCATTACATTGCTGTGAGTCGCGTGTGCAGCCGCGACACCGAGCACGAGACTCGCCGTCGAAAGAATCCCGTCGTTCGCGCCCAATACCGCCGCGCGTAGCCAGCCGACGCGTCCCGTGCGGTGTCGTTCCCTTTGGGGTACAGGCACTCTTGTCTTTCCTTGGTCCTTGAAACTCGCTCGCCAGCCTTACGGAGGTCGCCAACCAACTCATTTGTTCGTCAGCTACATTACGACAGTGATCGCCAGTCCAACACCCGGATACGAGCGGTCATAAAGGTAGTACCCGTTGTCATAAGCGATGTAAAGGTCATCGGTCTCGAACCAGTTTTCCGCCCAGGATTCCGGGTAGGGATCCACGAGCAGGAACGAAAAACCGCCGTACTCGAAACGAGGATATCCCATGTAGATAGTTGGGAGAGCGTGCATCCGGAACCAGTGTTGACTCCCGAAATAGAGATTGAAGCTGGCCTGAGGAATGTAGTAACCGCCATAGCCTCCTCGTTGCGCCCAATTGCGATGCTGGCTTGCCCACTGGTGAGCACGATTCCCTTGCCATGTACTCTGTCCCTGCCACGCGCCCTGCTGTTGCCATCCCCGCTTCTGCTGCCACGCGACTGCCTGCTGCCGCGCACGTTGCGGTTGCTGCTGCTGGGCCTGCTGGGCCCGTTGCTGCTGTGGCTGAGGTTTCTGAGCCTGCTGGGCCCGCTGCTGCTGCTGCTGCGGTTTCTGAGCCTGCTGGGCCCGCTGCTGCTGCGGTTGCGGTTTCTGAGCTTGCTGGACTCGCTGCTGCTGTGGTTGCGGTTTCTGAGCTTGCTGGGCCCGCTGTTGCTGCGGTTGCGGTTTCTGAGCCTGCTGGGCCCGCTGCTGCTGTGGTTGCGGTTTCTGAGCTTGCTGGGCCCGCTGTTGCTGCGGTTGCGGTTTCTGAGCCTGTTGGGCCCGCTGTTGCTGCGGTTGCGGTTTCTGAGCTTGCTGGGCTCGCTGCTGTTGCGGTTGCGGTTTCTGAGCCTCTTGAGCCCGCTGCTGCTGTTGCTGCGGCCGCTGTTGCTGTGGCTGCTGGGCCCGCTGCTGTTGCTGTTGTTGCGGCGGGCGCTGTTCCTTTTCTTTCTGCGCGTACGCAGGGACAAGCGTCCCGAAAAGCAGAAACAGGGCAGCCGTGCCGGTAATTCGAACGAACTGCATAGTAATCGTCTCCTTAAAATCGCTATTGGGTGTGCACGCAGGCGACCAGTCCGCCTCGACTCAACTCCACCGCTTGTGCGGCTTCCGCTTCGGTCCTGGTCTTGTGCACCGTCCCATCCGGGGTGGCTGGGCGGAGAATAGAGCGGACACAGCTTTGGCGGCACCGCCCGCGAGGTGTTGATCACATCATGGCATGTGCCCGCCGGAACAACGACCAGACTTCCATCTCGCACCGGGCGCTCCTGCGTTTCGTTGGGACGAGACTAGCCTCCCATGTCCGACCCGCAAGGAGCCGTTCGTGGCGGTGGCTTCCTATCTCTTGCTTTCGTGACCGACGAGTTCTGTCGTCTCTTGGACGGGCGTCTCGCTGCGATTCGTGACCGCCGCTGGCGCCCTCTCCGTCGGCTTATCCGTTGTTCCATAATCGGCGGAAGTTTCCGCGGCAGAGGAGATATTTTGGGCGCCGGTATCTTTTAGGGTTTTCTTCGCCCGGTTGCACCACTCCTGACTGTCGCAGTGAACGGATAGGAGAATGCCGCCTCGCCTGATTCTGCCCGCGTACCGCTTGGCAACATACTCTGTCGCGCGCAAGCCGGCCAGCAATCCCACGATCCAACCTACTGCCCCGCCGGCGCCCGTGCCAGCCAGGGCAGCCAGCACTGGTCCAGCCGCGACGAGCGGTCCCAGGCCCGCGATGGTCACAGCCTGATTGGCGGCGAACCAAGCCAAAGCGCCGCCAGCCGCCGCACCTACAACCGCTGCTGCCGCCGCGCTCTCAAAAGCCTTGGTGCGTTTCTCGAGCCCGAAATCTTTTGAGCCCTGGTTGTCAGACGACAAGAACGAGATGTCCGTCGCTCGATACCCGGCTTTCTGCAAGACGTTGATGGCATCCGAAACGGTTGTGCGGTCCGGATAGATTCCCATCACCGATGTATTCCTGGTCACTTAGCGTTCCTCCTTTTCGAAGTGTCGCGTTTGTGTATGGGCACGAACCGGGCCAAAACGCCAGGCGACCAGCGCAACGCGGAGATGCGCGATTAGCACCGCACGCGCAGGTGCAAAATCTGCCTATGGGAATGCAGATCCTCGCCGCACCTGGAAGCCGCAGGCGCAACTCCAGGCAAACTTGTTTCATAAGCCTCTCAAATTGAAATGGCGGTAAACGTGCCACAACATACGTTAAGCCGGGACACCGGAGCAAGTAGGAGGAAACATGAACTGGGATCAAATTGAAGGCAAGTGGAAGCGGTTCACCGGCTCTGCCCGCGAGCGCTGGGGAAAACTCACCGATAATGACTGGGAAATGATCAATGGCAAGAAGGATCAGTTGGTCGGGCGAATTCAGGAGCGGTACGGAGTGGCGAAAGCGGTAGCCGAAAAGCAGGCCGGCGAATGGTCGCACGCGCAGAAGCAATCCGGGCGCGAAAGCCACGCTGCTACCCGCCTTTAGCAATCGCCCGTCCGAATTTAGGGATGTGAATCGATGAAACCGACTCAAGCACGAATCGCGAATCTTTGGTGCAGGTTAATGCACACAGAGCCAATGTGGCCCGCGCACGGCCAGTACGAGTGCCGGAGGTGCGGGCAGCGGCACCGAGTGTGCTGGGAGCACCCTTCGCCCGCGGCGCCGCGCGTGGTGGCATTACCGCGCGAAATCCTGGCTCAGCGCGCCTCGGCATCCGCCACTGAATCGAGCATACAATGCTCATACCAGTAGCCTTGTCCGTTCTTGTGCTGTTTAGCCTCATCCTTTCGCTGGTTCCCTGCCCCGCCATCGCCACCCGGAACCATTAGCAGAGATGGGTCCGTTGCACCGATCAATGCCGGCCCTCCCGAAAGGTCTGTCCGTCTCCGTCCTCCGGACCAAACTCTCTCCCATCTATTCACACAAAGCGCACTGCTTGCTGAAACTGCCACGGACACGTGGCCGTCGGATTGCTACGCATTAGCCGAATTCGCGAAGTGAACTTTCAACCTTGCCCTCTGCAGCACCGGCAGGCGGAGGAAGAGTGAGCTATAGCAAGAGCGTGCCGGCGAAAGCCGGTGTTCGACTCTTTATCGCCGCTCACTCGACTTTCTCTTGTTTTTTGCGGCAGAGGGTTCTTTTTGAGACGTTTTCATATGGGTCCCTCCGGGGATCGCGATTTCGGTAGCTGTCTGGCGTTCCGAGCGAAGGAGTGACTAGGATGTGGACCTCGCCAGGATCGACTTAAAGGAAATACCCCAGACGGACCGACGCCGGATCCCAGCCCGAATCTGGGCGAGCCGCATCGGGAGAAGCTCCTGCTGGTCACGGAGCTGCTTCCGATGCGGTTTTTCTTTCGCCGCGGTTTCCACGTTGGGCGGAATCCTTGCAACCTCATTCGCGGCAGATCCTGCGTTCCGTGCGGCAATAACTGCATGAGCCGATAGCTCGGGCGCCAACATTGGCTTCGAGAGATTCTCAGCATTGCCGCTACGCCGCATGTCCTTCAAGATGCGGCAAGCACAAGCCTGTAACGATATGACTACCTCGCTCTTCGCGCAGTAATGCGCCGATGGACCTTGGAGTGCTTCTCGTCCACCGTGTGCGATCGGCCAGCCGAAGTCTTCAGGCATGATGCCCGATACAGCGAAGAGTTGGTTGCACGGATTTGTAGATCAAAGGAGAAGAAGCAGATGAGTGTCTTGAGAGCAGTAACAACAACCGTGTTCAGCCTGGCGCTAGTCGGCGCGGCATTTTCACCATGCGCAAAGGCGGACGAGTGGAACAACAAAACCGTGATGACTTTCAGCGCGCCTGTGCAGATTCCGGGAGTCCACCTCAAGGGGTGGGGGGTGTTGCCAGCCGGCACCTATGTGTTCAAACTCCTGGACTCGCAGTCCGATCGCCACATCGTCCAGATCTGGAACAAGGACGAAACGGTGGTCTATGCCACCATTTTGGCCATCCCGAACTACCGCCTCAGAGCGACGGGCAAAACCGTAGTCACTTTCCGGGAGCGGCCGGCAGGTGAGCCGGAGGCACTCCGGGCGTGGTTCTATCCGGGCAAAGTCTGGGGCGACGAATTCGTGTACCCGCGGGCACAGGCAGTTGCGTTGGCCCAGGTGAACAACACGCCAGTTCTCGCCACGGCGGCTGATGTGCCCGTAGAGGTCGAAAAGCCGATCGTCACGGTGAGCGAACCTGAGGTAGCGCAATTGAAACAGGCGCCCGTGATTGCGGTTAAACCCACCGGAGAAGATGTGGAACTCGCGCAAGCGGTCACGCCGCCACCGGCAACGGTAGCGGAAACAACTGAGCCGGCACAGCCAGCAGCACAGACGCTGCCTTCGACGGCGAGTTCCTTCCCGCTGATCGCGCTGTTCGGATTGCTGGCTCTGGGCTTGGCCTGGACCCTCAGATTGGTGCAAAAGCGCGTTCTGTAACAGGTTTGGTCTGGTGACGAAGTCAGAAGGTAGAGCAGCTATGAGGAAGGGGCTGTCGGGGGCCGGGGAGCATGGCGTGGCGAAAACCATCGCTCTTCCGGCCCTTTTCCTGATTACCATGGCGGCTTATGCTGGGGATCAGTCTCTACCAGCCAGACAAGAGCCCGACGCGGGACCTTTCCGTATCTCGGTGGACGTTGCCCTGGTGGTGCTGCACGCCACGGTGACCGATCGGCAAGGCGGTTTTGTTTCCGATCTGGGCCAGCAGGATTTTGAAGTCTATGAGAACGGTGGGCCGCAGAGCATCAGGCTCTTCAAAAACGAAGATATTCCGGTCACCGTGGGGCTGGTTGTCGACCACAGCACAACCATGCGACCGAAACTTGACCAGGTGACCGCCGCCGCCCGCACCTTCGCCCAGTCCAGCAATCGGCAAGATGAGATGTTCGTCGTCAACTTCAATGAGAAGGTGTCGCTGGGCCTGCCCGCCACGGTCCGATTCACCAGTAGCGCCGCCGAACTCGAATCCGCGATCGCTGCCGCACCTACTGAAGGCGAGACGGCTCTTTACGACGCGATCGCTAAGGGGCTGGAGGAATTGCGGGCGGGCAGCCGGGATAAGAAAGTGCTGATTGTCATCAGTGATGGTGGTGACAACGTGAGCGCGCATAGCCTGGCCCAAGTCATGAAACTAGCCGAGCGATCCAGCGCCATCATCTATACGGTAGGTGTATTCGACGAAGAAGATCCGGACCGGAACCCGGGTGTGCTTACGGGCCTCGCGCACGCGACGGGAGGCGAGGCCTTTTTCCCCGGCCAGCCTGGCGAAGTAGTGACCATCTGCGAGCGCATCGCCCGTGACATTCGCCATCAATACACGATCGGATATGATCCGAGCAACCCCGCTCGTGATGGTGCTTATCATGCAATTCGGGTACTGGCACGGGCGAACGGCCACGGCAGACTGTCCGTGCGCACGCGCACCGGCTATATAGCTGGTGGCGAACCACAGCCCGACGCGAATGGTGCCAAATGAAGCTTCTGGTAAGGAATGAGACACTCGGGCGGGCTCTGAACTGGGCCCATCGTGCGCTCTTCGTCTGCGCCATCTTGCTTCTGGGCTATTGTGGATTCGCACTAGCGGACTCCTGGGTTTTCCAGAGGCGCGAGAGCAGGGATCTCGACCGCCAGTTGCGTGGCGAGCTTGTGTCGAGCCAGGGCACTCCTCAACCGCAGTCCTCCGCTTCCCCGCAAGGTGCGCCGGGCGCCGCGACGCACGGTTTGATCGGCCGCATTGAGATCCCCCGTCTCCTCCTTTCCGTGGTCGTCATGGAAGGGATCGGCAGAACCACTCTCAGGCGCGGAATCGGACATATTCCCGGCACTGCGTTGCCGGGGCAGCCGGGCAACGTGGGCCTCGCCGGACACCGCGACACATTCTTTCGCTCGCTGAAGGATTTGAGGGTCAACGACGAGATTCGGTTTTCAACGCCGCGTGGTGATTTCAGATATGAAGTCGAATCGCTAAGGATCGTGGACCCGGACGATACAGGCGCACTCGCTGCGTCGGGTGAGAACGTGCTGACGTTGGTGACCTGCTACCCTTTCTACTACGTCGGGCCGGCGCCTAAGCGTTGGATCGTAAGGGCGAGACAGGTGTCACCGCCAACGCTGGCACGATCTGTGGAATGATGAAGAAGGACTGGTCATGCTGGGTCCGCTGGGAGTAAGTTTGGAAAACGCTTCGGTTGTTCGCGCCGCCCGAATCCTTGTCATTGAAGACAACGCCTCGGACGTCTTCCTGCTCGAGCGGGCCCTGAACAAGCAGGATCTCCGATTTGAACTGGTTCACCTGCTGAGCGGAAGCGAAGCCCTCGCTTTCATCCGCAGGCAGGGGGCGCACGCGGACGCCGCAATTCCAAACCTGATTCTGGTGGACTTGAACCTGTCCAAGTATACCGGCGAAGACATCTTGCGCGAGATCCGAAGCGCCACACACCTCGGCGGCGTTCCCGTTTGCGTGTGGAGTTCTTCCCGATCCCCGCGAGACGAGGCCCTGCTGAAAGAGCTCGGAGTTTGCCGATTCATCACCAAGCCTTCCGGTCTGGATCAATTCATGGCGATCGGCAAAATCCTCAAGGACCTTCTCGCGGTTCCCAGAGCTGGATGACGGAGCTACAATTCAGTCAGTTGGCTCGGCCGCCAGCCGCGAGGACCAGGCACTAGCGCCGATACGGATGCGAGAATGGCACGGCGCGTGCAGGTGGGTCGCGTTAGCGTTCCAGCAACGAGGCCCGTTCGTCGAGGCAAGAAAGGTAATGGTGGCGCGTGGCAGAGAAGACCGGCAGTCGTCGGCGAGGCGGGGTCGCGCGTTCGTCGCGAGCGCCTGACTCGCCCCGCCCAAAGCGACGAACGACCCCGACGGGGAAGACCTCCGCAGCAGCCGTAAGTCCCGTGACCGCGGAGGCTACCGTGCTGCCACCCGCCGACGAGGATGCCGCAGGCAGTTCACTCCCCTTCATCGTTGGCGTTGGAGCCTCCGCCGGCGGACTGGAGGCGTTCACGGAGTTGCTCAGCCATCTGCCGGACGATACCGGCATGGCGTTCGTGCTGATTCAGCACCTCGATCCAAGTCACGAGAGCCATCTGACAGAGTTGCTTTCCAAAGCCAGCAAAATGCCTGTCTCGGAAGTGAAAGGCGAGACTCGCGCTGAGGCCAATCATGTTTATGTGATTCCGCCGCGATGCAATTTGGGCATTTCCGATGGAGTCCTGCAGACCCCGCCCCGGCCGCGCACTGGCCGCAACATGCCGATCGACTCATTTCTCCGCGCCCTGGCGGCAGACCGCGGCAGCAAGGCCGGCGGTGTCGTTCTGTCGGGAACCGCATCAGATGGGACGCAGGGCCTCCGGTCGATTAAGGCTGCAGGTGGTATCACTTTCGCTCAGGAAATGGGAACCGCGAAGTTCGACAGCATGCCGCGCAGTGCCATCGCCGCCGGTGTGGCGGATTTCGTTCTGGCGCCGGCCGGAATCGCGCGGCAATTGGTGGCCATTGTGCGCGATTTTCAGATCCCGGTCGAGTCTCGGGAGGCGATTGAGCCGCCGGGGGATCCGGAACTGGCCAAGATACTCCGGCTGGTGCGGAACGCTACCGGAGTGGATTTCACGCACTATAAGCACGGCACGCTCGCGCGACGCATCAAGCGGCGCATGTCCCTCCGCGGATTCGAAACACTGGGAGACTACAGCCGGGATCTCGAGAAGAACCGCGAGGAAGTAAACGCGCTGTGCGAGAACTGTCTGATTACCGTCACTGCATTCTTCCGGGAACCAGCGGTCTTCGAACAACTAAAGAAGATGGTGTTCCCCGCTCTGGTTGAGAACAGAGGGCCCAAAGATCCAATCCGGATTTGGGTGCCGGGGTGCGCCACGGGCGAGGAGGCTTATTCGATCGCCATCTGCTTGATGGAATTCCTGGACGACACGAAAGTCAGCCTTCCCTTCGAGATCTTCGCCACCGATATCAGCGAAACGGCGATCGAGAAAGCCCGCTTCGGCACATACACGGGCGCCGCGTTGGCCCATGTTTCGGCGCAGCGATTGGCGCGGTTCTTCAATCGAACCGAGCGCGGGTACCAGGTGGCGAAGATCGTCCGTGACAAATGTGTTTTTGCCAGGCACAACCTGGCACAGGATCCCCCTTTCTCCAAGCTGGACCTCATCAGTTGCTGTAACGTGCTCATCTACCTGGGAGACGTTTTGCAACGCAAGGTATGGTCGATCCTGCAGTACGCCCTCAAGCCAACGGGCTTTCTGGTGCTCGGTCCATCGGAAAGCATCGGCACGTTTTCCGAGGCATTTCATCAAGTGGATAAGACCAACAAGATCTATAGCATGCGGCCGGCTGTCGGTTCGCCGGCGCTGCCGTTAAGGGAAGGCCGCCGAACCGAGGGTCGAGTGGACCTCCGGGAAAAAAGTGCCGACGGCCGGACCGGGCCGGACGTGCTGAGAGAAGCCGACCGGTTAGTGCTGGCCGAGCATGGCCCCCCCGGCGCCATCATTGACGATCGCATGAACATCATCCAGGTCCGGGGCCGCACAGCTCCGTACCTCGAGCTTTCGCCTGGTGAGCCGTCCCAGAATCTTCTCAAATTGGTGCGCGAAGGTCTGATTGCGGGTCTCGGTAAGGCCATCAGAGCCGCCCGACAAAGGAATGCTGTAGCCAAAGAAGAAGGCTTCCGGATCGAAGATGGCGGCCAGTTAAAAGACGTCACAATCAAGGTAACCCCGTTCAGAAGCTCGTCCTCTTCCAAGGAACGCTATTTCCTGGTGCTGTTTGAGGACGCCGAACAGACCAGCGGCACGGCGTTGAAGCAGAAGCCCGCGACACAGGAGAACGGGGGAAGCGCCCGGCTGCAGCGCGAGCTTATCGCAACCAAAGAATATCTGCAATCGGTCGTCGAAGATAATGCAACCACCCTGGAAGAGCTCAGGGCGGCGAACGAGGAGGCGCAGGCTGGCAACGAGGAACTGGAAACCGCGCAGGAAGAGCTGGAATCGGCCAACGAAGAACTGAACACGCTGAACGAAGAGCTGAAGATCAGCAACGTGGAATTCAGCAAAGTCAACCGGGACCTGACCAATCTTCTCGAGAGCATCAGCATACCGCTTGTCATGGTGGGGCGAGATCTGCGCATCCGCCGCTTTACACGCGCCATGGAACCTATGTTGAATCTGATCGCCTCCGATGTCGGACGGTCGATCACCGATCTTCAGCCCCAAATGGAACTGCCCGATCTGCGGCGGTTGCTGCTCGATGCCATGGAGGGCGGCAACCGGCAACCGCGCGATGTCCGCGACTCGCACGGCCGCTGGTATTCGCTGCGCATCCTTCCGTCCCGGGGACCGGATGGTAAGACCGACGGCGCCGTGCTGATGTTGATCGATATCGATGCCGCAAAGCGCGGTCTTGACTTCGCCGAAGCTATTGTCGAAACGGTACGGGAGCCTTTGGTGATCCTGAATCAGAACCTGCAGGTTCTGAAAGCGAACAAAACGTTTTACACAACCTTCCAGACCGCGCAGGAGGAGACGGAAAATCGTCTCATCTATGACCTCGGGAACGGACAATGGAATATCCCGAAACTGCGCGAGCTGCTGGAGAACATTCTCCCCGCCCACGCAACATTCCGGGATTTTGAGGTGACACACGACTTTGAACGTGTCGGACGTAAAGTGATGCTCCTCAATGCCAGCGAGATCTACAATCCGAATGCGCAGGCGCGAACGATTCTTCTGGCGATTGAGGATGCGACAGAACGCAAACAGGCTGAGGAAGCACTCCGGACAACCAATGCCGAGCTGCAGAATTTTGCCTATGCCCTCACGCACGACTTGCAGGAACCTCTACGAATGGTGGTGAACTTTACTGAGCTTTTGGGGCGGGAGTACGCAGGAAAACTAGGTGAAGAAGCGGACAGATTCATCTCTTACTCCGTGGAGGGGGCACTGAGGATAGAAGCCCTGCTGAAAGCGCTGCTTGCCTATTGGGAGGTCAGTGGGCGGGAGCACGACGGCTTCGCTTCGGTCGATTGCGGCGCTGTTCTCGCCAAAGCGCTGTTGAACCTCCAAGTGGCCATCGCGGAGAGTGGTGCCATCGTAACCTCCGATCCGCTGCCAACTGTGGTAGCCGAAGAGGTCATGCTGACGCAACTTTTCCAGAACCTGATTTCCAATTCGATCAAGTACAGGGGCGAGGAGACACCGAGGATCCACGTCTCGGCGGAGAGAGCCGGCGAAGGGTGGCTGTTTGCGGTGCGGGACAACGGAATCGGTATCGATCCGCAAGACGCCGGCAGGGTGTTCGGTATGTTCAGGCGCTTGCATGGAATCGAAATCTCCGGTACTGGCATTGGTCTTGCACTCTGTAAGAAGATCGTCGAGCGCAAGGGTGGACGAATCTGGGTGGAATCGGAAGCAGGGAGGGGCGCTACATTCAAGTTTACAATTCCACCCCCCACTCAGCGCCCGAACCGCGGCCCGTTGACTGAAGATGGGCAACTCTGATCAAGACCGCGTGGAAGACGAGGTCGAGCGCTTGCGCAAGGCGCTGGACGCGTCAGCACAGGCAGGCATCGAGGTCCAGCGGAAGTTGGACCGGGCGAACGCGGAGTTTGAAGAGTTTGTCTCGATGGCGGCTCACAACCTGCGCCAGTCTCTCCGGGACGTAGCTTCATTCAGTCAACTCATGGCCGAGAACTATGCCGGCCGCCTCGATTCCGACGCCGCCGCATTCCTCGAGCGCATCCAGGACGGTGCGGCAAACATGCAGTCATTGCTCGCCGATGTGGTGGACTACTGGGCCACCGGCACTGGCGACCGGCGCTCCTCCCCGACGGATATGGAAGCGGTCCTTCGCCAGGCGCTTCTCTCGCTGGACAAGCAGATAACAGAAACCAGCGCAGTCGTTACCCATGACCCTTTGCCGCGCGTGTGCGGCGATTTCGAAATACTAACCAAGGTCTTGCAGCATTTGATTCGAAACGCCATCGAATACTGCGGTAAGCTTTCTCCGCGCGTTCACGTTTCGGTCAGACGGGCGGATCTCGATTGGGTATTTTCCGTCCAAGACAACGGCCCTGGTATAGATCCGGCATTCCAGGACCGCGTATTCGGGGTGTTCAAGCGCCTGCACGGAAAAGAGCACCCCGGAAACGGACTTGGACTCGCATTCTGCAAGAAGGCCATCGAATGGCAGGGCGGTCGAATCTGGATGGAATCGACGCCCGGCGCGGGATCGACATTTTATATCGCTCTCCCGTCGGCCGACTGACATTCTCAGATCGCCGCCATCGCGACTCCCCGCCCATTTCACCAGCGCTTGCCGTGGAGCCGCCCGGTGAAAGACTGCACTTCGGTGCAGGTTTTGCCTGTGCACGCGTAACCGGCTTGTCGCGGGCTGTGTGTTCGCGCGCGGCCACACACGTGCACTGCTAACACTCGGAGCGGTGAAGATATTCCAAGTGGTTCTCCATCATGCCCTCATCGGGGAGAGGAGCTTGGTCGCACCCTGCCGCTTAGATTGGTTCGCGGTTTGGTAACTGAGAATGGGAGAGCGTGTTATGTTTCCTAGACGATTGATTGGATTGGTTTTTGCAGGCGCGCTGGCCCTCAGCCCGCTGGCCGCCGAGGTTGTGGTTCGCATCGCGCCACCTCATATCGTGGTCGAAAATCGAGGTCGGCCACCGGGCCGCAATTATGTGTGGATTTCCGGGTACCATCGGTGGGATGGCAACGCTTACGCCTGGACCCCGGGAAGGTGGGAACAGCCTCCACGGGCACATGCCCACTGGGTGGCGCACCGCTGGGTTCACCGTCACGGCGGGTATGTTCTAGTCGAGGGACACTGGCGCTAGGTGCGTTTCGCGGCAAACTCTGCATGCCGGTAGACGGCGCTACCGGCATGTGGCACTCGAATCGCCGTGCTGCTTCGGCAGATCGTGTACTAAAGGAAAAATATGACGATTCTCTTGATCATCGTAGTTCTCGTGCTGCTATTTGGCGGCGGTGGCTATTACGGCCGCGGCCGCTGGTATTAGGGCTCCTGGCGGAGAGGTTTTTGGAATGCTCCGGCGATTGCGTCAATCAATATGGGAGACGGGGAGCGACCAGCAGGATCGCAACGAGAGCGGCGAACTCTTCGCCGTGCCGCTCATCGGGAAAGAGGCGTCCCCACCGCAGTAAGCGCCGTCGGATGCCGTAGGTCCGCGTCCACAGACTGCAATTGACCGAGTTCTTTAAGCACCCGGGCCCAATCGCTCGCGTTCGTCTTGGTCGAGATGGGAAGGTTCAGGTCCTGGTAGAAAGCGAGAATATCACTGCGGAGCTCTTGCGGCATGTCCGTGTAGTGGCCCTGCAATTTGTGTAGTAGTTCCGAGTAGGCGTCATCCGCCAGTCTATATTTCCCCGCCGGCGTGAACTCTCCCACGTCGAGATTGTCATTCGGCAGCTTAAGATTGCCGGCATTCTGTTCCGACAGCAGTTCACGATAACGGTCAATCGTCGAATTGAAGCTGGCCATGTACATCTTCTCGATCTCAGGCGTCAGCCTCTTGAATGACAGCGGCCGGAGCGGTCCCACTCTTGGCACGATGCGGAATACAGATGTCAGGAATTTCGATCGGATTCCGGGTTGGCTATAGGTAGCACCCCAGTTCTTTTCGTAGCTGGAGCGAGATAAATTATAGAGGAACATCTTACGCGTGACGCTGGGAGCTTCTTTTCTGATTTCCTGCTTCTTGAGTTGCCAGGCGACTCGCGTCAGAGCAGGAAGAACGGACCCGACCGCGCGGCGATACGATCCGATGGCGAGATCGACATCCATGAAGACTTTTTCCAGCCTCATCCCATAGGTGTCCTGAAACGCGCGGTCGAGCAGAGGTTTTGCCACTTCAAAGCCGATGAAGTCTTTGTACGCGGCCGAGGCGTAGCGGCCCTTCGCGGCCTGAAAGACATCGAAAGCGAACTCCGTCCTGGCGTGGGTAGATGGATCGTCGGCATACGTCACTTGCTTGCCGAACTTCAGGCCGAGCTTCGGGTAGAACAAAGGAACCGCCCGGTTAACGGCCATTGGGTGACCATTGTTGTCGGCGGCATAGTGCGACAGCGCTCCCAGAGCGAAAGCGTACTCATTGAGGTCTTGCGATTCGCGGATCAGGTTGAGGACGAAATCGCCGCTCCGGATGTAATGCGTCAAGTTGCTGAAGAACTTGCTGCCGAAAGGGTAGTACCCCAGATCCTGGATAATGCACCCACCGTAAGCGAATGCATGTGCTTGCGCCAACTCGTCTGGGGTGGCCGCCGGGAACCGTTTCAGCAGTAGCGGTTTGATCGCGCTGTCCCAGGTCGAATCGATAATGGCTTCGTGGGTGAGAACGGAATAGGCAGATGCCGTTGGGACCGAGAAAAGAAACAATAGCCCAAGAGCAGTTGGGGGCAGAAGGCTATGAAATCGGCGTGTTGCTTTACGGCGGGTCATTAAATCTCCTTCAGCAGTCCCCTCTTTGGGTGTGTGAACGCACGTTGGTGACCACCGCCACCCTGTGTGCTCTCCCGGCCCAAATGGCCCGCCAGCCTGCCGCCGGTTGACCGGACCGGGCAGGCGTCGCCGATCGCGGGTCGGCAAATATCGCACTCCAGGTGCAGCCTTTGCACTTTGGCTCCGGTATTTCCGCTTAACGCCCATGCTCGCCCGTCGGCATCGGCCTTCAAACAGCAGGAGTTCTGTTTTGGGTCATCCCGTGCAAAGAACCAAAGGCAACTGGCGCACAGAAGGGGACCGTCATGAAGATAGCTACTGCGATTGCCCGGGTCAGAGAGACCCTCGAACGAAAACAGGCTGAACTGGCTCGGATCTTGCGAACGCGGGACGGCATCGCCATCGAGAAGAGCGCTGACCAAATGGATGAGATTCAGTATGCGTCGGAACGAGATTTGGCGATCCGGAACGTCGACCGCGACTCCGCCCTGCTGCGTCAGGTGAAAGCGGCATTGCGACGGATTCACGACGGTAGTTTTGGAACCTGCATTGACTGCGATTACGCGATCAGTTCAAAACGCCTCGCAGCCGTCCCATGGGCAACGCGCTGCATCCAGTGCCAGGAAACTGCCGAGCGGGAACGGCAGGAGACAACGGATGTGAGCGAGACTCTCGTCAATGCCGCGTGAGTTTGATGGCTCATCGACCGCCGTTAAATGAGCCACCCGTTATTGTGAGGCCAAAGAGCCGAAAGAAGGTGGGTGCAAGTTGTGAAAACAGCCTCCAGCATTCGAACTATCGCCTTTCTCGGTGACTACTTGCCGCGCAAATGCGGCATTGCCACGTTTACGTCCGATCTGCTTGGGGCCGTGGCAGCGCGCCATCCCCAAAGCCGGTGTTTCGCGGTACCAGTCAATGACATCGGGGGATGCTATCAGTATCCGGACGTCGTTCGCTTCGAGATCGAGGAACAGGATCTGGCGTCCTACCAGCGCGCCGCAGACTATTTGAACACCAGCAACGTGGACACTGTCTCTGTCCAGCACGAGTTCGGAATCTTCGGCGGGCCCGCCGGCAGCCATTTATTGGCGCTGTTGCGCGGATTGGCAGCGCCCGTCGTCACCACGCTCCACACCGTCCTCCGCGCTCCGAACGCAGACCAGCGTCGCGTAATGCAGGAATTGGTCGCGCGCTCAACCCGGCTGGTCGTGATGACGGAGCGGGGACAATCGATTCTGCAGGAAGTTTACCAGGTGCCGGCGGCTAAGATCGATCTGATCCCGCACGGTATTCCCGACGTGCCATTCTTCACCCCGGATTATTACAAGGACCAGTTCGGCGTGACCGGCAAGAAGGTGTTGCTGACGTTCGGGCTGCTTTCGCCCAACAAGGGAATTGAGAATGTGCTCAATGCTCTCCCGGATGTGGTGGCGGAGTTTCCCGACCTCGTCTATATCTTGCTGGGTGCCACCCACCCCAACGAGTTGCGCACGAGAGGTGAGGCCTACCGCCTCAGCCTCGAGGCCATCGCCAGGAAAAACAAACTCGATAACAACGTCATCTTCCACAACCGCTTTGTGGAGTTAAGGGAGCTGACCGAGTTCATTGGAGCGGCAGATCTATATATCACTCCTTATCTGGACGAAGGCCAGATTACGTCGGGAACATTAGCGTATGCGTTTGGCGCGGGTAAAGCCGTGATCTCGACGCCGTATTGGCACGCCGTCGAATTGTTGCGGGACCAGCGCGGCGTATTGGTGCCATTCGCGGACCCGAAAGCGATTGCGCGCGAGGTCAGTGGGTTGTTACGCGATGAAACGCGCCGGAACGCCATGAGCGATAACGCCTACAAGTTGGGCCGCGAAATGGTGTGGAGCAACACAGCGCGGCTGTACATGCGCTCCTTTGAGACGGCACGGCGTCAGGCGGAAGCGGCTCCCCGCGAATCTGTTGCCGCGAGAGCGTTTGGCGATCGGCCGCATGAGTCGCCGGAGTTGAATCTGGATCATCTTTACCGAATGACGGATTCAACCGGCATTTTCCAGCACGCGCGCTTTACTGCACCGAATCTGTCGGAAGGCTACTGCACGGACGATAATGCCCGCGCACTCATTCTGACCGTGTTGCTGTGCCAACTGGAAGAAGTTCCCAAGCGCATCCGGGCACTGGCCACAACCTATGTAGCGTTTTTAAAGGGCGCGTTCAATTCAAAAACGAAACGTTTCCACAACTTTCTTAGTATTGACCGCCGCTGGCTGGATAAACAGGGGTCCGAAGATTCTCATGGCCGTGCGATTTGGGCGCTGGGCACCGCGGCGGGGCGCTCGCCGCATTGGAGCTCCCAGACGATGACCGAACAGCTTTTCGCGCAGGCGTTGCCGGCCGTGCTGGATTTCACGTCGCCCCGCGCCTGGGCATTCAGCCTGATCGGCATTCACGAGTATCTGCGCAGGATGAAGGGTGACCGGCTGGCTTCCGACGTCCGCGAAGAGTTGACCGCGCGACTAGTGGCGATCTTCGACAAGGTCGCCCAGCCCGGCTGGTCCTGGTTTGAAGAGGAGTTGACTTATGACAACGCAAAGCTGGCCCACGCCCTGATTGTCAACGGGCGCGCCACCGGACAGAGGAGCGTGTACGAACGAGGCATACGCGCGCTGCAATGGCTGGTGGGTGTACAGACCTCACAGCAGGGTCAACTGCGGCCGATTGGCAGCAACGGATTCTATAAGCGTAACGGCGCACGCGCAAACTTCGACCAGCAGCCTATCGAGGCGCAGAGCACGGTCTCGGCTTGCCTGGAAGCGTACCGCGCCACGGCCGACCCATGGTG
Source organism: Bryobacteraceae bacterium (assembly GCA_049698695.1). GTDB lineage: Bacteria > Acidobacteriota > Terriglobia > Bryobacterales > Bryobacteraceae > Bog-375. The sequence continues at coordinate 20,318 of JBAVYH010000062.1, read as the reverse complement.
GTATGAACAGGCGCAACGCGCCTTCGACTGGTTCCTGGGCTGGAACGATCTCGGGCTGGAACTCTACGCCGCTCAGACTGGCGGTTGCCGCGATGGGCTGCACGCGGACCGAAGCAACGAAAACCAGGGAGCCGAATCGATGCTGGCCTTCCTCCTCTCGTTTGCGGAAATGCGGTTGACACAAAACACCGCGCATGGCGTTCAGCGTACTGTCCTGGCAGCCCGCGTCGCCCAATGAAGCAAATCGACGTCAAACGCAGCACTGTCATCCTGGACCCGGACCGCACTCATGTGCTGGCCCGTCCTTTTAGTCTCATGAGTGACCAGCGCTCTGTTAAGATCGCCGCCCGGGTTATGGCCCTGCCCGAAAGCGCAGTCCACTCCCTCTTGGAGAAGGTTCGGGCCGAATTCGGTGACCGCCAATTGAAGATCGACGAATTCCTTCGCCGAAGGTTTGACGAGGTTAGCCCCTATCTGCTCGATGGCCAAAGCCTGTCCGAAGAACGGAAATTGTTGCTGGGTGGATATTTTACTCACGAGTACTCGCTCGAAGCCGCTGCGCTGTTCAACCCCTCCATGGTGCCGCACATGGATCAGTCGGACATTCCGCCCGGCTCATTGCGTTTCATTCTGAGTTTACGTGCCACGGCCGAGGGGCACGTTTCCTCGATTGCTTTTCGCAGCGGATTATTGGACGCCAACAGCAACATCACGATGGACTTGCCCTCCCGCTACAGCCTCGAACCGATGCAAGTGCCCAACTCGACGTTTGAGAAGCCCTTGTTTGAACGAAAGCTTCAGGAACTCCGTCTCATGGGCGATTTCAACCGCGAGGTTCTCAACGGCTTACCGGACGCATTCACACTGGAAGAGCTGCGCGCCAGCATCAGTCGCACTACAAGACAGCTCCCGGAGCTAGAGCGGGAAACGAGTAAGGGTGTAGCGAGAGAAACCCTGATGCTCGCCCGATCCAATTATGAGGTACAGTTCGCACCGGAGTCGAGTTTGTCCGAGCGGGTCCTGTTCCCAGTCACTCCTTCCCAGAGCAACGGAATCGAGGATGCTCGCTTTGTCCTCTTCCACAACGACGACGGCACGCGAACTTACTATGCGACGTATACCGCATACGACGGAAAATTGATCCTGCCCCAATTCCTCGAAACGTCGGACTTTCTTCGTTTCAGATTTATCACGCTGAACGGTCCGGCCGTCGAGAACAAAGGCATGGCGCTCTTTCCCCGAAAAGTCAACGGCCTCTACGCGATGCTTGGCCGGCAGGACGCGGAGAATATCTACGTGATGTTCTCCGACCATCTGCATTTTTGGCATACCATGCAGCTCATTCTGGAGCCCAAGTTCCCGTGGGAATTCGTCCAGTTAGGCAACTGCGGCTCTCCGATCGAAACCGAAGCCGGCTGGCTCGTAATCAGCCATGGCGTCGGGCCAATGCGAAAGTACTGCATCGGTGCCTTCCTGCTTGATCGTCACGACGCGACCAAGGTTATCGGCCGCCTGCCTGAACCGCTGATCCAGCCGAATATCAACGAGGGCGACGGCTATGTGCCCAATGTGGTTTACTCATGCGGCAGCCTCGTGCATGGCGGACAACTCGTCATTCCCTACGGGATATCTGACTACGCCACAACGTTCGCCACGCTGCCGCTTGACCAGGTCCTGGCCGCGATGGAATAACGCCGCGGCACCGCAATCAACTCTAATGTCGAAGCAGAATCTGCACGTTTGGCAACAGGATCTGCACCTGCAGTAGACGCCTTCGCCCTTCTGCGGAGCCTCTGCCTTCGCATAGCTTCCACAGTCTACTCACAACTCCTTAGCCTGCACGGCTGCGCTGCCCGTGGCCGGCCGAACTAGGGATGGTGCCCACCGTGCACTACGGCAAAAGGCCGGAGAACCAGGACATTGCGACCGATGGCAGGTCTGCTCCAAACGCGGAGACTGCCCTGATGGCTCCCCTGAACAGGCATTCGGCGCGAGAGCGCCAGGCGAGCGGGAAAAGGACAAAAGGATAACAACAAGATGAAACTCATTAGTACGTTTCTGACGGTATGCGGACTCGTAGCGGCCCAGGTGCCGCAGGCTCCAAGCCCAGTTCAGAACTCAACTCAAATCGAGGCCGGGATGGCCGCTGGCTCGACACCGATCTATCGTGTTACAGTGGTAGCCCGAACCACGAAGGCCATTAGCTACAACCACCGTAGCGGATCCACAGAAATCGGTTTTCGTGGAACGACACTCTTACCTGAGGCCCGCGGCGCGGCCAAGGTGGAGAGTAAACAAGGCGTGATCAGGATCGACGCGCGCATGGAGAATTTGGAGCCCGCCACCAGGTTCGGTCCCGAGTACCTGACCTACGTGATGTGGGCCATCACCCCCGAAGGCCGCGCAACCAACGTTGGCGAGGTGCTCTTGGATGGAGATAAGGCCAAGTTGGACGCCACCACGGAGTTGCAGTCGTTCGGCTTAATTGTAACTGCGGAGCCCTATTTCGCGGTGACTCAACCCAGCGACGTCGTGGTTATGGAGAATTTCGTCAGGCCGGATACAACCGGCACGATCGAACAGGTCGACGCGAAGTACGAGCTCTTACAGAAGGGCCAATACACCTTGAACGTCAACCCAGCCGAGATCAAGCCCATGCGCCTGGACTCAAAGGTGCCGTTGGACCTCTACGAGGCACGCAATGCCGTCCAGATCGCACGTTGGACCGGCGCTGAGAGGTACGCCCCCGAGACCTTCCAAAAGGCCGTCCAGGGCCTGGAGAATGCCGAAGGCTATCTGACGGGTAAGGCGGGCAGGAAGCCCATTGGCACGGTGGCGCGTGAGGCCGTTCAAATGGCCGAAGACGCCCGCATCATCACGGTCAAGAAAATCGATGAAGAGCGGCTGACCAATGAACGCCAGGCTGCGGCAGACCGCCAAGCTCGCGCCGAAAACGGACTCGTAGAGGAACAAGCCGAAGCCGCGCGTGTAACACGGAACGCTGAGACAGCGCAGGTTGCCGCACTGGCCGAAGCGGACCGCGTGAAGGCGGAGAACACAGCGAAACTGATGGCTGCCCAGAATGAAGCCGACAGGCTGAAGGCGGATAGTGATGCGCAACTGGCTGCCTCACAGACCGAAGCGGATCGCCTGAAACGTGAGAACGACGCTAAGACGGCCGCCGCCCAGACCGAAGCGGACCGGCTGAAGAAGGAAAGTGATGCGCAGATGGCTGCGGCGCAGACCGAAGCCGATCGTCTAAAACGCGAGAACGACGCACAGCGGTCGAGTACCCAGGCGGAACTGGATCGCGCAGCCAACGAGAAGACGCAGGCAGAAGCCGAGAAGGCGGAACTGCGAGCCCAGCTACTGGCGCAGTTCAACGCCATTCTTCAGACCCGGGATACGGCGCGTGGCTTGATTGTGAACATGTCGGATGTCCTCTTCGACACCGGCAAGTACTCGTTGCGGCCTCTGGCGCGCGAGAAACTGGCCAAGCTCGCCGGCATCGTCTCCGGGCATCCTGGTCTAAGACTGGCTGTGGAAGGCTACACGGATAGCGTCGGCGGCGATGAGTACAATCAGCAGCTTTCCGAAGATCGCGGCGGGGCAGTGCGGGATTACCTGACCCGGCAAGGAATGCTGGCAAGTTCGGTAACCTCAAAGGGCTTCGGCAAGACTCAGCCGGTTGCTTCCAATGACACCGCGGCAGGCCGGCAGTTGAATCGCCGGGTGGAGATAGTGATCTCCGGCGACGTGATTGGCACGGAGATCGGCACGCCGATCGCAGCAGCCCGGTAAATCGAATAGAACACGTTACGGGGGCCTGTTGGCTGCTGTTAGGCCCCCGTAGCAGGGTATTCAGCGGCTGTGTGCAGGAATCACATGATCAACGTTTGTGGGGTGATGAACGAGAGCTAAGACATGTCTGCTTCAGTTGGATTGCAGGAATTACGAGAAGTTCAGCTTTTCAGGCGACGGCAGCGCGCTGTCGTAGTGGCGAGCGCCGTTCCATTCGTCACGTCACTCGCGTGGCGCAATGTGAGGAGGAAATCCGATGACTAGGTTTGTAAGGACCGCATCGCGATCGGTTCTCACTTCGCTTCTCCTGTTCGGAATGACGTCTGGAGTCGTATTGGCGGGAGATCTTTCCAAGTATCGAGACTTCCAACTCGGAACTGACCTGGCCACCGTCGCGACGCAGACAGGCGCGAGCCCCTCTCAAATCAAGGTTGTCGATCGCCGCCCGGCCCTCATCCAGGAACTTGCGTGGCGTCCCCAATCGCTCGGCTCATCGCCCAGAACGGAATCGGTACAAGAGGTGGTCTTCACTTTCTATGACGGCGAATTGTTTCGGATCGCCGTCAACTACGACCGGTACGAGACTGAGGGCTTAACGGGTGACGACATCGTCGGAGCAATCTCAGCGACTTACGGAATGGCCGCGAAGCTGCCCGCCCTGGCCAACCCCGCGTTGGGCCCCTACAGTAATCAGGAAGAGGTCCTCGCACGATGGCAAGATGCGCAGTACCGTTTCGATCTGGTCCGGTCCTCGTATGGGCCCAGTTTCAGCTTGATCGGTGTCATGAAGAGGCTGGAGGCGCCGGCCCAAGCCGTCATTCTCGAAGCGCAGCGACTCGACGACCAAGAGGCGCCGCAAAGGGATGCTGCCCGGATAGCGAGCGAAGAAGAGGCAGCGAAAGCCAAGCTCGAAAAAGCGAGGCTCGTGAACAAACCGAAATTTCGACCATAGCCAGCGGGCACGTCAGATGGCACACTTTCCGGCACACCTTCGCCTCGCGGCTAACCAGAAATGGTGCTGACCTGGTGACGGTGAAGGAACTGCTTGGCCATTCGTCGGTGTCTGTGACGATGCGCTATGCACACACGAACCGCGATGCAAAAAGGTGGGCGGTTGGGTTGATTGCTGGGTGTGGTGCCAAAATGGTGACAGTGCCGGTTTTGAAGCAGAAAGCCGGTTGGTGACACTTCCCGCAAGCGATTGGGAAATCAAGTAGAATGAAGGTTCGGTGAGGTGCGAGAGCGGTTGAATCGGGCGGTCTCGAAAACCGTTGAACCTTTACGGGTTCCGTGGGTTCGAATCCCACCCTCACCGCCAGTTTAGAATCACCAGCTACACGGACTAGCGGCAACTGTCATTATTCGCGTTCGGCAGAGCCAGGAATGTAATACTGGCTGGCGCAAACGCGATCTGTCCGGAAGATGCCGAAGCGCCGGTCAATTGCGGAAGGGCATCGTCTGCGCCTGGCCTCAGTTCGCTCCCGTTCAATTGAACCACGGTATTCTCAAGCTTCCGTGCAGTCAGTATCTCGGTGTCCAACGTGGGATGATTGGGACTGTGTTCGGCACGGAGCCCGGGCCGTCCCATTCTCGCAGCTACTTTGCGCTGGGTGCGCAGATCGTAAGTCTGTACGTCACCGGCTGCGTTGTCTGGACTGTGCTACTGTCTCTGGAGCCTCTGCCGATCACGATTGGATGGGTGTCGGGGCTCTCGTTGCTGGCTTGGTTCTGTTGCTCCGGCATGTTCGCCGGCGTGCACTTCCTGTTTGCCGAGCCGATCACGGCCCGGACCGTGCGCACTCTCCTGCGGACCGCTGCGGCAGGTGTATGGTTTACTCCAACCGCAGTCCTGCTGGCCGAGTACTCCCCGGCAGCCATGGTTGGCGGGCTCGTCTTGGTAGCCGGCATCACCCGAGCTCTTTATTCGGAATGGACGCTCGCACAAGGCGAACCGGTGCGGCCGCCGCCAGCGCCCAACGTAGATGACCTGTTCCAGGATTATGCGGGCCCTGCACCTGCTCTCTTCAGACAACTAGCTCCCGCATTGACACTGGCCTTGTTTATCGAGGCTGGCACGGTTGCGGGCATGATGCGCTATCCTCTGCTGGCCGCCGCCTGTTTCGCCTTGAGCGCGGCGTTACTGACGGCGCTCGGCATGGCTGCCGGAGCGGTCCCTCAGCCAAAGCAGCGCGGATTGCCGGTTTCCGCCATCGCCTCCCTCCTCACGGTATTGTTGGCTGCCGGCTTGACCGTAGGTACTTTGACACGCGGGTCCATGCGCAGTTACCACTGGCCGGAAGATCTGAGTTTCCGGCCGAACCCCGGGTTGCTGGTAACGGTGCGCGCCCTGCTCTCGCAGTCGCTCTACGACCGCGGTCCACGCACGCTGCGGAAGGCATCTGGTACGCGCGGGCCGGCGGCGGTGGGTGCGCCGCGCTATGAACCGGCCGGCGATATTGGAAGAGTCGGCGACAACGAATTTCCCGGCGTGATCCTGTGGCCGGAGGTGATGCCCGAGACCACGCTGGTCGCTCCCATTCTTTCCGGAACCAGCTTCTCTGTCCACGCCACGCGCCCGCTGGGTATTCCGTTTTCGGGCGAGTACTGGATGTTCCGGGCGCCGAACACACGGCCTCCATACGGCTCGCTCTTTCGACGAGGAAGCCCAGCGTGGCTTGCGTTCAGCACTACGGACCACGCTCCACTGGAGATGGAGGCGCACCACAGGCTGGACCAACCCATCGACCTGCGGTGCTGCCGCACGATCCAGGTCGCTATCTGGAATGCGGACCACTATCCGGGAACCGTTGCCCTGGAGCTGATCCTCATCGACACCGGTCGGCGGGGACGGCCTTCGCAAAGCCTCGGCACCAGTCCGGTAAGATCGTCTCCAGGCAGCCTGCCCGTTCGGGAAACCCTTGAGTTCTCCATTCCCGCGGCGCCCGAGTTGCGGCGGTTCGATGAATTCGAGATCCTATTCCACCGCGACCGCAACAGAATCGACAAGAGCGCTCACATCGAGATTGAGCGCTTTGTGCTCATACCGGTGAACTCGCTCTGACTTGCGCGCAAATACGCGGCACATTTTTTTGTTCGTCGGCGTGGATTTACCCGGTGCTTCCCCGCCGCTCGAAACTCTCGTGGCGCTGGAACTCAAGATCGGGCGAAGCCAGTTTTCCTGTGCGACGGCCTACGAGGTCCGGTGCATGTCGGGGGCGACGCCCATTTTGTCCATCTCGCTGAAGTAGACCTTGCGGCCTTCGTCCATCGCCTGGTTGGATAGGATCACAGCCGCGGTGTCTGCCAGGCCGACTTCCAGATTTGCCCTCGGTCGGCCGCCGTCGCGGCAATTCTGGAAGAAGCTCTCCAGCTCCACGTCCACCGGGTTGCGCGATTCTTCCTGAACCAAAACGCCTTTCGAGTACAGCCAGCGGCGGGCATACTTGACTTCGCGTTCGAGAAAGCTCTCCTTGCCGTCGAAAGTCAGGTCGCCGGTCATCAGCGGAATCGGGCCGTTGGCGCCGCCCGATGCAACCATGGTGGCGCCGGCCACGAAGGGCTGCTGCTTGGCGTTGGCCTTCTCGACTGTCGAAGTCTTGGGCGGCTCGCGATACCACCAGGCCACCGGCATGTGCACGTCGTCGCCCACGGTGATCTCAATCGTGCCGTCGGTGCCCATGATGATCTCGCCCATCTCCGGCCGCGTACCGTCGAAGTAAGGCAGAAACTGGTTGGTGCTGATGGAGGAGTAAGTCAGCTTCTGCCCGTTGGGATAGCGGTAAATCAACTGGATGTTGTCGTATACGTCGCGGCCGTCCTTCAGCATGTCCAGGCTGCCCAGGCCCATCACGAATTCGGGCTCCGAGCCGAACATCCAATCGGCGATATCCACCTGGTGCGAAGTCAGCTCGGCCGTCAGCCCGCCGGAGAACTGCCGGTACAAGCGCCAGTTGTCCGGGTTGGAAGGCCCGCCCGGCTTCATCGTCCACAGCCTGCTCGGCTTGTTGATCATGTTGCGGTGCCACTGCGCATGTATGTGGTGTACGTTGCCCAGCACACCCTTGTCCACCATCCCCTTCACCATCTGGTAGAACTGGCTGTAGCGCCGCTGCAGACCGGTCTGCATAACCTGCTTCGGTCGCGACTCCGAAAGAGCCCGCAGTTCGTGCACCTCATCCAGCTTGAACACCAGGCACTTTTCGCAGAACACGTGCCGGCCGCTCAACAGCGCATCCCGGGTCAGCGGATAGTGCACGTAGAGTGGGGTGATGACGAAGACGGCGTCGAGATCCTTGCGGTCCAGCAGATCGTGGTAGTCCTTGTAGGTTGCCGGATTGTTGCCGATGGTCTGCACGCCGCGATCGAGCGCGACCTGCTGTATGTCGCACAGAGCCATGCAGCGGCCGGTCGGGATGTTCTTGAGGTGCTTCAGCAGGTAGGTGCCCCGGCTGCCCGTGCCGATCATGCCGTATTGCACCTGGTCGTTGGCGGCTTTCACTTTTTGGATAGCCGGAGCGCCCTCGATGGCGGCGGCCACGGCGGTGACTGCGCCAACAGTTTTCAATAGATCGCGGCGTGAAAAATCTGTCTCCTGGGACATCGGGCAACCTCTTGAGTGGTTTCGGTTTGATTGTAACATGGGCAAAAGGAGCACCTGTTTGCGGATTCTGATTCTCGGCGGCACCGGCTTGACCGGCCCGCACATCGTGCGCGGGCTCACCGAACTGGGGCACCAGGTCACCATATTTCACCGTGGCCACACTCAGGCTGATCCGCCATCCGGCGTGCGCGAGATGTGCGGCGACCTGGCCGATCCGCCTGAGGAGTTGCTCCGCCTGCGGCCCGATGTGGTGATCCATATGTGGGCGCTTACCGAGGCCGATGCAACCCGGTTCCTGGAAATATTTCGCGGCCACACCGGCCGCGCGGTGGCGATCTCCAGTTGCGACGTCTACCGTGCCTACGGGAAATTGCACCTTGCCGAAGCCGGGCCACCGGATCCGATTCCACTGAATGAGGACGCACCGCTGCGTGAATCTCGTTATCCGTATCGCGACAGGAAGGACCTTCCCGTCGACACCACTTTCTACGAGAAGATTCTGGTGGAGCAGGCGCTGATGGCGCAGTGCGAATTGCCGGTGACGATTCTCCGATATTCGGCGGTGTATGGCCCTCGCGATCCGTATCGCCGTTTTCAGGGCTGGCTCAACCAAATGGCCGCCGGCGACGAAATCCGCCTCGCGGCGGATTATGCGTCGTGGCGCTGGACGCACGGCTGCGTTGAAGATGTGGCCACCGCCGCGGTATTGGCGGCTACGCACGAGCGCGCCGCCGGCCGCATCTATAACGTAGGCGCACCGGACTCGACTTCCACGGCTGAAGCCATCGAGGAACTGGGACGAGCGGCGGGCTGGAAGGGCCGCGTGGTCGCGGTGCCGCCATCGGAAATCGCCGCAGACCAGCTCTCGCTGCATCCGCACGATTTCTCGCACCACCTGGCGATCGATACCAGCCGCATTCGCGCCGAACTCGGCTACCGGGAAATGGTCCCGCGCGAAGAAGGCCTGCGCCGCACTATTGAGTGGGAACGCGCGCAGCGCGCCGCTGTTCCCACGTGCTCCTAAAAAAGCCGGCGGCACGCTTCGCCACCGGCCCCCTCCGGACACCGAAATTGCTATGCCGTTACCGGCGCCAGTGACCGGCGTAATACCGGCCGCCGAAATAGCGCGGGCCTACCCACACCGCGCCCACAAAGGGCCGGCGCGCCCAGTAACCGGGATGCTCTCCCCACGCGGCGATCCACACATAACCGGGCCCCGGCGCGGGCGGCGCATAATACGCCGGCGCCACCGGCGCTGGAGCATACACCACCGGCGCCGGCACGTAGGCGCGGTAGGGGTACACGGGGCGGAGGCCGCCGAACCCAACGCCGATGAACACTCGCGGCGCGGCAAACGCGCTGGCGCCGGCCAAGAGCAGCACAGCAAGCAGTTTCGTTTTCATGACTCCTCCTTATTTATATTTATTTCCTACTTCATTTATTCCCTACGTCCGCCCTCTCGGAGCGGCTCACGCCCTCGATAATTGCAAGCCGCGTGCCAGACGCAACTGGTTTAGAATCAAGGGCTACCCGACTTTCCCGCTGGCCGCCCTCCACCGCCGCGGTGGTTTTCGGCCATCGGCAAGTTGGCTCCCCGTACCGGTTTTTACACGCGTGTAACGCCTGACACGCGCGCCCGACAAGCAAGTATCGATCTTTCAATCACTTAGCCTTCGGCACGCGGACTGCACCCTCAACCTGCGTACGGAGGATCGGAAGATGTTCAAGAACGAAGAGCAAATCAAGAGGCTGGCGACACTAACTGGTGTGATGCTAATGGTCGCGGCGGAAGCCCTCGCCCAGGACAAGCGGCAGCCCGCGCGGCGCATCATTATTAGTATTCCGGACCACAAGCTGGCGGTCATGGAAGCCGGGCGCGTGCTCCGCATTTTCCCCACTGCCGTGGGTGCAGCCAAAAGCCCGAGCCCGGCCGGCGCTTACAAAATCATCGACCGCATTCCCGATCCTACCTGGTACACGAAAGGCCGCATCGTTCCTCCCGGCAAATCCAACCCACTGGGCACGCGATGGCTCGGCTTGAGCGTCAAGGGATACGGCATTCACGGCACCAACAATCCCGCCTCCATTGGCCGCAACGCATCGCACGGCTGCATTCGCATGCGCAACCACGACGTGGAGCAGTTGTTCGAGATGGTTTCCGTGGGGGACGCGGTGGAGCTGTACGACGAAGCCACGCCGGAAACCGGACAGATCTTCGCGGCTGTCTCCGGCGGCGCGCAGTAGAAGAGGCGGAAGGCATTCAGGGAGCGCAACCATGGAAAACTTTTTCGGATGTATCGTGATGGCGGCGATCACGCTGCCGCTGTCGTTCTTCGTGGCACGGGGCTGCCTGCGCGGCATCATCCGCGCCCTCGGCGGGAGCAGGAATCGCGATGTGCTATGATCGCAGCCGTGACTGCGAGGCGTGCGGCGTGTGCCGCGCTTCTGCTGTGGGCCGCGCCGCTGGCCTATGCCGCCGCCGACCTCGACGGCGCGGTGCGCGAGCTGGCGGCCAAAACCGCCTTGCTGGCGGGCGCGGGCACGCCGGTTTCGGTTACCTGCCGCAACGCGTCATCGCTCGATTCGGCTGCGGCTTCTCGCCTGCCCGCGGCGTTTGAGAATCTGCTCGAGCAGGCGGGCGGGCACCCGGGGCAGGGCGCGGACGCGCTGGCTGTATTGCTCACGCTTTCCGAAAACGCCACCGACTACCTGCTGGTGGAAGACGTGCCCAAAGGCGACCAGCGCACCGTCTGGATCGCCGCCTGGAAGCGCCCCGCCGCGGACCAGCCCACGGCGCCCGGCGCGGGCCTCGAAAAGAAGTTGGTCTGGGAGCAGGAAGAGCCGATTCTCGATCTGGCGATCTCCGGCGACGCCATGCTGGTGCTGGCGCCCTCCGGTGTCACGTTGTTCGGGCGCAGCGGAGACCGATGGGAAGCGCGTCAAACCGTGCGCCTGGTGCCGCCGCGGCCGTGGCCGCGCGACCTCCGCGGCCGCCTGCACTTGGCCGCGCCGGGCTTTGAGGCGTTCCTTCCCGGCTTTGCCTGCCGGGGATCCATGGCGCCGCAGTTGACGATGGACTGCCGGCCCGGCAGCCAGCCGTGGATGCTTGAATCCGGCAGCCGCGCGCTGCTGGCCGCCAGTTTCGCGCCCGGCCGAAATTACTTCGATGGGCACGTGGTGACGCAAGCCGGCGCCGCCCGCTCCGCGCCCCCGTTCTTCTCCGCCGCCGCGGTCGAGGATCGCGCCTCCACTTACTGGTTGCTGGCGCTGGCGGACGGCCGGGCCGAACTGTTCGACGGCAATTTCAATGCGCTGGCGGCCATGCCTTCCTGGGGCAGCGATCTGGCCGGCATCGATGGACGATGCGGCGCTGCCACCCAGGTGCTGGCCACGCGCGCCGGCGACGCCAACGAACCGGACGCTATTCAATCTTGGGCCGTGATGGACCGGACGGCTGGCCCGCTCACGGCGCCCATCCTGTTTCCCGGTCCGGTGACTGCCCTCTGGACCGCCGGCCCGGATTCGGCCCTGGCCGTTGCTCGCAACCTGGTTAGCGGCAGATACGAAGCTTATGTGGTTACGCTCGCCTGCGGATCGTAAGGAGATGCCTGGTGCCGTCATCGCGGAACCAGCCCTGGTTCCAGGACACCAAGCTGGTCTCTCCGCGATAATCTTGCCAGTTTCGTTGCTGCTCGTCTGCGCCCTTCCCATCCCCGCTTCCGCCGCCACGCGGCCGCGCTACGGTGGCACGTTGCGGGTGGAGATCCAGGCTTCCATTGAGACCGCCGACCCTCCGCAGCTCGGCCCGGGAATGGCCGATCTGGCGCCGGCGTTCGCCATCACGCGCTGGGAAGCGGGCCGGCGCGCAGCCTACGTCGCGGATGAGAACGCGCCTGGCGGACGGCCGTTTCTGGATGCGGTCGAAGTCGAGCTGGCGCGTCCACCGCGCGATCAGGCCATCGATCTCGACGTCGGCAAGGCCGATCTGATCGAAATCCCTCCCAGTGAAGCCAGGCGCCAGCCCGCCGGCCGCCGTACCTGGGTCTCGCAACCGGTGCGCGTGCTGCTGTTGCTCTTCGGCGCGCGGGTAGACGATCCCCGCGCGCGGGAAGCTCTGGCGCTGGCGGTGGACCGGGCGGCGATCTTCAACGTACTGCTGCAGCGGCAAGGAGAGATTTCGGGCGCGCTGCTGCCGCAATGGCTCTCCGGCTATGCATTCGTGTTCAACACGGCCTCCGATACCGCCAAAGCGCGCGAATTGGCCGCGGCCATCCCGGCGTCCGGGCGCAGTTTCAGCATCGGGGTGGAAGACGCGGCGCTGCGGCCCATCGCGGAGCGCATCGCGCTCAACGCGCACGATGCCGGGCTGGCGGTCGCAGTCGCTCCGCAGGCCGGCGCCGCCGACGTGCGCCTGCTGGAGGTGCGCATCGCCAGCGCCGATCCGGCGCGTGCCCTGGCCGCCATCGCCGCCACATTGGGCCTGGCGCCGCCGCCGCCCGCCGATTCGCCCGACGCGCTCTACAATGCCGAGCGCGGCCTGCTGGAGGGCTTTCGCGTGGTTCCCCTGTTTCACCTGGCGGATGTCTACGGCGTGGCGGCGCGCGTGAAAGGCGCACCGGGTATTTCGCCGCTGGGCGAGTGGCGTTTTGAAAACCTGTGGCTGGAAAGCGGCCGGCCGTGACCTTCCGCACCCGGCTGTTGGTGGTCTTCACGCTGGCCGTGGTGGCCTCGGTGGGGATGGTGGAGTGGCTGGTCACGCGCGCCACGCGCGAAGCGTTCGAGCGCGTCGAGCGCCAGCGCGCCGACGTCCTGGCCGCGCAGTTCCAGCGCGAGTTCGATCGGCGCGGCCGGGAAATCGTGCGCGCCGTGGAGGACATCGCCCAATCCGATGCCGCCGTCAATGTCGCCATCTCCTCGGATTACTCCGCCTTCTACAACGAAGCCTCCGCCATGGCGCGCGCGCACGGGCTTGGCCTGCTCGAGCTGGTTGGCGGCGATGGCGCCATCATCTCCTCCGCGGAATGGCCGGTGCGCTTCGGGTATGTGGAAGACTGGCTGGCGTCGCCTTCGGGCTGGAAGCCGGGCGTTGCATTCCTCCGCCGCGAAGAGCTGCCGGATGGTTTCACGCTGGCGCTGGTGGCGGTGGAAACGGTGAATGCCGGCGGCCGGCAACTGTACGTGGTCGGCGGCCAGCAGCTCGACCAGGATTTCCTCGCTACGCTGGTGCTGCCCGCAGGGATGCGCGTGCTTCTGTACCGCAACCTGGAACCGCAGTTTGCGCCGCACCTGCTGGCCGGTTCGGCCGATGCCGCGGCCGATGCACAGGAGTTCCAGCCGTTGATCGAGCAGGTGATCCGCGAGCGGCGTCCGCGCGTGGCCACTTTGGGCAGCGGCGCCGCGGGTGAGACGGTGCACGCGCTGCCGCTTGCCGGCATCGAAAACAACCTGCTGGCGGTGCTGCTGATTTCGAGCTCCCGCCGCGAGCTGGTGGAGCTGGAAAATTCGCTCGGCCGCAACGGAGCCTGGGTGGCGGCGGGCGCCATTTTCACCGGTATGCTGATGGCCGTCTGGGCTACCGCGCGCGTCACCCGCCCGGTGCGGCGGCTGGCCGAGAGCGCCGGCCAGGTGGCGGCCGGAAACTGGAGCGCCACGGTGGAGGTGACGTCGCGCGATGAAGTCGGGCAACTGGCGCAGGCCTTCAACCGCATGACGCACGAGCTGGTGGAGCAGCGCCAGCGCCTCGTGCAGACCGAGCGCGTGGCCGCCTGGCGCGAGCTGGCAAGGCGCCTGGCGCATGAGCTGAAGAATCCGCTCTTTCCTTTGCAAATCACCGTCGAAAACATGCAGCGCGCCCGCGAGAGCCATCCGGCGGAGTTCGATGAAGTCTTTCGCGAAGGCAGCCGCACCTTGCTGGCGGAGCTGGCCAATCTCAAGCAGATCATCGCCCGCTTCTCCGATTTCGCCAAAATGCCTGCGCCCGAAATGCAGCCGGTGAATCTGAACGCGCTGGTCGCGGAAACCATGAGGCTGTTTGAGGCTCAGTTCGCCCAGGCGCGGGTGACGGCGCGAGCGGAGCTGGCGCCCGCGCTGCCCACCGTGTCCGCCGATCCGGAACAGATCGCGCGCGCGCTGCGCAACCTGGTGCTCAACGCCATCGATGCCATGCCTGAAGGCGGCGCGCTGACGGTGCGCACCATGCCGCAAGGCTCGGGCGCGCGCCTGGAAATCTCCGATTCCGGCAAAGGCCTGAGCCAGGAGGAATGCGAGCGCCTCTTCACGCCCTACTACACCACCAAGACGCACGGCACGGGCCTGGGCTTGGCCATCGTGCAATCCGTGGTCGCTGACCACCACGGCCGCGTTTCGGTGGAGAGCCAGCCCGGCAAAGGCACCACCTTTCGCATTGACTTAAGGTAAACGCGGTAGCGCCGGCGGTCTTGCCGCCGGTGTCTTGTGGCAGCGCTCGAAACGGCTCTTGCAAAGACCGCCAGCGCTACGAAAAGAACCGGCGGCAAGACCGCCGGCGCTACCGGGAATTTCTTTGCGCGGCGGCTAAGGGTGGGCTAACCTCAGATTTGGCTCACTTACTGATTGTCGACGACGACGCCAACACGCTGGCGTCCCTTTCGCGCGCGTTTCGCCTGGCCGGCCACGAGGCCGTCGTCTGCGACAACGCGGCGCGCGCTCTTGAGCTGGCGAAATCGCAGCCCTTCGACCTGATGATGTCCGATGTGGTGATGCCCGGCAAGGACGGCCTGGCGCTGCTCGAGGACTTGCGCGCTGCCGGCATTGCGCTGCCGGTGGTGATGATTTCCGGGCAGGCCAACATCGAAATGGCGGTGCGCGCCACGCGGCTGGGCGCCATCGATTTCCTCGAGAAGCCGCTCTCCACAGACAAGCTTCTGCTCACCGTGGACAACGTGCTCAAGCTGAAGCGCCTCGAGGAAGAGAACCGCGAGCTGCGCCAGCGGGTGGGCAAGCATGAGATTGTGCATGCGGGCGAAGCCATGCGCCGGGTGATGGCGCAGGTGGATCGCGTGGCCTCGAGCGAAACCCGCGTCTGCATCCTGGGCGAAACCGGCACTGGCAAGGAGTTGATCGCCCGCGCGCTGCACGATCGAAGCCAGCGCAGCGCTGGCCCGTTCGTCACCCTCAACTGCGCCGCCGTGCCGGGCGAACTGATCGAATCCGAGCTCTTTGGCCACGAGAAGGGATCGTTCACCGGAGCCGCCGCGCGCCATCTCGGCAAGTTCGAGCAGGCCCATCACGGCACGCTGTTCCTGGATGAGATCGGCGACATGCCGCTGGTGATGCAGGCCAAGCTGCTGCGGGTGCTCGAGGAGCGGCAGGTGGAGCGGGTGGGTGGCGACCGCGCCATCCCGGTCGATGTCCGTGTGATCGTGGCCACTCACCGCAACCTCGACGAGTTAGTCACCAAGGGCGCGTTCCGCCAGGATTTGTATCATCGTATCTACGTTTACCCGCTGCTGTTGCCGCCCTTGCGCGAACGCACCGAGGACATACAGCCGCTGGCCGAGCACTTTGCGCGGCAGGTGGCGGAAATCAATGGCTGGAAAGCGAAGCCGCTGATGCCGGAGGCGATTGCGGAGATGGTGCGCTACCGCTGGCCGGGCAACGTGCGCGAGCTGCGCAACGTGGTGGAGCGCCTGCTGCTGCTGGCCGATGGCCCAGTAGACGCCGCGGCAGCCCGCCTGGCCCTGCCCGAAACCACGGATGCGCCGGTCGCCGGGCCCTCATCCGGCCACACCCTGGCTCAGCGCGTGGATGGCTTCGAGCGCGACCAGATCCTGGCCGAACTCAAGCGTCACGGCCAGCGCATGACGGACACCGCCAAAGCCCTCGGCCTGGAGCGCAGCCATCTCTACAAGAAATGCCAGGCGCTCGGCATCGACCTGCGCGCGCTGCGCCGCAACGGACCCGAATAAGAGAACTGGGCGGCTTCGCACCTATTGATTTCGCACTTACTTCGGGGCTCGCGCCCGGAACTCAGTTGGCTTCGCGCGCTATAGCTACTGCGAAACCGCAGTCTGGCCCGGCTGTCCGCACAGTAAGAACGGGCCGGGCGCACCTTTGGCGCGATATACGTCAAACTCGAGATCGATATTGGCGGCCGGGTACAGAATCTCCCGCCGCTTCTCGCCCGGCACCCTGAAGACGCGGATCAACTCGTAATCCTGCTCGATCCAGGGATATCGGATCCGCCGGTCCGCGGTCAGATACTCGCCCGGCCTCAGAACCAGGAACGTAGGGCGCAGATGGTACAACATGGAAATCAGGTTGCGCTCCTGCGGATGACTGCGCAGATATTGCACGACCTTGCGGCTGCACAATCCCGGATAATCGTAAACCGTCCGCCGCGAGTAATACTCGATGTACCCCAGCGATTCGGAACCGATGGTGTCGGTCGGCTTCGCCGCGCATCCCAAATAGCGGCCGATCGCTTCCCGGCCCTCGACCTCGACGTACCGCTGAATGGCTTTGTCG
The DNA here is from genome assembly GCA_049698695.1 of Bryobacteraceae bacterium. Taxonomy (GTDB): domain Bacteria; phylum Acidobacteriota; class Terriglobia; order Bryobacterales; family Bryobacteraceae; genus Bog-375. The sequence goes on along the minus strand of JBAVYH010000062.1, from coordinate 3,412 downwards.
GAGCGCATGGTGGCCGGCAGTATCCATACCAGCGACGCGATGTACGCTACGCTTACTCCGGCGGCGATGGCCTCGCGCATCCTCGGCGCCGTGAAAGGCTCCAGCATCCGCCACAGGCCGTACGCGCTGCCGACGATCCCAACTGCCGCCACGGGCCCTGTGTACCATCCAAAAATGAAGCTGGTGCAGAAAGTGAGGTACACGGAATAAGCTGCCAGAAACGCATACACCAGGAGCGCTTCTAAGTGCCGCTTGCGGAGAGCCGCGACTACGCCCGGCAGTGCCAGGAGAACCGCCAGGTGGGAAATCATGTAGCCGCCCCATAAGGGCTGAAAGCCGGTTCCATTTCCGCCGTAAGCCGGACCCAGCGTGGCAAAGACGGAAAAGAAACGGTGCCCCACGCTCATGGCTTTTGCCAGAGGCGGCAACTTCCAAAGCACCGATAACTCACTCGAATAACCCATTGCCTTGGCCAGAATCGTGTTGGGAATCGGGCTGCCATAGTAGAGGAAGGTGAAGATCAGCCACGGCGCATAGAGCGCCGTCAGTCCGCCCAGCACCGGCGCCAGCCGCCGCCAGGCGCGGGATTTCCGGGCTCGCCAGAATTCCACCGCACACGCAATCGCCACCCAGATCGCGGCGTCCGGACGCGCCAGCATGGCAAGCCCGAGCGACAGGCCCTTCTGCCATTGAGTACCGCGCTGCATGCGATCGATGGAATACAGGTACGCCACGGTGACGAACTGCGTCTCCATCCCGGCCATTCCCCACATGATCTGGTGATGCTCAAAGGCCAGGAAGGCGGCGGCGGTCAGAGCGAGCGCGCGCGGCATCCCCAGGTTCAGGCAGATACGCGCACCCAGCCAGGCCGCGATTCCTCCACAGAGAGCGGAGAGGATTTTCAGCAATGACAGGCCAAATCCGAGGTGAACCAGATCGCCGAGCAAAGGCAGCAGCACGCTGAGCGGGCTGGTGAAGCCGTGCAAAGGCGGCTCGCCGGGTTGCACGTGGGTCAAACCCAGGCCTCGAACGGCATTCTCCGAATGGAGAACAGTGATCAGCGCGTCTTCCCAGGTTCTGCCGGTGTAGAACCAGAAGAAGAGACGAATCAGTACCGCGGATACGACGATCAGAATCAGAGTTCTGGAGAACCACCGGGCAGCGCCGGAATCCATGCCCGGATGGTAGCATCGCTCCGCCGTGCCAGCCAGCGGAGTCTCCGCGCCGGGACTGAAGTAAGTCGGCACAGGAATGGCGATGCCGCTGCGATGCCCGGCCGCGCGGTTTACGGCTGCGGCTTGGTCGGGGCGGCCTTCGGAGGCGCGGCTTTTCTGGGCGCTGATTTGGGGCGGGTGAGCAGCGCGTCCATCGACTTACGCAAATTCTGTTCCTCTTGGTCGCCGAGGTAAACCGCGTCGGCGCCATCGTGCTGTTCCCGCACCATGCCCTGGCGGTCGATGAATAGCAGAATCGGCATCTGAGGCAAACGGGAAAGCGAATAACCCGCGAAGTTCAGCACGGCGATGGGGTCGTCATAGCCAACCGGAAATGGCGGGTGCATGTAGTTGAGGAACAGGGGCACAGCGGACGGCGCGTTTTGGTCGATAGCCGAAGCCAGGATCACCAGGCCGCGCCGCGCGTACTCCGGCTGCAATTTGTTCAGGATCTCCACGGCGTGCTGGCAATGCGGGCAGGTGGTCAGAATGAACGCCAGCAGCACCGGCTTGCCCTTGTACGCGGCCAGCGAGAGCGGCTTGCCGCCGGGAACCTGGATGGTCCAATCGCCCGTCTTGCGAGGGACCTGCTGGGCCCCGAGCGGCGTAACCGCCGCCAGGGACAAGGCCAAAAACGATACCAACAGCTTGGACATGAAACGTTTAGTTTAACAGCACAAGGGTGGACAGCCCGCGCTTTCACGGCAGCGGCTAACGCCCTACTGCGGCTCCGGATCCATTCCTTCCACGCTGGTGACAATCGCGCCGGTGCGGCGCAGCTCAAAGCGGCCATCGTCGCCGAGGCCGGAGACGCGGTCGGCGGTCTCGGTGTCTACGGTCATGTGCTTCCACTTCTTGGCGAGGATCCGGCGGTATAGGGAAAAGTATTTCGCGGCGGCGGGCCCATCGTCCCACTCGACGGCATAGAGCAGGACCACACGCGCGGCCTTCTTGTTTTCGCGCAGCTCGAAGCGGCAGCCGCGCCAGTGGGGAGCGACTTCCTCCGCCTGCGATTTGCCCACATATTGTTCCAGCAGAATGGCATGTTCCAGCTCGCCCAGTTCGCCGCGGATCAAGCCTCTGTAACCGCGCGGCAGATGCGGACCGGGAAGGTCGGGCTGGGTGGGCGTCACCTTGGCGGAGTATTTTTCCGGATGCAGGATCTGCTGGGTGGATACGGGAGGGTCGGTGAAGACCTCGGCGAAGCCGCGCTGGTGGTTGCGTTCCAGCACAGCGCCCTGGAAAACCATTCCCTCGGTGTAAGGGAAGACCATCGAGCGCCGCAGATAAAGTGGCGCATTTTCGAAAACCGGAAACTGGCTGTCGCCGGAATCGCCGATGGCGGCCATGCTGGCCGCAAGAGCCTGGTTACCCATGAGAGTCTGGCCCAGGCGCCGCGCCGCGTATTCGCTCATCAGCCAGGTGGCCTGGCCTTCCATCACGGAAAGGCGGGCGGTGGAACCGTCGTCGCTCTTGCGGCCCTGCCTGATGTAACGGGCCAAGTTGAAATTCTGGTCCGCCAGGGCGTGAGCAAGCTCGTGGGCCAGCACGGTGCCCTCGGATTCTCCGCTGGTGGCATCGGTGAGGAAGAGCTTGCGCTTGCTGTAATCGTAGAAGGCGGCGGCCCGCTCGGTGAGCAGAGCCACGGTGCTGGCGGCCAGGTCGTAATCCGGGGGAACCAGGCCGAACTTTTTGAGCGTCAATTCCTCGGCGCGGATGTCTTCCGGGCTGGCCTCTTCTTTCAATCGCCGCTTGAGGAAGGCGTTGACCTGTTGCCTGTCGATGAAACTGCACGGTACCGGGTGGCGCCAGGAAAGGCCGGTGATCTCGGAAAGCTCGCGGGAGATTTCGGGAACCTGCCGGCACCGGGCCTCGCTTGGCGCACCGTCCCTGGCGCGGGCGGGCGCTACCAGGAAGCACAACGCCGCCAGCGCCGCGACGCACGCGCGCCCGAGGTTCTTGATCGGCTGCGGCCTCGGCATGCTCCCAGCTTAGCGGAGAGTCTGGCGAATGCGCTAAGGTAAGTCTTGTCTAATGCGGGATGAGCCTGAAGGTGAGCCTGTTTCTAACACAGGATGAGCCTGGAGGAGGGTGTGCGCATGCTGGGGGTTGATCATCAGCATGCAGGATGCAGAGGAATTGAGCCTGGAGCAGATCCGGGCGTTGCTGGAAGCCAGCCAGGAGGTTCACTTTGAGGG
>JBAVYH010000061.1:0-4612 GCA_049698695.1 Bryobacteraceae bacterium | reverse complement strand
CCTTAACGGCCTTGATTGGCTTGGCCGCCGCGACGAGAACAACGGTACCGAACAGCCCGGTGACAGCGGCTGCGATCATGAGCTTGGTCATTCGATTCCTCCAGAGGGAATGATCTCACGAAAGCTGCGATGATACGCGGTCACCCGGCAATCCTTCACCTGTGTCCCGGCCGCCGCCACGTTACGCGCGAACGATAAGGTTTGTTATCGGTAACTTGCTGCGGGCAAAGCTGGCCGCGGGAAACCGACCGAAACGAGTTCGCACGGCTCACGGCGGATCAGTAAACCCTTGGCGACCAGGGCGGATCTATTGCTCAGGACGCCGGGTTCGGGACCGCCGGCCGGGCCCAGGTTCCGAGATGCGACTACGCGGCGGAGTGGCATGACCGGACTTATGGGGTGGCGATGTTGGCCGCGCGGCACAAGTTTGTCGACAGTGTAGTTGTTTTGGCCTTCCGCGGCTCTTAGTAACGAGTAGCCGTTTTCTGGATTAACCGCGCTGCGAACCGCCGCGCGCGGTTCTTTGATCGTTTCCGGCGGCGCCGTCGAGCTGCATAAACCATCGGTTCACAAATCGACCCAGCGCCGCAGGGAGAGCTGTGCCCTACCGGTTTGGGTTGCGAAGCTACAGTTGTGTGTCGGTCGTGCCCGCAGGATCGACCTGGGGGCTGGCAAGGTCATTGGAATTGGAGTGGGCCATCAATTGCTCCGATATGGGGTGTCTCCGGACAGACATGTGTAAAGGCACAGTAATCCTAAGTTTCCTGCTCTCGATTCCATTGATGGCTCAATCCACCTGTACGGGCGTCAACTTTCTCAACGCAAAGACGGTCAACCTGAAACCCAGCGCCACATCGCACATCAACGTAGTCCGCCAGAATGACGGAACTTACACGGGATTCGAAGTGAGCGACTTTTCGCCATATCGCATCATTTCCACCACGCCCCACTTCGAAACGCAGTTCGGCACTTGCCTCCCCCGTACCTTTCCAAATCCACCCGCGGCAACTCCGCCGGCGCTAAATCCGGTGGGAGCGGGGTCGCAGCAAGTGGTTTCGGAGATGCTTCCCTCCGGGCAGTACTTCGTCGCGAGCGCTGGCGGCGTGGCCGACTCCAACCCCGGAACTATCTACTTCGACATTTTCGACAGCGGCCTTCAATTGGTCTCCGAGACCACTTTCTCATCGAGCAACGCGGGCGAGGTGTTTTACACCCTTGCGCTGGCGGATGTGAACGGAGACGGAAAGGCGGACCTGATCGCGATCACCCAAATACCGAACGGAACAACGACCGACGAGGGCACTCCGGGCATTTGGGTGTTCTTCGGAAATGGAGATGGCACCTTCCAGCCCGGCAAGCGCCAGGCTCTGAACGTAACTGCTTATATGTACGGCACGACGTCGTTCGCAGTGGGCGATCTGAACAACGATGGCAAGCTGGACCTCGTAATCAGCCTCCTTGCAGACCTGACCATCGTCGTCGCTCTGGGCAACGGCGATGGAACGTTCACCGAGTTGCCGCAGCCCGACCAATTCAACTATGCGAATGGGCCGGTCGCCTTGGCGGACCTCAACGGAGACGGAAAGCTCGACCTAATCCTCGCGCCATCCCTGGTATACCAATACGTGGACGCCGGGGTGAATGTCGCCTTGGGAAATGGCGATGGCACGTTTCTGCCTGCCACTTACTTTGACGCCCTGAACGTCCCAGGCTACGCTACGGTTGCGGTAGGAGACATAAATGGCGATGGCATCCCCGATATCGTAACCGCCGGCGGAACGATCCTCTTCGGCGATGGCAACGGCGGCTTCCCGACCCGCGAGGATTACATCATCGACGGAAGCGGCTCCGTGATGCTCGCCGATTTTGACGGGGATGGCAAGATGGACATCATCGTCGGGACCGGTAATCCCACGTTCCTGTCCGGAATCGGAAAGCCCACATACCCGTTTATCATCCCGACCGCCGCCGTTCTGTTTGGCCAGGGCGAAGCCACCTTCCTGGCCGCGCCCGTTGTCCGGACCGGGGTAAACCCGCTGATTGCGGCCGCCGATTTCGATGGCGATGGCATTCCAGACATGGCTGTGGCCGATGCTTTCGGCAACCTGACCATCCTGAAGGGAAAAGGCAACGGCGAATTCTCGCCCGTGTTCGTTTATAACTCCCCAGCCAATGTCTTCCCGAGCACGCTGGCGGTAGCGGATTTCAATCGCGATGGAAAGCCCGATGTCGCCATGTTCGTGGCGAACAGCGATGTACTGGTGTTCCTGGGTAAGGGCGATGGGACCTTCGCGGCTCCGCTCGTGGTTCCATTTCCCGCCGCCACTTATTATGGTCCTGGTTCCGACTATCTCGGTGTGGTTGATCTGAACGGTGACGGAATCCCGGATCTTGTCGTGAGCGCTGGAGGCGCTGTCTGGACGGCGCTCGGCAAAGGAGACGGGACGTTTACCGCACCCGTGTTGTCCCCGATTTCCCTAACGGCGCAAAACCCGGTTCTGGGACCTGGATATTACTTGGGACCGTACGGCCCGCTTGCTTTCGGGGACTTCAACGGCGACGGAAAGGTCGACATCGTCGTTGCCACCACGGGGCCGCCGGGACAGTGCGGGATCACGCTGCTACTGGGCAAAGGCGACGGAACGTTCGTGCAGGGAAGTTCAACTGCCCTCCTCGTTCCAAAGGCGGAGTTCTTTGAAAGTCTGTCGAGCATAGTTGCGGTAGACCTCAATCGCGACGGCCGGCTCGACCTCGCCGCGACCGTCGCGGGCGAGATCAATAGCCTGGGAACCGCGACCCTCATCGGCAACGGCGATGGCACATTCCAGACGCCAACCGTTCTTCCGGTAAATGCGACCAGCGTCGCCGCGGCGGACATGAATGGCGACGGGATTCCCGATCTGGTTTTGAGTGGCGCGCCGAGTCCTTACACCGAGTATCCGACCGTCATACTGTTTGGAAACGGAGATGGCACCTTCCAGCCTGCCACGCAAATCTCATCCAATGCCTCCGGGAATCTCCTCGTAGCGGATTTTAACGGCGACGGATCGCCCGACGTGGCTGTCGCGATACCGTACGCGAACGGCGTGGCGACGTTTCTGAATCTGTCGCAGCCCTTTCCGCCTCTGACGGTGGTCTCCGCGGCCAGTTTTGCGATCGGCCCATTGGCTGCGAACACGGTCGCCAGCGGTTTCGGCAGAGATCTCGCTACGGCAACCGCAGTCGCAACCGCGCCCGTACTGCCCATCAACCTCGCTGGAACAACCGTCACTGTCGAGGATTCAAGCGGCGTCAGCCGCCCCGCGCAGCTTTACTTCGTCTCGCCAGGACAAGTGAATTTTCTTATCCCCGCCGCGACCGCACTCGGCAGCGCGACCATCAAACTCACTTCCGGCGACGGCAAGTCGGTGAGCACCGCAGCCAGCATCGTCGAATTCGCACCCGCGCTCTTTACGGTAGGCTCCGCCGGCATCGCCGCCGCTTATGCGGTTCGGGTGGGGCCGGGGAACGTACAAACCATCGAGCCGGTGTTCACCGAGCAGTCTGGCCAAATCGTGCCTGTGCCGATTGACCTGACTTCGCCCGGCGAGGTCTACCTGATCCTGTTCGGGACCGGCTTCGACGCTGCGAGCGCCGCCTCGACGGTCGTGAACGTGCAAGGTGTCAGCACATTCGTTTCCTACGCCGGCTCGCAGCAGCAATACCCAGGACTCGACCAGGTCAACTTGCTGCTGCCGCTGTCGCTCGCAGGCAGCGGAGTTGTCAGTGTGGTGCTGATTGTGGCAGGAACACCGGCGAATATCGCATACGTAACCGTGCAATAGGTCCCCGGCGCTATCTGATCTGCCTTCGCGATATCCGGGCCTCGCGTGGCATCGGCCGTCTCGTGCGCGATCTCAAGATCTTGCCATTGCTGTCGATGTGGCCGGTCAACTGACTAAGATCTCCCCTGACGCCGAAGGGTTTACCGACTGCAACCCACTCGGCCAGCCGGTCAGACCGTGAAATGGGCGCCACCCGGCCATGGAAGGCGCGGTTCGACGGGAGCGATGTCCGGTGTTATCGGCCATTGTTTTCCGAAAGGCAAGCTCGACCGGGGCCTACGCGCGCCGCTTCGAAGCCGATAGTCTGGCCCGATCCGAATCGCTTACACACCTGCACGGGTGGGCTTGATGCGGCCAGACGGAATCGTCACTTCCTCGAATGCCGTTTAGGGCCAACTTACCGGCGCGGCGGAAGCAGGGGCCGAGCGCGGCTCACTTCTTTCTTCCGCGCGAGTGCGTGCCCGATCTGTCCCGCGAAACGCGCGCGTCCTCGTCACGCAGGTGCGCGACTGCGACGTGTGTTCCGCGCTCAGGCGGGAGACGGTGTGGATGCGCCGTGATCCATGCCCAGCCGTTCAAGCGGCGAAGGACGGCGCATCTCCCAGACCCTGGCCGCGCAGGCCTACTTCTTTTGGGCGAAACTCCTGAGCGCTGCACCTTCGTTGGTGAAGGCCTCGAAAACGGTCAGGAGCTTGGTTATCTGCATGAGGTCGTTCACTTTCTTCTGCAGGTTTAGTAGTTTCATCTGGCCGCCTCTGTTGGTAACGGTGGTATAGCTGCCAATTAGC
>JBAVYH010000060.1:0-27547 GCA_049698695.1 Bryobacteraceae bacterium | reverse complement strand
TCGCGAGGCAATTTGGACAGCCCACAACCAACCTGATCCAGAAATCGCCGGCCAGGAGCCTCCAAGTGGCGCATGATCAACGCCGCCAGGGGATAGGTCTGTCTAATTTGGACAGCTCTGGGGCATGCCCGGCCCGCCGCCGCCGGTTATAATTTCGTGTTGACACCGAAAACCGCATTCCTTTTTCCTGGCCAGGGGTCGCAGTACGCCGGCATGGGCAAGTCGCTCGCCGATCGGTTTCCTGCGGCGCGGCGCACGTTCGAGGAAGCCGACGATGCGCTCGGCTTCGCCCTTTCGCGCCTCTGCTTCGAAGGCCCCGACGATCAGCTCAAGCTCACCGAGAACCAGCAACCCGCGTTGCTCACGGTCTCCGTGGCCGCCTGCGCCGTACTCCGCGAGCGCGGCATTGTCCCCGATTTTGTGGCCGGCCATAGCCTGGGCGAGTACGCCGCGCTGGTGGCTGCGCAAAGCCTCCGCTTCGGCGACGCCGTCCGCCTGGTCCGCCGTCGCGGCCGCTACATGCAGGAGGCCGTGCCTCCGGGTGTGGGCGCCATGGCCGCCATCCTCCGATTGCCGGAAGGCAAGCTGGATGCGGTTCTCGCCGAAGCCGCGCAGGGCGAAGTGGTCAGCGCCGCCAATTTCAATTCGCCGGACCAGGTGGTGATCGCCGGCCACGCCGCCGCCGTCGAGCGTGCCATGACGCTCGCCAAAGCCGCCGGCGCGCGCCGCGCTGTGCCCCTGCCGGTGAGCGCGCCGTTCCATTGCGCCCTCATGAAACCCGCCCAGGAGCGGCTGCGCGCTAATCTCGATGCGACCGAATTCGCCGATCTCGCCTGCCCGCTGGTCAACAACTGGCAGGCGCGCGAGATCCGCACCGGCGCCGAAGCTCGCGAGGGCCTCTATCAGCAGGTGCCGAATCCCGTGCGTTGGGTGGAAAGCGTCCGCCTGCTGGCCTCGAGCGGCGTGGAGCGCGCCTTCGAGGTCGGGGCCGGCTCGGTGCTGGCCGGCCTGGTGCGCGCCATCGCGCCTGGCATCACCGTCGCCAAAGCCGGCGAAGCGGCCGATTTCGAGGCGATCGACACGTAAAGAATCACGGCCACAGATGAACACAGATAAGAAATTGAAGGCCTTGGTTTCTTGTTCTCCTATCTGCGTTCATCTGTGTTCATCAGTGGCTCGATATCTGCGGCAGCCCTACTCCAACCCCGCTTGCGCCAGCATGGCCAGAAACTGGCGTTGGGTTCGCATGTCGATTGCCTGCGCCGCCAGCTTGCCCTCGCGATCGTACACGAAGCTCTTCGGGATGCCTTCCACCTGGAACATCTCGTTCACCTTCCGCCCCGGATCGAGCAGAATCGTGTAGCTGATCTGGTGCTCGGCAATAAACGGTTTCACTTTCGCGGCGTCTTCGTCGGAGATGGCGAGAATCACCAGCCCGCGCGGCGAGAGCCGCTGATACAGCGCCTCCAGGTCGGGCATCTCTTTGCGGCAGGGCGGGCACCAGGTGGCCCAGAAATTCACCAGCACCACTTTGCCACGCAGGTCCCGCAAGGTCCAGCTTTTTCCCGTCAGGTCGGTGAGCGTGAAGTCCGCGTTCTGGCGGCGCTGGTCGTCGGCTTCCAGCTTGTTCATGGCGGCGGCGAACTGCGGGCTGTCCGATGATGCCTGAACGTGCTCATACCTCACGAGCTGCGCCACCGTCACATACGCCATGTCGGGCTCGCCGTGCTTCTCCGCAGGCGGCTGCTCCTTCAGCGCCTGTGCCAGCGTGGTCGCCACCTCTTGCAAGGTGTCGTGGCCCGGGTCGCCTTCGGTGGCCAGGTTGGCGAGCTGATCGGCCAGCAATTCTTTGTGTGAAGCCGCGGCCAATTGACGAATCTGTAGCGCGAGCTGCAGGGTCGCTTTCGCCCGGTTGCTATCGCTCAGGCTGCGCAGGCTGCGCAGTTGCTGAACGACCGGCTTCTCTGCGTCGCTCCAGACGATGCGGTTCTGCGCCGCCAGCGTGAGCGGACCGGCGAATAACGCGGCTACAACCGCCAGCGCAGCCCACGAAGGTGCAAGACGGTATCCAAGTGCCTGCATACGGTCAATGGTACCGCCCGGTCGGCGCTCCATTCCGATTATAAAAATTCTGTGGGCGTTGGCAGGTTAAAACCTGCCCCACCTATTTTCGCGCGGGCGCTGCCTGGTCCAACGCGAGATTCAGCTCCAGAACGTTCACTCGTGGCTCGCCAAAGAGGCCGTATTGGCGGCCTTCGGTGTGGGCGGCCACAAGCTGCCGAACCGACTCCGCGCTCATGCCACGCGCGGCGGCCACTCGCGCCACTTGCACCTCGGCCGAAGCCGGGCTGATGTCCGGGTCGAGGCCGCTGCCCGACGCCGTCAGCAAATCGGCCGGAATCGGGCCTGTATAGCCGGGGTTCTCGGCGCGAAACTTCTTGACGTCGTCCCTCACACGGTCCACCAGATGCTGGTTGGTGGGCCCGTAGTTGGAGCCGCCCGAGGACAATCCGTCGTACCCGTTGCCGGCGGCCGAAGGGCGTCCCTGAAAATACTTGGGGCTGGTGAAACTCTGGCCGATCAGTTCCGAGCCCACCGTCTTGCCGTTGACTACCGCCAGGCTGCCGTTGGCCGCGTGCGGAAAGAGAATCTGCGCCAGGCCCGTCACCGCCAGCGGATACACCAGGCCGGTCAACACCGTCAGCAGGATGGTCGCCTTGATCGCAATGATGAGTTGTTTCATCTCGAGTCTCCTTTACGCCAGACGCAGCAAAATCAGCAATCGGTCGATCAACCAGATGCCGGGGAACGGCGCGATCACTCCGCCCACGCCGTAGATCAGCAGGTTGCGCCGCAGCAGTGCGGCCGCGCTCATGGGGCGGTACTTGACGCCGCGCAGTGCCAGCGGAATCAGCGCCATGATGATCAACGCGTTGAAGATGACCGCCGCCAGCACCGCGCTCTCTTTATGCAGCCCCATGATGTTCAGTTTCGCCATTTGGGGGTAAGTCACCATGAACATGGCGGGCAAAATCGCAAAGTACTTGGCGATGTCGTTGGCGATGGAAAATGTGGTGAGCGCGCCGCGCGTCATCAGCAACTGTTTGCCGATCGCCACCACCTCAATCAGCTTGGTCGGATTGCTGTCCAGGTCCACCATGTTGCCGGCTTCCTTGGCCGCCATGGTTCCGGTGTTCATGGCCAGGCCGACGTCGGCCTGCGCCAGCGCCGGAGCGTCGTTGGTGCCGTCGCCGGTCATCGCCACCAGTCGCCCGCCGGCCTGTTCCTTCTTGATCAGGTCCATTTTGTCGCGCGGGGTCGCCTGCGCCAGAAAATCGTCCACCCCGGCTTCGGCCGCGATGGCCGACGCGGTCAACGGATTGTCGCCGGTGATCATCACCGTGCGGATGCCCATGGCGCGCAACTGCTCGAAGCGCTCGCGCATGCCGCCCTTCACCACGTCTTTCAGATGCACCACGCCCAGCGCGCGCCCGCCATCGGCCACCACCAGCGGCGTGCCGCCGGAGCGCGAAATCCGGTCGGTGATTTCGGTCAGCTCGCTGCAGGCGCCGCCGCCGTGTTCCTGCACAAACTCCATCACCGATTCCGTAGCACCCTTGCGGATCCGCCGGCCGTCGATATCCACGCCGCTCATGCGCGTCTGCGCCGTGAACGGAATGAAGTGGGCCTCGTGCTCCGCCACTTCGCGCCCGCGGATGTTGTAGCGCTGCTTGGCCAGCACTACAATCGACCGGCCCTCCGGCGTTTCGTCGGCCAGGCTCGAAAGCTGCGCCGCGTCGGCGACTTCGGCTTCCGTCACCCCGGCGAGCGGAATGAATTCCACCGCCTGCCGGTTGCCCAGCGTGATGGTGCCCGTCTTGTCCAGCAGCAGGGTGTTCACGTCGCCGGCCGCTTCCACCGCTTTGCCGCTCATGGCCAGCACGTTGTGCTGCATCACCCGGTCCATGCCGGCGATGCCGATGGCCGAAAGCAGCCCGCCAATCGTGGTGGGGATGAGGCACACCAGGAGCGAAATCAGCACCGTTACCGAGGGCACCGAGCCGCTGCCGCTCGAGTGCACGCTGTAGGCCGCGAACGGCTGCAGTGTGACCACCGCCAGCAGGAACACCAGCGTCAGCCCGGCGATCACGATGTTGAGCGCGATTTCATTCGGCGTCTTCTGCCGCTCCGCGCCTTCCACCAGCGCGATCATGCGGTCCAGAAACGTCTCGCCCGGGTTGGAGGTGATCTTCACTCTGATCCAGTCCGAAAGCACCTTGGTGCCGCCGGTCACCGCGCTGCGGTCGCCGCCCGATTCGCGAATCACCGGCGCGCTTTCGCCCGTGATGGCGGATTCGTCCACGCTGGCGATACCCTCAACAACGTCGCCGTCGCCCGGAATCGTCTCGCCGGCTTCCACCAGCACCAGGTCGCCCGCGCGCAGCATGGTTGCCGCCACGGTTTCGCTTCTGCCGTTGATCACTTTGCGCGCGGTGGTCTCGGTCTTGGTCTTGCGCAGCGTGTCGGCCTGCGCCTTGCCACGGCCCTCCGCCATAGCTTCGGCGAAATTGGCGAACAGCACGGTGAACCACAGCCACAGGGTGATCTGAAAGGTGAAGCCGCCAATGGCTGCGCCCGATGCCAGGTCGCGCCCGGCCAGGATGCTGGTCATCAACGCGCCCACTTCCACTACGAACATCACCGGGTTCTTCATCATCAGCCGGGGGTTCAGCTTGACGAAGGAATCGCCGATCGCCCGCTTCACGATCGGCGGATCGAAGAGCGGCCGGGCGCGCGGCGCCCTCTTGGGAATCAACGAAGTCACGTCGTTGCTCGCGGGTGTCATGGGTGTTACGGTTGCCACAGGCATCTTAGCTCCACAGCCTCCCCTGTTGCATCAGGAAATGTTCCACTACGGGACCGAGCGAAAGCGCCGGGAAGAAGGTCAGCGCTCCCACGATCAGCACCACGCCCACCAGCAGGGCCACGAACAGCGGACCGTGGGTGGGAAAGGTTCCGGCCGAGACCGGGACCTGCTTTTTGGCCGCCAGGCTTCCCGCCGCCGCCAACAGCGGGATCAGCATCAGAAACCGCCCGCACAGCATGGCAATCCCCAGCGTGATGTTGAGGTACATCGTGTTGGCGTTCAGGCCTGCGAAGGCGCTGCCGTTGTTGCCCACCGCCGAAGTGTAACCGTACAACACTTCGGAGAGGCCGTGCGGCCCATGGTTGGTCAAGCTGCTGCCCACCGTGTTCAGGTTGATCCCCGCCGCGGCGAATCCCAGGATGCTGAACGCCAGCACCATCACAGCCAGCATCATCATCTTCACTTCCTTCTGCTCAATCTTCTTGCCCAGATACTCCGGCGTGCGGCCCACCATCAGGCCGGCGATGAACACCGCCAGAATTGCGAACAGCAGAATGCCGTATAGCCCTGAACCGACGCCGCCGAAAATCACTTCGCCCAGCTCGATGTTCACCAGCGGCACCAGCCCGCCCAGCGGAGTCAGGCTGTCGTGCATGTTGTTCACCGCGCCGCAGCTAGCGTCCGTGGTGATCACCGTGAACAGCGCGGAATTGGCGATGCCGAAGCGGACTTCCTTGCCTTCCATGTTGCCGCCCGGCTGCGTCGCCGTCGCCTGAGTTTCCAGGCCCAGCTTCGCTAGCACCGGGTTGCCCGCCTGCTCCGCCGGATACGCCACAAACACGCCGAACAGAAACAGAATCGTCATCGCGCCCAGCAACGCCCAGCCCTGGCGCGTATCCTTCACCATTTTGCCGAATGTGTAAGTCAGCCCGCCCGGAATGATGAAGATCAGCAGGATCTCGACGAAATTCGAAAACGGCGTGGGGTTTTCAAAAGGATGAGCCGAATTGGCGTTGGTGAATCCGCCGCCGTTGGTGCCCAGCATTTTGATGGCTTCCTGCGAAGCCGCCGGCCCCTGCGGAAGCGTCTGCACCGCGCCCTCCAGCGTCGCTGCCTTGGTGTACGGATGCAGGTTCTGAATCACGCCCTGCGAGCACAGCAGCAGCGCGGCCACGATGGAGATCGGCAACAGGACGTAGACGATCGACCGCGTGAAATCCACCCAGAAATTGCCAAGGGTCTTGGCCGAGTGCCGCGCGAATCCGCGTACCACTGCGATGGCCACCGCGATTCCCGCCGCCGCCGAAAAGAAGTTGTGCGTGGCCAGAGCCGCCATCTGGCTCAGGTAGCTCATGGTGGTTTCCGGCGTATATGCCTGCCAGTTCGTGTTCGTAGTGAAACTGGCTGCGGTGTTCCAGCCCAGATCCGCCGCCACGTTGCCGAGCCCCTGCGGATTCCACGGCAGCCATTGCTGCACGCGCATCAACAGGTACGTCAACAGCAGGCTGACCGCGCTGAAAACCAGCACGCCGCCGGCATAGCGCTTCCAGCTCTGCTCGGCCGCTTCCTCGATGCCGCAGATGCGGTAGATCAGCTTTTCGAGCGGCCGCAGCACCGGATGCAAGAAGGTGCGCTCGCCCTGGAACACCCGCGCCATGTGTGTGCCCACCGGCTTCACGAGCAACAGCAGCACGGCTACGTAAAGTCCGATTTGAAACAGTCCGTTGGGTGTCATCGGCTCTCCCTCAAAAACGTTCCGGGCGCAGCAGGGCGAAAAAGAGATACACCCCGAGGCCGGCCGCTACGATCAATCCCACGATGTATTCCATAGGTTTAGCTAGTCTCCTGTCTCTGAAGTTCGTCGGCGAAACGCCCGCGAGGCGATCGCTCCATTGCAGGGCCTAAAGGCCATGTTTAGTAAATCCGACGCCGGCACGGCTGAAGCCGTGCCCTGATACAAAGCTCCGGAATCATGTTGCGACCCCGTGAGACAAGACACTAGAGAAGGTCGCATCCTTTTGTAAACGCCCAAGCGGCAACGAAAAACAGAATCGTCAAGAGAACGAAAATCACGTCCAGCATGGTTCACCTATTCCACATGGATCAATGCGACGTTGTGACCGTCGCGCGCCAGGTCGCGCGCCAGGCTTTCTTCCCGCGTGCGCCAGAAGTGTTTGCGCGTGCCCACCAGCACCGTTGACTCGTGGTTCAGCGCGTACTGGAAGCCTTCCACCCAGCCACGTGCCATCACCACCTGCGGTTCAACGGGGAATTGGCACCGCGAAGCCAGGTCCACCAGTTGCTCCACGAGGTGCGCATGCACCGCCGCCGGGCAACCGAAGGACGCCGCATACGGCACCGAATGCACCGCCACCAGCCGGACGCGGACGCTCAGCCCCGCCGCCAACACGGCGGCCCGCCCCAGCACCGCATCCGCCAGCGCCCATTCCGTGTACGGCACGACGATCTCCAGTTCGCGTTCGCCAGGACCCGCTTCGAGCGCTCCCGGATCGATGTGCAGCTCACCCTGAGTCCGCATTGGTGCCTCCGCGTAAAAAGAGTAACCGGTGCGGCGTAAGGAAGTCGTAAAGGAAAAATCAGAATTGAATTAACCTGGGGGGTTGGCCCGTAAGCCATGACGGCTCAAGCAGAAAGGCGGCTAAACCACTGGGTCGCGGAGCACCGGCGGCGTGAAGTCACGCTGACCCAACCGGCATTCCGGCGAGAATTCCGCGCGGCGTTCCGCCCTCAATCCGCTGTGCCGTCCAGGCGCAAGGCGCTCCCGTGCTGCCTCCGAAGAGAGCGCCACGCACCAGGCCGTTTAGGTCGAGGCGGACGTGTTGGCCGCGGTGAGTTGGGAATTGGTGGTGCTCCAGATGCCCTGGATACTGCCACCGGCGGTGATGAAAAGGGCGGCCGAAGCCAGCGCCACAAATGCCAAGAGAAGGGTGTATTCGATCAGGTCCTGGCCTTGATCAGCCTTCCACAACGTGTTCAGTAGCGACATCGTACTTACTCCTCGGGGTCAACGGTATCAGTCGCGGGCAGCACCAACAAGTAGCCAAAGTTAACTGGGGTCCTAGGCGAGGGTTAGTACGTATATGCTTTCCAAGGTAGATCGTACCGCAGGCTCGCCGCGAACGCAGTGCCTAGCTCCCCAAGAGCGCCGTCGCAGGACACGCGCGCCCTTCCGCCGTTCGCTACAATCAGTGTTTCCCCTAACCCGTGGCCGGCCCCTCTCAATCCGCCGTTGCGAAATCTGGCTCAACCGCTTTTCGAGCCGTGGCGTCTAATCTCTGGAATCCCTTCATGCGGGTCTATATTGGCGCCCTCTTTGTCCTCCCGGCGCTGCTCCTGCAATCCGCCTGCGCGCGCCGCGATCCGCCAAGTGTCCGGGCCGCTTCCGCTTCGGTTCCCAGTGCCTCGCCCGCTCTGCATCCGGATCGTGAAATTCGCATTACCGGCAGCATCGAGGCCATCCACTCCTCCAAGATCGTCGTGCCGAGGATCTACGGTCAGGGCGGCGCCCTCACCCTGACTTCGTTCATCACCAACGGCTCCCTTGTCCACGAAGGCGATCTGATCGCCACCTTCGATGTCACTCAGCAGTTGGACAACGTTCGCGACGCCCAGGCTAAGTTCGACGACCTGGGCCATCAAGTGGACCAAAAGCGCGCCCAAAATCACGCCGACGCCGAAAACCGCGCCTCCGGCCTCCAGCAGGCCCAGGCCGACCTTGCCAAGGCCGAGTTTGAGCTCAAGAAGGGCCCCATCCTCAGCGAAATCGATCGTCTCAAGAACGAGGAGCATGCCGCCATCGCCCGCCTCCACGTCGAGAGTCTCCAGCGCTCCAACGTTTTCCACGACCAGGCTGACGCCGCCGCCCTGCGATACCTCGAGCTCCAGCACGACCGGCAGAAGGTCACCCTGGAGCGTTACCAGAACAATATTCAATCGCTCGAAATCCACGCCCCGCTGGCCGGCATGGTGGCGCACGAAATGATCTACCGCAACAACGCCCTGAGCCACGCCCAGGAGGGGGACGAGCTCTATCGCGGCCAGCCCCTGGTCAGCATCTTCGATCCCACCGAGATGGTGGTCCGCTGCACGGTCGAGGAGCCGGACGACATCGCCATCGCGGCCGGCGCTACCGCCAGCGTCTATCTCGATGCCTATCCGGATCTCATGCTGCCGGCCCACCTGGAGACCTCCAGTCCGGTCGCATCCTCGGCCCTCGGCAGTCCCATCAAGACTTTCATCGCCCTTTTTAAGCTCGACAAAACCGACCCGCGCATCCTGCCCGACCTTTCCGCCGCCGTGGTGATCCGGCGCGCAGCGCCGTCTACGGCCGGAGGCGCCGAATGAGCCGCCGAATGAGCCGCCCCAGGCTGCGCGTCTGGCTCACCTCGCTGGCCGTCATCGCACTGCTCGCTGCCGCGGCGCTCGGCGTCTCCCGTTTGACGCGTGTCGAGGCCAGCGTCTCCCTTCCCGTGGCGGCCGCCCGCAAAGGCGATTTTCTGGTCATCGTTCGCGCCCGCGGCGAGCTCAAGTCCGCCCGCTCGGTCACCATCTACGCCCCCATCGTCCCCTCGTTGCGCATCGCGTCCCTGTCTCCCTCCGGCGAGCCGATCGCCCGCGGCCAACTCGCCGTCAAGTTCGATTCCAGCGCCTCCGAACAGCAGCTCCTGCAGAAAGAGGCTGCCTTGCGCCAGGCGCAGGCCACTCTCGACCAGGCCATCGCCCAGGCCAAAATCACCGAAGAGCAGGATAAGAGCGACCTCGCCGACTCCCGCTACACCGTCGAGAAGGCCCGCCTCGAGGCTTCCAAAACCGAAATCGTCAGCCGCATTCAGGGCGAAGAGGATAAGATCGACCTCGGCATGGCCGAGGAGAAGCTCAAGGTAGAGCAAGCCACCGTCGAGCTGCATCGGGCCTCCGACCGCGCCAAGATCGGCTCGGCCACCCGCCTGCGCGACCAGGCGCAGAACGACGTCAACATCACCCGTTCCCGCATCGGCCAAATGGAAATCCGCGCCCCCATCGCCGGCCTGCTCATTTTCCTGACCAACTACTCGCAAGGATGGATCGACGCCAAGCCATACAAGATCGGCGACAACGTTTGTGCCGGCTGCCCCATCGCGGAAATCCCCGATCTCGACACCCTCGAAATGGAAGGGAAGATCGAAGAGATCGATCGCGGCCGGATCGCCATGGGCCAAGACGCCATCGTCCACGTCGATGCCCTTCCCGAGCTTTCCCTCCCCGCCAAAATCGCCCAGATTTCGCCTCTCGCCGAGCTCAGCCGCGAGTGGCCGCCCAGCCGCAGTTTCCGCGCGCACGCGCCCATCGGCCGCGCCGTTGCCAACCTCCGCCCCGGCATGAATGCGGGCATGGATATCGTCATCAGCCGCATTCCCAACGCCATCAGCATCCCGGCCAAAGCCTTGTTTACGCGAGCTGGCAAGCCCATCGTGTACCTGGCGCGCAACGGCCGGTATCGCGCAGCCGAAGTGCAGGTGCTGGCCCGCAACCCCGATGAGGTGGCCGTCTCCGGCATCGCCGCCGGCACCCTGGTCGCCTTGGCCGACGCGTCGCACCTGGAGGCGAAGAAATGAAGCTGCGCCTGCTGGTTGCCGCCACTGTCCTCCTTGTCCTCGGCGCCGTCGCCTGGGGCACCATGCGCTTCCTCCGCCTCTCCGCTCCGCCGTCCGCGGCCTCCCAGCTTCCCGTCACCAGGGTCAAACGCGGCCCCGTCGTCATCGCCGTCACCGCGCGCGGAGAACTGCAGGGCGGCAATTCCGAGATGCTCATCGCTCCCATGACCGGCGTCGACTCCATGCCCATCACTTATCTCCGCCAGCCCGGCGAACTGGTCAAGGCCGGTGACGTGGTCGTCGAGTTCGATACCACCCAGCAGGAGTACAACCTGCGCGAGGCGCAAGCCGATTTCGCCGAGGCCCAACAGCAGGTCATTCAGGCCGAAGCCACCGCTAAAGCCACCGACGAGGAGGACCGCTACCAGGTCCAGTCCACCGCCTCCGATGTCAAGCTGGCCGAGCTCGAGGTCCGCCGCAATCCCCTCCTTCCTGCCATCACCGCCCGCCAGAACGATCTGGCTCTCGAAGCCGCGCGTAACCGCTATCGCCAGGCTCTCCAGGACTTCACCAATAAAAAGGCGAACGCCCTGGCTTCCACCGCCATTCAACAGGCCGCGTTGAACAAGGCTAAAGTCACCGTCGAGACCAACCAACGCATCATCGATAGCATGACCCTCAAGGCCAAAACCTCCGGCTACGTCAACATCCAGCCCAACACGTTCACCAACATGGTGTATTGGGGCCAGTCCATGTTCCCCTTCCAACTCGGCGACGTGGTCCGGCCCGGGATGGCGGTGGCGCAGATTCCCGACTTCAACAGTTGGGAGATCAGCGCCAGCGTCGGTGAGCTTGATCGCGGCCACCTCGCACCGGGGCAGAAGGTATCTCTTAACGTCGTCGCCCTCCCCGGCAAGACGTTCTCCGGCCACGTCAAAGCCATCGGCGGCACCGTTGGATCGCCCTGGGACCGCCACTTTGAATGCCGTATCGCCGTCGAGCATCCCGTGCCCGAGCTTCGTCCCGGCATGACCTGCAACCTGGTGATCACCGTCGAAACCATGAACAACGTCACCTGGCTGCCCTCTCAGGCGCTTTTTGACAGCGACGGCCGCCCCTTCGTCTACCTCAAGACGAAGAGCGGTTTCATGCCGCACGATGTTAAGCTCATCCGCCGCAGTGAGAGCCAGGCCGTCGTTACCGGCGTCGACGAAGGCGAAATCGTCGCCATGTCCAACCCCGACCAGCAGAACAAGACCGCACCCGGCCGCCAGGGCGCCATGAAGGCCTTGCAGCAATGATCTTCACCACCGATATCGGGCAGGCGTTCTCCAACCTGCGCGCGCAGAAAACGCGCACCCTGCTCACCGCGCTCGGCATCGTCTTCGGCGTCGGCTCCGTCATCGGCATGCTCGCCATCGGCTCCGGCGCCCGCGAGGAAAGCCTCCGTTTCATCGAACAGCTCGGCGTCCGCAACGTCCTCATCGAGTCCCGGCCGGCCACCAGCCAGGAGGAATTCCAGCAGCGCCGCCGTTCCTCGCCCGGCCTCTCCGACCGCGATGTCCGCATCCTTCAAGCCAACGTCGACGCCTTGGAAACGCTCAGCCCGCGCCGCAGCCTTCATCCCGCCCGCGTCCTGCCCAAGCCCTCGCAGGACCTTCCCGAGCTGTACGGTGTCCGACCTTCGTACAGCGTCATTCACAGCCTTCCCGTCACTGAAGGCCGGTTCTTCGATGCCTCCGATGACGCCGCCAGCGCCCCGGTCTGCGTGCTCGGCGAAAGCGTCAAAGTCAGCCTCCTCGGCTACGGTCCGGCCATCGGCAGGTTCATCAAGGTCAACGATTCCTGGCTGCAGGTGATCGGCGTGTTGAGCGAGCAGCTCATGGCGGGCGCCCAGAATACAGGCGGCGCCATGCAGGACCTGAACAACATCGTCTACATCCCGCTCAACACTTTCCAGTACCGGTTCTGGGACCAGTCGAGCGACATGAAGGACGATCTCGATGGCATCGATCTCCGCCTCAAGCCCGCAGCCGACTCGGTCGAAGTCGCCAAGGTCGTCACCGCGGTCCTCAACTCCACGCACCACAACGTGCAGGATTTCACCGTCACCATCCCCGCCGCCCTGCTCGCCCAGCAGCAGCGCACCCAGACCATCTTCACTTACGTGATGGTCGCCATTGCCGCCATCTCGCTGCTGGTCGGCGGCATCGGCATCATGAACATCGTGCTGGCCACCGTCCTTGAGCGCACCCGCGAGATCGGCGTCCGCCGCTCCATCGGCGCCCGGCGCTTCGATATCGTCCGCCAGTTCCTCATCGAATCCGTCCTCATCTCCGTCGCCGGCGGCCTCCTCGGCATCGCCTTCGGCTTCTTCCTGGCCTGGTTGATCGCCCGCACAGCCGAATGGAAGACCATCGTCACCTCCGCCTCCGTAATCATCGCCTTCGGCGTTTCCGTGGCCGTGGGCGTTGTCTTCGGTATCTATCCCGCGATGAAAGCGTCGCGCATCAACCCCATCGACGCTCTCCGCTACGAATGAGCCATGGCGCTTTTCGAGCGCCCCGCCGGCATCGTACAAGGAAACCGCCATGGCGCACTACACTAGATAGAATGGCTTCAACCCGCGAACACCTGCATCCGCTTCTCACCATCCACCGCGATATCCAGTCGGTTCTGCGGCGCGACCCCGCGGCGCGGAACGCACTGGAGGTGATGCTCTGCTACTCCGGGCTGCATGCCATCTGGATGTATCGTTTCACCCACTGGCTGTGGCGGCACGGATTCCGCCTGGTGGCGCGGGTGCTTTCGCAACTGACGCGGAACATCACCGGCATCGAGATACATCCGGGCGCGCGGATCGGCCCCGGTTTCTTCATCGACCACGGCATGGGGGTGGTGATCGGCGAGACGGCGGAGGTAGGAGCGGACGTCACCATCTACCACGGCGTCACTTTGGGCGGCACCAGCCTGAGCCATGGCAAGCGGCATCCGACGCTGGGCGACCGTGTGGTGGTGGGCGCCGGCGCCAAACTGCTGGGCGCCATTGAAATCGGCGACGACTGCCGCATCGGAGCCAATTCGGTGGTGGTGAAATCGGTGCCGGCGAACTCGGTGGTAGTCGGCGTTCCGGGCCGGCCCGTGATCCGCTCCAGAGCACATTCCCCGCAGGACGATCCCGACCTGCAGCACACCATTCTCCCGGACGCGATCGGCGAGATGCTGATCACGCTGATCGCACGCGTGGATCGGCTGGAGAAGCCCTCCGCAGCCGAAGAGCCCCCTCCACACACGCCGGCCCCGGACGCGGAAGGCCGCTGGCACGGCGAGGATTTTTCGATCTGAGCGTGCGCCGTAGGGGCCGGGCATGCCCTGGCTTGAGCCGTGCCGCAAGATGAGCCCCCTTGAGGCTTTAGGCCCTGCCGCTTTTTTCCTTGTCGGCTGTATGCATTCCCGCCGCCATGGGCCGGGCGTGGCCGGCCCCTGCAATCGCTCCTGCCAACAGTTCTGAAACCTCTTGATGCAGACGCTCGTTAAGCACGGCACGGCCGTGTAGCCCCATGCCCGCGGTGGGAATGGGATCACCAATGCGCAGGACGACGTCACCGCTGCGCAGGTGGATGGAACCCATCGGCAACAGGCGGCGCATGCCGACGATCGCCATCGGCACCACCGGCACGCCCGCTTTAATGGCGATATATGCGGCGCCTTCTTTGAATTCACGCAGGCCCTTGGGGGAGCGCCCGCCCTCGGGAAACAACAGCACGGAAACGTGGCGCTGGGCCACGATGCAGGCGCCCTCGCTCATGCTCCTCAGCGAAGCCCGCGGGCTGGAACGATCCACCGGGATATGACCGGCGCGCTTCAGATGCCCGCCCAGGAAAGGAATCTTGTACAGCCCCTTCTTGGCGAAAAAGCGGAACTGAAACGGCAGATAGGCCAGCAGCGCGGGAATGTCCATGTAGCTGGCGTGATTGGCGACGAACACATACGTGGCACTTGTGTCGAGCTTTTCCAAACCGTCGGTGCGCACCCGGATGAAACTCGCCCCAAGCAGCATCCTGCCCCACATGCGCGCCAGCGCGTGCTGCGTGCGGCCGGTGCGGTCGAACAGCGATGCCAGCAGCGAGAGGGTCCCCATGACAATGGTGGCGAGCGCGATCAGGGGCGTCGAGAACAGCAGGGAGCGCAGAAAACTCATCGCTTCGCCACCAATCATAACAACTTGGCGGCGTGGACACTCCCCGCGCGAACGGGTACTGCGCTAGAGCATGCCCGGCCCGCAAGCTTCGTACGGCGCGCATGCGATACAGTGGAGCCAGGGGTCATAGCTCGGGAGATATGCGGATATGGATATCGAACTGTTGAGGGACCTGGCGCAGCATCAGGCGTGGGCTGACGAGCAACACTGGAAAGTGCTTCATGAGAACCCCAGGCTGCTCGAGGACGCCGAGATCCGAACGCGGCTGAACCACATGGTGACGGCCTGCGAGATGCTGCAGACGCTGGCCCGCGGCGAGGCGCCGAGCGTGGCGGGAAGGAAGGACCGGGAGTCCATGGAGGAGCTCCGCACGGCGATGGTGAAAGCACAGGATGGCCTCGTGAAGACGATAGGATCGGCGGATCTGGAAGGTTTGATCGCACTGCCACGCGGC
Source organism: Bryobacteraceae bacterium (assembly GCA_049698695.1). Taxonomy (GTDB): domain Bacteria; phylum Acidobacteriota; class Terriglobia; order Bryobacterales; family Bryobacteraceae; genus Bog-375. The sequence continues at coordinate 12,431 of JBAVYH010000060.1, read as the reverse complement.
CCGAAGGGACCCTTTAAAGCGCCGGCAGGCGTGCTGTTGCTGCAGGCGTTGCTGCACAACCAGCATCACAGGGGCCAGAACGCGGCGCGCATGCGGGCGCTTGGGGTGGAACCGCCGATGACGGATTTCGTGGTCTGGTACGCGGCGGAACGGGCCGGGAACTGAATCCGAACTTCGCGCAGGCCGCGCAAGGCGCTTACTGCGCTGCCCCGCGCCTCACCAGCCGGCGGCGCATCAGCAAGATCACACCTACAAGCGCCGACAGTTCGATCGCCAGGGTGGCCCCCAGCGACGCCTCCGGTGTGCTCACGACCAGAAACTCCTGCGATGTATACCCCTTCGCCGGCGTGTAAATCGACAGGTTGAGACCCGATGCCGCTCCGTTAAAGGCGTTCGCCAGAGCTTCGGTCCTCAAGGTGTTGACCGCCGTCTGCTGGGCACTCGTCAAGGGGTTACCACCATATCCATTAATGGCGGCTGGTTCGAATAGCGTCCATAACGCATAAGAGTATTCGCCGGCCAGCGTCGGATTCCACATATTGGCCATCACCTCCTCGGCCAGTAACGCCGCCGCGTCATACTCCTGCTGAATCGTATAATACACGGGCTGAGTCGTGTAGTAATACCAATCCGGCGTGGTGAACTTTTGAGGCCCGCTCGACCCTACATCGGACAGCGAGTATTCATTCGCCTCCCAGGTGTCGCCGACCCACACATCGGTAGTAAAGTCGTCGCATATGACGTACGTCGGCACTCCACCGATCGAAGCCACGTACGGACTAATATAGACGCCGCCCATGACCGAGCCGGTGCCAACGCCGGTGAGCGTCATCTGGACCTCGGCAATAGCGCCACTGGTGAAGAGAAGCGCTCCCGCGATCCCCCCAAAAATCAGCCTCCGAGTTAATTTCATAGTCGTTCCCTCCGGTTCCCTGACCTGACGACGTGCCTCCGAACGGCTTTGTCCGTCCGTATCAAGATTAAAACCCCTTTTGAAAGGCTCGTCAATCGTACTAAATAACTATTTGAATCCGATAAGAATATAAGAAGCGGTCCTCAGCGCTGTCCCCAAAGCACTTAGCCCGCTGAAAAGTCCTGGTACCGGATGCACTGTAACATCGTGCCGGAACCATCGCCAAGCGAATCGCTGGACTATGTTTAGTGAAGCAGCGGCGGGAACCGTTTCAGCCTGAGCGCGTATCTACTCAGGAGCGCAAAGGGTATCTCGCCTCGCAAGCACATACTCGCGGTCAATGGAGCAAAGCCACAAAGGAAGATCACCCGCATTTACCGAGGGCGGTCGCTATGACCGAACCGTTGCCTGTCGTCGAAGGCGAGACCGTCTCAGATACTCGGGCCGCTGGCTTGCCCTGCTGGGATCTAATGGAGCTGGCGGAGGGATTTGAACCCCCGACCCTCTGATTACAAATCAGATGCTCTACCAACTGAGCTACGCCAGCTTAAACAGAGGGACTACCGTGCATCCCCAGGATAAACCGCCGTTCCCGCCGCAGTCAACGCGCAGCGACGATGGCGCCAATCGGCGCGGTGGAACTGAGTCGGCGTTCCCAACTGATATGGGCAAACCTCACTCCGCCGCTTTTGCCGCCAGCGCCTCTACGATTGCGATATTTGGCACCAGGTCCGGCGGCAAATCATGCCGGGCCTGCAGGTACGCAGCGCTATTGAAGGAGATCCGGACCTTGCCGTCACCATCTTCCCAAACCAGCACCTTTAGCGGCAGGTCGATCGCGACGCTGGGCGAAGCGATCATCAGGGGAGTGCCGGCTTTCGGATTGCCGAAGATCAACAGCTTGGTGGGATGCATCTCGATGCCGGCTTTCTCCGCCTCGCCACTGTGGTCGAGCAGAGCAAACAGCTTGACTCCCTTACTTTCGAGGATTGCTTGCAGCTTCTCCACGGTCCCGTTCACCGAGTGATGGCTGGGTATCGTCACGATGCCGTTCTCCGGATGCGAGTTCATTGATTTCTCCTGACGTTTTTCAAGATTTGCCTGACTGGGCTCGCGAACCGAAACCAGGTAAATCGCCATCGCCAGTCCAAGAACTGCGAGCATCACGGCAATGGCTATCGCTAAATAGGACGGACGATTCAATGCGGCTCCGCCGCGATTCAACTCCCGAACCAGACGAATGTGGCTCCAGGCGCAGACGATATTGACGACCACTCCGAGCACAATGAGCGCCGTGCCGAACCAGAACGAAGGGCCGTAGGGCCGCGCCTGGAAATCCGACTGCCCGATCTGCAATGCCTGCAGGAACAACCCGAAGCGGGCGACCACAAAGCCGAATCCCATGAGCGCCAGGCCGGTGCGAATCCATGCGAGAAATGTTCTTTCCGCAGCAAGATAATCGCTCGGGCCGCTCGTGAGTCGGTCTGCCATCTCTTTACTATGCCAGTCTGCCGTCAGGATCGTAAACCGGTCAGCCGCCCACGATCTTGAGCCTGGGCCGGAGATCGGAAGTCGATCGGCGCCGGCCGTCCGTAGGGCCGCCCTCATCCTATAGCGGCACGTGCAAGGTTCCGACCATTCCCGAGACAGCGTCCCGGAAACCCAGGCTGAAGCCGGTCGTGCCCGGCGGTGTTTTCACTCGCGCAGAAGCAGCACCAACGGCAAGCCATGAGGCCGGGCCGCCAAGGGGCGATGGGGAAGTAACTTTGTTAGAACAGACCGGGGGAACGGGCGAATCCGCATGCGGGCCTCCGCAACAGAGCTTATTTCGAAGTTTATATCACTTGATGGTACTGGGCGTGCGTCCGTTGCGGCGGCGCTTCATAATAGAGGTTAAGGCGCCAAATGCGCAAATTGAAATGGGGGATTGGCGGCGCGGCGATCCTGATTGCGTTTCTGGGATGGCTGCGGTTTGAGCGGCCCTCGGTGGCGCCTCGGGTCTATGAGATAGGTTGGAAAGATTCGCCGCCGTATCAGGTGCGCGGCGCGGATGGGCAACCCGCCGGTCTGGCGGTTGACCTGGTGCGAAGGGCGGCGGAACGCCGCGGCATCCGCCTGCACTGGGTGCATTGGACGGGCAGCCCCGATTCCGCGCTACGCAGCAAGAATATGGATTTGTGGCCGCTCTTCACCGTCACACCCGAGCGCCTGCATTATTTCCACATCAGCGAACCCTACCTGGAAGCGGATTATTGCCTGCTGGTGCGCGCCGAAAGCCCTTACGTCAAGGTGCAGGACCTGGCGACAGCCACCATCGGATACGCCAATGGGGCCATCGACGCGTGGCAGCTCGAGCACTATTTGCCACACACACGCAGCCTGCCGGAGCCGTTTCGCTGGCAGGTCATGGAAGATCTGTGCCGGCAGCGCTCCGATGCTGCCTTCACGGACGCATTTACGGCGATTTCGACTCTGATGGAGAAGCCGGGCGCATGCGGGGAGCAGGCGCTGCGATGGATTGCGGCTCCGCAGATCCATTCGCGCATGGGAATCGGTTCTACGTTCGCCTCTCGCGGGGCAGCCGATGCGCTGCGCGACGAAATCGGCGGCATTGCCGAGGAAGGTAAACTGGCTCCAATTCTGGGCCAGTGGGGCTACATGTCCCAAGAACTGGAATCCATCGAAGAGCTTTTGAATGCGAGACGGCACGAACAGCGGCTGGCGGCGGCAGCCGTGCTGTTTGCGTTTCTGTTCGTGGTGGCCTGCTGGCAGAGCGTGCGCATTATGCGGGAGAGGAATCGCACGCGCCATGCGGAGCAGGCGCTGCGCGAGACGGAGCAGAGGCTCCGGCTGATGGCCAACAACATGAAAGAGATGGTGCTGGCCTACGACATGGAGCGGAACCTCATTTTCGCCAACCCGGCGGTGGAGACGCTTACCGGTTACCAGACCGAGGAGCTGGGGAATGGCGGGTTCGTCAACTGGATTCATCCGGACGACCAGGCGCGGATGCTGCCCCGCTGGGAAAAGCTGTTCCAAGGACGCGCCTTTGTGGATGAAGAGTACCGCCTGGTGACCCGCGACGGCCGCACGAAGTGGGCCTCGGCCACCTGGGGCCCCATTCGCGACGAAGCCGGCAGGCAAATCGGCGTGCAGGGCAGCGAGCGCGATATCACCGACCGTAAGCTGGCCGATGTAGCGCTGCGCGAATCGGAGCGGCGCTTTCGCGGACTGCTGGAGCACGTGCAATTGGCCGCCGCGATTTTCGATATCTATGGGAATTTCGCTTTTGTCAACGACTATGCTTTGGCCATCACCGGCTGGACGCGCGAGGAATTGATAGGACGCCACGGCGCCAAGCTGCTGCCGCCGGATGAGCGCGAACGGATCCGCCAGTTGGCCGGGACCCTCTTGCAGACGGGTGAGCCTTCGCACTGGTTTGCCGAAACGCCGATCCTGACCAAGGACGGCAAGCTGCGCCGGCTGCAAGTGAACAGCGTGGTGCTGCGCGATTCCGCGGGCAAGGTGACGGCGGTTGCATCGCTGGGCGCGGACGTCACCGAGCATCGCGCGCTGCAGGAACAGTATCTGCAATCGCAGAAACTCGAGAGCCTGGGAACGCTGGCGGGCGGGGTTGCGCACGACTTTAATAACCTGCTCACGGTGATCAACGGCTACAGCGACATCCTGCTCCGGACGCTGGACGAGCAAGACACCACACGGCCCGAGATCGACGAGATTCGCAAGGCGGGAGCGCGCGCGGCGGAGCTCACCCAACAGTTGCTGGCGTTCAGTCGCAGGCAGATCGCCCAGCCGCGGGCGATGGACCTGAATCGGATGATCGAGGAATCCGACAGCATGTTTCGGACCCTGCTGGGCGAAGACATCGAAGTGCTGGTGAACCTCGGCAAGCCGCTGGGGCGCGTGCTGGCGGATCCGGGCCAGATGCATCGGGTGATTATGAACCTGCTGGCCAACGCGCGCGATGCCATGCCGGCCGGCGGCAAACTGATCATCGAGACGATGAATGTCGACATCTCGAAGGGGGATCTGGCGGAGCGCCCCGAGCTGACGCCGGGCCGGCGCGTGCTTCTCATCGTGCGCGACACCGGCATAGGCATGGACGAGCCAACCCGCGTGCACCTGTTCGAACCGTTCTTCACCACCAAAGGACCGGGAAAAGGAACCGGCCTGGGTCTGCCCACCGTGTACGGCATCGTAAAGCAGAGCGGCGGGTGGATCACCGTGAGCAGCGAGGTTGGCAAGGGAGCCACGTTTAAGATCTACCTGCCGTGCATCGATACCGAACCGGCCGCCGAAGAACGGCCCGCGGCCGCCGCGGAGTCTTCCAACAACGAGACCGTGCTGGTGGTGGAAGACCAGGACGCCGTGCGCCGCCTGACTACGTCGGTCCTGAAATCGTTGGGATACCGCGTTCTGAGCGCGGCCGATGGAGACGAGGCGCTCGCGCTGGAGGCGCTGCATGAAGGACCCATCGACCTGGTGCTGACCGATGTGGTTCTCCCCGGCATGACGGGCAAACAACTGGCGGAGCGTCTGAAGGCGTTGCGTCCCGCAGCCCGCGTGCTGTATACCTCCGGCTATCCCCGAGATGTGATTGCCGACCGCGGCGTGGTGGATCGCGACGTCGCGTATATCGCTAAGCCATACTCGCCGAAGGAGCTGGCGGCCAAGGTCCGCGAGGTGCTGGCCGGGTAGCCCTCGACCACTGCCGCCGCACGCGGCGATACACTTGGGCGAGGAGTGAATCGTGTATTGTCCCCAATGCCTGGTTGAATACCGCGACGGCTTCACCGAATGCTCGGACTGCCGTGTCGCCCTGCTGGCCGGGGCGCCCCCGGAAGAGCCGCCGGACCCGTTCGACCCCACTATCGACCTGGTCGTGGTGCTGGAGACAAACGATAGCATCCAGCTCGCCATGGCCAAAGGAGCGCTGGAGGACGCAGGCATTCCCTTCTTCGTTCTGGGCCAGATTGCCACCTTGGTCCAGGGCGTGGATGGCTTTCTCCAAAAGTGGGTCCGGGTGCAGGTGCCGCGCGACCGCGAGACGGAAGCCAGAGAACTTCTGGAGGGACTGTTCCAGGAGGAAACCAACCCCACAGGCGATGGCGGGGATGGAGCCGAGGAGCCGGGCGACAAGTCATGACGGCGCGTTCGTGTGGCGGGTTGCCGACTGCCGCGTTGCTGGTGCAGGTTGCGTTGGCGGCCTGCGCCGGCGCCCAGCAGACACCGCTGCAATCGCCCTGGGATTCCCACGCGGTGACCCTGACGGATGCGCCATGGAGTTGCCCGGCGGTCCCGCAGCTCCCCCATGATTTTGCCACCAACTCCTACTACATCGATGCGCACCACTCGGTCACCGATCCGGTATTGAAGAAACGCTACGTGGATTCGGTCGCGCCCATCGAGAGCTTCTCCCGCGCCGTGGTGAAGGCCGCCGATGCATATCGGACGAAGGGCAGCCGCAGCGCGGCAGAGTGCGTGGCCACGCTGCTGGCTGCGGCCGCGGAGCAGAAGGCTTTGACCGGAGACATGGGCGGTCATCAGGCGTCCTACGTGCAAGGCTGGAACTTGGGGTCGTGGTCCGTCGCCTGGCTCAAGGTACGCGCCAGCGGTGTCGCGTCTCCGGCGCAGGCGGCTGCAATTCCGGCCTGGCTCAAGAAACTGGCGGAAGAGAATCGCGGCTATTACGAAAAGAAGCGGCATCAAAATGGCCCAAACGATGCCGATAATAACCACCTGTACTGGGCCGGCTTCGCCATCTCCGCCGCGGCCATCGCCAGTGACGATCACCGGCTCATGCAATGGGGCATGGATGCGTACCGGCACGGCGCCAGAGATATCCGCGACGACGGGACGCTGCCGATGGAGATGGCTCGCGGGCAAATGGCGTTGCACTATCACCTCTACGCCCTCGCCCCGCTGGTGCTGCTGGCCGAGCTCGGCGAAGCGAATGGCGTGGACCTCTACGCCGAGCGCGATTACGCCATCCGGCGCCTGGTGGCGCGCTCGATCAGCGGCCTCGAGGACCCCACTTTCTTCGAGCGCCGCACCGGCGTCGCCCAGGTCACCACTCCTCGCATCGAAGCTTGGGAAATAGCTTGGGCACAGCCTTGGCTTCGCCGCTTCCCCGACCCGGCGATCACGGCGCTGCTGTCGCAGGCTTCCTCGCTGAGCGACACTACATCGGGTGGGCTGCCGCCGCCATAGCAGGCTGAATCAACTCGGGCGCATGGCCGGCGATTGCGTTCCGAGGAGTGGATGGTGGGCCCTGAAGGATTTGAACCTTCGACCAACGGATTATGAGTCCGCTGCTCTAACCGCTGAGCTAAGGGCCCTATGGGCGCCCTTTCGAATGTATCACGAAGGGCTCGCGGGGGGCCTGGCCGTTTGGCGCCAGTGCCGTGCAGGCCACGCGCGCCTGCCATTCGACTTTCTTTTTCGCACCGGTTAGGCTGAAATAGTAAGAATAAGAATAAGAAGAAGCAGGCACATGAAGACAGCTTTGATTCTCGGGATCACGGGGCAGGATGGATCGTTCCTGGCGGAGTATCTGCTGGCGAAAGAGTACGAGGTTCATGGCGTGATCCGGCGCGCGTCCACATTCAACACGGACCGCATCGACTTCCTGTATCGGGATCCGCACGAAAACCGGGCGGCGCTGCGGCTGCACTACGGAGACGTGTCGGACGGCACTGGGCTGCGGCGGGTGATTGCGCTGGCGCAGCCGGACGAGATCTACAACCTGGCGGCGCAATCCCACGTGCGGGTGAGTTTCGACCAGGCCGAATACACAGCCGATGTGGTGGCCACCGGAACGCTACGCGCGCTGGAAGCGGTGCGCGACCACATGAAGGCGGGCGGGAAGCCGGTGCGGTTTTACCAGGCCGGGTCGTCGGAAATGTTCGGAGCGGCGCCGCCGCCGCAAAACGAGGCGACGCCGTTTTACCCGCGCAGCCCATATGCGGTGAGCAAAGTGGCGGCGCACTGGTACGCGGTGAATTACCGGGAAGCGTACGGCCTGTTCGTCTCGAACGGAATTCTGTTCAACCACGAATCCGAGCGGCGCGGCGAGACGTTCGTGACGCGGAAGATCACCCGCGCGCTGGGCCGCATCAAGCTGGGGATGCAGGAAAAGCTGTACCTGGGCAACCTGGAGGCAAAACGCGACTGGGGCTACGCGGGCGATTACGTGGAAGCGATGTGGCTGATGCTCCAGGCCGAGAAGCCGGGCGATTACGTGATCGCCACCGGCGAGTCGCATTCGGTGCGCGAATTCCTCGACCTGGCCGGCGAATACTCGGGGCTGGACTGGAAGCGGCATGTGGAAACCGACCCGCGCTATTTCCGGCCGTCGGAAGTCAATCACTTGCAGGGCGAGTACTCGAAGGCCCGCAGCGATCTCGGGTGGCGTCCCAAAATGGATTTCCCGGCGCTGGTGCGGCTGATGGTGGAGCACGACCTGGACCTGGCCAAACAAGAGCGCATGCTGGCGGAGGCCGGCCACCGCGTGGTGTTCCGCGGTTCGGCTCACGGATAAGCCGTGGAAAAGAACAGCCGTATTTTCGTTGCCGGGCACAGAGGGCTGGTAGGGTCGGCCATGTGCCGGCGCCTGCGCCAGGAAGGCTTCGACAACCTGCTGCTGCGCACGCGGCAGGAGCTGGACCTGCGCGATCAGGCGGCCACGCGGCGCTTCTTCGCCGAGGAAAGGCCCGAGTACGTGTTTATGGCCGCCGCCAAGGTGGGCGGGATTCTGGCCAACAGCACCTACCCGGCCGATTTCATTCACGACAACCTGGCGGTGGAAACCAACGTGATTGACGCCGCCGCGCGCCCCGGCGTTCACAAGCTGCTCTTTCTCGGATCTTCGTGCATTTATCCGAAATTCGCGCCGCAACCGATCCGCGAAGAGTCTCTGCTGACGGGGCCGCTGGAGCCGACCAACGAGTGGTACGCGATCGCCAAGATCGCCGGCATCAAGCTGGCGCAGGCCTACCGCGCGCAATACGGGCTGAACGCGATCAGCCTGATGCCGACCAACCTGTATGGACCGGGCGACAACTTCGACCTGGAGACATCGCACGTGCTGCCGGCGCTGATCCGCAAGACGCACGAGGCGCTGCGCACGGGCGCGCCGGAAATCGTCGTTTGGGGCTCAGGCAAGCCGCGCCGCGAGTTTCTGCACGTCGACGACCTGGCGGATGCGGCGGTGTTCCTCATGCTCCGCTACGACTCGGGCGAAATCATCAACGTGGGAACCGGCACCGACGTCACCATCCGCGAGTTGGCGGAAATGATCGCCCGCGCCGCGGGCTACGCGGGAAGAATCGCGTTCGATGCCTCGAAGCCGGACGGCACTCCGCGCAAGCTGCTGGATGTCAGCCGGCTGAAGGCTCTTGGGTGGAAGCCCAAAGTGGCGCTGGCCGACGGCATCGGCGGAACCTGGCGCTGGTACTTGGAAAACGTGGCCTCGCGGGTCGCCTGACAGGCGAACGTGGCGGCCGCAATGGCGCGCGGGCCACGGCGGCGACGGCGGTTCAGACCCCGATGCCGGCGCGCCACAGAATGTAGCCGACCGCCTGCCGAATATAATTCCAGCGCTCGCGTTGCGGCGGGATGTGGTCCCTGCGGGGCGAGCCGTACACTTTGAAGCCGCGCTTTTGCAGGATCCGTTTCACGCGGTAGATGTGATAGCCATCGCTGACGACAATCACCGAGTGGAGGCCCATGCGGTGAAGGATCTCGGCTGCCAGGTCGGTCGATTGCACGGTGGTCTCGCCTTCGTTTTCGACCACGATGGATTCCGAAGGCACGCCGCGGCTCATGAGGTAATCGCGCCCCACTCCGCCTTCGGTGAAGACCGGTTCTCCACCGGAGCCGCCGGTGGTCATGATGCGGGAAGCCAGCTTGCGCGTGTACAAGTCGAGAGCGTGGTCCAGGCGCGCGCGCAACACCGGCGACGGCCGGCCCTTGTATTCCGCCGCGCCGAGCACCAGGATGATGTCCGCCGGTTGCGCTTCGTCCACGGTGGACTGCCGTTCGATACGGTGGGCCAGGTGGATGACGCTCACCGCCAGCAGGGACAGCGCGACCAGCGCCACCACCCCTACGGCCCATGCCACGCGTTTCATCTGCGATAATCTGATCGTCCGAACCTATTGTAATCGCATGCCCAGGCCGGAGACGATCTCGAGCGCGGCCAACCCGCTGGTCAAGGATGTGCGCCGGGCCATCGCGCGGGGCAGCCTGACCGCCGACGGATGGTGCGTGGCCGAGACATTTCACCTGCTGGAAGAGGCGCTCAAGAGCGAGTGCGAAGTGAAGATTGTGCTGGCGGCGGAATCGGTGCGCTCGGCCGCCACGGGGCACGTGCGCGGCCTGGCGGGCGTCAAAGTGGCCGTGCTCCCCGACAACCTTTTCCAGAGCATTTCCGGAACCGAAACCGCGCAGGGAGTGATGGCGCTGGTGAGGCCGCCGGAATGGAAGCTCGAACAACTGTTTCGCGGCTGCCCGCTGGTAGTGGTGCTGGACGGCATGCAAGATCCCGGCAACGCCGGCGCCATTCTGCGCGCGGCGGAGGCTTTCGGCGCCACCGGGGCGCTGTTCGTCAAGGGGACGGTGAGCCCGCACAACCCGAAAACCATCCGCGCGTCGGCGGGCTCGGTGTTTCGCGTTCCCTTCCTTTACGGTATGGATGCCGCGCTGGCGCGCGCTGCGCTGCAACAGAACCGGGTGGAGCTGTACGCGGGCGTTCCGACCCGTTCGGGGGTGCCGGCGAGGGCGCTGGCCGATGTGGATTTCACGCGGCCGTGCGGCCTGGTGATCGGCAACGAAGCGCGCGGGGTGGGAAGCGTGCTGCGGGCGGCGGCGCTCGATGTCTCGATTCCGACGGTGGGCGTAGAGTCGCTCAACGCGGCGGTGGCGGCCGGCATTCTGCTCTATGAAGCCAGGCGGCAAAGGACCGTACGCGCGTGAGCCTGTTCGATTCCACTCCGCCCGCGCCCGCTGCGTCTTCCGCAAAAGACGAGAAGCGCCCGCTGGCAGAGCGCATGCGGCCCGATCGCCTGGAAGACTTCATCGGCCAGGAACACATCCTCGGGCCGGAGAAGCCGCTGCGCCGCCAGATTGAGCGCGATGAGCTCAGCTCGGTAATCCTGTGGGGTCCACCCGGCGTCGGCAAAACTACGCTCGCCAAACTGATCGCCCGCATCACGCGCTGCGAATTCATCCCGTTCAGCGCGGTGCTGAGTGGCATCAAGGAAATCAAAGCGGTGATGGCCGATGCCGAAAAACTGCGGCGCATGGGCCGGCGCACCATTCTGTTCATCGATGAAATTCACCGCTTCAACAAAGCCCAGCAGGATGCCTTCCTGCCTTACGTGGAGCGCGGCGACATTATTCTCATTGGCGCGACCACGGAGAATCCGTCCTTCGAGGTGATCTCGGCGCTGCTGTCGCGGTCGCGCGTGTACGCGCTGCGGCTGCTCACCGTGCCGGAACTGACCACGCTGCTGCGGCGCGCGCTGCCGGTAGTCCATCTGGAAGCGACGGACGAACTGCTCGAGCAGATCGCCATTTACTCGAACGGCGATGCGCGGCAGGCGTACAACACGCTCGAAGCCGCGACTGCGGCCTCCCAGGGCACGCTTACTCAAGCGGCGCTGGAGAATGCCATCGAGCGCAAAGTGCTGCTCTACGACAAGGGCGGCGAGGAGCACTACAACCTGATTTCGGCGCTGCACAAATCGGTGCGATCGAGCGATGTGGATGCGGCGCTGTACTGGCTGGCACGGATGCTCGAATCGGGCGAGGACCGGCTGTACCTGGCGCGGCGGCTGATCCGCATGTCGATTGAAGACATCGGCCTCGCCGATCCGCGGGCGCTCGAACAGGCCATCGCCGCCATGCAGGCGGTGCACTTTCTGGGGATTCCGGAAGGCGACCTGGCGCTGGCGCAAGTCGCGATCTACCTTTGCGCCGCGCCCAAGAGCGATGCTTCCTACCGCGCGCTGGGCGCGGTGGCGGCGGACGTGGAGAACACGATTGCCGAGCCGGTTCCGATGAACCTGCGCAACGCCGTGACCCGCGACATGAAAGCCTGGGGCTACGGCGAAGGCTACGAGCACGCCCACAAATTCGAGGACGCCATCACCGATATGGAATGCCTGCCGCCGTCGCTCGCCGGCCGCCGTTACTATTTCCCCACCAACCGAGGCATCGAAAAGCGGATTGCCGAAAGGCTGGAAGAGATCCGGCAGGCGAAGGCAGAGCGAGGGAAAGGCGACAGCTAGGGCTAGGGCAACAGTGTCGTCCGCCGGCGTGGCGCGGGCAGTCATGCCTGCTGTGTCGAGATTCGTCTCGACATTTCCTTGGGGTGAACCCCTCGGGTGAGACAAACCAAGTATCGACACTTGCCGTTGAATGATTTTGGCTACTCAAACAGCCTCTTCTCCATCACTATGGTGTCCGGCTGGCGAAGCGGAGGTGGGCTCTGCTG
>JBAVYH010000059.1:0-4904 GCA_049698695.1 Bryobacteraceae bacterium | reverse complement strand
CGCCAGGTTGGTGCTGAAGCCCACCTGGACGATCACCACGCTCGAATCCATTTCCGACTGGAGCACGCGGCGCAGCAAGGTGACCGCATCTTCCGGATGGTCGCGGTAAGGGTAGTGGCCGGCGTTGAGCGCCTTTTTGAGGTAGCCGACGTCCTTGGTCTGACCGTCGTGAACCACGCCGATGGGCACGTTGGGGCGGCCATAAAAAATGTCGATGGCCGAGGCCAGGCGGGCCGCCCACGGATTGTCCTTGGTGATGGTGACGGCGGCCAGGCGGATCTCGCCGCGGGAGGCGAAGGCGTGGAGTATGGCCAGCGCTAGGCAGTCATCCACATCGTTGCCGATGTCGGTGTCGAAGATAACGGGAACGGCGGGCCGTGGCGGCGGCGCCGCGAAGGCGAGGACGCCCGAGAGCATCGGAACGAAGAAGAGCAATAGCTTCATGCTTCGGAATTCTAATTGGATTCACGCATCGGCGGCAAGGGGCGGGCGCAGTTCAGACTGGACCCTTTACCCGGGATCCTCCCCGGCACAAATAGTATACACCACAATCCCAGATCTGATTTTGACGCGGTACTGACTAAAATAGCCAGCCCGTTTTCAACAAACCCCTTTCAAACCGTGCGTGCGGTTTTCCCGCACACGGCTTAACGATGATCTTACTGATGCGGCTTGCGCCGGGAGACTAGAAAGTCCATTCGCGCTCCGTCCGTCCCCGTTTCCTTGATTTGGCCTACCAATCGCCTCCGCCTACCCGGCCGCAACCGGTATGGCCGCAATCCTTCGCACCATCATCGCCCCGAAAAGCCGCCGTGTCAGATGGCTTTCTGCCAGCAGCAGCCAGTAGTACCGTGCTTGACCAACCGGCCACCAGCCTTCACCAACCGCTGCTGCAAACTGGCCAGCGACCAGTTGTCAATCCGCTTCGGCAGCGCCAACCGCCGCCACAGGTTCCCCAGGTTGTAGGCTATCAGGCTCAGCTACAGCCGCACTTCATTGGATCGGAACCGATGGCAACTCAGTCGGGTCATCTTCACCGCCAACTCCGCGAGTCCCTCTTCAAACTGTCGTTGGCCGGAATGCGGATGGCGTATTTTACGCCCCGCCCCTCCAGCGCCTCGTAGATCTCCGGCTTGGCGAAAGCGGCATCGGCCCGAAAGACTACCTCCTGACCAAACTGCTGTTGCCGCTCGACTTCCGGTAGCAGCAGCTCTTCCCAGTCCTCGGAACTGTGGACGTTGCCGGCCTGGACCTTCGCCGCCAGGCAGTCGCCCTCGCGATTGAACAACAACAACGGGTGATGCAGGTCGATTCGAAGCGGCCGTTGTAAGCGCTGTTCTCCTGCTCGCCGTAAACCGGAATCTCGGTTGAATCCATGTCCAGAACAACCGGTTGCGCGGAATCCAATGCTTCTATCTTGCCGATGAGTTCGCAGTTGATGCGCGCCAGTCCAGCGAAATTCTCTTCCTCGGCGAGCATTTCCGTCTCGAATGTCTGCAAGCGGGAGGTCAATGCCGCGCCACGATCCCAGATCTTCTCCGACCCAATCAGCCGGAACGCCGGATCTTGCGACAGGCGCTCGGCGTCATTGACATCCTCATGGCCCGCCATGCGGCTGTAAACGGACTGGCCGAATAGATCGGCCAGTGGAAGCTGGGTGTTCTTGCCGCGCCGACTCTCTTTCAACGCTGCGCTGAAGGTGGATTTCCAAGGCTCACGGGTCACGTCGGATGCTGGTCTCATTCTGGTACGAGACCTGGATGAACGATTAGGCCGCTTTGTCGATTAGGTCACCTTTCAAGGCCAACGAGGTGAGGCTGGACTCCAACACGCGGCCGAAGCCGCAACCATGCTCTCTGTCCACAACTCCAAGCGAACCATGGCGCTGCCCTGTGGCGGCGGAACGGCATCGGCCGACCTACTCCCCCAGAATCTCATGAGACGTGACCAACTGTTAAACGGTTCAGTCCAACAGGCGCCAAACCGAAATCCGGGAATACAGGGCTGGTGCCCGCTGCCCGGCGCAGACCATCGTGCGCTGGAACGAAAGTCCGCACGCGCTTAATCACGCGCCGAATAAGGAGCGAGCTCTTGATTCCAGCACGATCAGAGCGTCGCCGCGCCTATCAGCACGAGCCCGGCGGCGTAGCAACAGAACATGATCACGATGAACGCAGAAGTCCCGGCCGGCGCATTTCGAAATTCTTTCCAGATGAACACACCCCAGATGGACGCAATCAGCGTTGCCCCTTGACCCAATGCGTACGACACGGCCGGACCAGCCGGTCCTGAAGCGATTACGTTCAAGCCGAGCGCTACCATCCAGATCACTCCTCCGAGAATCCCAAGCAGGTGGAGCCGCGTGCTACCTGCCGCATAGTCGCGATACGTTACGCCGCCTGCTCGCATGAAGATCGTATTCACCACGACGTTGCTCAGCAGAAGCCCGATCCCGAAGAACAGGAGCGCTGTGTACGGCGTCAGATAGCCCGGCTGTATGCTGCCGTTTTGATATCCGGGCGAGATCGCCGCGATCAGGCGCGGATAGAACAGTCCCATCAGACTGCCTGCCAGCACCGCGAACACAAGCCCCCGTACGGGGCGACCGGCTCTTCCGGCCGCAGCGCGCCGGTTCGCGACCGCGGAGAGAATGATCGCGAGCACGACCAGCGTGACGCCTGCAGCAAGTAGCATCACGCTGCCCTTGGGTGCCTGCCGATAGCTCGCAATAGTGCCGATCACGAGAGCAAGTCCGACGCCGACCGGAAATGCAACGGACATCCCAGCCGCATCGATCGCGACGACGAGAAGGATGTTCGAGACGTTGAAAATTGCACCGCTCGCCACCGCCGCGAAAGCGGCTGATGCGGAGACGTTTGAAAGATTCTCCTCCGCAGATACACCATGCGAGCCGAAACTGCCCAGCGTCGCAGCGAATACAACGGCGCATAGCAGCACGCCAATCGCGTAGTCCCAGTAGTAGAGCTCGAACGGCCAGCGTTCGCGTCCGGCGAGCTTTTGCGTATTGGCCCACGATCCCCAGCCCAGCATTGTGATAACGCAGAAGAGTATCGCGAGTGGAAGGCTTTTGACGATGAACATATGTTCCTTCGAAAGCGACAGCCCTAATCGTTCGGCGCGACCTGTCCGGCCGCGGAGAGAAACTCATCAACTTCGAGCCTGGAAGGCATCGACGGTTGTGCTCCCGGACGGGTGACGGAGATCGCCGCCGCCGCGTTCGCGAACAGGACCGCGTCGTCAATCTGTTTACCGCCGGCCAGCGCGACAGCGAGTGCGCCATTGAACACGTCGCCGGCGGCGGTCGTGTCGACCGCCCGCACCTGAAGCGGTCTGGCCGCGAATGAATGCCGCCCGTCCCAAACCAACGCGCCAAGTTCGCCGAGCTTCATGACGACAGCCGCCGGCCCGAGTTCCATCAGACGCCGAGCGGCCTCTCGCGCCTGCCCGAGGCCGTCGATCCTGAAATCACTGTCGCCCAGGAGCACCCCGGCCTCTGTCTGGTTGGGCGTCACGAAGTCCACCCTGCGAAGAATACGCGCTGGAAGCGTGCGTGCAGGTGCTGGATCCAGGATCGTGACGGCGCTGTGCGACTTCGCATCTGCCAGCACTGCTTCGACGGTGTCTAGCGGAATTTCGAGCTGGCACAGCACGATGTCGCCCTCGTCGACATTGAGCCGCTTGACCACGATTTCCGGATCGAGCGTGGCGTTCGCACCGGGCGAGACGACTATGGAATTCTCCCCGTCAGGCATGACATAAATGGAAGCGCTTCCGGTGGGCCGGTTCGATCTGCCGATGCCCGTGACATCAACGTTTGCGGCCGACAAGCTGTCCACCAATGAGGAGCCGAACGCATCTTCACCGACTTGGCCAATCATACTGACCCTGCCGCTCAGTCGTCCGGCGGCGCAGGCCTGATTCGCGCCCTTCCCTCCCGGAAATAGACGCAGATTGGTTCCTGTGATCGTCTCGCCCGTGCGCGGCAGCCGCTCCACCCCGATGACCATATCCATGTTGGCGCTGCCAACTACAACAATCTTTCTCCCTCTTTGCATCAGACGCCCTGTTGCCCGATTCGATGCGAGTAATCCCACGGACATGCGTTTGCCGGTTTTCAACCACCACGCGGCTTAATTTGGATGGTCGTCGAGCCGGCGTGTCGCGTTGTCTACGCGCTTGCGGATTTCCCGCCTGTTACTTCTTAAGCCCCACAGCACGTTCGAGACCGTCCCGACCGATACGCCCGCTTTCCGGGCGATCTCCTTCATATGGTCTTGAATTTTCCAGCGTGACCGTAGCAGATCAGGCCCCGCCCACGACACAACGAAACCCAACAACCCCAGAGCAATCCTTGCTGGGGGCGAGAGCAGGAGGTTGCCGCACTCGTCCGCCTTCTGCGCTTGCGGGGAATACCGGTCTCCGTCAGTCCGAAGCGCTAGCTCGTGGGCCTTTTCTACCAGATCTACTTCAACAATATTGTCCATGAGGAGATGTGCGTCTTCCTCCGCGATCTCCTGCGGGGTCCAGTGATCGACATCCTCGGCAATTTGACAACACGCCATGGAGAACCTATAACCGAAATCCAGCGTCAGCAGCCCCGGGGGACCGACTCCCTGGGTATTTGCTCCCCTTGCGGAGTATGCCGGGTGTTCTCCGCGCAACAGAGAGCGGCACGGGTACCAAGCGCATAGGCAGTATTATGAATCGATTCATAAGCTTCAGCGATTGTAGAATTGCAGGGGGGCGAATGTCAAGTCAGAGTCTTGTCTAATGCAGGATGAGCCTGAAGGTGAGCCTGTTTCTAACACAGGATGAGCCTGGAGGAGGGTGTGCGCATGCTGGGGGTTGATCATCAGCATGCAGGATGCAGAGGAATTGAGCCT
>JBAVYH010000058.1:0-19847 GCA_049698695.1 Bryobacteraceae bacterium | reverse complement strand
CCCACCGCGCCGGCAACGACGGTCTATTCCCCCGAAAACGAACAAGAAAACCCAGCGAAAGGAGCCCGGCACTGCGCCAACCAGATTTCAGCCCTTCAGGCTCATTCTTGGATTAGAAAATGCTCCTGGCGGGCGGGAGGACAGGGAAGGCCGAGCCGAGGTGACGACGCCATGACGACCTGAACCGCGGGCGACCGTGCGTGGCGGCACCGAACCCTCAGTCGCGCATTCAGAGGGCATGTTAAGATTGCGCCATGAGAACGTTAGCCGCTATAGCGCTTGCGCTGGTCTCGGCCGCGGCCCTGCCCGCGGCGCGGAACCTGGAGATTTTCGCCATCGACGTGGAAGGCGGTCAAGCCACGCTGCTGGTGACTCCGGCTGGCGATTCGTTCCTCATCGATACCGGCTGGCCGGGCCACAACCATCGCGATGCCGACCGCATTGCGGCGGCCGCCAAAGCCGCAGGCGTCAAGAAGATCGACTGGCTGCTAATCACTCATTTCCATGTGGATCATGTGGGCGGCGTGTACCAGCTCGCCGAGAAAATGCCGATTGTCCATTTCGTCGATCACGGCACGAGCGTGGAGAAGGGCAAGGACGCCGAGATTTTATACAACGAATATGAGGACGTGCGCGCCAAGGGCCAGCACTTACGGGTGGAACCGGGCGACACCATCCCGGTGAAAGGGATCGAAGTCCGGGTGCTTTCGGCGGGTGGCAATGTGATCCCCGATGCGCTGGAGGACGCCGGCACCCCCAATCCGGACTGCAAGGGGTACGAACGCCCGGAGGAAACCACCGATGAAAACGGACAGTCCATCGGCGTGCTGATCACCTACGGCAACTTCCGCATGCTGGATATGGGCGACCTCACCAAGGACAGGGAATACGACCTGGTCTGCCCCGACAACAAAATCGGCACGGTAGATTTCTTTCTGGTGTCGCACCACGGCATGAACCTATCCAATTCGGCGCCTTTTGTGCACGCCATTTCGCCGCGCGTGGCGCTGGTGGACAACGGCCCGCACAAAGGCGGCACGGCGGAGGTCTGGCAGACTCTGCACGACACGCGCGGCCTGCTCGATATCTGGCAACTGCACTACGCCATTGACGCGGACAAGCAGCACAACTCGCCCGACACTTTCATCGCCAACGTGGATGCCAACTGCGAAGGAAAGTGGATCAAGGTGACCGCCGAGAAAGACGGCAGCTTCACGGTCTACAACACGCGTAACAAGTTCGAGAAGACGTACGTGAAGCATTGAGGCGCGGCGACACGCCGCCAGGCTTGCCGTGGAACGCGGCTGGCCGCCCGAACTGGTGCCACGCGCCGGCCGGCTCACTCCACGGCGACGTGCGTTCCTTTGCGTTCTTCCGCGGACAGGTGCGCAATGCGATGGTCGATCAGGCTGCGGACAGCCTTGAGAAACTCGACTCGCGAAGCGCGGAAGTGATTGCCGGCGTCGGGCGGGCAGAGGTTTTCGAGAAACGGCATCGCCACGTTGCAAAAGAAGCAGCCGTGCGCGGCGGACTCTGCGCCCGCGCCGCCGCTTGGATTATTACTTTCAGGCATCTTCAGCTCTCCTTCATTTCCACGGTCAGAACACGATTCTCCAGCCTGGCCCGGGTGGGCGCCAGGCCGGCCATGGAAGTCGGCAGGCCGATGTGCCGCCGCAGCGTGCCGATCTCCACCACCAGTTCGTCGCCCTTCTTAAATAATCCCACTTCGCCCTTGACTGCGAAAGGCAGGCGCAGTTTCACCTCGTAGTGGCCGTCTTGCTTGGTGAAGGTGTACGGCGCTTCGGTGCGGACGACGCGCGCCGGGTCCTCGCCCTTCGCATACAGCGCGCGCGCCAGTTCTTCCAGCCGCTCGCGTCCCAAAACTTCGTGGGTGAACAGCGGGACGCGCTTCACTTCGACGGGCGCGAAATAGGCATCGATTTCCTCCAGCACGCGCGCCTGCGAGGCGCGCCATTCCTGGAACCATGCGTCGGTCACGGCCTGCGGCAGCACGCGATTGACGATCACGCTATCCACCGTCAGGCCGTGCAGTGAAAAGTACACGAACGCGCGCTCGGTTTCGCGCAGCACCATGCGCTCCGGGTTGGTCACCAGGCGCACGCTGGTCGAGGCCGGATCCTCCAGCAGTTCGGCGATGCCCTCCAGCTTGGCGAAGAGTTGCTGGATGTTGGAAAAGTAACCCTCCGTCGGCAGTTCCACCGGCGAGACCCGGTTGGCGATGGGCCGCACGGCCCGGATGATGCCGCGCTGGAACGGAAAAATGTGCTTCATATACCATTCGAGCGTGGTGGGCATGCTGACGAAGCGCATCGATTCGGCGGTGGGCGCGCAGTCGAGCACAATCACGTCGTAAAGCTGCTCGCGGCGAAACTGGTTCACCCACATCATCGCGCTCAGCTCTTCCATGCCCGGCAGGATGGCCAGTTCCTCTGCCTCGACGTCGCTGATTCCGGTGGTGCGCAGCACGGAAACCACGTACGAGGAAATCTCCGCCCAGTGGCGCTTGATCTCCTTTTGAATGTTCACCTCGTGGATCGCCAGGAGGTCGTTGATGGGGTACGGATCGCCGAATTGGCCATGAAACAGGCCTGTACCGAGGTCGAAAGCGTCGGCCAGACTGTGTGCCGGGTCCACGCTCATCACTAGCGTGCGATAACCCAGACGCGAAAGCTCCAGCCCGGTGGCCGCCGCCAGGCTGGTCTTTCCCACGCCTCCCTTGCCGCTGAACAGGAGGATGCGCATACCTCTATCTTAGATGCAGCACCGGTGACTTAGATTGCCGTTTCGTAAATGCAGCCGGGTTTTGGTAGCGGCCGCGTGCTTCGTGGAACGCCGGGCCGGGCATGCCCGGCCCCTACGGCTGACGCTTGGACAGGTTACCGCATTGGCGAGGTGATGCACACTCAGCTTGCAGATGATTGGTGATCGAGAATGGCAGGAAAGGCCGGGCAATCTCGGCTTTGCAGGTTGGCAGCCAGCGCCGCGGCTGTGGCGCTTCGCCCGGCCGCTTTTGCGGTTAAAGTAGTGGTTAGAGGATATGCGGCGGAGCGCGATCATCTTCTTGTTTTTCGCGGCGGTGGCCTGGGCAGTCAACATCAGGCTCTATCTGAAGGACGGCGGCTATCAATTAGCGCGCGAGTATCAGGTGCTTTCCGACCGCGTGCGCTACTACAGCGTCGAGCGCGGCGATTGGGAAGAAATTCCGCTCGAGCTGGTGGATCTGAAGCGCACCCAGAAAGAAGCTGCGGAGCGCCAGGCCGAGCTGGGTAACGACTCCAAGGCTCTTTCCGAAGAGGCGGCCGCTGAGCGCGCGATCCGAAAGGAAACCTCGCGTATTCCGCAAGATCCCGGTGTGTACTGGCTGGAGGGTAACCAGACCAAAGTGCTGAAGGTCGCCGAGACGACGGTTCACATCAACAAAAAACGACAACTGCTGAAGGTACTGACGCCGATCGGGCAGGGGCTGAGCGGCAAGGGCACGCTCGAAATCGACGGTGCGCATTCGGCTAACGTCTTCAACAACCCGCAACAGGAATTCTACATACAGCTCTCCGAGCCGGAACGCTTCGGCATCGCCAGACTTACCAGCAAGCCCACTCTGCGGATCGTGGAGAACCTGGTCTATCTGCCGGTGGATAAGGATGTGGAGGAAACGCCCACGCTGGTGGAGACTCTGCAGCGGGAGCTGGACCCTGGCGGGCTATACAAGATCTGGCCCAGAGACCCGCTGCCGGAGGGCGAGTACGCGGTGGTCGAGTATACGCCGGACGCGATGAACATGCAGGTTTGGGACTTTGCCATCCAGCCCAAAGCGGCGGGGAAATAACCGGAAGTCAGCCGCGCGCGCTCTCCACACACGTGTTTCGACTGCGGGCCTATGGCGTTTTCAGTGTCCAGGTGGTTTCTCCGGCGTTTCGATTCATCGCCTGCCGGATGCCAGCGAGGTTGTCATTGATCCTGGATACCATCTGGTAGAACTTCCAGACACAGAAGATCACAGCGGCGTAATAGAGAAGGCCAAGTAGCGCGATCGGAATCATGCTTAGTCCAAAACCGGTACCAGTCATTTCGCACTCCCGAGCTGGTATTATAGCTGCTTCTGTTTCCGATTGGATAACAAATACCTGATAACGATGATAAGTATTTCTCGATAACTTCCGCGCACTCTTTCTCATCCCTGTAGAGCTATTGTAAGGCGCAGTATGCAGGCCTATTATTGATGTGGAACTCGGTTCGTAAGCCACGGGCCGCTTGGAAAGATACAAGGAATGCAGAGTGGCGCTCCGTTGGAATCTGAAGGTCCGATCGATGCCTTCGAGCACGCATCGCCTACCGATCAGGCCGAGGCTGGCCTCTCCGTAAGGGGCCGCGGATCGGCTGCGGCGGGCAATGAAACGGGCCTCCAGCGCGTCGATACGCTCCGGCCTGGAAGCGTTGTGCTGATCGAATCCCGGGACGGATCGAGTGCCGAAAAATACTTCGTCCGGCGTTGCACCAAAAATGACGGGAATTACAGTATCAGGCTGGTGCACAGCCCGTCGGCGGAGGACGAAGCCGAACCTGAAATAGAAGAACCCGACTATTACGACATTCTGCAGATCGGCCCGAAGGCCGAAGCCGAAACGATATACCGCGTCTACCGGATCATGGCGGCACGTTTTCATCCGGACAATCCGAAGACGGGCGATATCGAAAAGTTCCTGCTTCTCAAGACGGCCTACGAAGTGCTGTCCGACCCCGTCCGCCGCGGCGAGTACGACGAACGCCGCCAAAGGCAGGACGCTGAGCCGATGCCGATTTTTGAACTGAAGGACTTTGTAACCGGCGTGGAGGCCGAATCGAACCGGCGTCTGGGAGTGCTGTCCCTTTTGTACAACCAGCGTCGCCAGGATCCGGAACATCCGGCAGTTTCGCTGCTCCTTCTGGAGAAGCGCATGGCGTTCCCGCGCGAATACCTGAACTTCACCATGTGGTACCTGCGCGCGAAGGGCTACGTGACTGCAGCCGATAACGCGGATTACGTGATCACCGCCCCAGGCGCGGAATTCGTGGAAGCGAATATCGGCAAAAGCGAGATTCTCGGCCAACTTCTTTTTCCCGGCCGAGTGTAACAGGTCGCGGTCCTCGAACTACTGTCCCGTCTCTGAAGTTCGTCGATGAGACTGGATAGAGCCATCGCTCTTTTACAGGGCCTAAAAGTCATATTCAGTGAGTCTTACGCCGGCACCACTGAAGCCGTGTCCTGATACAGGGTTCTGCAGTCGCTGCGAACCCGTCGGACATGACAACTAGTTCGGATACGGGTCGCCTGGGTGGACGATCCGAATCTGATGGTCGCTGAAGAGTGCGGATCCGCCCGGCATTTTCACTTTTGGCATGTGGCAGCTCACGCAGTTGGCTTGCGCTAAGGGACAGATCTTGGCGCGCGGCACATCGTGGCCGGCTACCGGCGGCGCATTTCGGCTGTGGCAGGCCAGGCAATTGTGGTCATACGCAGCCGCTTCGGGCACCGGGTTGGCGTGGGGATTATGGCAGGCCGTGCACCGGATGCGCGGATCGTCGCCTGAGAAACACCGGCTGTTCGCCAGGCGGTAGGGCTGGAAGCGCACGTTGCCCTCGCCGAACTGGCGGAGTTTGACGATCTCCTCCCAGGTGCGGTGGCACTGGCCGCAAAACTGCGAGGTCTGCTCGGCATTCATCGCGCCGAGTTTTGTGGGCACAGGCCCCGGCTTGCCCGCGGCCAAGCTTTCCATGTGGGAGTTGGCGCCGGCGTGGCAGTGCTCGCAAGTGAGGCCCGGCTGGAGCGAGGCGAGCGACAGCCTGCCGTCATGCACGGCGCCCGAGCTGTGACAGCCGAAGCAGGCGGTGATTTCCGTCGCCGAGTTCTTCCGCCCCATCGCTTCCACAAGGTTGTGCGGCTGGATCTTGCCATTGCCGACCGTGACGTCGAGGCCTTTCAGAAGGGCGTAATAGCTCACCATGCTTTCGTAAAAGCCGCCTTCGTACTCCAGCACGAAGGTCTGGCTATGAACTCCGAAGGCGTACTGAATCGGTAGGCTGAGGGTGCCGCTTGAGTCGCTGACGGTGTACGTGCTCCGGTCGCCCTTGCGCTCGATGGTGTAGGTGTAGCCGTTCCTTTCGAAGGTCAGCTTCGGGTGAGCCCGCAACAGGGTCTGGTTGGGAGGCAGTTCCATGCCGATACCCATAGCCGTTTTGGACTGCGACTCGGCCTCGGCGCGGTGGCACGTGGCGCAGGTGAATTTCGCCGCCGGCGGTTCGGCCGAGTAGCCGGCGCCGGCCAGAGCGATGCAGGCGGCCGCGCCCAGGCTAGCCCGGCCCACGCGACTCCCTCGCCAGTTTGATCGACGCCTTGCGCTCGCTGCGCGCATCTTCGTAACGGCCCGCGTCGGAATACGCGGTGGCCAGTTCGGTGTGGTATTCCAGAATGTCCGGATCGATCCGTACCGCCGCTTGCAGGTGCTGGATGGCGTCACTGAAAGCACCCCTTTTGGTGAGCACCACTCCGTAAGCATACTGCGCCAGGCTCATCCCCGGCGAGTCCGCGGCGGCCTTCGCGGCAAGCGGCACGGCGGCGGCCACGTCCCCGGCCAGGGTTAGCCGCAGCGCCAACACCGCCCTGGCTCGCGAGTTGCCAGGATTGACCTCCAACTCGCGCTGCAATTCCGCATTCATTGCTTCCGGCTGCGACTCGAGCAGGTAGGTGGCATACAGGTAATGAACACCGGGCGCGGCCGGGTATGCGCTGAGCAGCGAGCGGAATCCCGCTTCCGTCTGCCGGGAGTCGCCGCTAATCCAGGCGCAGGCGGTCTTGCCCGCCATCTCGACCAGGTCCCGCTGGCTGGCGGGTATCTGCTGCGGGACAGTGGGCATTTCCAAAGCGTTCAGGCCGATTCCCGCGATCAGCACCGGATCGCGAATGCCGCGCCCCACGAACGGCTTCAGCTCGCTGCGCGCGCGATCGAAGGAGCCCGCCCGGGTCAGCAGCAGCGCCCGGTGGAAGCGCGCAACCTGTTCCAGCTCCGGGGCCAGCCGGGCGCCGGGTGCGAACCCGCGCTCGAGGTGCTGGAACGCGCCATCATAGTCGCCGGTCTCGTATTCGCACAGGCCCAGAAATACCCATCCTGCCGGCGGCTGTGCATTCAGTTTGGTGAACTCGGTGAAAGCCCGCTCGCCATCGGCGAACTGGCCCGATTGGTAAGAGAAAAGTCCTAGAAACCACCAGCCTTCCAGCCAATCAGGCTTTTCGCGCACGGCTTGCCGGTACAACGGCAGCGCAGCCGGGATATTGTCGGCATTGCGCGCTGCCGTGGCGCGGGCGATCAGATCTTGAGCTTGCGCCGCAGTGGCGCAAGCGGCCACGCCCCAACACAGCAGTAGCCACGCGAGCGGCCACGTGGCCGTCACAGTCCGATTACGGGCCCGATGAGATACGCGAGACCCTCTCCTCGCCGGCAGCATCTCCCTTCCCAGCACCACCCTGATGCTGAGCATAGCGGAAACGCTGCTGCTTGGGCAGGCGTCAGCAAGAGGCTATGTGCGTTTTCGCACCACCGTAGACTCGCGCGCCGGCGAGCGGCGGACAGCCGGCGTGATCGCGGAGCGCGCTGACGAGAGCGGCGCCTTCGCTTGTCGGGCGGCGAGCTTGGCGTTAGCATAGCGAGGTACAAGAGGGGTTCCATGGCACACAAATTCGGCCGGCGGCATTTCTTTTTCGGCTCGCTTCTGGCGGGCGTGGTCCCGCGGGGAGGGTTCGGCAGCACAGCTTCGCTGCGGATGCTGGGCTACAAGTCGCCCAATGAGAAGCTGAACATCGCCTCCATCGGGGCCGGTGGTAAGGCGAGCAACGATATCGACGCTTGTAGCACGGAGAACATTGTCGCGCTGTGCGACGTGGATGAACGGCAGGCCGCGGAGAAGTTCAAGGAATACGACAAGGTTCCCAAGTACAAGGACTTCCGCAGGATGCTCGATCAGGAGAAGGGCATCGACGCGGTGATCGTCACCATCCCCGATTTCATGCACGCCACGGCCGCCACCTGGGCAATGGAGCGCGGCAAGCACGTCTATGTGCAGAAGCCGCTTACCCGCACCGTCTGGGAAGCGCGCCTGATGCGCGAAACGGCCAACAAGTACAGGGTCGCCACGCAGATGGGCAATCAGGGCTATTCGAACGAAGGCACGCGGCAATGCGCGGAGATGATCTGGGGCGGGGAAATCGGCAACGTCACCGAAGTCCATGCCTGGACCAACCGCCCGATCTGGCCGCAGGGCCTCACCGAGATTCCGCCGCCCGACCCGGTCCCCGCGACGCTCGATTGGGACCTGTGGCTGGGCATCGCCAATTCCCGCCCCTTCACGCTCGGCGGCAAGGGATATCCCAACGATTTCGGCGGCTACTTCTATCAACCGTTCAACTGGCGCGGCTTTTACGATTTCGGCTGCGGTGCGCTGGGGGACATGGCATGCCATATCCTGGGCGCAGCCAATATGTCGCTGAAGCTGGGTGTTCCGTCGTCGGTCGAGTGTATCCAGAAGGAAGGCGTCAGCGAGTTTATGTTCCCCAAGCGGTCGGTCATCCGCTACGATTTTCCGGCGCGCGGCGACATGCCGCCGGTGAAGCTATTCTGGCACGACGGCTGCACGGAGACGCCGGAGATCCCCGGGGTGCCCAAGGGCGAGTTGCTGGGCGATCTGCCTTACCGGCCGTACCACCGGCCGCCGGCGCACGCTCAGGGTAGCGCACGCCCGCCGCGTCCGCGCGTCGAGCCCACCGGTTTTGTCGGCCCGGTCTTTAACTGGGAGCGCTTCGAGGCTCTGATCCATGATCCCGAGGCGGTCGCCGACAAGCCCAATGGCAGCGTCTTTATCGGCGACAAAGGGATCATCACCACCGGTACCTACGGTGAAGATACGCGGCTGATTCCGGTCGAGAAAATGCGCGATTACACATTCCCGCCGGAACTGCTGACTCGCTCGCCGGGCCACTACCGCGATTGGATTCGCGCTTGCAAAGGCGGCGAACCGGCCTGCTCCAACTTCAATGTGGCGGCGCCGTTCGTGGAGTGGATGCTGCTGGGAGTGATCGCTCTGCGGGTGGAGGGCAAGATCGAATACGACCCGGCGAAGATGCGCATCACCAACAATCAGCAGGCCAGTCAATACTTGCGGCCAACCTTCCGCAAGGGCTGGGGCCCGCGCCACAAAGGTGAGTCGGTATAAGCAAGGTGCGGCGCGGCTCTTGCTAAACTGATAGGAATGACCTCACCGGAAGAGCGCCAGCGTGCGCTCCGGCAGATCCTGGACGAGCGTGTACTGGTGATCGACGGGGCCATGGGGACCATGATTCACCAGGTCCCACTGTCGCTCGAGATCGATTACGAGGGGCACGAGAACTGTCCGGAGATCCTCGTCGTCACCCGGCCCGACGTCATCGAGAACATTCATCGCTATTACTTCGACGCCGGCGCGGATGCCGTCACGACCAATAGTTTCGGCGGCACCGCGATTGCGCTGGCCGACAACCACCTGCAGCACCGGGTGCATGAGCTGAATTACAACGCAGCCCGCATCGCCCGTGAAGTCGCCGACGAATTCTCGGTTGACAAGCCGCGATTCGTGGCCGGCTCCATGGGGCCGACCAACAAAGACATCAACATCACCGGCACGGTTACCTTTGCCGTCCTGCAAGCCGCGTACTACAAGCAGGCTAGGGCGCTGGTGGAAGGGGGAGCGGACTTTCTGCTGGTGGAAACGGCCTTCGATACCGGCAGCCTCAAGGCGGCGCTGCTGGCCATCGTGCAACTGCGGCACGATCTTGGCATGGAGATTCCGGTGGTGGCATCGGTAACCATCGAACGAACCGGGACCATGCTGGGCGGGCAGGCGATCGAGGCGCTCTATGCATCCATCGAGAATCACGACCTGCTTGCGGTGGGGATGAACTGCGCCACCGGCCCGGACCTGATGACCGATCATGTCCGCACTCTGGCCGCGATGAGCCGTTTTCCGGTTTCCTGCTATCCGAACGCGGGTCTGCCGGACGCGGAAGGAAGGTTCCCCGAAACGCCGCAATCGCTGGCGGCGCAACTGGAGAAGTTCGTCGACCTGGGATGGGTGAACATCCTGGGAGGCTGCTGCGGCACCACACCGGAGCACATCCGCGCCATTGTCGAGATGACCGAAGGCAAACCGCCGCGACGTGCGCCCGCGGCGCAACACCGCGCGTATTATTCGGGCATCGAACTGGTCGAGGCCGAGGAAAGCAACCGGCCGCTGATTGTGGGCGAGCGGACCAACGTGATCGGCTCGCGACTGTTCAAGAACCTGGTGGCGGAAGAGAAGTGGGACGAGGCGAGCGAAATCGCGCGCCGGCAGGTGAAGAACGGCGCGCAGATCGTCGATGTCTGCCTGCAGAGCACGGATCGCGACGAGTTTCAGGATATCCCGCCGTTCTTCGAAAAGCTGATCAGCAAGATCAAAGCGCCGATCATGATCGACACCACCGACCCGGAAGCGGTGGAGCTGGCGCTCAGCTATTGCCAGGGCAAGAGCATCATCAACTCGATCAACCTGGAGGATGGCGAAGAGAAGTTCAAGCGTGTTTGCCCGCTGGCCCGCAGTTATGGCGCGGCGCTGGTGGTGGGCGCCATCGATGAGGACAAGGAGCAAGCGCAGGCCTTCACGCGCGAGCGTAAACTGGCCGTGGCCGAGCGCTCCTATGAGCTGCTGACCAAGAAATACGGCGTGGCGCCGGAGGACATCGTCTTCGATCCACTGGTGTTCCCCTGCGCCACGGGCGACGTCAATTACATCGGTGGCGCTGTCGAAACCATCGAGGGCATCCGGCTGGTGAAGGAGCGGCTGCGGCACTCCAAGACCATTCTCGGCATTTCCAACGTTTCCTTCGGCCTGCCGCCGGCGGCGCGCGAAGTGGTGAATTCGGTCTTTCTGTACTACTGCACCAAGGCGGGACTGGACCTGGCCATCGTCAACGCGGAGAAGCTGGAGCGCTTCGCCTCGATCCCCGAGGACGAGCGGCGGCTGGCGGAGAATCTGCTGTTCAACTCGCCGGCAGTGAATGCCGAAGACGAATCGCTGCGCACGGCGCCGGAGGATTGGCGGCAGCAGACTGCGGAGCAAAAGGCGGCGATCAACCAGTTCCACATCGCGGCCATCGCCGAGCACTTCCGCCAGACGGGATCGCGCCAGAAGCAGCGCGCCGCGGACCTGCCGCTCGACCAGCGCCTAGCCAACTACATCATCGAAGGCAGCAAGGATGGCCTGATTGCCGACCTGGACCGCAAGCGCGGCGAAGGGGCCGATCCGCTCGAAATCATCAACGGGCCGCTGATGTCGGGCATGACCGAGGTCGGGCGGCTGTTCAACAACAATGAACTGATTGTGGCGGAGGTGCTGCAATCAGCCGAAGCGATGAAGGCCGCCGTGTCCCACCTGGAGCAGTTCATGCAGGGCGCCGAATCGCAGTCGCGCGGGAAAGTGATCCTGGCCACGGTGAAGGGCGATGTGCACGACATCGGCAAGAACCTGGTGGAGATCATACTCTCGAACAACGGCTACCAGGTGATCAATCTGGGCATCAAGGTGCCGCCGGACCAGTTGATTCAGGCTTTCCACGAGCACCAGCCCGATGCCATCGGCCTTTCCGGGCTGCTGGTGAAAAGCACGCAACAGATGGTGATTACCGCGGGCGATCTGCAATCCGCCGGCATCCATGTGCCGCTGCTGGTAGGCGGCGCGGCGCTCTCGGACAAGTTCACCCGCACGCGGATTCAGCCGGCCTATGGCAACGGCGTGTGCTATGCGAAGGACGCGATGACCGGCCTGAGCCTGATGAACCGCCTGATGAATCCGGCTGCGCGCGCTGAGGTGCTGGCCGCGCATCGCGGCGCAGCGGGGCCCGCTGCCGCTCCCGTCGAAGTCGTGGCGCCGCCGCCCACGGACCGGCGCAGCGCGAAGGTGCGCACCGACATTCCCATCCCGCCCGTGCCGTACCTGGAACGCAAGGTCCGCGAGGTTCCGCACCTGGCCGAAGTGTGGAGCTACATCAACCCGTACATGCTCTACGGGCGCCACCTGGGCTACAAAGGCAATTTCGAACAGGCGCTGGTGGAGCGCGAACCCAAGGCGCTGGAGTTGTTCCACCAGGTGGAAGCGCTGAAGGAGGAAGCGGCGCGCTTCATGAAAGTTCGGGCGGTGTGGCAATTCTTCGAGGCTGAGCGTGACGGCAACTCGATTCACCTGTTTGCGCCCGGCGAGGTAACGCTGCTGCACACGTTTCACTTTGGGCGCAAGCGGCGGACCGACGGACTGTGTCTCAGCGACTATATTCTCGAGGCCGAAGAAGGGCGCCGCGATCACCTGGCGCTGTTTGTGGCGACGGCGGGCGAGGGTATCCGCGAGCGCTGCGAAGAGTGGAAGCAGGCAGGCGAGTTCCTGAAGGCGCACGCCATCCAGGCGCTGGCGATTGAATCCGCCGAGGGCGCGGCGGAGTGGCTGCATCGCCGCATCCGCGAGGATTGGGGCTTCCCCGATCCGCCCACCACCACCATGCACGACCGCTTCACCTCGAAGTACCGCGGCAAGCGCTACAGCTTCGGCTACCCGGCGTGCCCCAATCTCGACGACCAGCAGGGCCTCTGGGCGTTGCTGCGGCCGGAAGACATCGGCGTTTACCTCACCGAGGGGATGATGATGGAGCCCGAGGCGAGTGTGAGCGCGCTGGTATTCCATCACCCCGATTGCGCCTACTTCACCGCCGATGAGGCGGAAGCGGGAGCGGGGGCGGCACAGTAGGGGGACGGGGCAGCCAGTTTCGGCTTTTCCCCGAGTCTCCCTGCCGGATCTGCTGGCGGAGCGTCGTGCTACACTCCAATCGGCGTGAAACAATCGGCCTGTTGGGGAGGCGGACTCCATCGCAGAGCTTTTCTGAGCGCCCTCGGATCGGCGGTTGTGCTGCCGCGAATGCCGCGGATCGCACTGGGCCAGGACAATACATCTGCGGAATCTTACGGCTCGGGTTCCTTCGGCGAGTGGATCGACGATGAGGCTGGCCTGCCGGCATTTCGCTATACCTGCGACCAGACGAAAGATCCACGTGCCGTCACGCAAGTTATCACCCCTGGCGTCCTGATGCCGAACGAGCACGTGCACCAAGTCGGCAATGACCGCCTGGTGGCGCTGGCTTCCAACTTCGGATACGTCCAGGTGCGGCAGGATGAAGGCGGGCCAAAGTTGCTGAACGTCTTTTCGCCGGAGAGAGATCAGTACAGCGGCTGTGGCTGGCTGGTCGGCCCCAACGAATTTCTGGCCACTTGGTATCCGATGACCAACGCTCGAAGCTTCGATCGAATCTTCGGGATCGGCTATTACCGGAAGACCGTCACCGGGAACTTCTATTCTGCCGACCAGGCAATCGCGGCGCCATTCGGCGATGACCCGGTTCTGCTCTCACAGGTGACCATCTCCAATCTCAGCGCCGCGACGGCGAATCTGCGTTGGGTCGAGTATTGGGGATGCCATCCTTATCAGTTCTCCTATCGGTCCAATCTGGAAGCTTTCGGCAACAATGCGCAGACCGCCGCCTTGCGATACGCATTCGGCGATCAGTTCGCACACCACTTCGAACTTCTGCCGGGTGGCGCCGGTCTGCTGGAGGCCAAGCAGTTCCTGGGCCGGACCGCGAGCGAGGAGGCGCTGTGGCAGGCAGCGGTCGACTACTGGGCCACTCATTCGAGCCCCTGGAACGCGCCGATTCAGGACGGCGTGCCAGGGAGTTCGTTCGAGGACCTCAATCCCCCTTCCACGTTCCTTGCGTCGCTCGACGCGCCGGCCGACGCGGTGACCACAAACGGCATGGCGCTCTTCTCGGATCTGGCCAACCCGCTGGATGGCGACATCGGCTCGACGGGTAACACAAGCTGCCTGGCGCTGGAACGCGTGCTCACGCTGGAGGCTGGCGAGCAACGCACGCTGTATTTCCTGTACGGCTATCTGCCCGAAGGGGCGGACGCGAATCAACTGATCGCCCAATATCAAAGCCGGGCCGCGACTGTCTGGACCGACTCCTCTGCCGCATGGAGCAACAGCGGACCGAGGTTCGATACGTCGGCTGAACCCTGGGCGGCCCGGGAAACCATCTGGAATTACTATTATGTCCGCAGCGCGCTTACTTACGATGCGTTTTTCAGCCAGCACATCCTCTCGCAGGGCGGCTACTACCAGTACGTGACGGGTTTCCAGGGTGCGGCTCGTGATCCACTGCAACATTCACTGCCGCTCCTGTTCAGCGATCCCCAGCTCATGAAGGAGGTGCTCCTCTACACCTTGAAGGAGGTGCGTGCGAACGGCTCTATTCCATACGCAATCGTCGGCCACGGCACGGTCATGCCGACCCCCCTCGACAATTCGAGCGATCTTCCGATGTGGCTGCTATGGACGGTCAGCGAGTATGTGCTGGCGACGCGGGATACGGCTTTCCTGGGTGAGCAGATACCGGCTCTGCTGCTGGCCAGCCCGAGCACGGAAACCGTCCGGAACTTGCTGGCCCGCTGCTACCAGCACCTGATCGAGGACGTGGGAACCGGCGAGCACTCCCTGATGCGGATGCTCAATGACGATTGGGACGACGGTCTGGTTGGAACCCTGGCTGTGAACAACCTGGATGAGTGCGTCGCGCAAGGGGAGAGCGTCATGAACTCCGCGATGGCCGCATGGGTGTTCGATTACTATGCGGATCTGCTCGAGTTCCTTGGCGATCCGGCGACGGCGGCGCAGGTCCGGCAAGAGGCGGACGATCATCGTCAGGCGGCGCGCGCGCAGTGGACCGGCCAATGGTTAAGCAGAGCCTGGCTCGGCCCGACGCTGGGCTGGGTGGGCCAGGATACGCTCTGGCTGGACCAGCACCCCTCGGCGATCATCGGCGGCGTGTTAACGCGACGGCAGTCCCCCATGCTGGTGCGGAACATCGATCAGCTTCTGCGCCAGCCTTCTACCCTCGGCGCGTTGGTGATGGGCCCGGGCCCGGATGGCGCGGCTCTCGGCATCGATATTGGCACGTCGATGAACCGTGGCATCTCTCCTACACTAAATGGCTGGCTGGTCTGGGCTCTGGCCCAGATAGACGCCGAGACGCCCTGCAATGAACGGAAGCCCGGTCCCATGGCCCGGTACCTCGATTCCTGCCCCCACAGTTCGATGGCCTGGGACGAGTGGACGCGGGATTCACTGGCCCAGCACGCTGAGATCTACCCGGATATATGGTATGAGACCTGGAGTGGGCCTGACACCATCAACTCATCCCTGAGCAGCAACCCCGGCGGCACGGCCAGTTCCGAGTATCTGCCTTATACCACTTTCCCGGTGATGAATCTCCACTCTCACGCCTGGCCGCTTTACGCGCTGACGAAGCTGCTGGGAGTGCAGTTCACTGGAGATGGCGTCCGGTTGGCGCCGGTAATCCCGCTGGATTCATACCGCTTCCAGTCGCCGCTGCTGGGCCTGATGAAATCGTCAGCCGGTTACGAAGGCTGGTATTCACCTGCCAAAGTGGGACCATGGACCATTCACCTCCGGCTGCCCGAGCACGAACTGGTTCGCGTTGTGGCGTCGGAAATCAATGGTCGCCGCCAGCCTCCGCAGCGCTCGGCAAACGAGATTCTGTTAACCGGCCAGAGGCATCCGGGAAAACCGCTGCACTGGACAGTCCACTTTCGCTGAGGGAAGGGAGCCCCCGGACGGAGCCGTGGGCCGCGGCGCTACGCTACGCTGGTGAATCGCCATGTTCTCTTCGCGGTTCCATTGGGACCTGCAGCACAATCGCCTGACGGAGCTGTTGACCTTCAAGCGCGGGCAGGGCGCGCGCGTCCTGGATCTGACCCAATCGAATCCGACGCGCGCCGGAATCGAATACCCCGAGGAACTGCGACGCGTCTTCGACGATCCTGGCGTGCTGCGCTACGATCCGGCGCCGGCGGGGTCACTCGCAGCGCGCGAGGCCGTGGCAAGCTACTATCGGCAGCGCGGGCATGCCGTGGAGCCTACCCGCATCCTGCTCACGGCCAGCACCAGCGAGGGGTACTCGTACTTGTTCAAGCTGCTGGCGGACCCCGGCGACCAGGTGCTGGTGCCGCGGCCTTCCTATCCGTTGTTCGAGTACCTGGCCAAGATGGAATCGCTCGAGGTACGCCAGTATCCGCTCGAATACCACGGCGGCTGGGCGATCGACGTAGATGCGCTTGTCCAGGCCATCACCACGCGCACACGCGCCGTGGTGCTGGTGAATCCCAACAACCCCACCGGCAGCTACATCAAGCGCGCCGAGTTGGAAGCGCTAGCGAGGATGGCGGCCGAGCGCGGCATCGCGCTCATCTCCGATGAGGTGTTTTCCGATTATGGGTTCGCGCCGGATGCAGGGAGGGTGACGTCGCTGGCCGGCGCGGAAGAGTGCGCGGCGTTTTCGCTGAGCGGCCTATCGAAGATTGCCGGCCTGCCGCAGATGAAGCTGGGCTGGATCGTGGTGGCGGGTCCGCCGCGGCTTCGAGCCGAAGCCATGGAGAAGCTGGAGTGGATCGCGGACACGTATCTTTCCGTCGGCACGCCGGTGCAGTGCGCGGCGGCGCGGCTGCTCGAATACGGCACGGCCGTGCAGCGCCAAATCCAGCAGCGCACCGCAGCCAACCTGGCCTTCGCTCGACAGGCGCTGGCCGGAACCGCGCTGGAGATCCTGGCGGTGGAAGGCGGCTGGTCGATCACCATGCGCGTGCCGCGCGTCCGCACGGAAGAAGAATGGTGTTTGGAGCTGCTGGACCGCGACAACGTGCTTGTGCAGCCCGGATATTTTTACGACTTCGAAAACGAAGCGTTTTTGATCGCAAGCCTGCTCGCGGCCCCCGCGCAATTCCAAGAAGGGCTCGCGCGGATCGTGAGGCGCGGCAGGGGCCTGGCGTAGGCTCACGGCCTGCCGGACCAGGGTGCAAGAATGCGCTCGTCGAAGGGTCTCAGATTCTGGCGTAAGCGCGTATCGGAAAGCTGCCCATCCGGCTCACTTTGGGTGGCACCGCGGAGAACCGGAACTCTTCAGTCGGAAGCGCAGCCAGATTCGTCAGGTGCTCAACAATTGGAATATCCGCCGCGAGAAGCACGGAGTGCACCGGCCGGCCTTTTCCCGCAATGTCGTCAATATTGAGTGAGTCGATCCCGACCAGCACAGCTCCTTGATCGCGCAAATATTCCGCAGCCTTCCTGGTCAGAAACGGGTGGCCTTCAAAATACCGGTCCGTGCGCCAGTGAGTGTCCCAGCCGGAGTGAATCAGGACCGCACACCCTCGAACATCGACTGCCGCGAAGTTTGTCCAATCGATTGAGCGCTGCGCCAGACCAGTCACGCGCACCACCACGCCAGGGATGTCGGAGATGCGATCGAGCGGAAGCCGGGCAAGGTCGCGGCCCTCGGCGTATCGATGATAGGGCGCATCCAGATAGGTGCCGGTGTTGGCTACCATGTCGATCCGGCCAATCTGAAATTCCGTGCCCACCTCGTACAGAGATCGAGACTGCTCGCGCGATAAGAAGTCGCAGATCAAGGGCGCGGGGAGCCCCTTGTAAGTCACCATGCCACTCTCGATGACATGACTGACATCGATGAACTTTGCGCCGGAGCCTGCAGAGTCAGGTGATGACGCGGCTGCACGCTTATGGCGCTCCTGAATAATTCGTTTGTTGAGAATCCGGATACTGCCCACCATCAGAAGACGAAGGTCGGAAATGATGAACCTTGCCAGAGCATCGTCGGCGATATCATCGCCCTCGATATCGAGGCGAAAGCCCTGTCCCTGAAGCCCGCCGCCGTTCGAAAACTCAATTTCAAAATCAAAAACCGCGCGTTTATCGTCCGTTTGCATGGGCTGTCCCGGCCTCTCCGGGTCGATCACGGTGGCTGCACATCGGTCGAGGCTGAGCGGCGTCCGGTCCAGGCTTCGCCTACCCGGTTCCGTTACTGGCTTCCGCGGCCGCCGCCGGCGGGGCGCGGCGCGGGCAAATCCTTGCGCGGCAGTTTGTCGGTACGAGTGGCGGCGTTGTAGACGAAATCGGCTTCAATCACGGCCATCTCTTCCATATCCTGCTGCTGAATGCGGTCGTAGACGTCCATGTTGGTATGGTGCGTCCGGGTGAAGTAATCCATCGGGTCCTGGATGAACTGGAAGCCCGGCAGGCCGACGGCATCAAAGGATTGGTGATCGGTGCCGCCGGTGTTGCGAATGGTGACGATGCCCGGAGTGAGGTCCTTGAGCGCGGTGAACCAGCTCTCGAAAATCGGCCGCGCCATTTCGTTGCCTTGCAGGTAAATGCCGCGGATGCGGCCGGTGCCGTTATCGATGTTGAAGTAGCCGGAGAGTTTCTCGTGCTCCGCGGTGGGCTTCATCACCGTGGGATCGGCGAAGTGCTCTTTCACATACGCCGCCGACCCCAGCAGGCCTTCCTCTTCGCCGCCCCACAACGCCATGCGGACCGTGCGATCCATTTTGAGATTGAGCGATTTCAGGATGCGCATCACTTCCATCGCCAGCGTGGCGCCGGCTCCATTGTCGGTGGCGCCGGTGCCGTAGTGCCAGGAATCGAAGTGGCCGCCGACCATCACCAGCTCGTCGGCCTTGACGCCGCCGGGAATCTCGGCAAGCACATTAAACGAATCGGGGTTCTCAGTGAGGAAGCGGTTCTTGATGTCGAACGACAGCTTCACCGGCACTTCGTGCTGCAGCAGGCGGGCGATGCGGTTGTAGTGCTCCGCGGCCAGGATGACCTGCGCCGGATTGTCGGTGTGCTCGCGGTCGGCGCCGCCGCCGACCAGCGGTCCGCTCTCGCCGATGCTGGAAATCTGCACCACCACCGCGGGCTTTTCCTCTCTCCAGAACGCCTGCTGGCGCTGGCGGAAAGCGCGCAACTCGCGGAAGGTCATGTTGGGCTGGCCGGGAGGGCCAGGGGGACCGCCGCGGCCGCCACGTCCGCCGGTGGGGATCAGGTCGAGCGCCAGGTCATTCAGCTCTTCGGCGGTGTAGCGGTGGCCCAGCGGAGTGGCGGGGAAGGGCAGTTCGCGGGGCTCGGACACGAGCACGATCTTGCCTTCCAGCTTGCCGTGCAACTTCTCCAGGTCGGCCGGCGTCAGGATCGGCGCCAGCATGGCCTCGCCGGTCACCGGGCCGTTGGTGCCCATGGTCCACGCCACCGGCATGCCGATGAGGGGTTGGTAAGTGGGCTCCATCATGCCGGCCGCGAAATAGTCGCATTCCCAGCCGTTGCCGAACGGGCCCCACTTCTCCAGATGGACTTTGCTCAGTCCCCAATCCTCAAGCTGCTTGACGGCCCAATCGCCGGCGGCGCGGAATTGCGGAGAATTGGTGAGGCGCGGGCCGTACCGGTCCGTCAAGTTGTACATGATGTCCATCACCTTGGAGTGCTCGAACTCCTCGGTCTTGATCTTGTGGATCACGTTCAGGTCGACCCGTTCCTGCGGCTGCGCGAGAATCGGCAGCGGAAGCGGGATCATCGTCGCCAAAATGGCAAGCAGGAATTTTCGCATACGGGTGAGCATACCAGACGGCGCGCGCCAACGTGTGCCCCCAGTGCGCCAGCAGCACGGAAAAGCGCGCGGCGCGATAAGCGTTCGATTAAAATGCCGGTACGCAGAGCATTTTCTAATCCAAGAATGAGCCTGAAGGGCTGAAATCTGGTTGGCGCAGTGCCGGGCTCCTTTCGCTGGGTTTTCTTGTTCGTTTTCGGGGGAATAGACC
>JBAVYH010000057.1:0-133020 GCA_049698695.1 Bryobacteraceae bacterium | reverse complement strand
CGCCGGACCCGGCTCGCTCTGCGCGGCGGTAGTCTTCTGCGCGTTCTTTTGCGCCGGCGGCGGAGTCTTATAAATGTAGGGCGTGACGAACATCACCACGCCCATCAGCAGGAAGGCCAGCAGCAGCCGCACTTCCATCGACATTTCTTTCGGCGATCCGCCGCTATCTGGTTCTGCCATTCCCTTTGATTCCGCCTGTTCCGTCTACCGGACGGGGTCGAAGCCTCCGGCATGAAACGGATGGCAGCGCGCCAGCCGGCAGAGGCCCATCCACACCCCGCGCAGCGCGCCGTACCGTTCCACCGCTTGCCGCATGTAATCCGAACAGGTCGGATGAAAACGGCAGGCAGAGGGCAGCCACCACGAGATCCCCATCTTGTATACGCGCAGCAGCGCTAGGATGATCCATTGCAGCGCTGAAACAGGCGGTCCACTTCGCGTTCCAGCTCCGCCAGCGGGGCATCCAACGATTTCTGCCGGGGATTGATGACAATCGACCACGATGATTTCAACCGGTCCAGCCGTAACCGTACGGCTTCCCGTAAGCGCCGTTTGATCCGGTTCCGCACCACGGCCTTGCCCAGCGCGCGCGGCACGGTGAAACCGATACGCGACCCGTCTTCGAGGGCCCCCCGCAGGCAAAACGCCGCGAACATCGGGCCCGAAAACCGGCTTCCCTGGTCATAAACCCGGCGAAAATCCTTGGATCGCAGCAGACGGACACGTTTGGGGAAATCGTAGTGGCCGGGCATGCCCGGAAACCCCTACCTCTCCGAACTGACAGTAAGCTTCTTGCGGCCCCGCGCCCGGCGTCGGGCCAGCACCGCGCGGCCGTTCTTGGTTTCCATGCGACTGCGGAACCCGTGGGTCTTGGCGCGATGGCGGTTATTTGGTTGAAATGTACGCTTCGGCATTTTAGCTCAATGTCTCAGTATATCAGCCCGGAAACCGTGATGCTGAATGATGTCACTCCGCGCTCAGCTTGATGAGTTGCGCGGCCTGCTTCAGAGCCTCGGGAGTGAGCGTCTGGCCGGAGAGCATGCGGCCGATCTCGCGAGTGCGGCCCGCGGCATCGAGTTCCTCGACGGTAGCTACGGTGCGGCCGCGAACCTCCTGCTTGTCGACGCGGTAATGATGGTCGGCGAAGGAAGCGATTTGCGGCAGGTGGGTGACGCACAGCACTTGGGCGGACGTTCCCAGCCGCTTGAGACGGCGGCCGATGCCTTCCGCCGCGCCGCCGCCCACGCCCGCATCCACTTCATCGAACACCAGCGTGCGTTGCGCTCCGCCTTCGCCGGCGCGGCGGGCGCCCGCCAGGCAGGTTTTTAGCGCCAGGGCGATGCGCGAAATCTCGCCGCCGGAGGCCACTTTTTCGAGAGGCCGCGGCTCTTCGCCCGGGTTGGCCGAGACCAAGAATGCCACACCGTCGGCGCCGTGCTCGCTCCACGGCGCGGCGGCAAGTTCCACGCGGAACACGACGCGCTCCATGCCGAGCGGCGCCAGTTCCGCCACCACGCGTTTCTCCAGCTTGCGCGCGGCCGCGGTGCGCCGTTGGGTCAGCTCGGCTGCCTGCTTTTCGAATTCCGCGGCCAGCCGCGCCTGTTCGCGCCGCAGCTCTTCCATCCGCTCGCCTGCATTTTCGACGGCGGCGATCTGGCGGCGCACTTGTTCCAGAAACTCCGTCACCGCCGCCAGCGAAGCGCCATACTTGCGTTTCAAGCGGTCCAGCGTGGCGAGGCGGGTTTCCACTTCTTCCAGCCGCTGCGGATTGGCCTCGAGACGCGAAAGGTAGTCGCGCAGCCCATAGGCGGCCTCCTGGAGGCTCAGGTCGGCCGCCTTGAGATGCTCGCGCAGGCCCTCGAGCGATGGGTCGATGCGGCACAATTCATCGACGCGCCGGGCAGCCTGGCGCGTCAGCGCCAGCGCCGATTCCGGGCTGTCGTACAGGGACGCATAGGCCGTGGTCGCGGCTTCTTCCAAGCGCTGCACATTCTGCAGCACGCGCCGCTCGCGCTCGAGCGCCGCGTCTTCTTCCGGTGCAACGGCGGCGCTTTCGATTTCCCGCCGCTGGAAAGTCCAGAGGTCGAGCGCCCGCAGCTTCTCCTGTTCGGAGCTTTCCAGCTCCTCAAGCCCGGCTGCCGCCGCGCGCCATCCGCGGTATCGCTCGGCTGCCTGTCCGGCGAGCTCCGAATTCCCGGCGAAGGCATCCAGCAGGTCGCGCTGCGCATCGGGGGAAAACAAAAGCTGCTGCTCGTGTTGTCCGTGGATATCGGCCAGGCACGGAGCCAGTTCGCGCAACAGCGCGGCCGCCACCGGCCGGCTGCCGACGAAAGCGCGCGACTTGCCACCGGCCAGGATTTCGCGCTCGATGAGCAATTCGCCGTCTTCGGTCTCGAGGCCCGCCGGCTCGAGAATTCCGCGCACCGCGGCGTTGTCCCGCACATCGAAAATGCCGGCCACGCGCGCTTGCGGCTCACCGGTGCGGATCATGTCGGGGGAAGCGCGGCCTCCCAGCAGCAGGCCCAAAGCGTCCACCACGATCGACTTGCCGCTTCCGGTCTCTCCGGTCAGCAGATTCAGCCCGGGGTGAAAGCGGATGCGCAGACGCTCCACCACGGCGTAGTTCTCCACCACCAGCAGGAGCAGCATTCAATGGTGATTATAGCCGCTCGACGCAGCCCGGCTGCTGGGGCGCTTCCCCACTCCTGTACAATAGTCCGCATGTTACGCACTGGGATGGTCTGTGTTTTCTCATGTCTGCTTCTGGCGACGGTTTCGGCGCTGAGCGGCCCGGTTGGCGCTGTGACTGGCTGGCTGCTGGTCGCCAACAAAGGCAGCCAGACTCTCGGCATCATCGACCCCGCCACAAACCGGCAGATTGCGGAGGTTCCCGAGGGCGGCATCACCGGCCACGAGGTGGCTGCGTCGCCGGACGGGAAGATGGCCTACGTGCCGATCTATGGCAACTCCGGCGTGGGCAAGCCCGGCACTGACGGCGCCAACCTGGTGTCGATCGATCTGGCGGCGCGAAAAGTGACCGGCAATCTGGCATTCGCTCACGGCGTGCGCCCGCACTGCGCCGTGTTCGGCCCGAAGGATGGCCTGCTCTACGTGACCACCGAACTGGATAAGACGGTAACCGTCATCGATCCGCGAACGCTGCACATTGTCGGAACCGTGCCTACCGGGCAGGCGGAATCGCACATGCTGGCAATCGCCCACGATGGCAGGCGCGGATACACGGCTAATGTCGGACCGGGAACGGTTTCGGTGCTCGACTTGGAGAAGCGGCGGACGATCGCGGTGATTCCGATTTCCGGCGAAACGCAACGCATCTCAATTTCGGCGGACGACCGGTGGGTGTTCACAGCCGATCAAACGCAGCCGCGCCTGGCGGCGATCGATACCCGAACCAACCGCGTGGAGAAATGGATCAAACTGCCAGCGCCGGGTTACGGCACGGCTGCCACGGCAGATGGGCGGTGGCTGCTGGTGGCGGTGCCCGAGGCGCACAAAGTGGCGATCGTCGACTTGCAGTCCATGGCGGTGGTGCACACGATCGATGTGCCGGCCGCGCCGCAGGAAGTGCTGATCCGGCCCGACGGCAGGATGGCGTATGTCTCGTGCGACTCGAGCGCGAAGATCGCGGCAATCGAAGTGGGCCAGTGGAAAGTGGCGGCCTTGATCGACGCCGGTAAATCCGCCGACGGTCTGGCCTGGGCGGCGGCGCGATGAAGGCTGGGGCGCTGGCAATTACAAGGTCTGCCAGGGCACTCGGCGTGGGGCAAGTTGCCCCACGGTCGGCTGCCTAACTTATTGAAAACAAGACTGCCGGCTGACGTTTCGTGGGGCACATCACCCCACTGGCCGTCTTTGGCGGTCGCGCAGAAACCGCCATCTCCCAAAAACTCAAGAAAGCGCCGGGACAAATACAGATGCGGTACCCCCGAATGCGTGCGCCACGGGGGGCCTGCTGTATTCACTATTGCATCGAAGGTGACAGAAAGGGGGGGGCCGGGCGGGGGGAAATGGCAGTAAGCCGTTCGGGGATACGGGCTTGGAAATGTTTGTCGAGCCTGTGAACGACTTATGCGCGGGGGTGCAGACTGGCTTGGTGCGGCTACTGCGCCAGAATGGTGAACGGCGCGCTGGAAGAACCGTCGACCACGATGGTCACCGGAACTTGCGTGCCGTTGAAGGATTGGTTCAGGGTGAACTGGATCTGGCTGGCGCTGATTGACTGGACGGGCATGGACACGCCCGCGACCATCACTTGCAGGCGGCCGGACGCGAGCGTCACCGTGGGATCGAGGCCGCTGATGGCAATCGTCAACTGATCGCCGGAAACAGCCGCATCCGTGGCATCGACGACCGCGCCGGAAGGCTCCGTGATGCCGAGGATGACCGGCGGCGCATAGCTGATCGGCACCACCAGGCTAACCGAGCCGCCGCTGGTGGTCAGGTTCAGAATCACCGGCCCGGTGGGCGTGCCCGCCGTCACCGCAACATTCACCTGATCGCCCGACGAATAAGCGACCTGCGCCGGTTGGCCGTTGATGGTGATCTGCGGGTTAGCCAGGTTGGCGCCCCAGATGGTGGCAACGGCATTGGGATAAATGGTGGCCTGGCCGGGGACGCCATTGACTACCGCCAGAATCGCCGGCGCGCCCGAAATGGCCGGCACAATCTGGAAGCCGGCTGGCTGCGTCATCACCTGGAAACCGGAAATCACGCTGATCTCCGAAGAACCCAGCGCCGCGCCCGGCGCCACCGTGACGTTGACCCAGAGTTCGTTCGGGTGAATTACCCACACGCCGGTCACCGTAATATCGGAGGTGCCGAAACCTACCGTCACCTGCCCCGGCACAAAATTGGTATTGGAGGTAGTGATGTCCACCATGGCTTCGCCGCCGGAAGGCAGCGAGGCAGGATTGACGGCCTGCAACTGAGGCGTGTTGACAGCCGGGTAGGTGTACACCGGCATGTTGGGATATTGCTGCAGGAATGTGGAGTTCTGCCCGTCGGCGTTGAAGACCGTGATGTAGGAAGTTTGCCCGTTGGCGCCGGAGGGCGGCGTGACCGTAATGGTGGCGCAGCCCGCGGATGTTCCGCTCGAGCACGCGCCCGAGGCCGGCAGGCTGTCGAAATACACCGTGCTGTCGGGTCCAAAGCCGGTGCCGGCAACGGTCACGGTGCCGTCCCCATTGCTGGTCACGGAGTCGACGTAGGGTGGCTGCTGATTCACCAGATTCACGCCGGCGGGCAGCACATACATGTCGTTATTCAGATTGAACAACAGGTGCCGCAGGCCCGTGCCGGCGTTGGCCGGGGCATCGAAATACGCAAACAGCGCCGACAGCGGGGTGGATACTTCGAAACAAGGAGAATCGGCGGTACAGACCGGCGCGGGAGCGAATCCCAGAATGGAAACCGTCTGCGGAACCACCAGCGGCAAATAGATCGTTTCCACCAGCGATTGCACCTGGTTCACGTTGATGAACGCCGGGGACATCCAGTCGCTGTCTTGCTCCACGCTGACCGTGTAGTCGCGAGTGGACGGGTCCAGGTAGCCGCGGGTGATGACATCGTACATCGGCACCGTGGCTTCCCGTTGTACGCTGAAGTTCACGTTCGGGAAGCTGGCGCCAGCGGTGACATTGAAAGTGGTGGCGGCTGTGGCGTCGGTGGTGCCGGGATAAAACGCGGTTTGAAAATCGGCACTGGGCGGGAACGGGAATCCGTTGGCATCGTACGGCAAGCGGAGACCTTCTTGGGAATAAGTTGGCACAGCGTCTGGCGGCAGCGGATGGACGTAGACCATGTAGGTTCCCGCCGGCATGCCACTGATGGTGTAAAAACCGGTAGGGTCGGTGAGCGCGCTCACCGCCGGCCCGGCCGTCGGCAGGGCCACCACCGAAGCCAGGTTGACACCCGTATTGCCGCCGGCGAAGGTGACTTGGCCGGAAATGGAACCGTAATTCGCGGACCAGTTAGGGGCGCCGTAGAGCAGATTCAACGCCGCCATGTCATCGGCATCGATGGGCCGCGTACGGGTTGTGTTACGGATGACGCCCTGCGACATGGCCGCGCCGGTCCAGGTATGCTGCAAGCCGAGTGCGTGCCCCAATTCATGAACCGCGGTGGTGAAGAAGTCCGGCAATTCACTGGGACCGGCGCCAGCGGTGGTATCGTTGGTGAGCGCCACCACGGAGCGGGTGATGGCCACTAGCGGTTGGCCGTTGGAATCGGTTTGAAACACCGGAACCACCGGCAGGTTGGTCGAACCGTATCCCAAGAGCCCAGGCGGCATTTCAGCGAACACCACGTCGATGCCGGGCGTGTTCTGCGGCGCTTGACTGGCGCTCTCGAGACCCGCGAAATTCAGCCGCAGAGCGGAGTTGGGCACGGTGTTCCACGCCGCCACGGCTTGCTTCACTTCACCCAGGACAGAGCCGAATGTGTCGTTCGAGGCATAGTTGCCAGGTCCGGCATCGCTAACGAAAACGTTCAGCGTGTTATTGGTGAGCGCGGCCAGGTCGAAACGCGCGCGGACGGGGTTGAAGGGCGCGCTATGGCTGGAGTAGAAAGTGTAGTGATAGTAGGCTTCGAGGGGGGCGACCATCGCCAGTGCCGCTGCCGCCACCACCACCGGCCGAATTGGCATCCGCTGCCGCACTACCGGGCCGCCTCCAAAGCGCTCGCCACCTGAGAGCGCAGCGCGCTCAGCCGCAGCGTCAGAGTCCGATCGGTCACTTGCCGATGGGTTACCGGGTCGAGCATCAACTCATGGCTGGCATTTCGCGTCAGACGGGGATCGGACGAGCCGTCGTGCACAACCGCGAACGCGCCCTGCGAAAACCCCATAATCTGCGTCATGCCGGATTTGCCGGTCCACAGGAACAGCACATATTGGTCGCCCGGCTGGAACTGTGGTGCGCCCGGATACGTCTGCTGCACTCCGCCGGCGACGCCTCCGGGCACAGCCACATCCACCGTGACGCCCGCCGAGCCCTTCCACTTCTCCGCCACTTGCACACGGTAGTGGGTGAAAATCACCGGACCGGAAAAAGCGGTGTACGAGCCCTGGACGGTCCCACGCACGATGGCGGTGGATTTGGCGATCAAGTCGCTCATCGAAAGCTGTTGGAGGGTGGCGGATTGAAGCTGCGCCACTCCCAACATCGCCGCGACAAAGAGCAATCTACGAGCCACGGACCACTTATGTGCATCCGTCATACCACTTTAATC
The DNA here is from genome assembly GCA_049698695.1 of Bryobacteraceae bacterium. Lineage (GTDB taxonomy): Bacteria > Acidobacteriota > Terriglobia > Bryobacterales > Bryobacteraceae > Bog-375. The sequence continues at coordinate 125,772 of JBAVYH010000057.1, read as the reverse complement.
CGGTTGAAACAATTGGGTTTAGCTATTACCGGCCGGTTCTGCCTGTGTTGCCCGGACACGCGTTTGAGGCATCGTGTCCCAGTTTTGGGGCAGCAGGGACCCCGAGAGGGGCATCAGGCTACTGTGTGGCGGAGCCAGGTGGACCGCCGGGCGCACGCTGACTATCCGCACCCGCCATCGGCCCCAGCGATGGCTGAAGATCGCGAATATGGCATTCGTGGGCCAGTAACTGTGAGGCGACGGATACGCGCGGTGGGCGGCTGAAATCGGATGCGAGGATCTATAATTAATATGGTTTTGAAACGCGCCGAATAAATCGACGGTGCATCGCTATCGCAACGGCTGAGTTCAAATCGCGGCTGCGGCCCAGGTTTCGTGCTTCGAGAACCGTTTCGGTTCTTGTCTTCCTCGCGGCCTTTAGCTTTGTGTTGGCGAAGGCGCAACCGCCGCCGCGGCCGGCTGGTTCCGCGCTGTCCGCAGCCTGTGCTCTCTCAGGGCAGGTGCCCGAGGCGCCCTTCGATCCCGAGTTGGTTGAGTTCGTTGCCAGCCCACAACCAATTATCGAGCCTTTCACCAATGAGAGCCTCAGCATCGCCGTGAGGATCATTGCGCGAGTGGTGGGCGTGCACCCCGTGGTTTTCGAGATCCTCGACGACGAGCGGCAACAGCCGGGCGCGAGCGATACCTGCCAGATGCTGCGAATTCATACCGTCGACGCTCGTCTGAGAAGCGCGCTGCTAGAATTGCGATTCGGCGACCTGGTCGAGGCCACGCTGGCGGCAATGGAAGGAGGCATGAGCCGAATGATCCTCGCCAAGCTGGAGAGGATTCATGGCGAGCCGGTGTACTTTCACGAGCGCCCCGCGGATGGCGGCTGCTCGAACCGGGTGGGCACGCTGGTTGCGTACCGGAAGCATAGCGGCGAAACGCTGATCGTGCGCAAGGACGGATCTATTTATTACAACGATGCGCGTTCGAGCGTATTCGATCGGCACCGGCTGGAACCAGAAGACCTGGCGCGCCTCATGCAATCGTTCCAGAGCGCCGGGTTCGACGGATTCCCCAGCAGCCTGCCACCGATCGACAACACCCAAGGTAGGCCTTCGATCACGCTAGTCTGCGCGCGGCATCAGAGGGTATTGGTTCCAGGCCGCGAGTCGTTTCTGGCTCCCGTGCTGGCCGCGCTGGAAGAGGTCAAGACGAAAGCGCTGTCCGGCAGTTACTACTTGCTGAGATACAACGAGAGGCGGGATATAACCCTTCTGGACTGGCCCTTTCCCAAACTTCCGCTCGATCAAATTGAGAGCATGAAGCGGATGGCTTACAGCCAGGAGGCGCAGGCGCGAGCGTCCGGCCGGACCGTACCGAGGACCTCGGGCGGCATCTATCAGGAGTTGCCGGCCGAGTATCTGGCTAAACTGCCCGGCCCGTCACCGCCCGAATTCTCCGTTTCGGATCCTAACCGCGACGTATATGTTCGCCGGGGGCCGAAGATCTTCAGAGTCGGTCGTCGGTGTTCCAGCGAGGGGCCCAAATGCATGACAGTCGATAGTTTGCAAGTACAGGAACTCATGGCTGCGGATTCCCCTGCCCTTCCGCATGTGATCGGACCCAGTGGTGACTCAGTTGCCTACCTGCCCGGCGGTGTGACTTGGTTGTGGCCGGCGGACGCGGGAATAAGCCTCCGCGATGTCCCGCCCCGAGGCCAACCGATCAGCAATGAAGACTTCGCAAAGCACGGATTGCTGTATCGTGAGCTTTACGAAGCGGGAAGTCCGGGCATCCTCTTCATCGAAGGGCGTTACTACTATGTTGGAGTGCGGCTAGACCGGATGGAAGGGGAGACGCAGCCCACTGGGCCCGCGAGTGTGCGATGATCATTCCCACTAATCGATTGCAGCCGTGGCGCAGGCGACGGATATCAGGTGTCCTGACGCTTCTCCTCCTCGGCGCCGGCTTTGGGGCCGTCTGCGCGGAGGGCCAATCCGGGATGGCATCCACCGGCTCTCTCTCGCCTGCGGCATGCGTACTGTCCGGACAGTTGCCGGAACAGGCGTTCGATCCCCAAGTGGTGGAGTTCGTCTCCGCTCCCAAACCGCCTGCCGATGGTACTCCGAGCTTCTCCGTTCAGATGATCGCACGGGTTGTCGGCGTGAGCCCGCTGGTGATTGAAGTTCTCGACTCAGATGTGGCCGACGAGGGCGGGTTGCGCGCCTGCCAACGCAAAAGGATCTACTCGGTGGATAGCCGGTTGCAGGGAATCCTGCCACAACTAAGGTTCAACGACCGGGTGCGAGCCCGCATGTCGCTCGCATCGGGAGAAACGGAGGCGCTGGTTCTCACCGACCTAGAAAGGATTCCCGGTGAACCGGCCTATTTTCATGAGAGTGCTCAAGACACCGTTTGTTCGAACCGGTCGGGCACGCTGGTGGCCTATCAGTTACCCACCGGCGAGATTTTGACTGTGCACGACGACGGCTCCATAGACTATCGGGATACGCACTCGAACGTTTTTGACCGCCAGCGGCTTGGGCAGGAAGACTTAGCCAAGCTGATGCAGTCGTTTCAAAGCGCCGGGTTCAACGCTTTGCCCAACACGTTACCACCGGCCGATAAGACGCAAGGCCAGCCCTCCATTACGCTTATCTGCGCACGGCACCAACGAGTGTTGATTCCCGGCAACACAGGGGCACTAGCTCCCGTGATACAGAGTCTGGAATGGGTCAAAGCCAAGGCGCTCGCCCAAGCCTATTACTTCCTGAAATATGACGAGAAACGGCAGATTACGTTCTTGACTTGGCCCTTTTCGCAACTGCCCATCGACCAGGCCCAGAGCAAGATCAGAGCGGCATCGAGTGAAGAGTTCGCAGCGCGATGCGCGAAGCGCCCGGTCCGTGGCGACTTCCGGATGTTCCATCAGGATTTGCCAGCCGAGTTCTTTATGAAACTACCCTCCAACAACCCAAAGGACCCGGACGCAGACCCGAACCGCGACGCGTACGTCGAGGCCGGCTCCAAAATCTACCGGGTTATTTGGCTAAACGGCGGCGACCAGATCCAGGATTGGCACGACCTGCACCGCCTATGCCAACTGGATGTCGTGGAACTCGTGACACCGGAAACCTTGCTAAAGCCCGTGCCAGCCGCAACGCCCCCAGCGGCTGGAGGCGGCTGCCCTGTAGCACCGGTTGCCATCTGCACACCGCGGGCGGCCGACAGCGGCTGCTCCGCACTAGCCGGTATCCGCTCCGTTCTCTGGCCGGCGGACGCGGGCGTTGCACTCCGCGATGTGCCCGGTAACGGTCAATCCATCACCAGTGAGAAGTATGCCAGGCACGAGGCTCTTTATCGTGAGCTGCTGGCTGCGGGAAGTTGCGGCGATGGTATCGATTTTGTCGAGGGACGCTATTGGTACAGAAATGTGCGGATGCTTCGCCTGGATGGCGGCATACCGAACGAGGAGCAGCCCCGGTAGCAATATCGGAGTCAGTTAGAGACGGGATACTTCTGCAGATAACTCCGGATCAGCTCCCGCCTTAGTTCAGGTGTGGCTTCAATCATAAAGGCATCGTGCTTACTCATGCCCCCTCGAATGTAATCGGCAGCACGGCTGAAGCTGATCGTGATGAGCTTGTCGCCGCTGGTCCAGACTACCTGGGAAGCCGACTCTGCTTCATACACAAATAGCGGGCTACCGTCGAACATTTCGAAGTGACCAGCCTGCTTGGCGGGACTTTGATTGAACTTCAGAAGACGAGCCCAGCGCAACCGCCTTGCATCAGTGTCGCCGATGAAGTCGACCGAAACCCGGACGGCATCGAGCCAGGGCCAGTGAGCCTGCCGCCTGTAGCTGGCGTAATAGGTAGCGGTTTCGTCAAACGGATCGGTTTGGCCGAGGCCGTGCCGGACAACTCCCATTCCGGCTATCGGCGTCAAGATGAGGGCTTCTTCGAGCGGATCGATTTCCATCCGCACCGGCAGGCGGCCTGCATAGCGCTCGGGGTGCCAGATATAGCTGTGAAGTTGGTCGAGGCATGACTTGGAAACACGGCCGCCGTCGACGGTGTTGCAGAGTTTTTTGTCCGCCTGCACCTGGGTCATGGTCTCAACGTGGAGAAAGGCGGAGCGGTAAGCCTGGAGTTGACGACAGCCCTCGCTCAGGTCGCGGTCCGCAATCTTCTTACAGCCGGCTGGACCGTCGAGCACGGGAATCAGCGGGACACGCACATCCCGCGTGGTCTCCATGCTGATGCAGTTGGCGTCCCACGCCTGCCCGCAGGCTTCCAGAAACTGGACGGCCATGGGGAAATAGGCCTTGTTGTTCACGCGCGGGCCCTTCAGTTCCAGGTTGTACACGCGCGTAGATTTGAGCGTAAAGAGTGGATCGCCAAGCACATTCTGGGAAGCGTCCGAGCCTCCATCCGAAGTAATCCAGTCATCGCCATTGCCGGGGGCAGCCCGGATCTGAGCCAGCGGGACAAAGGGGATATTTACGGTGATGGCGATCTCACCAATGCCCCCCAACAGACCCGCAGCCTTCGGCTCGACAGAAGAAGGAAAGCGGAACCGCCCCAGCGGAGAAGTGCGGCAGGATTCGTAACGAAGCTGCTTTTGGTCAGAGGTCTCGGCCCGCAGAGTCACATCGACGGCGGCGACCGGTTTGCCCGTGATGGCGTCGACCACCGTTCCCGAGATGGCGGGAATTACCGGCCCGGCCGGATGCCCGGTTGCCTGCTCCTGCGCGGGCAGACCGCTCGCTGTTACCAGAAACAGGATCAACAACACACTTTCGATGCTGACGATTCGAGCGCAGCCGGCCTTTGCCTCTCTGTTTTTAATCTGCGCCAACCGGCGATTTGACTTGCGCACTTCCCTTATTAGGACATGAGTATCCGAGAGAACGCAACGATCTGCGGGCCAGAGAGCCCATGGTCGCATCCGTGATCACGCCTTAATCCGGTTGAAACAAGTGAGTTTAGCTATTGTCGGCTGATTTTGCCTGTGTTGCCAGTTTTGGGGGGAGGCCATCATGCAGCTTGCGCGATATGCACCGTTTGTGGTACATGTACTATAAAAGGTGCAGGAATGGTAGGCTATCACGAAGGACCCAACGCCGCAGAAAACTCCGCTGATCTTTTTCCGATCCGGAAACGGGACCGAGCCGGTGCGGGACTGGTTGAGGGAATTGCCCGAAGCCGAACGTCAGGCCGTAGGGAAAGATCTGCTGCGGGCGCAATGGCGCTGGCCTGTCGGAATGCCCCTATGTCGGCCGATGGGAGACGGTCTTTGGGAGGTCCGCACCAATCTCCCGACGAAACGCGTGGCGCGCGTGATGCTGTGCCTGTACCGCGAACACTTGGTGGCGCTGCACGGCTTCATCAAAAAAACGCGGGCAACGCCGGATGAGGATTTGGCACTGGCGCGCAAGCGCCAGAAGGAGCTGATGCGATGAGTAAGAAACACATAGGTTCCAGCATTGATGACTTCCTGAAAGACGAAGGAATCTTTGAGGAGGCGCAAACACAGGCGATCAAGGAAGTCGTCGCCTGGCAGCTCGCCCAGGCTATGAAGGAAAAGAAGATATCAAAGAACCGCATGGCGACACTACTGAATACGAGCCGCACGCAGGTGGACCGGCTGCTGAACCCGAAGAACGACATCACTCTGTCGAGTCTCCAGAGGGCTGCGGCCACGGTCGGACGGCGGGTAACGATCCAACTTGTGTAACCGAAAGAAACATCAATGAGCGAGAACAAGTTTCCAGACGGATGGGATGAGGGCAAGGTGCAGCGCGTGCTCGCGCATTACGGAGCACAGAGCGAAGATGAGGCGTCAGCAGAGGACGAGGCCGGCATCGAGCCCTCTGAGACCGTCATGAATGTGCCGCACGACCTCGTGTCCAAAGTTCGCGAACTGATCGCGAAGCGCGCGAGCTAGCAGAGGGACCATCAACCGCGCGCATCAGCAATCGCTATCCCCTCCTTCAGCCATGCCTCGATGTGCCCGTATGAGCCTATAAAACCCTCCCAAAGGTCTCGGCATAGCCCAATACTGAGACGATCCGGATCGTCCTCGATCCTCCCGACTGTTTTCGTCAGGAGCACCGGATCGAAACGGAACGGATACTCACCGGTAACTTCGAAGCCGAGCCAAATGGCCCGCTCATGAATCAGGAGATGTCGCTTCTCCCTCAACTCGTCGGCCCAGCCAGTTTGCGCGCCGCGGTTCCGTAGCGCCTCTTGGACGCGATCGTGAGCTGCTTTCCCTTTCCCGAGCGGCTGTTTAAGGATCACAGCGAAAAACCGTTGGAGAAACGAAACCGTTATTTCGTAGGCGGACCTCGACTCGAAGACGAACGAGTCGAAGTCAACAGCCGCATCGTGTGCGACGCTCTTGTCGGGAAGACGGTATGCACCGCCAACTCGTAAGCATTCCTCGACCCTAGGCCGATCAGATTTGAGAACCTTACCTATCTCCGCCAGCCGTGCGTTAACACGTTGAACAATGAGAGAAACCATCGTCTGCTTGGTTGCCACTGCGACTGCAAGATCCCCTAATGTCAGGCCATCGTGCGGATCTCGGTCCCAGCGTGAGTAACGTTCCCTCAGTGATGGGCTCCTGCAACCCAACAGCGCCGATTGCACGCGGGCAATCCAGAAGGCGTCTAGGTCGGGAGACCAGTCGAGCTGAAGCATCCGGCTATCGCTCACCATGGCACCTGTCCCCCTTACCCCTTGCCCGGCCGGACGATCAGCATGGGGATATCCAGGTTGTGGCGCACGGGGCTGATGGTGGTGCCGAAGATCAAATCCTTCAGGCCGCCATGGCCGTGGGCGCCCATGATCAGCAGGTCGGGGTGGATTTGGCGTGCATAGCGTACGATTTCCTTGCGCGGCGATGTCGAATGGAAAATCGCTGTCTCGACTGCAACCCCTTGACTTTGAAGCGATTGTGCGATGCGGTCGAGATAGGCCTGGCCGGCTTCCACTTCGGCAGTGGAGGAATCGCCGCCGTAGATCTGGCTGGTGACTCCTTCTTCTACGTGCAGCAGGTAGAGCTTGGCGCCGTGCAGTTTCGCCATGGCGGCGGCGTGGCGGATGGCCAGCAGGTCGAGCGTGGTGTGGTCCAAGGGGACCAGGATGCGGCGGTATACAGGGGTGGTGGCGACGGCGCCTTCGGTTTCGGGGAACTCGAGGGCGGCACGCCCGCGCTTGCGTCCGCTGATGAGAGGCTCGAACGTCACCCAGAGCAGCAGAATCACCAGCCCGGCGGAGATGGAGATGGCAACGGTTCCGACGAGGCCTCGCCAGGCTCCGGCGCCAGCCAGCCAGCTTTCAATGGAATCGTAGGCCAGCCAGGTGTTGAGACCGATCACGACGGCAGCGGTGGTCCACGACAGCCAGCGCACCCAGCCGGCATTGGCGAACGAGCCCATGCGGGCGGGGTCGCTGGTGAAGTGAATCAGGGGGACGATGGCGAACGGCAGTTGCATGCTCAAAATCGCCTGGCTCAGCAGCAGCAGCCCGAGGGTGGCGCTGTCTCCGGCGATATAGATGGTGAGCGCGGCCGGAATGACGGCCAGCGTACGGGTGATCAGGCGGCGCAGCCAGGGCCGCATGCGGATATTGAGAAAGCCTTCCATCACCACCTGGCCCGCCATGGTTCCCGTGAGGGTGGAAGACTGGCCGGAGCAAAGCAGCGCCACCGCGAACAGCACGCCCGCCATGCTGGCGCCCAGCAGCGGAACCAGCAGCTCGTGCGCCTGCTGAATCTCAGTGACGATGATGCCGCGCTTGAAAAATACGGCCGCCGCCAGCACCAGGATGGCGCAGTTGACGAACATGGCGCCGTTCAGGGCCACCGCCGAATCGATCAGGTTGAAGCGGCACGCGATGCGCTTGGCGGACTCGGTGTGGCCGATGTTGCGCGTCTGCACCAGGGCCGAATGCAAATACATGTTGTGCGGCATGACGGTGGCGCCGAGGATGGTGACCGCCAGGTAGAGACTGCTGCGGTTGAGCCGCGGCGCAAGGCCGGCGAACAGCTCGCCGGCGGCCGGGCGGGCCCAGACCAGTTCGATGCAGAAGCAGGCCGCCATCACCGTGATCAGGGCCAGGATAAAGGCTTCGATGGCGCGAATGCCGAAGCTTTGAAAAAAGAGCAGGAGAAGCGTGTCGGCGGCGGTCAGGAGCACGCCGATGAGCAGCGGGATGTGGAACAGCAGGTTGAGGGCAATTGCGGCCCCCAGCACCTCGGCCAGGTCGCAGGCTGCGATGGCGATCTCCGAGAGCACCCATAAGGCGAAGCTCAAGCGGCGCGGATAGGCTTCCCGGCAGGCCTGCGCCAGGTCGCGCCCGTTGACGATGCCAAGCCGCGCGCTCAGCGTCTGCAGCAGGATGGCCATGGCGTTGGACATGACCAGCACCCAGAGCAGGCGGTAACCGAAGCGGGCGCCACCTTCCAGATCGGTGGCCCAATTGCCCGGATCCATGTAGCCGACACTCACCAGGTACGCCGGCCCGGCGAACGCGAACATCCGGCGCCAGAAAGAGATCTGGGAAATATCGACGCTGGAATGCACGTTGGCCAGCGACAGCGCTGGTTGTTCGATACCTGCCATGGGAACTGTTTCCAGTTAAGCAGGCGGGCCGGGCGGCGTCAATGCCGGCCGTGAGAGCCGCGCGGAATGCTCAGCAGCTATGGCACGCCAGGTGGTCTAATCGGCAAGGCCGAACAGCCGGTGGTATTTGGCCGGCATGCGCGTGCGCCCCATGCTGCGGTTGACGAAAACGTGGCGTGTAGAGCCGGTGGCGAGTACGGTTTCCGAATCGGCGAGCCGCATCTCGTAGGCGAAGGTTACCATTCGCGAGTTGGCCTCCGCGATCGAGGTCTTGACGATCACCTCGTCGTCGAAGCGCGCCGGGGCGCGGTACCGGCATTGCACCTCAGCCACCGCCAGCGCCACGCCGTCTTCGTTTTCCATGTCGCGGTAATTGAACCCGCACGCCTTGCATAAGTCGACGCGGCCCACCTCCATCCAAACCAAATAATTGGAGTAGTAAACCACTCCCATCTGGTCGGTTTCGGCGTAGCGCACGCGCAGGCGGGTCTCGGACGTCGGTGTCATGGAGAAACTGCGATTGTAACCCGGCGCAACCGCAGGGTCGGCTCGTGCCCGGCCCGCGCAGGATTCATCCTGCCCCACCACGCGCGGCACTCAAAGGACCGGCGGCAAAGACCGCCGGCGCTAGAGCCCTCTCGCGGGAAGTGGTAACTGCGGAGGCCGGCCGGGGACCGGCCCCACTGCGGCCTCACTCTTCCCGCAGCGCGGACACCGGATCGATCTCGGTGGCTCGCCGCGCCGGCAGGTAACAGGCAAGCATTGCCAGGCCGGCCAATAGCAGCGGCGCGCCATAAAACAAAAGTGGATCGTCGGCGCGCTTGGAAAAGGTCCGCGCCAGCACGTCGCTGGCGGAAGAGAGGGCGCGCCACAGGGTAAGTCCGCCGCCGAGCCCCAATACCGAGCCCACCACCACCAGCAGCGTCCCTTCTCGCATCACCAACCCCTGCACCTGGCGGCTGCCGGCGCCGAGCGCCATGCGGATGCCGATCTCTTTGCGCCGGCGGACCACCGCGTAAGCCGTCACCCCGCCCAGGCCGATCGAGGCCAGCAGCAGCGCGAAAAGGCCGAGGATCACGTAGATCGCGGAATCCCATTTGACAAACGAGTTCATCCGGTCGAGATCCTCCTGCATGGTGTGGACGTTGAAAATCGTGAGATCGGGATGGAGCGACGCGAGTTGCCGGCGCACTGCCGCCAGAGTATCGCGGCCCGCCGAGCCGCGTACCAGGATGGTGGCGCGTTGGGCCGGGTTACTGCGAAACGCCGAGGCTGTGAGCGGCAGAAACACGGCAGCCACTGTCTTGGTCATCAGGAGCCCGGACTGCACATCGTGCGTCAGGCCAACCACCGTGTAGTTCATTTCGCCCTCGCGGACGCGGCGGCCAATCGGCTCTTCGGCGCCGAACAACTCGTGCGCAGCGGTCTGATTGAGGATGGCTGGAATTGCCGGGGCGCCTTTTGTTTCCGACGGGTCATCCAGTTGCTGATCCCGCCGATCGAATTCGCGACCGCCCAAGAGAGGTACGCCGAGCGTAGCGAAGTAACCGGCTCCGATCCGCTCCCTGAAAACGGCGTGCAGCACCTGTCCGGTCTTTCCAGCTCCGGCGGAAGCGGACACGCGGGTGTTGGCTTGCTCGGCGGCAAGGCCGGCGAAGGGCACGCTATCGGTCAAGGCCACCCCACGAACTCCGGTGACGCGCGATATCTCCTCCGGCAGTCCGCTCAGCAGCGCCGCGGTTGCCTCGGCGGAATAACCGTCGCGCACAGGGTCCAATGAAATGAGGTTGAGGTTGGCGGTCTCAAAACCGGGGTCGAGGTGGGCGCTGTTCAGGAAGCCTGTGACCATGTACCAGGTGAGCAGCAGGAGCATCAGCGATGCAGTCATTTGGCCCACGACGAAGAGATTGCGCAGACCGAAGCGGCGATAGCCGACCAGCGAGGCTTGCGCACCCTCCTTCAAAGCGAGGCCAATGTCAGCGCGCACCGAGGATAGGGCCGGTGCCAGGCCGAAGCCGATGCCGGCGGCGAGCGCTACCGCCAGCGTGATCGCCAGCACGTGGAAATCGGGCTGACAGTTGAATTCAAACGGGGTCGCGGAAGGCACGGGCATGGAATTGATTGCGCGCGCCAGCCCATAGGCCAGCGCGATGCCTGCGACGCCGCCCGAGAAAGACAGAAGCACGCTCTCGGTCAGGAACTGCCGTACCAGGCGCGGCCGGCTGGCTCCCACCGAAAGGCGGACGGCGATTTCCCGCCTTCTCTGGCTCCCGCGAGCGAGCAGCAGACTGGCCAGGTTTGCGCACAGAAGCGACAGCACCAGGGTCCACAGAACGATGTTGAACGTGCGTATGTATGCTGTCAGGTCAGGCGTCATATACATGACGGTGCCGGCCGGGATGAGCCGCACCACGCGGCCCTTGCGATCTCGATCGTTTTGGATTCCGTTTTCTCTGTCGAGACTGCGGGTGGCCGCATCGAGAGCGGCCTCCGCCGCAGGGATGGGCACGCCTTGCGGCAGGCGGAACACGACGCGAAAGATTTCGCGGTCCCGGGCGTGGAGTGGATCGCCGCCGAGTTCCGGAGCCAGCGATCCGGCGCATGTCAACGGCACGAACAGGTCGGCGGGGTTGGCCGGCCAAATACCCAGAAAATCTTTCGGGCCGATGCCGACGATGGTTGCCATCGAACCATTCAGCCGTAGCGTGCGTCCCACGGCGAGCGGGTCTGCGCCCAGGTGCTTGCGCCAGAAGCGGTCGCTGATCACCACCACGGGAGGCATACCGAGCTTCTCGGTTTCCGGCGCGAAGAACCGGCCGGCGGCCGGCGTCACACCCAAAGTGGTGAAATACTCGGGGGAAACCAGGTGTCCGTAAATTCGTTCCGCACGCGTGTGCTTGTCCCCCGTGAACGCCACGGCGAACGGGACTAGTCCTAAAAAGGCCGTTGCATTCGCCACCGCCTGGTGCTGATCGCGATAGCGCTCGAAGTACGGATACGAAACCTGGCCTCTTATGGTCACCAGCGCCGCGGGATCGCGCACGCCCGGCGGCGGCCCTGCGATGGACTGGGATTCGCTGAGGGCCACGCAGCACATGCCAATACCGATGGCGAGCGAAAGCACGGCCACGGCGGTAAAGCCTGGCGACTGGGCCAGCTTACGCAGCGCGTAGACGGTGTCCTGCCGGATCTCGGTGAGATAGGTGGCTGGCAAGCGGATCGAAATATCGGCGAGGAGCCGCAGGAGCCCAAACAGACCGTAGCGCCGCGAGACTTCCGGAATGGCATCTTCGCCCAGCCGGTCGAGATCCTCTCCGTACAGCATTCGAAACTCGTGCGGATAGGCGCTCGCCAGGCGCCGATAGAGCGCCAGGCAGATGCTGACGCGGCGGTTCATCAGTAGGCCTCCTGCTTGCGCTTCTTTTGCATCATGCGGACCATCTCTTGCAGCCGCTCGCATTCCAGTTCGAGCACGGTCCGGCCGAGCTTTGTCAGCTTGTAATAGCGGCGGCGTGCGTCATCCAGTTCCGCTACCGGCCGCTCATCGGATTCCTCGATCAGCCCGTCGCCGATCAGCCGCTTGAGCGAGCCATAAAGAGTGGCGGGCCAAAGACGGACCGTTCCGTTGGTCCGCTGCAGAACTTCCTGCATGATGCCGTAGCCATGCTGCTCGGCCCCAACTAGCGAGAGCAAAATATGGAACCAGTTATTGTGAAGCGGCAGGAAGTCTCGCGGATCTCTGGACATGTTAATATATATATCGCCTATTATATAGTTGACGTCAAGCCAATTTTGGCACCGCAGATGCCGGGAAAAGCCGGGACGAATCTCGGCTCAGCAAGCTGGACAGCCCGCGCCACGACTGGAAGCCGGCTTCCGGCGCCGGGTTGGCCGCCATTCGGGGTGTTTCACGAGCAACAAGGGCGCAACGGAGAGCCGCCCGCAACCGTCTGATAGACTGAGAATTCCAGACGATACAGATGCGCGCGCGGGTGTTGTTCTTCGGTGTCTTGAAGGACTTGGTCGGCCGCAACTCGGAGGACGCCGAGTTCGCCGAAGGCGCCGATCTGCGCGCCGTGCTGGATCGGTACGCGGCGCTCTCGCCGGCCATCGGGAAGATGGCCGGGAGCATCGTGGTGGCGCGGAATCGGGCGTTCGCGGAGCCGGCCACGAAAATCGCCGAAGGCGACGAGATCGCGCTCCTGCCGCCGGTCAGCGGCGGCTCGGAACAGCCTGTCGACGGTCTGGAAATCGAGGAGGGCGGCAACTATTTCGCCATCACCCACCGGTCGCTCGATGCGCGCCGCCTCGCGGCGCGGCTGCTGCAGGGCAGCGAAGGCGCGGTGGTGACGTTCGAAGGTACGGTCCGCAACCACACTGGCGGCCGGCGCACGCTGTACCTCGATTACGAGGGTTATGAGCCGATGGCGCTGCGGACCATGGCGGAAATCGGCCGCGAGCTGGCCTCCGCTTTCGCGCTCGAGCATGTTGCGATGGCACACCGCCTGGGCCGTTTGCTGGTGGGGGAAACCAGCGTGGCGGTGGTGGTGACCGCGGCTCACCGGCGCCCCGCGTTCGAGGCTGCGCTCGAAGGCATCAACCGCCTCAAGAAGCGCGTGCCAATCTGGAAAAAAGAGCATTTTGCCGATGGCGAGGTCTGGGTGGAAGGAGCGTGGGACCCCGATGTGCCTTTGGCGCGGTAAGTCAGTGAACCCCACACCCGGCGCGGCCGGCCGGCTGATCTGCTGCGTGCTGCTCGCGGCCGCGCTGCCGCTGGCCGCTCAGGATCTCGTCATTCCGGTCAAAGTCAACCTGGTGCACATCATCGCCACGGTGAAGAACCGCGCCGGCCAGTTGGTGGGCTCGCTGGGCAAGGACGACTTCCAGGTCTTCGACAACGGTGTGCGCCAGGACGTGGCGGTCTTCGAACGCGAGACCAATCAGCCTCTCTCGGTGGCGCTGCTGGTGGATGTCAGCGGCTCTACCAACCAGGATCTGAAGTTCGAAACCGATTCCGCCGTGCGCTTCATCCGCGCCCTGCTTTCAGACCGCAATCCCCAGGACCAGGTGTCGCTCTACACCTTCGACGATCTGGTGACGCAGGTGCACAACTACACTCACAACATCGTGTCTCTCGAAGCCATGCTGCGCCAGATTCACGGCTCGGCGGGGACTTCTCTGTATGACGCCATCTGGCTGGCGTCGCGCGACCTGGAGCTGCGCGAGGGCCGCAAGGCGCTGGTGCTGGTGAGCGATGGCGGCGAGACCACCAGCAAGATCGACAGTCACCGGGCGCTCGAAGCGGCGCAGTTGGCCGATGCGGTGATTTATCCGGTGATCGTGATGCCGATCACCAACGACGCGGGACGCAACATCGGCGGCGAGCACGCCCTGGAATTTATGGCGGAAGGCACCGGCGGGCGCGCCTTCCTGCTCTCGGAGGGCCCGCAACTCGACCACGCCTTCAGCTCCATCATCGCCGAGCTGCGCACCGAATACCTGCTGGGCTTCTACCCGCACGATGTGCCGCTTACCAAGGAGAGTTTTCACAAGCTGGAAGTGCGGCTCAAATCTCCCGAATTGCGAGCCTCGGCGCGCAACGGCTATTATGGGGAAGCGGAGGCTAGGACGGGTTCGCCGGCGGAACAGGTTACGCTGAAGCCCGATAGCCGGAAGAAGCGTTAGGAGAACCGTACGATACAACAGCCAAGGTCCGCGCGCGCGCCTGAGCACACGCTGGAAGAGGTCAAATACCTCAAACAGTTGATTGAGAATGCGACACCCGTGCGCGTTAAGCTGGCCGGCGGCGAAGAAGTGACGGGCGTGATCGAATACTACGATCACTCCTTCATCCGGATTACCCGCCAGGGCCAGCCGAATCTCTTCATCTTCAAGCACGACATCAACTACGTGGTCGAACAGGGTTAGGCCCGGAGGCCGGCTTCTCGCCCATGCCCTACCTCGAAACAGCCGTGGAAATCGCCCGCGAAGCCGGCGCCTTACTGGGCCAGTACTTCGAGCGGCGGGTAGCGTTTGAGGTCAAGGGCGAATTCGACCTGGTGACGGAAGCCGACCGGGCCAGCGAAAGACTGGTGGTGGAGCGGCTGCGGTCGCACTACCCTTCGCACGGAATCGTGGCCGAAGAGGGCGGCGGCCATGACGCTCAAGCCGAATACTGCTGGTACGTGGACCCGCTCGACGGCACCACCAATTTCGCGCACAGTTTTCCGGCGTTTAATGTGACGCTCGGCCTGGCGCGGGCGGGCGAGATGCTGGCCGGCGTGGTGTTCGACCCCATCCACCAGGAGTTGTTCACCGCCGAACGCGGCGCCGGAGCTTATCTGAACAACCGGCGCATTCACGTTTCTCAGACCAGGCGGCTGGCCGACAGCCTGGCGTCCACCGGATTTCCCAGCCGCAAGCGCCATCACAACGTGAACATCCATTTCTATTACCAGTTGGCGATGGCATCGCACGGCGTGCGCCGGACCGGGTCGGCGGCGCTCGATCTGGCATTTGTGGCGTGCGGGCGCCTGGACCTGTTCTGGGAGTTCGGCCTCAAGCCTTGGGACGTGGCGGCGGGCACGCTGCTGGTGACCGAAGCCGGCGGCCGCGTTTCCGACATGCGCGGCGCGCCGCACAGCCCGACCCAATCCGACCACCTGCTGGCCGATAACGGCGCGCTGCACGGCGAAGTGCTGGAAGCCTTCGCCGAAATCTTCCAAGGCCGTCTGCGCGTGCCGCTGCCACCGGTGTTGTAGAGGAACGCTCGCCGTGCCCCGAAGTCAGGCTGCTGGGAAACCGCCGTGATAGGATAGCTGGATGCCGAAGTTTGTCATCGAGCGCGAGATCCCGGGGGCGGGGGATATGACTCCGGAGCAGCTTCGGGAGGCCGCGCAGAAATCGTTGAGCGTTCTTCGTGACTTGGGCCCGGAAATCCAATGGCTCCACAGTTACGTAACCGACAACAAAGTGTACTGCATATACTGGGCGCCGAATGTGGAAATCCTTCAGGAGCACGCAAGGCGATGCGGAGTTCCGGCTAACCGGATCTCCGCCGTCCGGCGGTTGATGGACCCGGCCAGCGCCGAAATGTGATCGGCAGGGTTACTGCGCCGGCTGGATGTTCTGATTCACTCTGAACATGTTCAGAGGATCGTACTTCGTCTTGATTGCCGCGAGCCGCGCTCGATTTCCCGGATAGCTCGCCGCGATGCGCTCTTCGCCCTCGTCCATCAGGAAATTGACGTAGGCGCCTCCCGCCGAATGAGGATGCAGCGCCGCCCAGTAACGCTGTGTCCAATCGCGATAGAGGGGTAAGGAGGCCGGATCGGGAGTGACGGCAGCGACAATGTGGACATAGCGGACGTCGCGGTAGGCGAACGCAGTCTCATTCGTAGCGACATCCTGGACGGCGCCGTCCATCGCGTAAATATGGACGGCGGAGTTGACGGTCGGAATGCGCGGCCCGAACTTGACGTGTTCGGCGATGGCTTCATCGGTCAGTTCGCGCACGAAGTCCGCCTTCCAGTAGTGATGCAGCCCGGGCGGCAGCAGACCGTCGAAAAGAGACTGGAGAACCGGGTACGGCATCGGATGGGGCAAGGCCAGCAAGGGAGGCCCGAACTCTCGTAACGGCTTGGTGACCGACTCGGCCTTAGCAACGTCACCGGTGCAGGCGCACATGATGGCGCAGACAGTCTTATGATGCAGGGACTCGGGAAATGGAGGGCCGGGAGGCACAATCAGGAATGCAAAGAAAGCATTCACCTCGCGCGGAGCATTACGCATAAAGTCGCGGAATAACCGCAGGACCCCGGCGGCCTGCTCCAGTGGATACAAAATGGGACCGGCGTAAAGCTGAGTAACCGGGTGCAGACGAAACTCAAAGGAGACAACGACTCCGAAGTTGCCGCCCCCGCCGCGGATGGCCCAGAGAAGATCTGCGTTCCGATCGGCATTCGCCGCGCGGATCTGCCCGTCTGCCGTTACGATGTCCGCGGAAATCAGGTTGTCGCAGGCGAGTCCGTAACGGCGCGAGAGGTACCCGAATCCGCCGCCGGTGGTGAGGCCTCCCACTCCCGTAGTGGAGATGATGCCGCCGGGAGTGGCCAGCCCGAACGGATGCGCGGCGCGGTCCACATCGCCCCAGGTGCAGCCCCCTTCCACCTTCGCGGTGCGGCGTTCCGGGTCCACTCGAACGCTTCTCATCCGCAACAGATCGATGACGAGGCCGCCATCGCATGTGCCGAATCCGGGAGCGCTGTGGCCACCGCCTCGCACCGCTATGAGGAGCTTATTCTCTCGCGCGTAATTCACGCAATGAACGACATCCGCGGCGTCGGCGCATTGAATAATCAGCCGAGGTCTTCGATCAATATCGGCGTTATACACGTGGCGCGCGGATTCGTATTCCGCATCCTCCGGCCGAATCACCCTGCCTCGGATGGCTCCCAAGAAGTCGTCCATGTCTCGTCTCCACCTTGTGCGGCGAACTCGATGATCTCTTCGAGGCTCATGTTCCAGCCTTTCATCCAGAACGCGGCGGCTTGCCCTCCGGCGTTCTCACGCGCAAGCTGGATCTTCTTTTCAACCTCGACGTGCCGCGTCGGATTCGTCGTGCGGATGTGAAATCGCTTCCGAATCGCGGCTGCCCCTCCGGCGAGAGCCAGCGCGCGTTCCGGCTGGCCGCATTGGATCGCCACTTCAGCCAGGGACTCCAGGCCGCGCGGAAGGTCGGCCGGGTTTTCCGGTCCATAAAGCCGCAAGGATTCCTCGTATAAACGCTGCGCCTCGGCGAACTGTCCACCGGCGGCATCGAGGCCGGCCAGATCGTATAAACACGACGCTACGCCGTGCGCAAGACCTAGTTGCCGGAACCGCCTCAGGGCATCCTGATAGAGCGAACGGGCGTGAGTCTCGTTTCCCTCTTCCCGGTAGAGGTCGGCCTGATGGCTGAGAGACCAGATCGCATTCTCTTCGTTGCCCGACGATTCGAATAAACGCATCGCCTCCACATACAGCGCTCGCGCGTACGTGGGGTTCCCTGCCTTCACGACGTCCGCCAGGTTGCTGAGGGCGCCCGCGAGCATCGCCGGGTGGCCGGCTTCCCGTGCCAACTCCATGGCTCGCTCCGACCATCGTTGGGCTTCTGCAATATCGCTGAACTGAAGGCTGAAACCCAGACGATGTGCGGTTTGAAACATGCCGTGCCGGTCGTTGGCTTCTTCGAACAGCTTCCATGCCTCGTAAAAGCCGCTGAGATCGGAACTACCCGCCTCGTAAGTGAAGTCGGCCTGCCAGAACCTGCCATAATTCCGCAGGCGCGGAAAGCGTTCCACGCCCGGAAGTGCGAGCAGCCGCGAGATGCGGTCCAGCCCTTCGGTGGAGAGACTGAGCGAAAAGAAATATACCCCCAATGCCATTACCAGCCGCAATCCCCACTCCACATCGCCACTCGTCACGAGCCAATCGAGAGCGGCGCGAAAGTTTCCAAGGTCCGCGTCGAATCGATGTCTTCCGGTGCGCTCACGGCGCATGGACGGAGCCTCTTCTTCCGCGGAGACCAGGCAGTAGGCCGCGTGCGCTTTGCGTGTATAATGCTCTTCATTCGCGGCGGCCAACTGCTCCAGGCCATACTCCCGCATGGTTTCGAGCATCGCGAATCGCGGTTCCGCATCATCGATGTCGATGCGGCGAATTAAACTGTTGTCGGCCAGCAGTTCAATCGCGGCCCATAGATTCACCTTCAAATCCTGACGGGTGTCGCACACTGCCTCGATTGCTTCGACGGTAGCACCGCCGACAAAAACGGCCATGCGGCGGAACAGCTTCCGATGCTCCGCGTCGAGCAGGTTGTAACTCCAGTCGATGGTTGCCCGCAGCGTGTGCTGCCGCTGCGGTAAATCCCGCGGACCGCCAACCAGCACTGCCAGCGGATCGTCCAGACGCGCCTGCAATGTTTTCAGCGGAAACAGCCTGGTGCGGGCCGCCGCCAGTTCGATCGCCAGCGGCAGGCCGTCCAGCCGGGTGCAGATCGCAGACACGATTCCCAGTTGCTCCTCGTCCATCGTGGAGCCACGCAGGCCTGTGGCGCGTTCGAGAAACAATCTGACTGCCGGGGAGCGCGCCATCTCCCCGCGCCCCGCGCCATCGCCGGAATTCAAGGAAGGGACGGCGAACTCATACTCTCCATAGACTCGCAGGGCCGCCCGGCTGGTCACCACTGCCTTCAGGCGGTCCGAAGCCAGACGAGCCACGAAAACGGCGGCTTCCAGGACATGCTCGAAATTATCGAGCACAAGCAACACCGGCCCCGCAAGCTGTCGTAAATGATTCGCAATGGCCGCTTCCGGATCGGCGCCCGGCCACTGAGCAACACCCAAAGCCAGAGCCACTTCGGATGGCACAAGGCTCGAATCGCTCACCTTCTCGAGCTGCACGAAACACGCGCCTCCGGCGAAGCGATCCGCAACCTGACGCCCTAGTTCCACTGCCAGTCTCGTCTTGCCGATTCCTCCCGCTCCCGTCAGCGTCAGAATGCGGAGATCGGGATCTGCAACTAAATCCCGCAATCGGGAGATCTCCGCTTCGCGTCCGATTAAAGCGGTGCGCGGCGTTGGGATGTTGTTGACGGGCGTGGAAGCCGCCTCGCCGCGGCCGGCCCGCGTAACGATTGCGGAGAACTCGCGCCGCAATTCCTCAGTCGTTTCGAAGCGATCTCGTGAAGCCTTCTTGAGACAACGCTCCACCACCCACTGAAGCGGCGCCGGAGCCTGCGGATTCAAGCTGGTCAACGGTTCGGGCTGTTGCAGGAGGATCGCTGCCTGCACCTCTGCGATCGATTTACCCGCGAATGCCCGCCGTCCGGCCGCTAGCTCGTAGAGCACCGCGCCGAATGAGAAATGGTCGGAGCGGAAATCAAGCTCCTCGCCCCGGACCTGCTCCGGCGACATATACCCCGGTGTGCCCACGACGAAACCAAAAGCATTCCCTGGTACAGAGTCAAGAGTAGGACCGTCCGGAGTCGATATGCGCTTGGCGATGCCAAAGTCGAGTACCTTCACCCGGCCGCTCGTATTCACCATAATGTTTTCCGGCTTCAGGTCCCGATGTATGATCCCGGTTTCGTGCGCCGCGGCGATTGCGTCTAAAACTTGCGAGGCGATCGCGAGAACCTCCGGAATCGATAGAGGCCCCTGCGCCAGTTTCTGGCGCAGCGTCTGGCCCTCGACCCATTCCATGACAATGTATGGCTGCCTTTCCAGGGTGCCGACATCGTAAATGGTAATGATGTTGGGATGGTTGAGCGCCGAGGCGGCGCGGGCCTCGCCGAGGAACCGCAGCTCAAGCCCCGCGGAAAAGTGATCTGCGCGGATGGCCTTGATAGCAACCTTCCGGGCAAGACGGGTGTCCGAAGCGCGGAAGACCTCTCCCATGCCCCCGGTGCCCACGCTGGCTTCAATACAATAGGGCCCAAGGCACGACCCCGGCCCAATAGCGGGAGGTGGTGTCAGCGACTCCGTTTCGGCTTCCCAGGCCGGCCGGTCCAGGATGCCCGTCTTTTCCTGTGACAATAACCGCTGAACGATCTCGCGAACTTCGGGACTCGCTTTCTCGAGGAGCGAGTCTCGTCTCTCCGGCGCTTGGTCCACAGAGGCGTGGTACAGTTCCTCGACTTCCTTCCAGCGTTCCGGAGTAATGCCCATGCGGATCACCGCGCTTCCTCCGTATTATGACGCGCCGCGCTCCAGCGCAGGCGGCGCCGGCCGATTCCCGGGACCAAAATCTTTGGAGGGGAAGGCGGTTGGGCTTTCGCTTCGCCGCCCTCTGCTGCGACTCCTGCATCCCGTCCGGCTTGCGCCGTCTCAGGGAGTCGTCGTGTCCACCGTTATCCGGTCGGCAGTGATCTGGCCGGTCAAGTGGTCGACCTCGCTTCCGTTGGTATCGTAGACAGTGATCGTAAACGTGCCGCTGTACTTGGTGCCACCCGGGGACACAGTAACGGCTTCAGCAATGAGGACTTTACCGTTCAACAGTCCCGTTGTGGCGTCGTAACTCAGGGCAAAATGGTTGAGCACATAGGTGTAGCGCCCGGTTTGCTGGTATACTCCCATACAAAAATTCTGCGTGGCCGGGGCGCGGCCGCCTGAGTTCATGAATTCGGTTCCGTCGTTGTGCCACTGGACGTATCCGAAGTCGATCTGGGCTCCATCCGGAATGGGCGGATTGTGGGTTGTGTTGCCCATGGAAAGAAACTGGACGTTCCACATCCCCACGATCGACACGCCGCTCCCGTTCGATGCGGCCCTTTGGTCGCGAGCAAGACTGGCGGCTGAAGCCGTCTCCAGGGGGTTCTGCGGATCCAGCCGGAGTTGCTGAAAGCTGAGGGAACCTTGCGGCAGTGCTGGATAGCCGCACGCGCTTGCCGCGGGAACGAACAGCATCCCCGCCATCGCTGCGCATAGAGTTGTAGTGATTACCCGGTGTGTCGCGTTCATCTCGATTTCTCCTTCTGTCGCAAACCGCAAATTCATGACTCGTCGTTTGCGTACGCCTCCAAAGGCGCAATCCGCCGGGAAAAACTGCAATCGGAGAAAAGATTTTTCGGGGGTGTGGCCACCGACGTCCGGTATCGGCCTCCCCCTGGCCATATAATATGATCCGACGGAGGGGCATTCATGGCTGATCCATCGCAACTGGAGACCACACAGCTTCTTCGTGCGTGGGCCGGCGGTGATCAGCAGGCCTTGGCCGAACTGGTTCCACGAGTGCAGCACGAGCTGTGCCGCCTGGCCGGCCATTTTCTGCAAAACGAGCGTCCGGGAATGTCGCTGCAGGCGGCGGACCTGGTTCAGGAGGTCTACCTGCGCCTTGTCGATGTCGACCAGTTGGATTGGCAGCATCGGGCGCATTTCTTTGCCGTCTCGGCCACCATGATGCGGCGAATCCTGCTGGATCGCGCGCGCCGGCGCTCTGCGGCGAAACGCGGACGGATGCCGCACGTAGTAGATCTGGAGAAGGCCGTCGATCTGTCCCCGAAGCGGTCACAGGAACTCATCGCGCTCGACGAGGCGCTGAGCGCGCTCGCTGAAATCGATCCGCGGAAGGCGCGCATCGTGGAATTGCGCTTCTTCGCGGGACTTGACGTGAAGGAGACGGCCGAAGTTGTCGGCGTATCCGCCGAAACAGTGATGCGGGACTGGAGGTTGGCCCGCGCCTGGCTCTTAGGGGAATTGAGGCGGTAGGAGTTGGATCCGCGGCCGGACGGCGCGGACAGAATACCGGTTCCTCGCTGACAGCGAGGCAGTGCCGCTCGCCTGCCGATGCTAAGCTGAGGGTTGTCCCGACATCCTCTGTTCAAACCGTATGTGGCTTTGGCGGCAGTGTGTTTCTTTTGGGGCACCACCTACCTCGGCATACGGATGTCGCTCGAGACCTTTCCGCCGCTCACGCTGGTCGCGGTGCGCTATTCGATTTCCGGGGCGCTGACGCTCGCATTCGCCTGGTATCGCGGCCTGCACATTCCGCGTGGGAGGGAGTTGGCGGCGGCCTGCATAGCCGGCCTGGGAACGATCACCATCGGCAACGGTGCGCTGGTGGTCTCCGAGACCCTCATCCCCAGCGGCATGGCCGGCCTGATCGTGGCCATGTCGCCATTCTGGATGGTGGGAGTGGAAGCGCTGCTGCCCGGCGGCGAAAGCCTGCACGCTCCGACCATCGGGGCGATGGCGTTGGGCATGGTGGGCGCGGCGCTGCTGGTGACGCCGGGCGCCGGCCCGCAGTATGCCGGCCACAGCCTGCTGATCGGTTTCCTGGTGCTGCAAATCGGCATGGCGGGCTGGTCGTTCGGCTCCATTTATCAACGGCGCCACGCCGGCAAGGCCCACCCGGTGGTGGCCGGCGGCATTCACCAACTGGCAGCCGCACTGACGATGGTGCCCTTTGCGTTGCTGGTCCCGCACCATCCCGTGCACTGGAGCACGCGCGGCGTCAGTGCGCTGCTCTACCTGGTGGTCTTCGGTTCGCTGGTGGGCTATAGCGCGTTCGTCTATTCGATGGACCGGCTGCCGGTGGCCGTGGTTTCAATTTACCCGTACGTGAACGCGGTGGTCGCGGTGGCGCTGGGGTGGCTATTCTATCGCGAGCCGTTTGGCCTGCGGGAATCGGCGGCGATGCTAGTGATTTTCGCGGCGGTGGCGCTGGTCAAGCGCTACTCCCGCCCCGCGGCGGGCTAGCCTGGCCGAGCTTGGCCGCCAGCGCGCCGCCGGCCATGCTGAGAAATGTAATAAAGATAAACAGCGTGATGAGCGTGAACGTGAGCACCACTGCAACGCCGGGGCCGGTCGCCATGAACCCGGCGGCCCATTGGATGGCGGCGGGGTCTTGGACCGGGAAACTCTTCATCTGCTGCTCGTAGGTATTGGCCAGGCGGCCCGAGAGCGCGGCAGGAAGCTCGACCGCCAGCGACATGATGGCGGCCGGCACAAAGGCCAGCAGGCCCGTGATCCAGCCCATACGCACGCCCGCCCAGACGTTCAGCAGCGAGCCGGATCTGCGCCGATAGAGGAACGCCGCGAAGAAGCCCGCGGCGAGCCAATTGACGAACGGCAGCACAAAGAACAGGACCGTCGCGCCCATGGCCACCAGCAAGGCGATCTTCAGCGCCAGCGGATTGCGGAAATCAAGCGGCGCCGGCTGCGGCTGGGGTCCGAGCGGAGGCAGCACAACTGGCGCTGGCGCTGGCGCTCGCGCTTCAGTGGCCACTTCCGGCAGTTCTCTTTGCGGCTTGCCGCACTTGTGGCAAAACAATGCATCCGGCGGAAGCTCGGCGCCGCAACTGCAAAAATCGGGCATAAGGATCGAAAGGAACCCCTCTCAGTGTGGCGCAGCGTGCGCCAGAGAAGCAACCGGCATTCCCGGGGCCGGCCTATGGTTTCACACAGCGAAAACTGCTAGCGTCATCGGTGCTGCCGGAACCATTCCAACGCGCAATCAGCGGATAGGCGCACAGAGGACGCGTGCGCACCACGCCGCTGGTTGGCTCGGCTGGGTTCTTGTACTTGGTGGCGACAATTCGTTCAGGCGCCACACCTCGCTCCACCCATCGCTCCAATGCCGCGGTCATGTCGTTTTGTGGATCGCCTGAGCCGCCGCCGAACTGGCCGAAAACGTCCGGCCCGGATCCGCCGCCGCAGTGTTGCATGCCGGGAACCATGAACAAGCGGATGAAACCGCCGCTGGAAGCTGCTCCCATTTTGGCAAGCACGCTGCGATAGTAGTCCACGGTGTTTGCGGCAGGAATCGCAGCATCGGTCCAGCCGTGGTAGAGAATCAGCTTGCCGCCGCGCGCCTGAAATGGCCGCAGGTCAGGATCGGTCGCGTTCAGAACACCACTCGTATTCCGGTCGGATACTGCGGTATCCCGCTCCAACTGGAACGTCCGGAAATCCCAGGCCGGATCGGCAAATACCATGTCCTGGAAGTAGTGCGTACCGAACAAAAACATCAGGCTGCGCTCCGGCGCCGCACCTGTGATCCACACTCCCCAGCCACCCGGCTCCGCTTCACCGCCGGGAGAATAGCCTGGAAACACTTGCACGCCCTTCGAGCTTCGCGGGCCGCGGTAAATCTTCTGCAATGCCGCCAACTGTGCGGGCGTCAGGCAACTGTCCGAGTCCGGCCCCTTGCATAACAGTACGGCGGGATCAAACCGGCACGAGAGGGGGTTTTCGATGATGCCGTCTTCGACGCCGTCCAAACGGTCGCAAGCCGCGAGCGCGGCTGCCTGAATGGCCGGCAGTTTTGAGGCCGGAATGTAGCTGGCGGGATCGGCCAGCATGGCCTGCGAGTCCGCAATTGCCATCACCAGCAGGTGCGTCCAGAAGTTGGCGGGCGCCCCCGCGATGATGCCGTCGTAGTCTTCGGGAAAGCGCTGCGCCTCCATGAGAGCCTGGCGGCCACCGTTGGAGCAGGACAGGAAATAAGAATGCCGCGGACCCGAACCATAGAAGGCAGCGATAATCGCCTTGGCTTTCCCCGCGGTCTCGTGGATGGCGCGATATCCGAAGTCGGTCACCTTCTCCGGGTGGCCGAGCGCCCAGCCGGCATCGATGAATGGTGCCCTGTGTCCCGTGTCGGTGGAAGCGGCTGCGTAACCGTGGCCGATCACCGACGCCATTTCCGCGTAGTTGATATCGCCTGCAAAACCTCCGTTGCCGGCCCCATGGAACTTGCCGTTCCAGCCTGACGCCGGCATCCACACTTCAAATTGAATGTTCGAGTCCGCCATCGGTTGAATGGTTCCCGCCACCCGGCAGAAGGCAGGGAGACTGTGGAGCGGCCGGCCTCCCGGCGGAGTGAAGTCTCCGGCCGGCATGGATACGGCGGTGGTTATCGTCGTCTGCGGCAGCGCCAACTGGGCCAGAGCCTCACAACTCGCAGCGCCGAGCGGGAGAGCGGAGGCGGCTGCGCCACACACGATCGCCAGCCGGGCTTGCGCCCGGCGCGTTACCTCGAACATAGGCTGCTCCTCCCTGCGGGCAGCGCTAGCTGCCCGAATCGATAGCCGCTATGGCTTCGGCAATCTCCCGGCCGGGATATTCGTAATCCACCAGTTTGCCGGAGATGTAATTCTCGTACGCCGCGAGGTCGAAATGGCCGTGGCCGCTGAGGCCGAAGAGAATGACTTTGCCGCGCCCCGCTTCCTTGGCGGCGAGCGCCTCATCCACCGCGGCGCGAATCGCGTGCGCGCTCTCGGGCGCGGGCAGGATGCCCTCGGTGCGCGCGAATTGAATGGCTGCCTCGAACACCGGGAGCTGCGTGTAGGCCTTGCCTTCGATGTGCCCCAGCCGCACCAGGTGGCTGATCAACGGCGAAGCTCCGTGGTAGCGCAACCCACCGGCATGGATGCCCGGCGGCACGAAGTCGTGCCCCAGGGTGAACATTTTGACCAGCGGCGTGAGCTTTGCCGTGTCGCCGTAATCGTAGGTGAACTTGCCGCGCGTCAGGGTGGGACAGGCGGAAGGCTCGATGGCGAGGATGCGAGGGCCTTTGCCGGCCAGGCGGTCCAGCACATAAGGCAACGCCAGGCCGCCGAAATTGCTGCCGCCGCCGAAACAGCCGATCACCACGTCCGGCTCCTCGCCCGCCATCTGCATCTGCAGCTTGGCTTCCTGGCCGATCACGGTCTGGTGCATCAGCACGTGATTGAGCACGCTGCCCAGCGAGTAATTGGTATCCGCGTGGGTGGCGGCGTCCTCCACGGCTTCACTGATGGCGATACCCAGGCTGCCGGGCGAATCCGGATGCGCTGCCAGCACTCCGCGGCCGGCGTGCGTCTGTTCGCTGGGGCTGGCGAAAACCTCCGCACCCCAGACGTGCATCATCATGCGGCGATACGGTTTTTGATCGTAGCTCACGCGCACCATGTAGACGGTGCATTCCATGCCGAACATCTGGCAGGCCAGCGCCAGCGCGCTGCCCCACTGCCCCGCCCCGGTCTCGGTGGCCAGGCGGCGGATGCCGGCGCGCTTGTTGTAATAAGCCTGCGCCACCGCCGTGTTGGGCTTGTGACTGCCGGCCGGGCTGGTGCCCTCGTACTTGTAATAAATGTGCGCCGGCGTGTCGAGCGCCTTCTCCAAGCGCCGCGCACGATAGAGCGGCGTGGCGCGCCACAGGCGATAGATATCCATCACCTCGCCCGGGATATCGATCTCCGGCTTCGGGGAGAACTCCTGCTCGATCAGCTCCATCGGAAAGAGCGGCGCCAGGTCCTGCGGCGTCAGCGGTTGATGAGTGCCCGAATGCAGAGGCGGGGCGAGCGGCTCGGGAAGCGACGGCAGCACGTTGACCCAAACCGAAGGGATCTGGCGGTCGGCAAGAAGGAATTTGGAGGGTTCAGACATGGAAGGCTTATTGTAATACGCCTGCCGGGCGGCTCCCCGCCCCGCCGCTGCGTTTGGTTACCATGTGACTTCATGTTCGACTGGAAACAGGATCCGCACCGCCGGCTCAATCCGCTAACCGGCGAATGGGTGCTGGTATCGCCGCACCGCACCGAGCGGCCGTGGCAGGGGCAGGTGGAAGAGACCGCCCGCGTTCTGCAGCCTGAATACGATCCCGATTGCTACCTATGCCCCGGCAATACGCGCGTGGGCGGCGCTCGCAATCCGAGTTACACATGCACCTTCGTTTTCGATAACGACTTCGCCGCCCTGCGGCCCGAGACTCCGCCGGACCGCTTTGACGAGAGCGGGCTTCTGGTGGCGCAAGGCGAGCCGGGCATCTGCCGCGTGGTATGCTTTTCACCCAAACACAATCTCACCATCGCCCACATGGAGGCCGCCGACATCCGCCGCGTGGTCGACACCTGGGCCGAGCAATACCGCGAGCTGGGCGCGCGCGAGTATATCCGGCACGTGCAGATCTTCGAAAACCGCGGCGCCATGATGGGCTGCAGTAACCCGCATCCGCATTGCCAGATCTGGTCGAACGCGCACCTGCCGAACGAGATCGTAAAGGAACAGGCTGCGCAACTGGCGTGGCGCGAAGCGCGCGCGCGGTGCCTCATCTGTGACTACCTGGCGCTCGAAGCCGCGCGCCGGCAACGGCTAGTGGAGGAGAACGCAAGCTGGATGGCGGTGGTGCCGTTTTGGGCGGTGTGGCCGTTTGAGACGATGGTGATGCCGCGGCGCCACATCGCCGCCATCGATGACCTCGATGACGCCGAGTGCGACGGCCTGGCCGACATTCTCAAACGCCTGACCGCGCGCTACGACCGTCTTTTTGCGGCGCCTTTCCCTTACAGCATGGGCTTCCACCAGAGTCCGACCGATGGCCAGGCGCATCCGGAGTGGCATATGCACCTGCATTTCTATCCCCCTCTGCTGCGCTCGGCCACGGTGCGCAAGTTCCTGGTGGGCTATGAGATGCTCGCCGTGCCCCAGCGCGATCTCACCCCGGAAGCCGCCGCCGAGCGCCTGCGCGCGGTGTAAGCTCCCTGGCGCACGCATTCCTGCGTGCCGGGTCGAAATTCATCTCGACCTTTCCGGCGCCTTTCGGAGCCGCGACCATGAGGGAGCGGCTGCCGGCTTCGAACTGGCTATTCCCCGCCCGGCCCGCTACTGCACTTCTCCGTGCAGGGCTTGCTTGGCAAACTCGCCGGACGCGTTCAGCGTGTAGTTCCAGTCGCTGATCAGGGTCGGACCCCATTCCGGGTCGAAGCACCAGACCATCCAACTGATGCCCTTGCCTTCCAGGTACTTGATGATCGACGGCCCGTACGGCGTTTGTCCGGCGGCTCCGCCCTGCTGGAAGCCGCCGAACTCGGTGGCGACCACGGGGTAGGTGGCGGCGGCAAAACCGAAGTCCTCTTCCCATTTCGGCTCCCACGGCCGCGGCCGCTTGTTGGCATACGGGTGAACCACGTAGCCGATGCCCTCGGCAGCGATCGGGCTGAGCTGCAGCGGGGTCAGATCGTACGCCCAATCGAAGCCGGCCACCAGCGGGATCGCTTGCGCGCGGTTCGCGCGGATGATGGTGATCAGGTTCTCGTTGATCTTCTTCCATTCGTCCCAGGAAACCGGACCGAGCTGATCGCGAAAGGTGGTCGGCTCATTGAAGAGCTCGAAGAACGCCACCGTATTGTGGCCGGCGAAATGGTGGGCCACGATGCGCCAGAACTGGTTCGTTTCCTGGAGCGAAGTATCGTACATCGGGTCTTGAAAAAGGCCGGTGGTGAGATTGCCGATGGAATGCCAGTCGAGATCGACATACATTCCCAGGTCGGTCGACCACTCCACCGCCTGGTCGAGCAGCTTGAGATACTCGGCCGGCGTTCGCTCGCGCCAGGCGACCGGGTGGATGGGAATGCGCACCACGTGCGCGCCCATCTCCTGAACCTTTACAAAATGCTCGCGGTTCCAATGGCCCTGCTGTTCGAGTTTGTCGGGATCGGAGATGGAGAGGCCGCGGAACAGCACCGTGGCGCCCTGCGGGTCGACGAACTTGTTGCCCTTGACGGAGATCAATGGCAGCTTCTTGGCATTGGCGGTGTAAGGGCGGACACCGGGGTCGACATCGTGCCACCAGGCGTGCGTGCGCGGTGCGGGAGCGGTCGGCGCCTGCGCCGCGGCGGCAGTGGCAAGCAGCGCAGCTCCGAGCGAAATCTGAATTGCGGTGTGCTTCATCGAGAATCGCATAGGGATCAGTTGCTATTCATAGCCCAATTGCATACCGGAGCGAAAGGGGGTGGACGGCCGGAGATGTCGGCAGAGCCCCGAGGCGCTTCTTCACCGCTTCCAAATCCGTCTCGATGGTGGCGAGACGCGTCTGGTTGCTCTCCGCGAATGTGTAGAACGCCTTCAAGAGCTTCGTTTCGCTGTCGGCGATCCGCTCGACGAGAACATCGTGAGGTTTCGGCGAATCTGCATAAGCCACTTATTTCCTCCAGAAATACGGTTGAGGCGGGATTTTTGGGCGGAATGTGCGGGGGAATGAACGGCCGATTCCGCCGCTGCGAGCTCGCGCAGCACAAACGGATTGTTAGGGAGCTGGCGGTCCCAGTGGCGCCAGATCTCCCGGTTGCCCGCCTCGAGAGCGGCGGCCTGGTCCGCGGCGCCGGCGCGGAGGAGCAGCGCCGCCAGGGACGCGTCGAGCGCCGTAAGCGAGACGGCATTCAGCAAGTCGGTCCGCGCGTCGGGGTTGGATGCCAGGAGGCCACGGCGCAGCTCCTGATAGCTGCGGATCGCCTGGCTGAGCCGGCCTGTTTCGGCATCGTGGTCGGCGAGAGCACGCACCGCAATGTCGGCCTCGCTTCCAGGCTTGAGCGCCGCAGCGGGATAATCGCCGGTGTCGCGCAGCAGTCGGAAGGCCGCTTCAAGCCGAGCCCTGGCATCGCTCTCGCGATGCATCCAGCGGGCGGCATAGGAGGAACCGGCGAGGAGGAACACTTCCAGACGGCGTGCGGCCACATCGCTGGGAACCTCCCGGACCCTCATCAGCGAGTGATCGTAGACCTCCAGTGCGCGCTGCGGATTCGTGCGGCGCAAGAGATCGCCAAGGTAATGCCCGGCCATCGCGATCATGGTCCGAGACTCGTAATTGTTGCGATCCGCCTGGGCGAAGGTTTCCATCGCATCGAACGCTTCCTGAAGCCGCATGGCGGCCTCATCGGGCCGGTTCAGATTGACGCCGCCCTCTTCTCCCAGAAGGAGTCCCTCGCGGCAGCGGGTCTGGTACAGGATGATATGCGTGTAATAAATCTCCCCTTCGTCGCGGAGGAGCTGTTCCCAGAGTTGGCGCGCCTGGCGGATGGCTTCCTGCGCACCCTGCAGGTCGCCCAGGTAGGTTAAGGCGCCGGCCAGCATGTTGAACGCTTGCGCCCGCGGCCCTGGCACGGTAGAGGTGTTTCGCGAGTAGTCAATTGCCAGCCGGGCGTATCGGACGGCATCCTGGAACCGATGCAGGCCGGTGTGGACTTCCGCCAGATCTCCGTAGATATAAGTTGCGCCGTTAACCTCGCGGCGCGTCAGATTTCCCAGCTTCGCCAACCGGTCGAAGCCCTCCACAGCCTTCGGAGACCAAGCGATGACTTCCTCCGGGCGGCGTTCAGCGTACGCGATCACCGCGCGATCATGCGCCACGTTGGCCACCTGCCAAAGTGCTTCCCGGTTGGTTGGATCGGCAGCCAAAACGGTCTTGGCGATCTCCCCCGCCTTGTTCAGGCTCTTTTCGGCCTCGACGTATTGACCCTGCTGATTCCACTCCGGAACCCCCTGAATGCGCGCGAGCTGCAGATAACCGGCGCCGATCTGGAGCGCCAGTTCTTTATCGTGGAGAGCGTCCGGCCGCAGGCTTTCCAGATATTGGATGTAGATAGCGGCGATCTTATTGCGCAACTGCAAGTCGGTGCCGACATTCGGCACACGCAGTTGGTGTTCGAAATCCACGAGTTGCCGGGAAAGCCGCCGCAACTGGACCACGCGCGCCTCCGCGAGCGCGCGCTCGCGCTCCGCGATATACAGGCCAGCCGCGAGACTGAGGATCACCACCGCGGCGGCGCTCACCGGCATCCAGTATCGCCGCACAAACTTCCGCGAGCGATACCAGAAGTTGGCCGACCGCGCCCGCACCGGCCGCGATTCGAGAAACGCCTTGAGATCGCCGGCCAGCGCCTCGACCGAGGAATACCGCTCCTCGGGCTCCTTGCGCAGTGCTTTGCGGAGGATGAAGTCGAGATCCGCGGGCAAATCGGGATTCAGGCGGCGGGCTGGAGCGGGATCGGTGGTGCAGATCGCGGCCTCGATGGCTTCCGCCGTGCGATTGGGAAAGGCATGTGGCGATTGCCCGGTAAGGAGCCGGTAGAGCACTGCGCCGAGCGAATAGACATCGGTGGCGGTGCTCTGGGCCGCGCCGCGGACCTGCTCCGGGCTGGCGTAGTCCGGCGTCAGCAGACGCTCCTCGGTGCGGGTCTGGTCGGTCTCGGCAGCGAGTATCTTGGCGATCCCGAAATCCAGCAGCTTTGGCTGGCCAGCCGCGTTCACCAGGATGTTGGAAGGCTTGATGTCGCGGTGGATGATCAGGTTGCGGTGCGCATACGCGACCGCATCGCACACATCGAGGAACAGGCGGAGTTTGCCGCGCAGATCCAGCTTCCGCGAGTACACATCGATGGGAACGCCATCGATATAATCCAGCACCAGGTAGGGGCGGCCTTCGGCAGTCTCCCCTACGTCGAGAAGGCGGGCGATTCCGGGATGCTGCAGCCCGGCCAGAATCTGGCGCTCCTGCAGAAACCTGGACCGCAACGAAGGACGCGGAACGCCACGGCAGAGTAGCTTGATGGCGACGCGTTGCTCGACCTGGCCGTCGGCGCGCTCCGCCAGAAAAACCTCGCCCACGCCGCCGCGGCCGAGCAGGCGCTCCAGCTGGTAGGGTCCGCAACGGAGTCCTAGCGCGGGGAACTCTTCCAAGGATTCCAGGAAGGCCTGCGCCGCTCCTGAAACCGTCTCCGCCATCGGTGTATCCGGCGAGTCGAATTGGAGGAGCGATTCCAATTCCGCCTGCAAGTCCGCCGGAACCTGGCGCCGCTCAAAATAAAGCCTGCGCTCCGCGGGAGTGAGATCATCCACCTCGCGGAATAGTTGGAGAACCTCGTCTCGCATAACTCAGAACATGATGACACAGCGCTTTCCGGAAATCGATGGCGCGACCGGCGGCGCCCGCAGGCCACCCCTTCCTCTCCGGCCGGGGCGCCGGTGGTTGTGTGCCCCCTGACTTATATAGCGAGAAATCTCCAGAAAATTAGCAAAGCGTATAATGAATCCCATCGGCACCGAATCGCACCCGCCTATCACCGAGTTGCTGCACCAGATGCGCGCCGGCGACGCATCCGCGCGAGGCGAACTGATAAGCGTCGTTTATCAGACCCTGCACCGGATTGCCGAATCGCAGCTTCGCAAGCAACGCCCGGACCACACTTTGCAGCCCACCGCCCTGGTGAACGAGGCGTACCTGAAGCTTTTCGGCCATTCGGAAATCGAGTTCACCGACCGGGCCCACTTCTTTGCGGTGGTCTCCCGGGCGATGCGCCACATCCTGGTAGACCACGCCCGGGCGCGAGCCGCGGCACGGCGTAACAAGGGGCAGGTCCAGTTAGACACGTCCATCGAGTTCGAAGCCGGCGGCGGCACAGGGCCGATGAAACTCCTGGATCTGGACCTCGCCATGGACGCCCTGGCGCGGGAGCGAAGCTCGCTGGCCGAACTGATCGAGATGCGTTACTTCGGAGGCATGACTGCGGAAGAGACGGCCGCAGTAGTAGGCCGCTCCGTGCACATAGTTCGTCACGAGCTTCGCCTGGCGCATGCATGGCTTCGGCGGGAGCTGGCGGGGCCGCATTGAATGCCGCCCGCTATCTTCCTCTGTAACCCTTAAGACTCAAAGCACGCGGCGGTTGGACCGCAGGCGGGTCGCTGCGCAATTATTTCGCGCCGTAGCTTGCTAAATTTCGCTTCGAATCCCGTTTACCCATACAGAGGGCGGTGGCGAACCGCCCAAAGCAACTGATCGCGGAGGCACAGCCGTATCGCGATTTCCGCGCAAGGAGGGTATTTAACTTATGCGTCGCGTTTATTCTCAGCGCAGGAGCAGGGCTGCGACGGTTTCTCTGCTGGTTCTCGCCGGGACAATCGTAATTTCGAAAACGGTGAATGGGCAACTTCCCCGGTCATCGAACCAGACATTCATTCCCAATGGGACCTCGTTCCTCAACCTGGGCGGCGCTTCTCAGACCTACAGCACAAGCGGCGGAGGAATCGATCAAACGGGGCTATTCTTCCAAAGCCTGGGTACGAACGGTCGCAGTTGTGGGTCGTGCCACCAGCCGAGCGACGGCATGTCGGTGTCCGCCCTGCACGTCCAACTGCGATTCGATCAGACCGGCGGCCAGGACCCGATCTTCCGCACGGTCGACGGTTCGAACTGCGATCACAACATCGATGTCGCGACGCTTCCGGGACGCTACTCCGCCTATAGCTTGCTGCGCACGCGGGGCTTGATCCGCATCGCCCTGGCGGTTCCTGCGAACGCGGATTACGCGGTCACCGCCGTCAGCAATCCATACGCCTGCAACGAGACTGACGTCATCTCCCAATACCGCCGGCCATTACCCGCCACGAATCTTCGATTCTTAAGCACCGTAATGTGGGACGGCCGGGAATCCAGTCCGCTCACGGGCACAACCAAAATTCTCTATACAAACTATCCCGGGTCGCTCGAAAGCGACTTGGCCCATCAGTCGCTCGATGCTACCGTTGGCCACGCGCAAGGCGACGGCACGAGGCCGACCCCCGCGGAACAGCAGGAAATCGTCAATTTCGAGATGGCGCTATTCACAGCGCAATCCTTCGGGTTCCTCACCGGACCTCTGAACTCCGCGGGCGCAACTGGCGGGCCGATTCCCCTGGCCACGCTGCCGTTCTTCATTAGCATCAACTCGAGTGTCCACGCGTTACTACCTAACGGGCCGGAACAGCCGGGTGGGCTGATGACGTCGGGCGACGGCCAGTTCACGTCCAACATCTTCAACCTCTACAACGCGTGGTCAGGACTGCCTTCGTATGACTTCCGGGCGTCGGTGGCCCGGGGCAGGCCATCTTCAACAGCAGACCCATCACCATTACGGGAGTAGCCGGCATCAACGACGATGTTTCCGAGGGCGGACTGGTCTCTGGCGGGATTCCATCGCTTACCGGAACCTGCGGCACCTGCCACGACACTCCCAGCGTAGGCAACCACTCCTTTCCCACGCCCTTGAACATCGGGACCGGCGACCCCAGCCCTTCGAATGCACACGTCAATATGGGCGGGCTGGATATCGGCTATCTGCCCACTATCACGGTGTGCCAGCTAGTGAACGGTCAGCCGAGCGGCAACTGCAAGACGACTAGCGATCCAGGCCAAGCGTTGATCGACGGCCAGTTCGCCCATGTCGGCAAGATCAAGGGACCGGTCCTCCGCGGCCTCTCCGCCCGCGCCCCATACTTCCATAACGGCTCGGCTCAGACCCTGCTGGATGTCGTGCATTTTTACGAGAACCGGTTCGGACTTGTCCTAAGCCCACAGGACGAGCTAGACCTGGTCAACTTCCTGAGCGTGCTCTGAGCGGATCACCCCAAGCAGGAGCCCGCCAAAGAACTGGCGCCCCTATATCACGAGCGGTGGGAGATCGAGACGGCTTTGGATGAGCTGAAGACTCATTTGCGATTCCCGCTTCCCCATCCCGGCCGACCTCACCGGCAAACGTGTGCTCGATATCGGCGCCTGGGACGGCTGGTTCAGTTTCGAAGCCGAGCGGCGCGGAGGGTGAGAGTGATCTGAGGATACGCTGAGTTAGTGCCCGGCAGCCGATTCAGAAATGCGGCTCACAAGCACAATAGCGATGCGTGAATCAAAAGCCCGCCAATTGAGCGAAGGCAACTTCGGGCCCCCTGCCGGATCGACGGCTTACGAACGAAGGATCGCGGCCTCTTCCAGCGAAATCACAACTGGAGGGGTGTGCTCCTGCTCTTTCCGTTGCGCCCGCTTGGCAGCCTTATCTCGCTGCTTCTCGGCGCGCGCCATTTCTTTCTGTCGTTTCTGGAACGTAGTACGCGATCGCGTGGCCATGGTGCTGTCTCCTTTTTATGCTCTCCCGTTCGGCTCGAACTGCAGTCATGCCATGCACACGAACTTTCCCAGGCCCGTAAACAACACCGGCCGGATCGAGTCCGCGCAAGAGGAGGACTTGGGGACGGTAATTTCGAGAGCCGCCCCCAAATCTCATTTTACCTTACCAGCGCTTGTTTTGCCGCTGGCCACCACCGTTGCTGCGGAATCCGCCGCGATCTTCTTTCGGCCGGGCTTCATTCACATTCAGCGCCCTGCCATCGAGTTCTCTGCCATTCAGGCCGGCAATGGCAGCGTCGGCTTCGGTAGCCACGCTCATTTCCACGAATCCGAAGCCTCTGGCGCGTCCGGTGTCCCGGTCGGTTACAACGTTGACACGGTCAACCGTGCCGTATTCTTCAAACATGGATCGGACCGCATCTTCGGTAGCCCCGAAGCTGAGGTTTCCTACGAAAATATTCTTCAATTAAAATCTTCTTTCTGAAATTTGCAGAGCAGCGAATCGCGGGCAGGATAGACGGTTGTGCCGGACTATGCGAGGGCCTCAATTAGCGGAACTGTCAAACTACGCATCTATTGTAGCACGGAACGCACTCGCCACCTCGTGCTAAATTGCGCCGGCTGAATTCTGCGCTTTAGCGCGGGTTTCCAGCGGAATGTCCGCGGTGTCACCGATCTCGATGGAAGGTCCTTACCTGACTGGCCGGCTCGTCCAAGCGGCGGAAGTAAGAATGAAGATGCCCTACTTACTCGGCAGGTAGCCACTCAGGATTGAATAATGTACTGTGCAGTACATCCGAGGCCGGGCGTCACATCTCAGCGAGGGCGGCCGTGCCGCTCTCGACCGCGGCAGCCTGATCCTTGCGGCGAATTGCCCTCACCATGGACTTCACGTGCGGTATCGCACGCGCCGCCCTTTCGTAAACCGGCACCAGCGCCGGCGCCCGATTCAACCCATCCGTTCTGTAACCCTTGTACAGCGGGCGGGCCATCTGGTGCATTTCGTAGAGACACTCGCCACCCGACTCTACCTGGTCGTCCCATCCTTCTTGGTTGGGGCTCTCTAACGACCTCAGCATTCCGCGTAATAGAACTTTCGTGCTGTCATATAACATAGAATCACCCGCTCCGCTTTGAGAAAGTTGCTCTCCCCGAGCCGATTAGGCGCCGAGGTGAATCCGTTGCAGGCATTAGAATGTGGGGACTACTTGTATTGTAGCACATGCCGAAGCGTGTTACCCGATGCTGGCGGCGCGCCGTCAGGCACTCCTCCGCGTCGATTCCCGCGGCACCAGGGTCGGCGGCAGCATGATGCTCTTTGGCTGCGGCGGCACCTTGGCTTCGATCAGCGACAGCACCAGCTTCCCGGCGCGCTCGCCGATGGCCCTGCTCTGTTGATCCACGCTGGACAGCGGCACGCGCAGCGACTTGTCGAAATGAAGATTGCCGCAGCCGATCACGGCAATATCCTGGGGAACGCGCAAACCGGCCTCGAGAATCCGATCGATCACGCCAATCGCGATCGGGTCGTTGTAACAGAACACACCGTCGGGCCGCGGGTCGAGATCGAGCAGCTTCTTCATTGCCTCGCTGCCGCTGATCCAGCTATCCACGTCGGGCGAGCGCCCCACCACAACGTAGCCCTGGAGCTGACTCAGATCGGCCGCCGCCAAGGCCTGGTTATAACCTTCCAGGCGCCCGATCGCCGTGCTCGATGCGGGACCGCGAATGTGCGCAATTCGCCGGCATCCGACCGAGATCAGGTGTTCGGTCGCCAGCCGGCCGACCGCCGTGTCGTCCACGCCGACAAAATTCGCCGGCATCCCCAGAAAAGCGCGGTCGATGAGAACATACGGCACCTTCCGCTCTTCAATGCGGCGGAAGCTTTCCACCGTCGTTTGCGTGGACGCAATCATCAGCGCATCCAACCGCCGGCTGAGAAGCCGCTTGATCTCGTGCCGTTCCAGGTCAGGCTCGCCCTGCGAGCAGGAGATCAGCAGGCTGTAATTCTTGCGGCGGAGCACATCGGAAAGGCCGCTCGCCACTTCGGCGAAGAACGGGTGCACCAGGTCCGGAATAATCAAACCGGCCGAATAGGTTCGGCCCGTGACCAGCGCGCGGGCAGCCATATTCGGCTCGTAGTTCAATTCCTTGATGCGGCGGAGCACGCGTTGCCGCGTCTCTTCTGAAATATCGCTGTGGTTGCGGATGACCTTGGAGATGGTCACCACGGACAGCCCGAGTTCCCGGGCGATGTCCTTCATCGTCACTGCCATTGTCTTCCTATTATGTGCTCGCACTGGAAGCACGATTTCCGCCAGCCGCAGGGCAGCTTCCGGACCAGGCGCGCTGCTGGGCCCACGCCTGGTGCGGAGTTAGAATGGCTGCTGCTGCGCAGCGCGCAAGAGCCGGCTCATCATTGCGCCGTCGGCGTGGAGCATATCGCGTCGAGAATTGACAAACAAGGCGCGCTGCCGGGGATCGAAGCGGTGCCGGTGTGTTAGATGGGCCGGCGGGCGGAAGAGCCGCCCCAGTGGACGAGGCTGGCATGCCGAGAATGGAAACGACATACAAGTGGGCTGCGATCCTTTTTCTCTTCAGCGCAGCGATGTGGATCGCACGGGAAGTCACGGTTGAGCATGCTGTCCTCGCCATCGCGCATTTTGTCGTCGGAGTCACGTACCTGCGGCTGTGGAGGCGGCAGCGCCTGTTGCGCCATCGCGAAAGGCCCGAGTCTTCGCTCTTACTGGGCCCATCTTTATTGCTGACTCCAGGATCTGTGCTGGCTGTTGCGGTGCTGGCAGCGGTCAATTCAGTGGCGTGGCCGCTGATCAAGGGGTGGTTCGACGGGAGATAGAATGAAGCCGGTCGCGTTTGCGGTTTTCAGCATTTTCGCGACCTGCGCCCTCGCGCAAATCGATGTGCAGAGGGACAAAGTATGGCGATGTTCTCTGGCACGAACCCGTTGACGCGCGGCTCCGAGCCGCACTTCCGAGCCGCGACCGTAAGGGAGCGGACGCACGCCCGCAATGTACTTGAGAAAGGAATTCCACGATGAAGACCTTGATGATCCTGAGTGTTCTGTTTCCGGCATTCTTGGCGCCTGCGCTGGCCCAATATCAATACCCGTTTCAAGACCCGGCACTCGACGCGGAGAAGCGCATCGACAACGTTCTCTCGCTGATGACTATGGACGAAAAGATCTCGAGCCTGGGGACCTCAGGCGTGATGGTTCCGCGGCTGGGCATTCGCGGCACCGCGATCGGCGAAGCCCTCAGCGGTGTGGTCCTCGGCGGGCCCATGCAAAAGCTCATCGAGGCGTTTCCCGGCGTTCCGGAAAGTGCGAAAACACTGCCCACACCCACCACTCAGTTTCCCCAAGGCGTCGGCCTGGCGCGCACCTGGGACCCGGATCTGGTGCGCCAGGCAGGCGCGGTGATCGGTTCCGAGGCGCGCTACATCTTCGAAAATGGCGAGAACGCGAAGGCGTTCCTGGTGCTGCTCACGCCCAACGCGGACCTGGCGCGCGATCCGCGCTGGGGCCGCACCCAGGAATCCTACGGCGAAGATCCCTTCTTCAATGGCACCATGGCGGCCGCGCTGATTCGCGGCATTCAGGGCGACAACCCGAAGTACTGGCAGGCCGCCAGCCTGCTCAAGCACTTCCTGGCCAACAGCAACGAACATGGCCGCTACGGCTCGTCGTCGGACTTCGATGTGCGGCTGCTGCGCGAATATTATTCGGTGCCGTTCCGCATGGGATTTGAGGACGGCGGCGCGCGCGCCTACATGGCCTCTTACAATGCCTGGAACCACGTGCCGATGACGGTGAATCCGATCCTCGAGAACATCACGGTCAAGGAGTGGGGCGTGGACGGCATCATCTGCACCGATGCCGGCTCGCTCGGCAACCTGGTGAGCCAGCACAAGGCCTATCCGAATTTGAAGCAAGCCGCGGCGGCTTCCATCAAGGCCGGGATCAACATGTTCCTGACCATCTTCGAAGATTACAAGACGGCCGTCAAAGACGCGCTGGCGGACCACCTGATTACCGAAGCGGATCTCGACAGCGTGCTCCGCGGCAGCGTGCGCACGGCGCTGCGCCTGGGCCTGCTCGATCCGCCCTCGGTGGTTCCGTACTCGAAGCTGAAGGGCGCACCCGACCCGGTGAATTCGCCACAGCACAATGCCATTGCATTGCAGGTGGCGCGCGAATCGGTGGTGCTTTTGAAGAACGCGCAGAACCTGCTGCCGCTGGATCGGCACGCCATCAAGACCATCGCCGTCATCGGTCCGCGCGCCGGCCAGGTGCTGCCGGACTTCTATGGGGGAGTGCCGCCGTACGCGGTGACGCCGCTGGCAGCCATTCGGACCAAGGTCGGCCCGGGCGTCGAGGTCCGCCACGTGGTTGACAACACCGGCGGCGCGGCGGTGAAAGCGGCGCAATCCGCCGACGTGGCAATTGTGGTGGTGGGCAACCATCCCACCTGCGGCCGGACGCCACAGCAATTGCTGCAAGGTCTGATGCTGACCAGCGGATGCGCCATTCCCAGCGAAGGCATGGAAGGCAGCGACCGGCAGTCGCTCACGCTGGAACAGGAAGACCTGGTCAAAGAAGTTTACCAGGCCAATCCCAAGACGGTGGTGGTGCTGGTCGCGAGCGCCCCCTACGCCATCAACTGGACCCAGCAGAACGTGCCGGCGATCATCCATATGAGCCACAACAGCCAGGAGGAGGGCACCGCCATCGCCGATGTCCTGTTCGGCGATTACAACCCCGCCGGCCGGCTGGTCGAGACCTGGCCCAAATCGCTCGACCAGTTGCCGCCCATGATGGACTACGACATCCGCCACGGCCGCACCTACATGTACGCCAAGGAGGAGCCGCTCTACCCGTTCGGGTTCGGCTTGAGCTACACGGCTTTCCGTTACGCGAATCTGCGCACCAGTTCCGGCAGGCTCAAGGCTGGCGGTGAAATCACCCTCAGCGTGGATGTCACCAACACAGGCGCGCGCGATGGCGACGAAGTGGTGGAGTTCTACGTGCGCCACCTTGGCTCGAAGGTGGAGCGGCCGCTGCGCGAGTTGAAGGGCTTCGGCCGCGTCAACATTCCACGCGGGCAGACGCGCACGGTCTCCGTCCCCTTGAAGGCCGAGTCGCTCGCCTATTGGGATGAAGCCGGAAACA
The DNA here is from genome assembly GCA_049698695.1 of Bryobacteraceae bacterium. Lineage (GTDB taxonomy): Bacteria > Acidobacteriota > Terriglobia > Bryobacterales > Bryobacteraceae > Bog-375. Next base: position 85,795 of record JBAVYH010000057.1, on the reverse strand, counting down.
AGTTCGTCGTCGAGCCGGAGCCGGTGGAGATCCTGGCCGGCGCATCCTCGGCGGACATCCGGCTGCGGAAGACGATCACGGTCAGGCAATAGGACCGGCAATCGGCTTTTGTCGCCTTCCGCCGGCACCGGCAGGCCACAGCAAGCGATGGCCTGCCCAACCCTTGCCGCCGCTCAGTTCTTGGTTGTCAGCGGAAAAGCCACCGGCACTCCGAAGGGACGCGTGTCGCTGGTAAGGGTCTGTGTTATTCCGGTCGTCGTGTCAAACAACTCGAGCGTCGGCATCAAGGAGCAGCTCGAAAATGGGAAGATTGGCGTCATTGTCCCGCTCGTGGCAGGGATCGGCCCCGTGACGATCGGATTGCTTTTCACCACGCCGCGGATATCGAGGCGAAAGACGACCGTGCCGGCGGGCAAATCGCTGAGCTTGAAAGTCAGCGATGCCTCCGTGCCCGCTGCCACATTGCTCACCTGCAGCGATTTCAGCACGTTGTTCTGCCCGTCGAGAATCTCAAGTTCCACCGGGCAGGCGGCGACCGGATTGGTTGCGCCGGTCGCAGTGGCTGTGACGACGGAGATAGCGCCGCCCGTGTTGAGCACATTTAACTGCGCCGTCTGCGTGGAGGGCATGAAGCCAACCATGCCCGTGGTTACGGCGGATTCGTAGGTTGGAGTGGTGGTGGTCTGCGCCGTGGCCAGGCCGGCGGAAATGAGAAGGGCCAACAGCACGCTGGTCCCCATCGAGTGATATTTCATACAGACTCCTTATTGGAACGGACCCGGGGGACGCGGGCAGCCCGTGACTCTCAGCTTACTCCAACCCGGGCCGCGGCGAAAGGTTGCGATTATTCGTTCTTCGTTCTTCGTGGCGCCGGCGGTCTTTGCCGCCAGTGTTTTTCTTGGCTTGCGATCCTGAAACACCAAGCACCGGCGGCAAGACCGCCAGCGCTGCCGTGCCCGGCCCCTATCGCACCAGCGCCTGCGCCACGCGCGAAGCTAACTGGTCGAAGGTGAGCATCTCGTAAACCGTGGGGTCCGACATGATGCGCGCCACCAGCGCGGCGTGCATGGCGTGACCGGCGCGCTCGGCAATCACGTGGCCCAGCAGCGGCTTGCCCAGCAGCGCCAGGTCGCCAATCAGATCGAGCGCTTTGTGGCGGCAACACTCGTCCGCGGCGCGCAGCCCCTCCTGGTTCATCACGCCGCCGCTCGAGAAGCACACCGCGTTATCGAGCGACGCCCCGCGAATCAGGCCCATGTCCCGCATCTGCGCTAGGTCCGCTTCCCATCCGAAGGTGCGCGCGAACGCCAACTCGGAAGCGAAGCGCGCCGGCGTCACTTCCAGTTCCAGCGATTGCCGGCCCACCGGCGCCGGATAGCTGGTGTCGCAAGTCAGGCGAAAGCTGTCGGCGGGCAGGATGCTGATCCGCTTTCCCTTGTCTTCCACCGAAATCGGCCGGCGGATCCGCAGGTACCGGCGCCGGCGGCGAAAATGCCGGATTCCCGCCTGCTCGATCAGTCGCACGAACGGCAACCCGCTGCCATCCAGGATCGGCACCTCCAGGTTGTCGATCTCCACGTAGGCGTTGTCGATCCCCATGGCGTAGAACACGCTCAACAGGTGTTCCGTGGTGGAGATGAGAACGCCCTGCCGCATCAGGCTGGTGGCATAGCTGACGCGCGCGACGTGCCGCCAACTGGCCGGGATGGCGAAATTCTCCAGGTCCGTGCGCAGAAAAACGATCCCCGTTCCGGCAGGCGCCGGCACTACCCGGATGTGCACCGCGACGCCGCTGTGCAACCCCACTCCCGATGCTTCTACCGGACCGCGAATCGTTGTCTCAAACCGCAAGGCACGCCCTTTCTGCCATAGTACGTCTAACGTAGCACGCCGAAATCCGAATCATATGTGATTGATTATAAAAGATATTACCAGACTATAGCGTGGTAAACTCGCAACACTTTGCCGTCGGCTTGTGGCACAAACGCCCCGCCGCCCCACCCGTGACGCAAGCTGTCAAGCCAGATGTGTCGAGATTCATTTCGACATTTCTTCGTAGTGCGGCGGGAAGAAACGTCGGCACGACTGCTGACGCTGCACGCAGGACTGCGTGCGCCACGCTCCGGAGTCCAGATAGTATGATGGGCCAAGTGTCCAGCCAGCGGCTTTTCCTTATCGACTCGTTCGGCTTCATCTTTCGCGCCTACCACGCCCGCGCCCGCAGCGGCGCCCCTCCCATGCGCACCTCCACCGGCCTTTCCACGGAAGCCGTCTACATCTTCAACAACATGCTGCGCAAGCTGACGCGGGAATACCAGCCCTCGCACATTGTCGCCGTGTTCGAGAGCACCGAGCCGACCCACCGCCTCGAAGAGTTTGCCGACTACAAGGCCAACCGCGCGGAAACGCCTCCCGACCTGTTGGAGCAAATCCCCCACGTGCGCCGCCTGCTCGAAGCCATGCGCATCCCCGTGATCGAATACCCGGGATATGAAGCCGACGACGTGATTGGCGCCATCGCGCGGCGCGCCGAAGCCGCGGGCGTGGAAGTGGTGATCGTCTCCAGCGACAAGGACATGATGCAACTGGTCACCGACCGCGTCTCCATGCTCAACCCCGCCAAGGACGACGAGTGGTACGACCCGGCGAAAGTGAAGGAGTTCCTCGGCGTCGAGCCGGCGCAGGTGGCCGATCTGCTGGCGCTCAAGGGCGACGCGGTCGACAACATCCCCGGCGCTCCTGGAATCGGCGACAAAGGCGCGCGCGACCTGATCGCGCAGTTCGGCTCGGTAGAGGCGGCCATGGCGCATGCCGCCGAGGTGCAGCGTAAAGCCTACCGCGAGAGCTTGCAGAACAACGTAGACCGCATCCGGATGAGCAAGCGCCTGGCGACCATTGCGACCGATGTGCCAATCGAGTTTTCGCTCGAATCCGTCGCCACGCAAGCCGCCGATCCGGCGGCGCTGAAGGCAGTCTACAAGGAAATGGAGTTTCACAGTCTGCTCAAGGAGCTGGGACCGGCGGAAGACACGCGCGTGCACGACTACGCCGCCTTCGCCGATGCCGCCGAACTGCGCGCGTGGCTCGCCCAAGTGCCGCGGGGCGCGCCCGTCGCGGTAGCCATCGCCGGATCCGGCGAGGGGGAGCTGGCGCTCTACACCATCGGCCTGGCATGTAAGCAGTGCGAGGCGCGTGCGGCGGGCGGTGGCCTGGTCGCGGCGCTCAAGCCATGGCTCGAAGACGCAGGCGCTCCCAAAATAGCCTGCGATGTGAAATCGGCGCTGCTAGCGCTGGAAAAAATGGGAATCGCGGCTGCGGGCTTCGAGCACGACGTCATGCTTTACGCGTTCCTTCTGGATGCCGATCCGGCAGGCTGTTCACTGGAAGAACTGGCGCGCCGCCGGCTCGATCTCAAGCTCGGCGCCGCACCCGAACAGCACGCCGATATCATTGTCGAGCTCAACCTCCAACTGGAGCCGGCCATCGCTGCGCGCGGCTTGCGCGAATTGTACTCCACCATCGAATTGCCGCTGGCGCGCGTGCTGGCGCGGATGGAACGCAATGGCGTGTTGATCGACCGGACCGAATTGCAACGCCTCTCCACCATGATGGAAGGCGAGATTGCGCGGGTTACCGAGCGCATTCACACGCTCGCCGGCAAGCCGTTCAACATCAGCTCGCCGCAGCAGTTGGGCCGGGTCTTGTTCGAGGATTTGAACCTGCCGGCGCCGGTGAAATACGGCAAAGGCAAGACTGTCTCCACCGCTGCTGACGTACTGGAAACACTGGCGCCCGAGCACGAAATCGTGCGCCTGGTGCTGGAATACCGGCAGCTCACCAAGCTCAAAGGCACATATGTGGATGCGCTCCCGCTGCTGGTGGATCCCCACACCGGCCGTTTGCACACTAGCTTTAATCAGGCCGGCGCAGCTACTGGCCGCCTCTCATCCTCCAATCCCAACCTGCAGAACATCCCCGTCCGCACCGAACTCGGCCGCGAAATCCGCGCTGCCTTCGTGCCCCGCCCTGGCTGGAAGCTGGTCACGGCGGATTACTCGCAAATCGAGCTGCGGCTGCTGGCCCATCTTTCGGGCGACCCGCTGCTGGTTCAGTCCTTCCGCGACGGCGAGGATATTCACACGCGCACCGCGGCCGAAGTGATGGGCGTGCCGCCGCTGATGGTCACCCCGGAGGCTCGCCGCGACGCCAAGGCCGTCAACTTCGGCATCGTATACGGCATTAGCGCCTTCGGCCTGGCAGCGCAGTTGGGCATCTCGCGTGCCGAAGCGGAACGCTATATTCGCGGCTACTTCGAGCGCTACGCCGGCGTGCGCCGCTTCCGCGACGAGACCATCGCAGCGGTCCGCCAGTCCGGCGTCACGCGCACGCTGTTTGGCCGCGAGCGGCCCATCCCCGATATGACCAGCCGCAACCCCAACGCCCGCGGCTTCGCCGAGCGCACGGCCGTCAATTCGCCGCTGCAAGGCACCGCCGCAGACCTCATCAAGCTAGCCATGGTCCGCGTCCAGGCCGGGCTCGAATCGGGCGGCTACCGATCCGCCATGCTGCTGCAAGTGCACGATGAGCTGGTCTTCGAATGCCCGCCCGAAGAAGTGGAGGCCGTTTCGAAGCTGGCCAAACGCGAGATGGAGGGCGTCCGCGAGCTGGCGGTCCCGCTGGTGGTCGATATCGGCGTGGGTGACAATTGGCGCGATGCGAAGTAGGGTGGGGCGTGCTTAAAAGCAAGCCCATCTGTCCGCTTCGTCCCGTAAACGGACACACGCAGGCTCCAGGTGATGGTTCGCACGCCCGTATTCACACGTCCCCCGAGTGGGCCTTGGCGTGCCTTTCACCTGGGGCGTTAGCTTTGCGCTATCAATAGAATGGAATGAAAGCCGACGAAGACCGCAGGCCATCGATCCTGATCGCCGACGATCAGGCGGACGTGCTGGAAGCCCTCCGCTTGTTGATCAAAGCCGAAGGCTACGCGGCGGAGGCTGTCACCGCTCCCGCCGCCGCCCTCGATGCCGTGCAGGCGCGCGATTTCGACGCCGTGCTGATGGACCTGAATTACACCCGCGACACGACCTCGGGCCAAGAGGGGCTCGAGCTGCTGGAGCGCATTCTGGCTCTCGATGCCGCGCTGCCGGTGATCGTGATGACGGCCTGGGGATCGGTGGAGCTGGCGGTGGAAGCCATGCGCCGCGGCGCCCGCGACTTCATCCAAAAGCCCTGGGACAATGCGCGCCTCTCCGCCATCCTCAAAACGCAGATCGAGCTCGGCCGCGCTCTCCGCAAAGGGCAGCGGCTGGAGGAAGAAAACCGCGCCCTGCGCGCCGAGCGCTTTCCCCAATTGATCGCCCAATCGGCCGCCATGCGCCCGGTGCTGGACGTGATTTCGCGCGTCGGGCCGTCGGACGCCAACGTGCTCATCACCGGAGAAAACGGCACCGGCAAGGGGCTGGTGGCGCAGACCCTGCATTCAGCCTCGCTTCGCTCCACGCACCCGCTGTTGACCGTCAATACCGGCGGCTTGGCGGAAGGCATATTCGAAAGCGAGCTGTTTGGCCACGTCAAGGGCGCCTTCACCGATGCCAAGACCGACCGTGTCGGCCGTTTTGAAATGGCCGACGGCGGCACGCTGTTTCTGGATGAGATCGCCAACATTTCGCAGGCCCTGCAAGGCAAGCTGCTGCGCACCCTCGAGACCGGCGAGTTCGAGCGAGTGGGATCCTCCAAGAGCCGGCGCGTTGACGTGCGCGTCTTCTCCGCCACTAACGCCGACCTGCACGCCGCGGTGGAGGAAGGCCGCTTCCGCCAGGACCTGCTGTTCCGCCTCAACACCATCGAAATCCGCCTGCCGCCCTTGCGCGACCGCCGCGAGGACATCCCCACACTGGCCGCCCATTTTCTGCGGCAGCACGCCGGGCACTACCGCAAAGCCATCAACCTCTTCGACGAAGGGGCGATGAAAGCCCTGCTGGCTCACACCTGGCCGGGCAACGTGCGCGAGCTGGATCACGCCGTGGAGCGCGCCGTGCTCATGGCGGAAGGCGAGACCATTCGAGCCGTCGACCTCGGCTTGCGCGGCAGCCGCGACGCTTCCCTGCGCCTGGAGGAAATGAGCCTGGAAGACGTGGAAGCCCTGCTCATCAAGAAAGCGTTGGCCCGCTTCAACGGCAATGTGAGCCACGCCGCCAACGCGCTCGGCCTCAGCCGCAGCGCCCTCTACCGGAGGCTGCAGCGCTACGGGCTCTGAAGCCCGCGTCACGCTTCCCACCGCCCATGCCGCGTTCCGATAAACGTTCCCGACTCAGCTACGAAGGCCACATCATGATGCTGGCCGTGCTGGCGGCCCTGCCGGCGTCGGCCTGCGCGTTGGCTCTGCTGTGGAGCGGCGGCTATCAGCCGCGCACCGAGTGGACCTTGACGGTGGTGATCGTGGGCGGCTGGCTGGGCTTCGCAGCGGCCTTGCGCGAGCGCGTGGTATTCCCCATGCAGACGCTCGCCAACCTGCTGGGCGCGTTGCGCGAAGGCGACTTTTCCGTGCGCGGCCGCGCGCCCCGGCCGAACGACGCGCTGGGCGAGGTGATGCGCGAGATCAATACCCTCGGCGTCACCTTGCGCGAGCAGCGGCTGGGCGCGATGGAAGCCACCACGCTGCTGCGCACGGTAATGCGGGAAATCGATGTCGCCATTTTCGCTTTCGACGAACACCGCCGCCTGCGCCTGGTGAATCGCGCCGGCGAGCGCCTGCTGGATGCGCCCACCGAACGGCTGCTGGGCCAGACCGCGGCCGCGTTGCAGCTCGATCAGTGTCTCGATGGGCCGGCGCAGGCCATGTTGCAGGCCGCCTTCCCCGGCCGCGCCGGGCGCTGGGGAATGCGCCGCACACGCATCCGCGAGCGCGGGCTGCCGCTCGAGTTGGTGGTCATCTCCGATCTCACCGAAGCGCTGCGCGAGCAGGAATTGCAGGCCTGGCAGCGACTGGTCCGCGTGCTCGGACATGAGCTGAACAATTCGCTCACGCCCATCAAATCGATCGCCGGCAGCCTGGAAAGCATACTGGCGCACGATCCTCTCCCAGCCGACTGGCGCGACGACGTGACGCGGGGCCTGGGTGTGATCCACTCCCGCTCGGATAGCCTGACGCGATTCATCAGCGCCTACGCGCGGCTCGCCAAATTGCCGCGTCCGCAATTGCAGCCGCTGGTGGCCGGCGATTGCCTGCTGCGCGCGGTCAGCCTGGAAACCCGCCTCCCGGTAGATGTGAAGGGAGGTCCCGCCGTCAGCATTCATGGCGATCCCGACCAACTGGAACAGGTGCTGATCAACCTGTTGCGCAACGCCGCCGATGCCGCCCTCTCCACCGGCGGCGGCGTGCGCGCCGGCTGGAAAAAAGACGGAGCCATGGTGGAGATTTGGGTGGAAGACGACGGCCCGGGTCTGGCCGGCACGGCGAACCTGTTCGTACCGTTCTTCACCACCAAGCCCGGCGGATCGGGAATCGGCCTGGTGCTCAGCCGGCAGATCACCGAAGCGCACGGCGGCGAACTGGCGCTCGAGAACCGTGAAGGCGCCAGCGGCTGCATTGCGCGCCTGCGCCTGCCGGCGTGAACGATGATCCGCTTGTCCTTCAGGATGGTGATGGAGTCATCACGGCTGGCAGGCCACGAAAACGTTCAGTGCCGCGGGTCCCTTGGCATCGAACCAAGCCGCGGCTGCCCGCAAGGTCGACTTGCGAGCCGGTATCTCCCCGTGGCCGGCGGCGCTGCCTCTGGCTGTATCGTCGCTAGCTCGCAGAAGGGAACGGCCCGCGGAACAAGCTCGCGATGGCCGAGCCGGGCGTGCGCGCCACAGCCTACCGCGTGGCAGCCGAATTCACGGCTTCCTGGTACACGGCAGTGAAGAAATCGCGCGCGCTGGGCGAACAGCCGATGTGGAGGTTGTCGCGGCCTTCTTCCACAAAACCGAGGTAACCGTCGTCACCCAGGTCATCGAGGATGAAGCGCAGGCATTCCAGTTCCACCGGCGGTAAGCCCGAATAATCGATATCGAAGACCTGCCCGGAGCTGTGGGCCGCCTCGTCGCGCCGGTCCTGCAATTGTGTCAGGTCCTCGGGTTCCACCAGTGCCGTCACCGGCAAAGGCTGAAACCTTTCCTGCTTAGGATCCATCGCCTCGAACAGGCGCCGCGTCTCGAAGGCAATGTAGGTCAAGGCGCCGAGCGCGGCGGGGGACGCCGCGGCAAGTTCCTCCCGGTTGTCGGGCGAGGCGTCGGGAATATGCAAAGCGTAACCGAAGAATTCGGGCCGGTCGATCGCCCTGGCCAGCAGCTTCCCGTTGTCCTCGCGGATGTCTTCGCCTGAATGGAAGATCAGGTCCTCGCGCTTCAGCCACACCGAAAGGCGGTGCGGGGCCCGGCCGTTGGGGTTGAACTCGCTCCTGTTGTCGGCGGCCAGCGCGGCGAAGGCCGCCGGGTCGGAGCGGTACAGGGCCAGCAGTTGAGCCGCGCATAAGATCCGAAAGTAATAAGTCGGCGAGTAGTCGCGCTGCATCTGCTGCTGGATGGCAAGGTAGAGCTCCCGGTTCCACGCCGGGCTGGAGGAAAAGTACATACGCGGCACTGTGATCTGGTCCTTGGGAATGCCGTGCGCGCGGCGCGTCAGTTCCTGCATCTCCGCCACGCATCCCTGGCCGCAGTGGTAAGCGAAGATGGCCCAGTCCCGCCCGCCGAACGTCCGCTCCATCCCCGCCAGGTAGACGGCCGCGGCGTGAATGGCGCGTTGCGGAATCAAGCGCTCGTCGCGCACAATCACCGTGTAGGGCGTGCGGCGCTTGACGGTCTGGTACCGCACCTTACCGCGGGCGCTTTTGACGCGCACCTTCAGGCTGACCGTGCGGTAGCGGGTGACGTGGCCCACTTTGAGTCCCATTGTCCGCGCGGTATCGAGAGAGATCTGCATGATCCCCCTGGGACTGCCCGCCCAGCTTTCCGCGCCGACCTCGCCCCAGCTCTCCAAGTAAGCAATCGCCTCCAGCAAATCCTGCGGGAAGCCGCTGGCTGCGGCTGCAGTGCGAAACGCGGCCTGCAGCTTGGGATCGGTGGTCACGCGCTTCGCCCCGGCCACCGCCTTGGGCTCCCGCATGATGATGAACGTCTGCGATTCCACCATCAGCCGTGTGCGCGCGGCCAGCACGTCGCCGGAAATGCCTTCGCGATCCACGCCGATCCCGGTAAGCCGGTGCTCAGGGGCAAAGTAGCTGGAGGCGCCGGCCTGCAAAAGCGAGGCCAGGCAAAAAAGAGAGGAGACAGCGAATTTCATTACTTCCTCCAGTGTAGTCCGGGACGGCGAAATGCATGCGCCGGCTCAGCCAGACTGGCAGGCCGGGTGCGATGAAGTGTGGGTACAATGAGGATTCGCCATGAAGCCATATCCGCTTTTGCTCCTGGCGGCGGGGTGCGCTCTGTTTCAGGTTGCGTGCAAACACGCGCCGCCCGCCAATGTTGCCGCAGTGGTGAACGGTCACCCCATCACCTACATGGAGCTCGAAAAGACTTACCAGACGCAGTACCCGCAGCAACCGGAAGCCGTCAATCGAGACTTGGTGATGTCGCAGAAGCTCGACCTGCTGAGCAGCCTGATCACCAATGAGATCCTTCTGCAGCGCGCCGAAAAGCTGGGCCTCACCGCAGTGGATGCCGACGTGGATACCGAGATCAACAAGATGAAGGCTCCCTTCACCAAGGAGGGATTCGAGCGCCAGCTCGCCGACCGGCACATGACCATCGGCGATCTGCGGGCGCAGATTCGCCAGCGGCTGACGGTCGAAAAACTCGTGAACAAGGAGATCACCTCGCAGGTCAACATCACCGATGCCGATGTGGCGAGTTTTTACAACGCCAACAAAGCCAGTTTCAACCTGGCTGAGCCGCAGGTCCACCTGGCGCAAATTCTGGTCACGCCCGATCCCAACACGCCGGTACGCAACCTGCGGAACAGCAAAGCCCACAACGAGGCCGAAGCCAGGGCCAAAATCCAGAACCTGGAAGCGCAGCTCAAGCAAGGCGCCGATTTCGCCCAGTTGGCGCAGAACTACTCCGAAGACGCGGACTCGGCACCGAATGGCGGCGACCGCGGATTCATCCCCGAATCGGCGCTGGCCAATTCTTCGCCCGAGCTCCGCAAGCTGATCTTGACGATGCAGCCCAACCAGATCTCGCCCATCATTCCCTCCCCGGACGGTTATCGCATTCTCAAGATGATTTCCAAGGAAACCGCCGGCCAGCGCGAGCTCAACGACCCGAATGTGCAGCAGAGCATTCGCGAGAATCTGCGCAACGCCAAGGATCAGTTGCTCAAGGCGGCCTATTACGAGGTGGCGCGCAACTCCTCGAAGATCGAGAACTACCTGGCGCGCAGCATCGTGCAGAACACCGGACAGAGTCAGTAGCGAACCACGCCATGCGGGCGTTTGCTTTTGAAGATCGATTCTCGCTTGACACCCTCAAGCTGGTCGAACGTCCGCAACCGAAGCCCGGCCCCGGGCAGGCGCTGGTCCGGGTGCGGGCGAGCTCCCTGAATTACCGCGATCTGGTGGTGGCGGGCGGCGGCTATGGCCGCCACGTGAAAATCCCGCTGATCCCACTCTCCGATGGCGCCGGCGAGGTGGTCGATGTAGGTCCGCACGTCACGCGGGTGAAGCCGGGCGCGAGGGTGGCCGCCATCTTCATGCAAACCTGGCTCGCCGGCGCCTTCATCGAAGATGAGAGCAGGTCCGCGCTGGGTGGCGCCATCGATGGCATGTTGGCGGAGTTTGTCGTGCTGGATCAAGATGGCCTGGTTCCGATTCCCGAGCACCTCTCTTACGCGGAGGCCGCTACCCTGCCCTGCGCCGCTGTCACCGCCTGGCATGCGCTGGTGACGGAAGGCGGCATCCGGGCCGGCGATTCCGTGCTGGTGCTGGGCACCGGCGGCGTCTCTGTTTTTGCGCTGCAGTTCGCGCGCCTGCACGGGGCCCGTGTCATCGTCACCTCGAGCAGCGACGACAAGCTCGCCCGGGCGATGGCGCTCGGCGCTTCCGATGGCATCAATTACCGCCAGACGCCGGACTGGGGCCGCCGCGTGCTGGAACTTACCGGCGGCGCCGGCGTGGATCACGTTGTCGAGGTGGGCGGCGCCGGAACCCTGCCGCAATCCTTCCGCGCGGTCCGCTTTGGCGGGCGCATCAGCCTCATCGGCGTGCTCTCGGAGCCGGGCGCCGCGGTGGATCCCCGTCCCCTGATGATGAAGGCCGCGCGCCTGCAAGGGATCTACGTCGGCTCGCGCGAAATGTTCGAAGCCATGAATCGCGCCATCGCTCTCCATCGGCTCCGTCCCGTAATCGATCGCATCTTTCCGTTTGCCGAAGCGCCGGATGCATTTCGCTACATGAAGACGGCCGGGCACTTCGGGAAAATCGTGATCAGCCACGACTGACCGCGGTTGCCCGATCAACAAGGTGGTAGAGTTGTATGGCCGCGGCCCCAATGATCCCCTTCCATCCCCTGTTCCACAACCCGCACCTGCAGACCATCGCTTCACACTACTGGAAGCGGCCGCGGGCACTGCAGCCAATCGAGCGGCGCATAGTCGAAGCCGAACCGGGCATTGGTGTGCTGGTAGAATCGCAGCGTCCGTCGGCGGCGGCGGATGAGATCGTGATGGTGCACGGCCTGGAGGGCTCGGGCGAGGCCGGCTACATCGAAAGCCTGGCCGCCGCCGCGCTTCGAGCGGGCTTCGCCGTGCACCGGTTCCACATGCGCACCTGCGGCGGCACCGAGCGCCTTTCGCGTACCCTGTACCACGCCGGATTGACCAGCGATCTGGCCGCGGTGCTGCGCGTCTTCCGCCAGGAAGGCCGCTCCCCGGCCTTCGTGGTTGGCTTCTCGCTGGGCGGAAACGTGGCGCTGAAGCTGGCCGGAGAACTCGGCGATTCGGCCGCGGACCTCATGCACGGCGTCTGCGGCGTGTCGGTGCCGCTCGACCTGGGCGCCTGCGCGCGGCGCATCGCCGCTCCCGACAACCGCCTGTACCATCGCCGTTTCGTTCGTAAGATGCGCCGCCGCCTGCTCTCGACGGGCCGCTACCAGGCGGCCGATCTCGCCGGTCTGAATTCGATCATCGCGATCGACGACCGGATCACCGCCCCATCGTTTGGCTTGGGCACGGCGGACAATTACTATCGCACCCAATCGGCGATCGGCTATGTGGACCGGATTCGCGTGCCCACGCTGCTGATTCAGGCTAAGGACGACACGTTTGTCCCGTGGCGGATCCTGGAGCATCCCGCGGTGCGCGGCAATCCACGCATCCAGATCGTCCTGACCGAGCACGGCGGCCACCTCGGCTTCCTGGCGGGTGGCGAGCGCCGATTCTGGCTCGACGCAGCCATCCTGGATTGGATTCGCGAACAGTAACCGCACGTGGGGCAGACGCCCTAACCGAGCCGCGACCGTGAGGGAGCGGTTGCCGGCAACGATTCCATCCCCTCGCCTTACCGCAGCAGCGCTTCGGCCCCGCGCTGGATGAGCGCGGCCGCGGCTCCGCCGGCCAGCGCGGAAGCAGACGCCCGGGCGCCGCCTCTACGCATCCACTCTTCGTGCACCGCGTGATAGCCCAGATAAACCAGCCAGCCTGCGGTAAGGCCCAGCGGATAGATGGTCCACATGCTGCCCAGATTGGGCGCCAGCGCCAGTGCCAGCACGCCGCCGGCCAGCGTCGAGCCTTCCGCCAGCAGGCACCAGAGAGCGCCGTGGCGCGCGATGGCACCGCCGCCCGCATCACGCCGCCCAAAGCGATGCCCTCGGGCACCTTGTGCAAGGCGATTGCGATCGGCACCGCGACGCGCAGACCGAGCGGCGCCGCGTGCTGCACCACCGCCACGCTCCAGCCGTCAAAAAAGCTATGCAGCGCCGCGGCGGCGATCAGCGGCGCGGCAAAGCCGTGCAATTCGGTGCCGCAGGCCTCGTGATCGTGGTCGTGCGCGCAGGTGGGGCAGATCGGGTAGGCGTAGCGGTTGATGAGCAGCAACAGGCCGTAGCCGGTGACGCACAACGCCAGCGCCAGAAGCCAACTGGAATCCTCGGCCAATTCCGGTAACAGGCCGAACAGCGCTACGCCGATCAGCACCCCGGCGCTGAACGGCACCATGGCGGCTATCCGGCTACGCATGCCCGTCAGCCAGATTCCCACTACAGCGCCGCCGCAGCCCACCAACGCCGCCAACGCCGGTGGCACAAGTCCCGATTGGAACCAGATTGAGGTCAAACTCTTACTCTAGCAGGAGCACTTGGCACCGCATTCAGGCAGACGCTTCGCCCTGACTCCTGGCCATTTTGAGCTACCAGCTCCCGCTCCAAGCGGCGGGGCGAGAAGGCTATAATTCGAACCAGTGGGACGAAGGCGCCGCGTCCGCTCTGAGAATCCGCGCCTCCGGGTCTCTCGCGGAAGGAGAGTATCGTGCGCTTTTGGTCCTTGTTTCTTCTCACCGCCGCGTTGACTGCTCAAACCCAAACCGGCGAGGTAACCACTCGCGAAGAGACGCCCACCTTTCAATCGAGCGTCAACCTGGTGCGCGTTCCCGTGGTGGTCCGCGACAAACAAGGCCATACACTCGGCAGCTTTCATAAAGAGGACTTTCAACTCACGGACCGCGGCAAGCCGCAGTACATTTCGCAGTTTGCCATCGAGGGCAGCGCCGCGCAGCCAATGCCCGTAGGGGCCGGGCATGTCCGGCCCGCTGTGCCCGAATCGAATGCCCCTACCGAGCCCCCCGCAGCCAACCTCGCGCGCATTGTTCCCACCCGCTTCGTGGCCTTTGTCTTCGATGATGTTCATCTCAAGCTCGAAGACCTCATGTACGCGCGCGTGGCTGCGCTGAAGTACATTGAGCACGGAATACCCCCGCAGGAGCGCATCGCTTTACTCACGCTCTCCGGCAAACTATCGCTCGAATTCACAGATGACCCGGCGAAATTCCGCGAGGCGCTGATGAAGGTCATGCCCGCGATGCCTCGCGTGTACATACCCCCCACCAAGTTCTACTGGGCCGACAAATGGATGATCGATTTGGAGACTGAGGTTGTCAACGATTGCTACAAGAACCCGCCCCATGCAGCCGCCATCGCCGAGTTCGCTCTCCGCGGAGCCGCCAGTGAGGGCAGGGGCGATTTGCTGTACGCCTTCCGCACCCTGAACAACATCGTGCGATTGCTCGGCTCCATGCCCGGCGATCGGGTTATGATTCTCGTGTCGCCCGGCATGTACATCCCCGACGACCTGCAGGTCGAACTCAGCGAGTCCATCGACCGCGCCACGCGCTCCGGCGTCGTCATCAACACCCTCGATGCGCGCGGCGTTTACGCCACGGCCGGCGATATAAACCCGGATCGCGATACTCCCGGCTGCCATTTGGTGGGACCAGTCCAGATAATGATCGAAAAGGCTGAGTCTGACGAGAGGAGAGACCAGGGGCTGATTCTGGACGATCTGGCATATGGCACCGGCGGCGCCGCCCTCAGCCAGAACGATTTCCAGGGCGAATTCAACCGCCTGGCCAACCCGCCCGATTACGTCTATTATCTGGGGTTCTATCCGAAGGACCTCAAGCCAGACGGAAAGTTCCACGAGATCAAAGTGACGCTCGCCAACGGCAAGGGTTTGACCGTGCAGGCGCGCAAGGGTTACTGGGCGCCGTCCCATGAAGAGAACGCCGCGGCCACGGCTTCGAGGGAAATCGGCGAGGCGGTATTTTCCCGCGATGAGCTGCGTGACCTGCCCATCGACATTCACACCGAATTCTTCAAGACCACAGCCGACGATGCCAGCCTGACCGTCACCGCTCACCTCGATATCCGCCAGCTTCCTTTGCGCAAGCAGGACGACCGGAGCCGCGACGACGTAACCCTGGTGTGTGCGCTCTTCGATGGCAACGGCAACTACCTCAAAGGAACGCAGAAGGTGGTGGAGCTTCGCCTGAAGGACGAGAATCTCGAGCAGCGGCTTACCCGCGGCGTCATCGTCACCAGCGATTTCGATGTCAAGAGCGGCCCCTACATGATTCGCATCGTCGTGCGCGACTCCGAAGGCCGGCAAATGGCCACCGCCAACGGCACGGTGGAGATCCCATGAGAGCTTCACAGCCGTGGCATGCCTCCCTCCCAATGTGTGCGGTCCTGCTCCTCTCCCTCTGCGCTCCGCTGCTCGCTCAAACCAGTCAACCCGCTCCCGTCACGGCGCCCCTGAAGCTCAGATCCGAATCGCGCCTGGTGCTGGTGGATGCCGTCGTCACCGGCAAGAAGGGCGCAGCTATCCCCGGCCTGACCGTGAGTGATTTCCACGTCTTCGAAGATGGCAAAGAGCAGCCCATCACCGCATTCCAATCTCACGCCGGACCCACAACGCCGGGAGCGCCGCAGCAGCACTTCCTTTTGTTATTCGATGGCAAGTCCAACGACGATCTGAAATCGATCCAGGAACCCGCCGCCAGGTTCATCGCGGATAATGCCGGACCCGACCGGCTGATGTCCATCGCGTACTACAGCTCCGGCTGCATGACCATCACCACGCAATTCACCGCCGACGTCGGCGAGCTGCAACACGCGCTGGCTGCGCTGCCCGGCCTCCTTCGCTGCGGCTTCGTCCCCGACCCTTACGGCGATCTTCAGGCGCTCTACTACGCCCAACTGGCGAAGGACCTCGCCCACGTGCCCGGCCACAAAGTGGTGGCCCTGTTCGTGCCTGGTGCTCCGCCGCGCCCGAGCGACGCCGAACGTTGGGTGAATTCCGGCAATGAAGGGATAGGCCGCAGCGTCGACCCAGTTATGGGTTCCGCCGATCCCAGCGCGCGCGCGTCTGAGCTATCCGGGCTGACGCCAGGGATTGCCTCGCCGCCGAGAAACGCCGGCCGCGACCCGTTTGGGATGGAAGCTGAGTTTCGCAAGGCGGATGTTTCGGTCTATCCGGTCGAATCGCAATCTGGCGCGCGAACTCCGGGCTGGGCGCTCCACCTGGCCGACGCAACCGGCGGCCGCGAGCTCAACCGCGGCAACGACGTTCTGGCCGCTTTCGAACTGCTCGCCCGCGAGCAGGACGAAGCCTACACGCTTGGCTATGTGCCGCAAGAGTCGCCGGAAGGAAGCTGCCATGCTCTCAAGGTCACCGTCGGCCGGCGCGACGCGAAAGTGCGCGGGCGCACTCTGTATTGCAATGTCCGCGAAGTGAGCTTGGCCGCCGCCAACCCGCTGGAGCAAGAGTTGGAGAATTTAGCGGCCTCGCCGCACGCCGGTAATGCCGACGCGTTGGTATCCGTGCCCTTTTTCTATGAGCCCAACGGCGTGGCGCGAGTCAATCTGGCGGTCGAGATTCCCGCGCCCGTTCTCCATACCGCCGAAGTGAACGGCAAACTGCATGCCGAGATCGACGTGCTCGGCCTCGCTTACAACCTGGGAGACGAAGTGGCCGCGCGGTTCAGCGATACGGTGAGATTCGATTTCGGCAGCCGCCAACAGTTCGACGATTTTCTGCGGCAACCGCTCCACTACGAACGCCAGTTCAAGATCGCACCGGGCAATTACCGGTTCAAGCTGATCTTCCGCTCGGCCAAGGATAGTTTCGGCGTGGTCGAAACACCGCTGGCGATCGGCCCCTTCGACGCCCGGAAGCTCAGCCTGAGCGCCATCGCACTCGCCCGCGACGTGCAGCCAATGTCGCCAGAGGACGCGCAGGAAGCGGTCCAGGAAGGGAAAAGGCCGCTGATCTTTCGCGGCAACCGGGTCGTCGTATCCGGCTCCGATATTCTGCCGAAAGCCGGCCTTGCCGAAGCCTACTTCGAAGTCTATGAGCCTCTCGCGTCAGCCGCCGCCCAGCCAATCCATTTAAGCATGCGCCTGCGCGTGCTCGACGCCCAGAACGCCGAGCAAAAGTGGGCTTCGGGCGATGTCGACTTGAGCGCCCTGGTCAAGCCCGGCGACCGCGTGATTCCGGTCGCGCTCAAATTGCCGGTCACGACGCTGGCGCCCGGAACCTATCACGCCGAGCTCACGGTGAGAGATTCCGCCGGCGCCCAGGCCACTCGCAGCATCGAGTTCCGCGTCGAATGATGTCGGGCCGGGCATGCCCGGCCCGCATTTCCGTGTCACAACCCGGTCACCACGTTTTCCTCCCCGCTAACTCAATCACTTAGCCTCACGCCGCCACTCCAATCCTTGACATACCCCGTATCCTGGAATTGGGACGGTGGCGCAATGCTCCGCCGCTCGTCCTTCTCTTTGGCCAGAGAACGTTGCACTTAGTTGGTACTGAACTTCCGGCGCCCGTGAACGGCATGCGGGGTCCCCCTTGGGCTGGACTCCCGACGGAAGATCTTGGATTCTGGAATCCATAACCGCCGGCGGTAAGCGGATAGCTATTATTGCCGCCCGCCGGATATTAGAGAGTAAGGAACGAATCGACCTGATATTGTCCGCCATCCAGCGGGCTCACATCAACGCAGTTTCTACTCAAATCATCGGGTGGCCGAAACGCACGGCAATAAGTCCGCGAAGCCCCGGCCACCCGCAACGTATCCATCGTTTCATCCACTCTTCAAGCCCGTAGTGTGCTCAAAAACCTCCTCGCTCACCACGGGCCGGGCACGCCCGTCCCGCCCTTTTGGTGTCCGTGACCCTCAACCTGCCACCGGCCGCTCCAGCAGCAGTTTGGCCAGCAGCGCCGTGCGGTCTGCGATCCGATTGATGAGAATGCTTTCGTGCGCGGCGTGGGGGCCTTCGCCTGCCGCGCCCAGACCATCGAGCGTGGGGACGCCCAGCGCCGCGCTGAAGTTGCCGTCCGAGCCGCCCCCGGTTGCAGACTCTTCCAATTCAATTCCCAATTCGAGCGCCAGCTTCCGCGCGGTGCGAAACAGCCGCTTCACTCCGGCGCTGCGTTCGAGCGGTGGACGGTTCAAACCGCCGCTCACGGCGATGGTGCAGCGCCGGTCAAACGGCCGAAGCCGCCGGAATTTTCGTTCCAGCACGGCGGCGTCGCGCAGCCGCGCCACGCGAATATCCACCTCTGCCCGCGCTTCGGCCGCCACCACATTGGAGCGGGTGCCACCGGCGATCACTCCCGCGTTCACGGTGATGCCCCGCTCGATGCTGGTGAATCCGGCGATAGCGTCGACCTGCCGCGCCAGCTCCAGCACCGCGCTCGCGCCAGCCTCGAAATCCACCCCGGCGTGCGAGGCCCTGCCGTGCACCGTCACAGTGAAAGCACCTACCCCTTTGCGCGCGGTTTTCAGCATGCCCCGCAAGCCCGTGCCCGGTTCCAGCACCAGCACCATGTGGCTGCGCCGCGCGTTTTCTTCCGTCAGTGCTCGCGAGCTTCCGCTGCCCACCTCTTCATCGGAGTTGAGCTGCAGCAGAACCCGCGAGGGAACGGGCACGTCCAGTTCGCGCAGCGCGCGGGCGGCGAAAACGAAGAATGCGATCCCCGCTTTCATATCCAGCACGCCGGGTCCCCAGAGCCGGCCGCGGAACTTTCGGAACGGCATGGTGCGCAGCGTGCCCACCGGCCAGACCGTGTCCGAGTGGCCGAGCGCCAGAATCTGCCCGCTCTTCCGCCGCCCGGGCAGCTTCATTTCGGCGACCAGGTGACGGCCGAAGCGCCCGCCGGGAAAGGTCTTCAGCCGCGACACCGGCGCCAGCGTGTCGCACACCAGATCGACGAACCGGTCCACCGCCACGCGATCGTCGCTGGGCGACTCGCACTCGACGAATCGCCCGATCAGCTCCACCATTTCCGCCTGGTAACCCTTCACGTACCGGAGAATCGAATCCACGCTTGTTATAGTACTCACTTCGATGGCCTAGCCGATATTCGTGTGCGGCCGGCTTCGCGCGAAGGCCGGCAGCTATGATGGAGCGTATGGCGCTTACCTGGCTTCTCGCGGGGATCGGCGATATCTCGACCAGGCGGGTTCTGCCCGCCATTCTCGCCTCGCCGCACAGCCGGCTGGCCGGAATCGTGACGCGCGACCCCGCCAAGGCCGCACCATATGGCGTCCCCAGTTGGACAACCCTGGAGGCTGCGCTGGCGGTCTGCCCGGCCGAAGCGGTTTACATCGCCACACCCGTTTTTGTCCACGCTGCGCAAACCATCGCCGCGCTGCGTGCCGGCCGGCATGTGCTGTGCGAGAAGCCGATGGCGCTGAACTACCAGCAGGCCCTGACCATGCAGCAAGCCGCCGAAGAGACCGGACGAACGCTGGGTATCGCCTATTACCGGCGTATGTATCCGAAGGTGGCGCGGGCGCGGGAGCTGCTCGCGGCCGGAGCCATCGGCCGCCCGGTTTTCGCCGAGGCCACGTCGCACGATTGGTTTTACCCGGCGGGCGCGGCGCGGGGGTGGCTGCTCGACCCCGCGAAGTCCGGCGGCGGCCCGCTCTACGATATCGCCTGCCACCGCATCGACCTGATGAATTACCTGTTCGGCCGGCCGGTCCGAGCCACCGGGTTCCGCTCCACGCTTGTGCATCCGATCGCGGTTGAAGACAACGCCACGGTCCTGATCGAGCACGATTCGGGCCTCCGCGGGGTGGTGGATGTTCGCTGGCATTCGCGGGTGGCGCGCGATGAGTTCCGCATTCGCGGCACCGAAGGCGAGATGGATCTGACGCCGCTCAACTCGCTCGCATTGGTGTATCCCGGCGGCGCCGAACAACTGCCGCCGGCCGCCAACCTGCACTATCCGTGCATCGAGGATTTTGCCCTCGCGGTATTGGAAGGCCGCCAGCCGCGATCGAGCGGCGCGACCGCGCTCGAAACCGAGTGGGTGTTGGCGCAGGTGCCCGCACAACGATGAACGCGGCCGCATTTTCGCGAGCGCTGCTCGTCAGGCCGCTACTGCCCGCTACGCCGGGCTTTCTCGGCGAGTGAAGCCAGCTCGTCCACCTGCGGCCACTCTGCCTTAGGCAGTTTACCCTGGTCACGCAGGCCGGCCAACAGGCCGCGGGCTTGCTCATATTCGGCGGCGGCGGCCAGATAGTCCGCCCTGCGCTGCGTGGGGCCCGTGGCGTGAGTCTGCGCCAGATCGGTCCAGGTCTCAGCGATACCCTGGTGGGTTTCGGCCAGGCTGCTCACGGTCGCCCAGTCGGCGCCGGGCCGGCGGCTCAGCTCGCTATAACGCGCCGCTGCCTGAGCCAACTCAGCCAGGGCTTCCCGCGGCTTTGCCATCCTTTTCAGCACCAGGCCGATCCTTCTCATGCTCGCGGCCACGGCCGTAGCGGCGCGGAAATCGTGGGGATCCGCCTGCGCGGCCTGCTGCCGCAGCTCCAGCGCTTTGCCGTGGAATTGCAGCGCGTCCTCCAGGCGGTTCATCGCGCCGGCCGCCCAGCCGAGATCGCTATAGTCGTACGAAAGATCGGTCTTGGCGCGCATGTCCTGCGGATTGCGGGCGCAGCGCTGCTCATCGATGGCGCGCGCCATCTCGTACTCGCGACGACAGTCCTCCATCCGCCCGGTTACGCCGTACAGCGCGGCCAGCCGCTTTTCCGCCACGGCCAGCGAGCGCTGCGATTCCTGGCTGCCGCGCGCCAGCGCGGCCACGCGGCTGGCCAGGCGCTGAACGCGCTCACGCAGCGCGATGGCGTCCGGGTAGCGCTTCTCGCCGGTGACTGCGTCCGCCAGTCCGGCCAGTGCGGCCTCCAGGTCGATCATTGCAACCACGTCGCCGGGGTGAGCGGCAGCAGCGCCCTCGGCAATGGCGACGGCGTGTCTGGCTTGGGCGATCCCGGCGTCAAACTGGCCGGCCTGACCGTAGGCCCTGGCGAGATCGACCGCAGCGCGAAGGTAATCGTGGCGCAGCCCTGCGTCACCGGGCGATGCCGCCGACAGACGTTCCAGAATCCCGGCCGCTTTGCGAAGGCTTTCGAGCGAGGCCGGCACCCGGCCGAGGCTGGATTCGGAAAGATCGCCTTCGACCTCGCCGATTCTCTGGTAGCCGAGCGCCACCTCGCGCTCGAGGGATCGATTGCCGCCGGCCTCTTGCGACAGATTCTCCAAATACTCGAGCGCACGCCGCGCCAGCAGCGCGCGCGCCGCGGTCGAACCGGGCAATGGCGCGATGGCATCGTACAGTTCGAACATCACCGCGTGGGCCAGGCCGCGCACCTGATTGAAGCGGCGTTCGGAGCGGCGCGCTTCCCACCAGCCGAAGCCGGCGAATCCGACGATCAGCAGCAAGGCCAGCGCGGCCGCGGGGACCGCGACCCGGTGCCGCGCCGCGAGACGGGCCGCGCGGTAACGCCAGGTGGGCTTGCGCGCCGCCACCGGCCGGCCCTCCAGGAAGCGCCGCAGGTCAGCGGCAAATTCATCCACCGTGGGGTAGCGCCGGCGCGGGTCCTTTTCGAGCGCCTTGACAACGATGGTTTCCAGGTCGCCGCGGAGGCGCCGCCGCAGCGCCGCCGCGTTCGGCGCCGAGCGGTCCACCGCCTCCGCCAGCGGCGGGGCTTCCTGGTCGCAAATGGCGCGCGCCAGATCCAGGTACGTCGTGGTGGCATGGTAGGGCCGGCACCCGGCCAGCAGCTCAAACAGGATCACACCCAGCGAATAGACATCGCCGGCCACCGTGTAGCTTTCGCCGCGAATCTGTTCGGGGCTGGCATAGGCCGGAGTCATGGGCGCCGGACCGGCCTGGGTGATTTCGACGCCGGGCTCCTGGGGGCCAATCATCTGCCCCAGGCCGAAATCGAGCAGCTTGGCCTGGCCTTCGGCCGTGACCAGAACGTTGCCCGGCTTCAGGTCGCGATGCACAATGAGGCTGCGGTGCGCGTAGGCCACCGCGTCCGCAATCTGCAGAAAGAGGCGGAGCCGCTCGGTCACGCCGAGCGCGCCGCGCCGGCAGAATTCCAGCAGGGGCAGGCCGTCGACGTACTCCATGATGAAGTACGGCTGGCCGCTGGCGGTAGCGCCGCCATCGAGCAGACGCGCGATTCCAGGATGCTCCAGTTGCGCCAGAATCTGCCGCTCGCGCTGGAAACGGAGTCCGGTCTGGGTGTCTGGGTGCGCGGCGGTGATGAGTTTGATCGCTACCTGCTTGCGGTATTGGCCGTCGGCTCGCTCACCGAGGTAAACCACGCCCATGCCGCCGCGGCCGATCTCCTTCACCACGCGGTAAGGTCCGATGGTTTCCGGCGGCGGCGCCTCGGCGCGCAACTGGGCGCCCGGCGCAATCGCCGAATCGAACACTGCGCCGGCTTTTTGTTCTAAAGCCAGCAGCGATTCCACGGAGCTGCGCAGCTCGTTGTCGGCTCCGCACAGCCGGTCCATCGCCGCGGCGCGCTGGCCCGGGTCCGTTTCCAGCACGCTCGCCAGAATCGACTTGACCTCGCCCCAGCGGGCCGCGGTCATGGCTGCGCGGTCCCTTCCATGTGCTCCAGCAGCCACAGCCGGGCGGTGCCCCACTCCCGCTTCACCGTGGCCGTCGAAATCCCCAGGCACTCGGCGGTTTCCTCAATCGAAAGGCCGCCGAAATAGCGCAGTTCGACCACCTTGCCCTGCTGCGGATCGAGCTTGGCCAGCTCATCGAGCGAATGGTTGAGCGCCAGCACATCGATGGCGGGCGATGGGAAGACACCGAAGGCATCCTCCAGCGTCACGGCGTTGGCGAAACCCTCGCGCTTGGCGGCGTTGCGCGCCTTCGCGTGGTTAATCAGCACGCGCCGCATCATGGTAGCCGCCACGCCCAGAAAGTGCGCCCGGTTGCGCCAGTCCACCGAGCGCTGGCCCACCAGCCGCAAGTACGCCTCGTGCACCAGAGCGGTGGGCTGCAGCGTGTGGTCGGGCCGTTCCACGGCCAGCAGCCGCTGCGCCAGTCGGCGGAGCTCATCATAGACAAGAGGCGTCATCTCGTCTAATGCGGCCTTGTCACCTTCTCCAAACCTGACCAGCAGTTGGGCGACATCCTGAGACGCCAAACCAGAACCTCCCCTGGGACTCACTCACAATTTTACACGGAACGAAATACGGCTATTGTGGTGGATGAGCCGGGTGGGCACGCTTAGGCGTCATCGGGGCAAACCGGGTACACGCACGAACTTTCGCAAAAGCGGCGAAATTCGAGCCAGTCCCGCTTTGCAGCTCGTTACGTTACGTGGCGAGCCGCCAAGGTGCGCCGTGCTTATCCGGCGGCTTGGAAAGTGCCGAGAAACGCGCTGCGGCGGTACCTGGTGGTCCAAGTTTCGCCCAAGCCGTGCCCCTGGTAGGAATCTTCCAGGGTATAGGCCGGCATCGAGTGCACCAGCCGGTTGAGCGGCGGATAGAAAACACCCTCGTTACCGCAGATGTGGTCGGTGGAGCTGAGTGCGCGCGTTCGAATGGTAGCCAGCGTGCCGGCAGTGAGCGTCGCTGCGCCGCCGTGAATATTGCCGTTGTCGATGGTCAGATCCACGGGCTGGTAATCGATCCGCACGATGTGGTCCAGCAGGTCGCCCGCCTGCGATTTGGCGAACTGCACCAGCGCCTGGCGTTGGGCCGCGTCGGCGCGGCTGTCGACGATCAGCACGGATACCGCCGGGTTCACCGGTTCGTAGGGATTGCCCAGCGTATGGTCCGCGTGGACCACGCCCACCACACCCAGACCGGCCAGGTTCACGCCTTCCCAGTTGCCGTTGGCGATCTTCCAGGCGAACACCGCTTCTTTGCCGTTCATTTCGATTTCGCCGTTGGCGAAGCACGGGCCCGTATAAACGTCGGCGGTGCGAGCCTCAATGTAGGTTCCGGTAAGGCCGTTGGCGGGAATGCTCGCGGCCGAAGAGACAAAAGCAACCGCGCCCAAGAGCGCAGTGGCGCACAGAATCATCCGCATCCCAGTAAATCTCCCTCTGCTTTTGATTATAACTCGCCGCGAACGGCTAAAGCGCCGCCAGCCGCTTGGCGGTACGGAAGACGTCGAGCAGCATCTTCTCGGTCAGCTTGCCGGTAGAGGTATTTTGCTGGCTCGGGTGGTAGGAACTGACCAGCACGGGATGCCCTGCGCCGATCCGGAACTGGCGGTTGTGGCCGAACGCGAAAGCGGACCGGCTGGCGATGACGCCGCGCGCCTTGAGCAGGTCCAGGTAGTTATCGAAGGCGATCCTGCCCAGCGCCACAACCACCTTCAGTTCCGCGAGTAACTCCAGCTCGCGTTCGAGATAGGGACGGCAGTTGCGAATCTCCTCCGGCGTGGGCTTGTTGCCGGGCGGAGCGCAGCGCGCCGAGGCGGTGATATAGACGCCGCGCAGCCGCTGGCCATCGTTGCGGGAAACGCTGGTGGGCTGGGAAGCAAAACCGGTCTGGTACAGGGCGCGGAAGAGCCAGTCGCCGGAACGGTCGCCCGTGAACATCCGGCCGGTGCGATTGGCGCCGTGAGCGGCGGGCGCCAGCCCCAGGATGAGGATGCACGCCCCCGGGTCGCCAAACGCGGGCACCGGTTTACCCCAGTACGTTTGATCGCGATAGGCGCGCCGTTTGACTTCCGCGATCTGGGCGCAGTACGCCCGCAAGCGGGGACAGCGCTGGCAGCGCACGATTTCATCCTGCAAGACGTCGAGCGTAACGCGATAACCTCGAGCGACATCTAAAGAGAAGGGACATTTGTGCCGAAAGTAATCTTAGGAGGATAACGACGGATGTCGGCCAGCAAATAGGCTTGACGAACCCCCGGCAATCATTGGACAATCGAAGAGTCCGGTTGCTCCGGCCGGGCGCTTGGTTGCTCTGCTCTGGCGCGTTCTCCATCTGTCCTTTCGCGCCCGGTTCTGCTATGAAACAGGCACATCTACATCCACGCAGCCGGGTGATCGAAGCCGTATTTCTATTGTGCTTGATTTCCAGCCTGGGTTTTGCCACCACCACTACCACCACTCCGCCGAGGCGCCGCACGCATCACCCCGCAGCAAGCTTGCCTATGCGGCGCGCGATACCGCGTCGAGCCGTACGCCCGGTGGCGGCGCATTTCGTCAGGGCCGGCTCGGCCGGGCCGGTAATCGCCGGCGGCCCTTGGGATAAGCCGACTTTCGCGGATTCCACCGAAGGCGACCGGGTGGATGGGGAAGACCTCACGGTTCGCCGCGCGGCGGTAGAGGCACTGGGTTCGTATAACGGCTCGGTGGTGGTTGTGGATCCCACCTCCGGCCGTATTCTCAGCATGGTGAACCAGAAGGTCGCGCTGGGCGAGGGTTTTCAGCCGTGCTCCACCATCAAGGTCGCCGTGGCGCTGGCCGGTTTGAGCGAAAAAGTCATCCAACCCAACGACCGTTACCGCCTGGGCGGGATGCGAATGGACCTGACTTTCGCGCTGGCCCACTCCAACAACTATTACTTCGCTACCCTGGGCCAGAAACTGGGCTTTGAGAAGGTCACTTACTACGCGCACCTGTTTGGCTACGGCGAAAAGGCCGGCCTGAACATCCCCGGCGAACAGCCCGGCTACTTCCCGGCGGCGCCTCCCAAAAACGGCGGCGTTGGGATGCTGACCAGTTTCGGCGAGGAAATACGGCAGACGCCGCTGCAACTGGCCGCCTTGATGGCCGCGGTTTCCAATGGCGGCACTCTCTATTATTTGCAGTATCCGCAGTCGCTGGCCGAAGTGCGCAACTTCGTGCCGCGGGTGAAACGGCGGCTGGAAATCCAGGCCCTGATTCCCATGGTCAAACCGGGGATGCGCGCAGCGGTGGAGTTCGGCACTGCGCACCGGGCCAGAGAAGACGGCCCCATCGCCGGCAAGACCGGCACCTGCAGCGAAACCCACACGCACCTGGGCTGGTTCGGCTCGTTCAACGACATGGGTGGGAAAAAACTGGTTGTGGTGGTGCTGCTCACCGGCGGCCGCCCGGCGATAGGTCCGCTCGCCGCCGGCATCGCTGGGGATGTCTACAAGCTCCTGGGCGAGGCGCATTACCTCGGCAGCGAGTTCCCCATCACGCCGGCGAATCTGGTGACGAGCCAAATCTGCTGCTCGCGCTAGGCCAGGCAATCCGGTTCTAACGCCGATAGCCCGAGCTGGCACTCACCGGTAAATCAGCCACGTGCCGGTTAGCATCAAGCCAAGCAGGAGGCAGGCTTCGATCAGCAGCGGCAATGCTTTGGGCCGCAGCGCCACGGCGCCGGCGAGCCAAGCGTGCTTGGATCCGAACGTCATAAACTAGCAACCACCTTTCTCCGAACTCCCGTCGCTGGTCATGCGCCAGTCTCCAATCGCAGGCGGCGGAACTGGGGGATGAGCGCGAACGGCTGGGCCAGCGCCGCGATAGGTTCGCCGTTTTGCCGCACGTTGCTTTCGGCGAGTGCCATCGGTTCGCCTGCGGCCAGACGCAGGTAGAGGATACGCAAGGGGTCAATGAGCATCAGGCGGCAGCAGGTGGCATCCACCGCCACTGGGTCCGTGCCCGCCACCAACACTCCCATCGGCTTGGCAACGCCCTGAATAGGGCCATTGCCTTCCATACCGACGATGCCGTCCACCAGCGCGAACTGGCGCGGAAACACGCTGTGCAAATCGGCGATCGATTCGTCGATGCCGGCCCAGTGAAGCACATTCTTCGGCCAACCATAGACGGCACCGGGCACCACGCCGAACAGGTTCTTCATCGAGAGGGTGGCGCCGGCCCAATGATGCGTTTTCATTTTGGGCATGGACACCACGAGCGCGGCCCGCAGGACGGTGTTGGCCACATACACGCGCTTCAGCTTGGAGAACCGCTGCGGCAAGTCGACCAACGTGACCTCATCCAGGTTAAGGTCGACGAATTGGTCTTCGAACTTCGGGATGGTTTGAAAATAGCCGGCAGCTTCGGCCATGTCCAGGGTGTCGCGCCGATGTCCCGGACCTTCGGCGATGGTCACCTGGGAAGCGCCCAAGGCGCGGAACGCCTCGCAAGTCGCATGAACCAGCAGCGGGTTGGTACTGATGGCGTTTCCCGGCTCGAACTCGACCAGGTTCGGCTTGATCACCACCGGGCGGCCCCGCACCGCCAAGCGGTAAGAGGCGACCAGGCGGCGCACGATATCGTAGAGACGCTGGTCATAGGCCGGCGCGCGTACGATGGTTGCTTCCGTCCGCGTCGTGAGGACCGGCCTGGCACAGCCGCTGGCCACGAGTGCAGCCGCCGAAGCCGCCAGCCAATCTCGCCTTGTCATCGCTTGACTCATGTCTCAGATCCAGAACATGCTTTTGCCCACAACTGCTTCATCCGCCAGAATGCTGGTGGCAATCTCCGGCACAGTGCGATAGGTGATGCCTTGGGACGGCGTGTAGCCCGCGGGCAGGCGGCCGTGAGCCGCCAATCCCAAGCGAAGCCAGTTCAAGGCATCGGCCGCACGGCAGCCAGCGAGGAAGCGCAGAGCCAACGCCAAAGACTGGTCCGTATCACTCCCGTGGCAGCCCCGCAGAGCGGCCAGCGCCCTTCCCGTGGTCTCCGGGTAGGCACTGGATTCGTATCCCAAGGCCCTTGTGGACCCATGGTTCCAGCCCCCGCCCTTGCACATGCGGTTGAACAGGAACTGCCGGCCCTCGTCGATCCGCGCTGCCAAGGCGGGCGACGGGTGCAGCCGGTTCTCGCGGTCGAGCGCCAAGATCGCGAGCGAGGTGGGACTCACCCACGCGGCGCTACCCGGCACCCAGGGCCATCCCGTAACGCCCGAGTCGCCAGTGGAAGGTCTGCCCATCAGCCACTGCCGAACCCGGTACAAGGTGGAAGATTCCATCCCCGTGGTGGCCAACAACCAAGCTATGGCGCGGCGGTGGCGCGCCACGCCCAGGCGCTCCGGAGGAAGGAGTGCAGCCAGAGACGTTACCCAACAGCTTTCCCCCACACCGGGACGAGCCGGCCACCCTCCGTCGTCCCGCTGTGCCGCGCAAATCCAGTTGAGCCCGAGCTCGGCCGCTGCCGACTCGCCAGTGGAGGCCAGCGCGAGCACGGCGTAGACGGTCGGCTCGGTCCAGGAACCACCGTGGCCGTAAGACCAGCCGCCGTCAGCGTTTTGCTTCTGGATTAGTTGGGATATCAGCATCGCGAGCGCCTCTGGACAGCGCAGGCGGCGGGTAACTGCGTTGCTCGTCGCTTGGCGTTGAGGCCCGCGACCGGCGCCGGCGAGCCAGCAGCATAACCAGCGTTATGCCTCCCGCGAGCCATAGCGGCCCCAATATCGGCAGGTGCATGTGACCTCCTTATATGTGTCAGCCTCGGGGATCTCTCGTAATCCCGTACAGCCGGGGATGCGCACATCCCGCGCTAGCGGGTACGGCGCGACCGGCGTCGCCGCACGAACAGAAGGATTGCTCCACCAGCAACCAGCCACAGCAGAGACTCTATGATACTATTTGTCGTCATCGTCAAATCCTCTTTTTTGTCTAATGTACTTGGTTCATCATGGGGAACAGGTATTTGAAAATCTGCAACAGCGCCGGCCCAGCCGCCACAATAAGTATCGATGGCAGGATGCAGAAAAAGATCGGGAACACCAGCTTCACGCCCACCTTTCCGGCGCGCTCTTCGGCTTCCTGGCGGCGGCGGGTACGCATGAAATCGGAATGATTGCGGAGGCTCTCGCCCATGCTGGTGCCGAACCGGTCATTCTGAACCAGGATGGCCACCAGCTTGCGAATTTCGGGCTCGCCCGTGCGCTCGGCGAAGTTCCGCAGAGCATCGGCCCGCCGCTTGCCCGCCCGCATTTCCAGCGTCACCAGCAACATCTCTTCGCTCAATTGGGGGTGCGCCAGCGCAAGCTCGCGGGCTACATGCTGGATCGCCTGATCGAGGCCCAGCCCGGCTTCCACCGACACCACCATCATGTCGAGCGCGTCCGGCAGCGAAAGCCGCAAGATGTTCTGGCGTTTCTTCACCTTCTTTTCGAGGAAGAACTTCGGCAGAATCCATCCCGCCATCGCCCCGGATATCATGAGCATCACTTTCATCGACGGGTTGGACGGCATCCTGGCCAGCAGCAGGAATGACGTCAGCACCATGACCAGGGTGCTGATGATCCTTATGCCGTAGAACACCGGGACCGCGGTTTCCGAGCGGAATCCAGCGCGAATCAGGGATGCCTTGAGCGTCGCCACGTCCTGTTCGGACGAAGGCATGCGGGAACCGACGGTCTGCAGAAACGTGACTACGGTGTGCGGGCGAGGCGCTTCGGTGATGTCGCCGGCCACACGCGGGCCGTCCAGGATTACCGGATTGCCGAGCTGGCGCAGAAACCTGTTGGGCTTGCAGAAGAGCCGATAACCGGCCCATGCCATGAGCAAAATCTGCATCAGAAACGCGGAAACGGCCAGAAACATCGGATGCATATTCAAACCTTAATCGTGATGATCTTCTTGATGAAGAAGTAGCCTAGAAACTGGGCGGCGATGGCGCCGCCGATCAGCCATTTGCCGTCGGGATCGTGAGCCATGCTCTGCAGGTATCCCGGCGCCACGAACAGCATGCCCAGCATGGTGAAGATGGGCAGCAGGGTCAAAATAGTGGCGGTGAGCCGGCCGTGGGCGCTGGCCGCTTTGACCTGCCCCTTAAGGCGGAACCGCTCGCGGATCACGTAAGCCAGCCGCGTCAGGATCTCGGCCAGGTTGCCGCCGGTCTGCTTTTGCAGCAGGACCGAGGAGGTGAAAAACCGCACGTCTAACAACGGAACGCGCTCGGAAAAGTTGCGCAGTGCGGCTTCCAGCGTCGCGCCCAGGTTCTGTTCATTGAACAGGGTGCGAAACTCCTGGCCGAGGGGATCTGCGAGCTCCTCGCCGACCATCTGCAAACTGATGGTGAAGGCGTGGCCCGCCCGCATGGAACGCGATAGAAAGTCGAGCGCCTCGGGAAACTGTTCTTCCAGTGTATCCAGACGCTTTTTGCGTTTGTTCCGCACGTAGAGGTATGGCAGGGAAGCGACCAGCACCGCCGCGGCAATGGCAGTTATGAAGCGGTTGACCAGGAGTCCGATCGCCGCGCCCAGTCCCAGACCGGGAATACAGAGCAGACCCATCGCCGCCAGCATGTGTGTCGCTGACCAGCTCATCCCAGCCTGTTGAATCTGCCGCTGCGCGTGCCGGGCGAAGCGGAACGCTTTGATGCGCGCAATCAGCCCGTCCGGCTTGTCGACGTCAACCTCGCGCAACAGGTTGGTGATCTCCTCCGACGACTCGCCGGCCGCGGTGTGCAGCATGTCGATCACTTGCTTCTTGCGCCGCCCCTCGGCAAACTTGAGGCCGACGCTGGCCGCGGCCATCACCAGCGCGAAGATCAGTACGAATACGGCGATCAGCATTGCGGTCATTTAATTAATCTCCACCACGGTTTGGAACATCTGCTGTGGCAGGGTAATGCCGCACGCCTTGAGACGCTCGTAGAACTTGGGGCGGATCCCGGTCGCGCGAAAGCGTCCCAACACCCTGCCGCTTTCGCTGATGCCCGTCTTTTCGAACAGGAAAATATCCTGCAGGGTGATGATGTCCTGCTCCATGCCCACAACCTCAGTGATGTGGGTTATCCGCCGGGTGCCGTCGCTGAAACGCGAAATCTGCACAAACAGGTTGACGGCCGAAGAAATCTGCTGGCGGACCGAACGAATTCCCATATTAGAGTTCGCCATGCCCACCATCACCTCGAGGCGGCCCAGGCTGTCGCGAGGGTTGTTGGCGTGGATGGTGGTCAGCGACCCGTCGTGGCCGGTGTTCATGGCTTGCAACATGTCCAGCGCTTCTTCGGCGCGGACCTCGCCCACGATGATCCGGTCGGGCCGCATACGGAGGGCGTTGACGACCAGTTGACGGATGTGAATGGCGCCGACGCCTTCAACGTTGGCCGGGCGCGTTTCCATGCGGGCCACATGTGTCTGCTGTAGCCGCAACTCGGCCGCGTCCTCAATCGTCACGATGCGCTCGTCCTCAGGAATGTAGCTGGACAGCGCGTTGAGCAGCGTAGTCTTGCCGGCGCCGGTTCCGCCGCTGATCAGGATATTGAGCCGCGCCCTCACGCATCCCTTCAGCAGCTCCAGCATGCCTTCGGTCAGCGACAGCTTCGCCACCAGGTCCTCGCCTTTCAGACCGTGGCGGCCGAAGCGGCGAATGCAAAGCAGTGGGCCGTCCACGGCCACCGGCGGAATGGCGGCGTTGACGCGGGAGCCGTCCGGCAAACGCGCATCCACCAGCGGCGAGCTCTCGTCGACGCGCCGCCCCACCCGCGACACGACTTTTTCGATGATGCGCAGCAGGTGCGCGTCGTCTTTGAATTCGACCGGCGTCCGGTACAGCTTGCCGGCCCGCTCCACGTACACCAGCTTGGGCGTGGTCACCAAAATGTCGCTCACCGTCGGATCCTGCAGCAAAGGCTCGAGCGGCCCCAGCCCGAACACCTCGTCCAGAATCTCTTCGATGACCCGGTCCTTCTCCACCAGGCTGAGCGGCGTTTTTTCTTCGTCCACCAGCTTGGCTACCGCCACCCGGATTTCGGCCCGCACCCGGTCGCCCGCCATCGAAGACAACGCCTCCAGATTGATGCGGTCGAGCAGTTTGCGGTGCAGCGTGAACTTCAGCTCCTGGTACTCCGGGGTATATCCCTCGCGTACGAAGAGGCGGTT
Source organism: Bryobacteraceae bacterium (assembly GCA_049698695.1). Lineage (GTDB taxonomy): Bacteria > Acidobacteriota > Terriglobia > Bryobacterales > Bryobacteraceae > Bog-375. The sequence goes on along the minus strand of JBAVYH010000057.1, from coordinate 54,169 downwards.
CACCCAGCCGGCTTCCCGGCTATCACTCTGTCTCGTCTGCAAATCCATCAAAGCGGGCATGGCACTTCCTTCCTTGTTACCGATCGAACAGCCCGAAGCGTTTCTTGCTCGTCTTGTCTTCTTCGACTTCGATGTTGGCCAGCTTCCGGGCCAACTTGCAAATCTGTCTGCCGAGTTCCCCGGTGCGGTTCAGCATCCGCCCTTCGGCGTAGGTCTCGTACAGGTCCGGGTAGTCGTTGGGGATCATGAAAAAGATGGGGAGCCCCAGCATCCTTTCCAGTTCGCTGGCCGTGATGTCCAGCCGTTTTGGCGCGCGATTGATGATCAGCTTGATCTTGTGCTTGCCGAATCCGCTGTCGAGCAACGTCTGTGTAATCTGTTTCGACTGGTGCAGCGCCGGCACTTCGAGTGTGGTAACGAGACAGGCCTCGTCGCACTCCTCGAGCGCCGCCATGCAGATCGGGCTCAGACTCCGCCCCAGGTCGACCAGCGTCCAGTCGTAGTGCGGTTTGACGAAGGCCAGTACGTGGCGCACCTGCTCGTCGGTAGGCCGCATCTTGGAGGCTAAGGCCAGCGGCGATGCCACAATCTCCACTCCGGGAATGCCGTTCGATACCAGCGCCTTCCAATAGTGGATATCCAGCCGGTGCAGGTTGGTAATGGCGTCCAGAATCGAGTACACCGACTGGGTCTTGGTAATGAACCCCACCATCCCTGCGTCCAGATCCAGATCCGTCAGCAGCACCTTCTGGTTCTGCCGGCCCAGTTCCGCCGCCACATGGCAGACCATGGTGGTGGCGCCGCAGCCGCCCTTGGCCGAGAAGAAGCCAAATGCCTTGCCCACCCCTTTGGTGCCGCCGTCGCGCCGCCGGCTGCGCTCCGCCGAGCGGCGCTCGAGCGCTTTGCGCAACGGGTCGCGCAGCGGCGGGTACAGGTATTCGTTGATTCCCGCACGCAGCGACGACAGGATGGCGCCGGGATCGGCCGATGTGTTGAGCGCGATGATCATCGGGTCGCCGGTCACCGCGCGGATCGAGGACACCAGGCCCTCGAGCGGCTCCCTCCACCCGCTGATGTCGACCAGAACCACGTCTGGCCGCATCCGCTCCAGCCGATCGAGAAAATTGCTGACGTCGCCAACGTCCTGGTGCTCGACGATGACGCGGAACGGCAGCTCGCCCAAACAGGCTTGCGCCTGGTCCCACAGCTCGCGATTCTCGATCGCCAGACCGATGGTCAGAGGGTACATGATTGCTTCCCCGACTTCCCTCGCTACTGCTTGGTTGGGGCCGGCGCAGAGGCGGCCGGAGGCGTTGCTGGGTTTGGGTTGGCAGGTTGCTGATCCGAAGTCTCCGGCTGCACGGCCGGCGCCAGCGAGGGCGCGGTGCCCAAGCCCTTGGCCGAAGTGGCGGACTCCTTCTTCATCTGCTCCAGCATCTGCTCATAGGGGATCGGCGGCGCGTTCAGCTCGACCGGGGGCCCTGTCTTGTCCAACCCTGGCTGCTGTACGGTTGGCGAAATCGGTTTCATGAACGGTTCCTGCCAGCTCAGCTCGGGCACGGGCTGCCCCGCTTTGATCGGCCGTACCAGCTCCGGTGTCACGATGACCAGCAGCTCGGAGTTCTCCGCTTTCCAGGTCTTGCTCTGGAAGAGCTTGCCGAGCAGCGGAATGTTCGACAGTCCGGGGATCTTTTGCAGGTTGTCGCTTAGCGTTCTGTTCATCAGGCCGGCGATCACAAAACTCTGTCCGCTCTCCAGCTCGATGGTGGCCTCGGTCTTTTGGGTTTTCAAGCCGGGGATCGAGAAGCCGTTGATTTCGACGCTGGTCGTGGGGTCGATGACGCTATACTCCGGAGCCACCCGCATGCGGATGGTGCTGCGCGGCGTGATGACCGGCAGGAATTTCAGCTTGATACCGTATTCCTCGTACATCACCGTGATCGCGCCCGCGGCCGCCCCCGCCTGCACTACCGGGATGGGAAACGAGCCGCCGGAAAGGAAACTCGCCTCTTGTCCATCGGTGGTCAGCAGGTTCGGCTCCGCGAGTATTTCGGCAAGGTTCTTATCCTGGAATGCCTGGATGGCCGCCGCCAGGTTGATGTCTTTGCGGAAAAGAAGGATCTGCGCCACGCTCGAGAGACTGACCGTACTCGCGATGCTGCTGCCGCCGATACCACTGTTGCTGGTGATGGCGGAGGCGAGGCCGGTTTGCGACGGCGTGATCCCGGTCTGTTGGTTGAACGCGTTGCTGAGGAGGGAGAATCCCAAGTCACGCTCCGCGCTCACGTCGATGGTGGCGAACTGCACTTTCAACAGAACTTCAGGCCCGCTTGGCGCCACGGCCACACGCAGCAGGTTCATCGGCTTGCCCAGGGTGGAGGCAATCTCCAGCACGCGGTTGGCACTCAGGATATCCGGCACCGTGCCGCGCACAAAGACCGTATTGTTGTCGAAGCTGACGTTGATATTCTCGTTGGGAAAGTCGCGCGAAATCTGTTGCCGCACGGCTTCCAGCTTGAGAGGGCTGATCCGCACCGTCAGGTCGTAAACCAGCCGCCGGCCGCCCTGCTGCCAGACAATGAGAGACGTCTCGCCGGGAAGCTTGCCATTGATCAGCACTTCCTGGGGATTGATGGCCACGGCCTCGACCAGGTCGCCGTTGGCTACCGAGATCTTTTCAATTTTGAGCGGGCTGTCGATGATCAGACTCTTGCCCACCGTTGCCACCAGCTTGCCGTCGATTCCGGACCGGACGGCGCCGGCAGGAGCCGGCTCTTGGTTCACCGGGGCCGACTCGGCCCCCGCAAGCACCACTGCCGGCGCCATCCAGGCGGCCACCAGGCAGAGGGAGATTCCACGGGCGCGTGTCATTTACTTACCCTCCCCGGGCGTGTCGAATTTGGCTTCTTTCCGAGTAGTGCCCGAAATGATTTCCATTACAAAAGCCGGCTCTTTGCGCGCCACCGGCAGGGACGCTCGCATATCCGGCGCTTGGCGAACCCGCGGAACCACTGGTTCCGCGTCGGGCGCAAATCCGGTCTTGCCACTAAAGAGGCGCGCCAGCGCCGTGCCCGGCGTCTTGGCGATGGTCTTGTCCAACGGGTTGCGCAGTGAGAGCTGCACCGTGGTCTGCGCCGATGCCAGGCTCAACTGCTCGGCCTGCTCGGGCGTGGCCAGCACGGTGATCACCTGCACCACCTCCGGCTTTCCTTCCGGGTCCTTCTTAAAATCCTGTCCGGCCGACAGCACCGTCACGTCCTGCAGCAGCGTTTTGGTCACTGTCCCCATGCGGTTGTCGCTGCCGGGAGAGTTACCGGAGATCAGCACGTCCACGTGCATGCCCGCCACCACGAATCCGGCCACTCCGGCCACTTCGTTGACCCGCAGCGGCACGGCCCGGTAGCCCTGTGGGATCAGCACCGAGAATCCGCCTCCCGCACCCGCTGGCGCCAGACGCTTCTCAATCACCGGTTCCTTGGCCATAATCGGGGTGATGACGCCACGTCCCACGAGTTCCTTGGGATGACTCGTAGATCCTTCGGGAACGGGGCCGGTCCAGTCGTCCAGCTTCACGTCATCTTCCTTGATCACCGCGCCGACATCCAGGTCCTTGGACGCCACGGCAATCTTGACCGCAGCCTGCGCCGCCGGCTGCTGCTGCTGACGGTTCATCACCGCTTTATACAGCAGCGAACTCACGGCCAAAGCCACCACGGTCGCGAAGATCAAAACAAAGACGAATCTCTTATTCATTTTTCCCTCCCGCTGTCAGCCGCGGCTCGGCTTGACTTGCGGGACCTCACCGCCGCCTCCTAAACTTGGCGGCCTGATCGCAATTCGCTACACAGAGATGCAGCCGCAGCGCTTTGGTCTGGCTCTTTCAACCGCGCTGCGGCCATCTCGCCATATTTGTCATCGTCCCAGCCGGCAGTCCTTGCCGGCCTGATGAGCACCTCCGTCCGCGTCGGGCGGGCGGCATGCCCAAGCGGGAAGTCTAGCTGCTAGCGCTGGTGTTGGCCGCAGTCAACTGGCTATTGGTGGTTGACCAAATGCCCTTGATGCTGCCGCCAGCGGTGATGAACAGGGCGGCCGAAGCCAGAGCCACGAACGCCAGCAGGAGGGTGTACTCAATCAGGTCCTGGCCTTGTTCGTCATTCCAAAGGTTACGCAGATACGTCATTTCGATTCGCTCCTAAGTCTTGGATCCAAGTTCCGTGATCGGTCGATCACTGGTTGCTGTTTTCGTGACCTCTCGGTCACGGCCTGATCCGCCGGCAGTGCCGGCGGAAGCCCGATCCCCCAACGCCTGGCCGTGCGCGCGGAACACCAGCGCCACGCCATCGTCATACACCACCCGCCACCGGCACGACTCCTTCAAGGCGCCGGTCAGCGGCGAGTTGGGGGGCATTAATACCGTGTCCACTCCGAACCGGGCCAATGTCTGGTCCCAGCCGTAGTTGACATTGAGGACGGCGAGCAGCTTGGTCTCGAAATCGTCCCCGTAGAAATCGCTGCGCCCGTCCACGAACACTTTGGACCGTGGATACAGGCGGTAAATCAGATAATCGCCCCATTGGTCGAAGGTGAAGACCCGTGCCGCCGGATATTGCCCGAGCGCGATCACGGCACCGGCAGGGTACCGCTGCGGATCGAATTCGGCCCGGAACCCCTTCGGGGGATGGGGAGCATAGAGCAGCGCCGCCACCAGCGCCACGCCCGCCAGGCTCACCAGGTGCCAACGCCCGATGGCGTCGGTCTCGCTGGTTTCCCGCACGATGCGATTGAACCGCACCGCCACCTGCTGGAGCCACACCGCCACCGGCGCAGCCGGCAGATGCCGCAAACCGGCGGCGGCGGCGGCGGCCACCATGGGCGCCGCCACGATCATGAAAATCGGAATATTGCGCGCTGACAGCAGCGCGGCGTGCGCCCACAGCAACAGTAACATCGGCTCGACGAAGCTGCCGTGCCGCGCGTACCACGCTCCGGCCAGCACTCCGCCCGCCAGCATGGTCTCGAAGAAGATCGCAATCGGATGATGGAAACTCACCGAAAGGAACTCCATAATGTGCTCGGCCTGATAGGGGTCGCGCAGATACCGCAACACGTGCACGTGCAAGTGGTACGTGTACGGATTCAGCAGGCTCGCCGCCAGGCACGCCAGCGCACTCAGCAAATACTTTTTCGCCCGATCGAGCCCCGCCGCCCGGCCTTCGCTCTGAGCGGCCAGCAGAATTTGCAACAACTCCGCGGCGCCGAAGACCGCGATCATTGACACGCCCACCAGAAATCCGCCGTGGAGGTTGGTCCACAGCACTGTCAACACCGGCAGCAGCACCAGCCACGGGATACCCGCAAACCGCGTGCGCCCCTCCTTCACGTGGTACAGCGCGCTCAGGAAGATCACCGTAAACAACAGCGTGAACAGGTGCGGCCGCGCCAGCCAGTGAATCGACGACGCCCCCACCGCCAGCACCGTGACCGCCACCGCCACCACCGGGTTGGAATGCCGGCGCGCCAGACGGAACACCAGGGTGAAGATCACCGCGAGCAGCAATATCGCAAACAACGAAACCGCAGCCAGGCCGCCGACGCGGTTCAGGCCGGCAAAAATCACATCCGCCAGCCACTCCCACGCGTACCAAACGCTGTCCGGCTTGGAATACGAAAACAAGTCCCGATACGGCACGGCGTGATGCGCCAGGATCCATTGGCCGGTGCGAATGTGCCAGCCCGTGTCGCAATCGCCCAGCAAAGTCATCAGCCCGTCCATACGCCCAAACAAGAACACCACCGGCATCAAGAACGCGATGTCCGCCATCGACGGCAGCAACTTGACCGCAACTTTGGAATCAGCCGTGTCCATAAAAATCACGCCATCCACGCGGGAGACTGCACATCCTCCGTCGCGTGCAAGCGGTCGTGAAACGCCCGAAAATCCATGTAATTGACGCGGAGCGCCACCAGCGGATATCCGCGCCCCGAGTCCGTTACCCGCAACACCGTCCCCTGGCAATGAATGCACTTCTGCCCGAACCCGTGATTCGCCGGCAGCTCCAATTCGAGCGTCAGAATCTGCCCCAGCGAGGGCATCGGCAGCGTCTGCTCGCCGCCTTGCCACGCCACCAGGAGGCCGCTGCGACTGATGTTTTCCGTATACAAAGCGCTGCGTAGCCAAAGCGCTGGCGACGTGACGTGGCACCGGAGTTGAATCTCAATCCGCGGGCTCTCACGCCGGTTGATATTCTTCATGCACTTGCTTCGACACTCGCGAGGGTAGCGCGCTAATTGTCCTGCCATCAATATCGTAAATGGGCTATATACATCTGTATTCGAAGGTTATTAGGGTCGAAAATGAGGATCGGGTCAGTCGCATCAGTGGGCCGTCTCAGTACTCTTGTTGGCAGTTTCGCAGGGCAATTAACCGGTATTATGCCAATGGCAGGGTTAGCATACGGCACTATACGGTGGATTTTCCAGAGATATATTGTCGTATTACCGGCTTGTTAGCGTCGTACGAATCCATTGAAAATAAGAGATTTACCTACTAAACTCCGCTGGATATCCCGCGTAAATCACGGTTAATGTTGCATATTAATGTAGATTTATTGCTGAATACTATTGACAACCGAAGTAAATAGCCCGACAATTCTGGATGAACAGTACTGGATACAGAAAAATCTGAAGCTGGCAATAGTGCACGGCACAGACTGTTTCAAGAGGTAAAGAATTATGACGCGAATTCTTCTGTACAGCGACGAACCCATTCTGGCCAAAGGCCTCGAATCGGTCCTGTGTCAAGTGGAAGACTTTGAGCTGCTGCCAAGCTGCAACACGGTGACGTGCCTGTTGGAACAGATGGCACACGGCTCGCCGGACCTGGTTCTGATGGACCTGACACCGGAGATCACTTTCGCCGTGCTCAGCGAAATGCAGCACGCCATGCAGAGCACCAAGATCGTGCTCTGGGTGAACTCGATTTCGACCGAACTGGCCTTCCAGGCGATGGGCTTGGGTGTGCGTGGCATCCTGCGGAAAACTCTGGCCACCGACCTGCAGGTCAAGTGCCTGCAGAAAGTCCAGGCCGGCGAGCTCTGGTTTGAGAAAGCTCTCACCGATAGCTTCCTTTGCGCGCGCCGTGTGGCGTTGACGCAGCGCGAGGGGCAACTGGTAAGCCTGCTTTCCCAAGGCCTGAAGAACAAGGAGATCGCCACGACGCTGATGATCTCCGAAGGCACCGTGAAGGTGTACCTCTCCCGGCTATTCCAGAAAGTCGGCGTCAAGGATCGCTTCGAACTGGCGCTGTTCGGCTTGAAGAACCTGACCACCGGCCAACTTCCGGTTTCCGACAAGAGCCATCGCGGCGCGTCGGCCGGCATGCCCGGGCTGCGCTCGCTGGTTCTCGAGAAGCCGATGGACCGCGCTGAGGCGCCGGTGCGCTTCCCCACCCCGCTGCGGCCCTTGGCCTCGCGTTACTAGTAATCGGAATACCACGCACTGCCAGCGGACGGCCGGCTAACCAGCACGGCCGCCCGCTTTTTGTTGCACCCCTGCCAGTACGGCCGATCCACCGTCAACCTCCCGTCCGAGCCGTCCCCGCCCCTGCGTAGTACGCTTGATGTTGCCATGAGGTCTACGGCGTTTCTCCTCGCTGCCCTGATGCCGGCGCTGGCTTCGGCGCAGGCGCCGATGGCTATAGGTGTCGATGCCGGGGTCGTCCTTGGCCCGTTCCACCCGATTTCGTCCTATTTCGGCTACGACGAGCCGAACTACACCTACATGCAATATGGGCCGAAGCTGGTGGGTGAGCTCGCCGGTTCCAGCTCGACGCCGGTCTATATCCGCGTGCACCACCTGCTCTGCACCGGCGATGGCGCCGCGGCCCTGAAATGGGGCTCGACCAACGCCTATACCGAAGATGCCGCCGGGCACGCGATGTACGACTGGACCATCGTCGACCGGATTTTCGACACGTATATTCATGCCGGCGCCAGGCCATTCGTGGAAATCGGCTTCATGCCGGAAGCGCTCTCGCTCCATCCGCACCCTTACGCCCGCAACTGGCCCACGCCCGATGATGGCCAGGGCTGGTCCTACCCCCCGAAGGATTACGCCCGATGGGGAGAGTTGGTGCGCCAATGGGTGCTCCATTCGATCCAGCGCTATGGCCGGCGCGAGGTCGAAACCTGGTATTGGGAAGTGTGGAATGAGCCCGACATCAGCTACTGGAAAGGCACCGCCGAGGAGTACGACCGGCTATACGATTACGCCGCCGCGGCGGTGAAAAGCGCTCTGCCGGCGGCGCGCATCGGCGGTCCCGCCACTACCAGCCCGCGCGATCCAAAGGCGGCGGATTATCTCCGGCAATTCCTGGCGCACTGCGCCGCCAAAGGCACGCCCCTCGATTTCATCAGCTACCACGCTAAGGGCCAAACGCAAATCGTTGACAGCCACGTCCGCATGGGCCTCGGCCGTGAGTTGCAGGACGTTGCCTCAGGAATGCAAGTGGTCCGAGAATTCCCCTCTTTCGCGCGGCTGCCGATTGTGCTGAGCGAGGCCGATCCGGAAGGCTGCGCGGCGTGTGCGGCGCGCACCCATCCGCAGAACGCGTACCGCAACGACACGCAATACCCCGCCTATACCGCCGCCGCATTGGGCGCCATGCTGAAACTTGCCGACCGCTACCACTCCAACCTGGCGGGCATGCTCACCTGGGCCTTCGAGTTCGAGTATCAGCCTTACTTCGCCGGCTTTCGTGCGCTGGCTACCAACGGCATCGACAAACCGGTGCTGAACGTTTTTCGCATGTTGGGAATGCTGGCCCCCGGAGGCGGCAATCGCGTCCGCGTCGAATCGGCGGGCGCCGTCGCTGTCGACGACCTGCTGGCGAACGGCGCGCGCGGCCAGCCGGACATCGACGCCCTGGCCGTCCGCTCCGCTCATGAGATCGCGACGCTGGTGTGGAACTATGACGATGACGATGTCGCCGCGCCGCCCGCCGCGGTGAACCTCACCATCACCGGCATCCCAGCCACCGCCGGTCGCGTGCTGGTGCGCCACTACCGGATCGATGAGGAGCACAGCAACGCGTACACCGCCTGGCTGCGGATGGGATCGCCCGAGCAACCGACCGCCGCGCAATACGCGCGTCTCGAAGCCGCCGGCCAGTTGGAGCTGCTCCATTCGCCTGAGTGGATGCCGGCCCAGGATGGAAAACTGAGTGTGAGTTTCACGTTGCCGCGGCAAGTTGTGTCGCTGGTTGAAGCAGCCTGGTAAGCGCACGGATCCCGCCATTGACCCGTAACGCCGAGCATGCCCGCATCTCTTGCTAGCGCCGGCGGTCTTGCCGCCGGTCTCTTGCATCTTGCGCGCACTTGACAGCCCCACTGTTCAGGACATTCCGCCAAACCGGTCAAAAAGAACCGGCGGCAGAGACCGCCGGCGCTACGGCTTGTCGGCAATCATGACAGTGGCCTGGAGGCCTTTGCCGCGTTCATACAGCCCCAGTTCGCCGTCGGTGCGTTCCGCGGCGTAGTACTGTCCGAATACGTCGAGCGCCGGTGAGTTGCATACGATTACCTGACCCGTCCGAATCTCAACGGCGGCAGACCGCTTCGGACTGTTACTGTAAAAGTCCGAGGGTGAGGCCACTGCGAACGGACGAACAATGACGAAGTTGGGGTCCGCTGCCCGGTAAATGGGACCTTGAGGCAGTACTGGCTTGGATAGCACCTTCCCTGAGGGGAACGCCGCAAGCGTGGCAGTCACGGTCCGGCTGACAAAGGTGGTCCGCGATATCAGGAGCCGGTCCGGCGCAATAAAGGCAAATTGCAGCATATCCGCGAGCCTGATCTTGAGCCTGACTGTCAAACCCACGGCTTTTCTCTGCCGCAAGTCCCAAGCGAACGCCGAGCCCGACGCGTCTACAGGCAGCACGAGGACGAAGCGGCCGTCGGGAGAAAAATCGATTTCAGCAGATCGCAGGTCACCGGTACAGTTATCGTTACCAAATTGGTCCCGAATGACGACGAAGTCGTTGAAATTCTTCTTCTTGAAGATTGTCGCAGACGAGGCAACGTCGACAAAGCTAAGGGTACCGTTAGAGTCTAGGCACGCGAGAACGCGGCCGTCGGGCGACAGCCCCCAACTCCCACAGTCCGTCCATGGAATCTCGATAGATTCGACGCGGGTGCGATCGGCCACGCTCCACCGTTCCAAGTGTGCGCTGGGACCGGCGACGATGGCCGGGGGCGCGGTCACCCAAATACGAAAAGTGACGCATAGAACCTGTCGCGAATCTGGAGTGAAGCCCGAAAAGGTGACGTTGTCGGCCGGAACTCGAAACAGAACTGAGAACGGCTGCACCGTGAGAACCGTGAGACCCGAATCGTCCTGCGCGAGCAGCAGCCGCCCGTCGGGGCTGAAGTGAAGCTCGCGAATCCGGCGGCCGGGCGGCAGCGGCCGCCGTGACAACTGCTTCGCTGGCTGCCCTTCAGCCGCGCCCGCAACACTCAGTAAGCCCAGCGCAATGACCGCGGCTGTGATTCCGTTCAGCGCCTTAAGCGCCATCGACCAGAAGCTTACACCTGTGGTCAGCCGTAATGAATCCCCAATTGGGGCTATCCAGGCTCGCGGTGACGCAAGCTTCGCTTTTCGGCTAACGCTGCGCTGCGCTGGGATCGCCGGTGGGCGGCGGGGCGTGATCTTCTTTCTTGGGAGGGCCGAGCCATTCGGTGAAGATCGGCTTCAACGCATCTGCCCAAACCTGGTAGCCCCGGACAGTGGGATGCAGTTTGTCGCGAGCGTTCATCATCCCATCGAATAACTTGCCATCGGCATCCGCCAGCTTGTCATTGACGTTGAGATACCGGATCTTTTTGCCGTCGGCCAGCTTAGCCAGATTGTCATTGATCTTATCAATCACAGGCATTACCGCCATGTTGTCATTTCGAGGGAAAATGCCCATCACGATGATTGTGGCGTCGGGAGCCTTGGTTTCGATTGTGTGCAGGATTGCTTGAATCCCACTGGTGACATCGGAGACTTTCGCCTCATCGCCCCCTAGGGACACGGTATTGCCGACGTTATTGGTGCCGGCGAGCAGGACGATGATCTTCGGATTGACTCCGTCCAGTTCGCCATTGTCGAGACGCCAGAGGATGTTCTGAATCCTGTCGGCGCCCCAGCCGAAATCGCCTGCATTCCAGCCGAAGAAGTTCTGCTTCCAGTTGGCCAGCAACTCGGGGTAGTCGGTCGCTCCCCAGCGCCGGGTGATGGAGTCGCCTTCGAAATAGATGTCGATGCCGCCTTTCTTCGCCTTCTCCAACAACTGGGCATGAGCGAGCTGGGAGTTCCGGTCGGCGCGGGGAGCGGGTTGATCGGCTGGAACGGCCGCAGCTTCCGGAGCGGTGAACGCCGCGGCGGCGGTCTCAGGCAACGCCGGCGCCTGGTGGCCAATGAATTTGTCCGCCCAGGCGATGAAATACTTCCAGTTCGGGCCGTCCGTGTGCCCACCATCATGCTGGCGCCAGGCGAGCTGGCCTTCCAGCAAGCCCGTGTTGACCGGCGGCATTTTTGCGGTGCGATAGTCGTCCGGCACGCCCAGGTCTTTTGCGCCCAAGAGCCGGAACACCGGTTGGGCGGCCACCGTCGCCATGAAGCTGCCTTTCTGATCGAGCCATTTTGCGTCGCCCTTCTCCGGCACGCCGTAACTGATGAAGGTCAACCGCGGCGCGCACAGGGCAATCAGCTCGTGCGCGTCCACCGGCAAATCGCCGGCGTTCTTGCTGCCAAAAGTCGCCTCCGAGGCGCCGTACTTGAGGAAGTTGCCGGCCATCCAGTGGTACTCTCCGGACCCTGTGAGACTCTCGACAGCTTCCCCCCAGTTTCGACGAGACAGTTTGGCCCCGCCTTCCCCGGAGGAACCGACCAGCACCAGCGCGAAACGGGTATCGAACGCCATCGTTACCAGGGCCGCCTTGCCGTAGCGTGAGACGCCTTCAATGCCCACGTGCTTCGCATCCACCGCGGGATCTGTCTCGAGGTAATCCAGACCGCGGGAGGCGCCCCAGCCCCAGGCCCGCAGCGCGCCCCAATCGTCCGGCTTGCGAGGCTGCCCCTTGTTGACCAAGCCGATAATGCCATTCGTCAGGCCCGCCCCGTTATCGGCCTGAATGCTGGTGGGATCGATGAATGCATATCCCCAGCCGTCGGCGATGAGCTGGTCGGTCGCTAGCGGATCGCCCCCTGTCACTGCCGCCATACCGCCGCGGGCCGCCATAATGGTCACCATCCGGCGGAAGAACGCGGCGTTGCCAAACATCATCATCACCGGAACCGGTCCGGGTGCCTCGGCCGGCGTCACGAGTGTCATTCGAATACCGACATTCAGCAGCGGATACGCCGAATTGTCCACGTGCCCCACCAGTTGCTTCTCGACCACCGGATGCGAACCGCTTGTCGCCGTTGTTGTGCTGGCAACTGTCCAGACCACTTTGGGCACGTTTCGGGGAACACGACCATAGACTTCCCTCTCGAAATCCTCGACGATCTCCGGACGGCGCCGCTTCCACCACATGGCGGCTGTGGTAACTCGCTTTCCGTTCTTCAACCGCAAGACATCGGGCAGATTCGGAAAGGGATTGGCTTGGGACTCATCGTAGTTGGCATGATTGGGCGCGTTCTCGTTGCCGCTGGGACCCGGCCTTAGCGCCTTGATGCCAAGTTGATCCATCATGTTCTGATGGTCTTCGGCTGCAGTCCAATTCTTCGGTTGCGGCAGGTTCGCGGCATTGGCCGGCGCGGCAGTATTAACGGCCGCCGGCGCCTGTTGGCCTAAAGCGGCCGTGGAACAGGCCGCCAGAAGCCCAACCACGAGAGAGGTCATAGAACGAGCGAAACCGTTCCGGAGAAGCGTTAGAGGTTTCATATGTTTGATTCTCGAACAAAATGATAACCTAGTGGCTCAACAGCAGTCTGGCCCCGATCATGAACAACACCTCTTTCCCTACGCGCCTTCGCTTGTCCGCCGGCCTGGCGGTGGTTGGTGCGTTCTTCGCCGCGGCTCTGCCGGCGCAAGCGCAGGAGCTGCGCTTCGCGCCGTTTCACGCGAACGGAATTTACGAGCTCGGTGAAAAAGCCGGCTGGACCGTCACCCTTGCACAGGGTGCTGCCGCGCCCGGCAGCGGCTACTCGTACATCATCAGGAAGAACGATTTCGAGATCATTGCGGCGGGCGCGCTCGATCCGTCGTCCGGCAGCGCCACCATCGAAACCAGGCTCGGCGAACCGGCAATGCTCTACGTCGAAGTGACCGCTCATGCCTCGCCAACAGCGCCCGCGCAAGGTCCCCAGGCCGCTGCGCCGGCCGTTGCGAAAGGCACCGCCATCCATCTTGGCGCGGCCGTCGCACCCTGGCTGTTACAACCGTCTGTTCCCCGCCCCGCCGATTTCGACAGCTTCTGGGACGCCAAGCTGAAAGCACTAAGTGAAATCCCCATCAACCCCGCCCTCACACGCACTGAAACCAGCACGCCCGGCGCAGAGTTGTACACGGTCAAGCTGGACAGCCTGGGTTCCCACGTTCAGGGCTACCTCGCCAAGCCCGCTAAGGAAGGGAAATTCCCGGCGCTCGTGATATACGAGTGGGCCGGCGTACATGCCCTCCAGCCGGCGACGGTCACCGATCGCGCGGCGGAGGGCTGGCTGGCTTTCAACGTGGATTCGCACGATCTGCCTCCCAACCAAGGGACCGGAGTCAGCACCGGGTACCAAGCAATCGGCAACACCGACAGAGAAACGTCTTACTTCCTCAAGATGTATCTCCGCGACTCGCGGGCCATCGACTACATTGCGACTCGGCCGGACTGGGACGGCAAGACCATTGTCGTCATGGGCACCAGCATGGGAGGGCACCAAAGCTTAGCGACCGCGGGGCTGAATCCCAAGGTGACGGCGGTGGCCGTCAACGAACCCGCCGGCGCCGACTCCAACGGCGATCTGCACGGCCGCAAAGCAGGTTACCCAAACTGGGATTCCGACAATCCCAAGGTCATGGAGACAGCGCTCTATTTCGACACCGTCAATTTCGCCTCGCGCATCAAGGCCCCGGTTCTGGCCGCGATGGGCTTCATCGACATAGTTGTGCCGCCGGTCGGCGTATGGATCGCCATCAATCAGATCCCCGGCCCCAAGGAAGCCATCCCGATGGTCGACTCGAACCACAACAACCTCACGCCAGACAAAATAGGCGCATTCGAAGCCCGTTCCAAGGAAGTGCTCGGCATCATCCTGAACGGCGGCGAATTCAAGCCGAACGAGGAACTGACCTGCAGGAAGTGAGTGACACTCAGAGCTGGTTGCCGCGACCAATGAGACTTTCCGATCGATCATCGCAGGAAAGGAACGTAGGCTGCGACGCGGCGCTGATACTGCCGGAACGACTCGCCGAAACGCTCGCCCAGCAGGCGGTCCTCGATGCGAACCCGGATCTCGGTTCCCACCGTGAAGACAATCACGGCGGCGAGCAGCATCGGCAGGGGCGTCAGCAGCCATCCGGTGCCGCAGAGGACGCAGAGCATCGAGGTGTAGATGGGGTGACGGACCAGACGATACGGTCCCGAAGTTACCAGCTCATGATCCGCATTGAGCCCGGCGTCGAGCCGCCATTGACGCCCCAGCGCGCGGGCGCCACTCCAGGAAAGGACGCACGCCAGGACAAAGAAGAAGACAGCGAGTGTGGTTCGCCAGGCCGGCAGCGATCTTTCCCAAAATCTGTTCTGCCACAACAACGAGTAGGCGATGACAACTAGCAAAATGCCCCAGCGGGCGCGGCGGTCGACTACCGCTGCTTCGTTTCTCGCGCGCCTGGCCAGCAGGAATGGCATTACCCACCCGAGCCATCCGAGCAAAAGAATGCCATAGGCATAGACGGGCATGTCTCTTGTTTGACCTACAGCAACTGCACTTCGCGCTGGGTCTCGCCGGTCACACGAGCGTCGTGATCGCCCACGAACATATCGATCTCCGAACGCACGCCGAAATGCGGCAGGTACACGCCTGGTTCAATCGAAAAGCACGTCCACGGAATGATCCGCCGCTCGTCGTGATTTTCCAGGTTGTCCATGTTGGCGCCGTTGCCGTGCACTTCCACGCCGATCGAATGGCCGGTGCGATGCACGAAATATTCGGCGTAGCCCGCGCTCGCGATCACGCCGCGGCTGGCATCGTCCACTTCGAAACCGCGCAGCTCGCGCTTCGCCGCAACCGCGTCCTGGACGCGCTTTATCGCTGCGTCGCGCGCGCCGGTCACCACCGCGAAAACCTTGCGCATTTCTTCCGGCGGCTGGTCGCCGCAAAAGCCGGTCCAGGTGATGTCGTAGTAGACCGCCTCCGGCTGGTCGAGCTTGGCCCACATATCCAGCAGCACCCAATCGCCGGCGCGAATCGGCGCGGTCACTTCTTCAGTCGGCTCATAATGCTGGTTGGACGAATTGGCGTTCGCACCCACGATGGGGCCGTGATCGGTGGCGAGGCCCGCCGCGGCGAAGCCCTCGCGGATGAACTTCTTGACTTCCACTTCGCTCAGCGGCGCGCGGTTGCGGGTGCGCTCGCGGATCAGAGCAAAGGCTTCGGCACGAACCTTGTCCACCCTGCGCCCGGCTTCCAGGTGGGATTCCAGTTGCGCCGGCGTCCAGCGGGCTTCGAACACCTGAATCAATTCCGCCGAGCTGACTACCTCCAAGCCGAGGCTGCGCACCAGCTCGACCGTGCCCGCATCCACCATCGCCACGTACGGAATGGCGCACAGCGGCGAATACTGCATGGCCACGCGCTTCAGCCCGGCCGTCATCTGGCGCAGGCGGTCCACCTGCTCGCTCCAACCGGAATACAGCAGCTTCTCGCCCGGCGCTCCGGCGGTCATGCCGCGCTCGATGCGGTGCTCGAGGCCGCGTGGCTCGCCCGTAGCCGGAATCAGGTAGTACCAGCGGCGCGTCGGCGTGCGTGGCGGCGTGAATCCCAGCACCCGGTACGCCAGCGGGTCGCGCATGTGATGATCGAAAAACAACCAGCCGTCCAATCCCTGGTTGCGCAGTTCTTGCTGAATTCTGGCGATGTCCATAAGCGGCATTTCCAGTCTATCCGATGTAAACTTCGCCCATGCGGATTTCGATCAGCCCGCGTTAGCCGGGAAGCTGGTTGCGGTCGCCGCCGGCGCGTTCGCCATCGCACAGCCCGTCCCAATTCCGAACGCTCCTGGCGCCGCGGGCCCTCTGCCGCGCACTTTCCGCTCCGTAATGGACCCACCACGTTGGCATTACAATTGCCGTAACGGTATTCGTGCGAACCCTCATTCAGGATCTCCGTTACGGTTTCCGCATGGCCCTTCGGAGCCCCGGCTTCACTCTGATCGCGGTGCTGACGCTGGCCGCCGGCATCGCCGCCAATTCCACGGTTTTCAGTTGGATCGACGGCGTCCTGCTGCACCCGGTACCAGGTGTGGCCGACCCAGCAAGATTGGTCGCCTTCGAGACCGTGGCGCCGAACAGCGACGCCCTGCTCACTTCGTATCCCGATTACCAGGATTACCGCGATCATTTGAAGCTGATCAGCGGCCTGGCAGGTTCCATGCCGATTCCGTTCAGCATTGGTCAGGACGTTCATGCGGAGCACGTCTGGGGCGAGCTGGTCACTGGCAATTATTTTTCCGTGCTCGGCATCAAGCCGATTCTGGGCAGAATGTTCACGCCGGATGAGTATGGCGACGCGCAAGGCGCCCACCCCGTGGTGGTCATCGGCGAACGGCTTTGGAGGCGACGCTTCAATGGCGATCCCGGTGTCATCGGCCAACTGCTGCGCGTAAACCGCCAGCAGTTGACGATCGTGGGCGTTGTGCCGGCAAAGTTCCTCGGCTCCGTACCCGGACTGACGTTCGACATGTGGGTTCCAATCACCATGGGCGCGCAGCTCAAAGTACTGCAGGATTGGTCCCTCACCGATCGCGGAACGCGCCAGATGGTCGGCCTCGCCCGCCTTCGCCCGGGCGTCACCCTGGAGCAGGCGCGGTCTGAAATCCAAGCGCAAGCGCGCCACATGGCGGAAGCGGATCCGGATCATAATCGCGGTATTAGCGCCACCGTGCTGCCCATTTGGAAAGCCCATTCCGGCGCCCAGACGTCGTTGCTGAAGCCGCTGATCATCTTGATGGCGGTTTGCGGGGTGGTGCTGTTGATTGTCTGCGCCAATGTGGCCAACCTGCTGCTGGCTCGCTCGACCGCCCGCCAAAGAGAGTTCAGCGTTCGCATGGCGGTGGGGGCCGGCCGCGGCCGCCTGGTGCGCCAGTTGCTGAGCGAAAACCTCGTGCTGGCCTTGCTGGGAGGCCTGCTGGCGGTGCCCGCAACGTCGTGGTTCAGCCAGTCGCTAGGGGGCATGGTGCCGCCCTCCGGACTTCCGGTGGTGCTCGATATTCCTTTGAGCGGCGACGTGGTGGCCTTCACCTTTCTGCTGTGCCTGCTGGCGTGCGCCCTTTCCGGCGTTGCACCCGCCTGGCACATGGCCCGCGCCAATCTCAACGATGCATTGAAAGAGGATGGCCGCGGCGGCACGGGCGGCACCCGCTCGCATCGCATGCAACGGCTGCTGGTGGTTTCCCAGGTCGCCCTGGCGCTGGTCGCCATCATCAGCGCGGGCCTGTTCGCCCGCAGCTTCCAGGCAGCGCGCCGCATCAACCCCGGCTTCGACCCCGACCACGTGCTGGTTTCGCATCTGGCCCTGAACGGGTACTCGGTTCCTGAGCGAAAGCTGTTCGTGGAAAGACTGCGCGATCGCCTTCTGGCGCAGCCGGGCATTACCGCCGTCACCTTTTCTCATACCGTTCCTCTGTCCTTTTCCGGCCAATGGTGGGAACCGTTGGAGGTTCAAGGCTACGTTCCTGGTCCCAGCGAGAACATGAAAATCGACCGCAACGTAGTGGGCCCGGGTTACTTCGACATGCTGCGGATCCCGCTGGTCGAGGGGCGCGATTTCACCGACAGGGACGACGAGAAGTCGGCGCCGGTGATGATCGTCAGCCAGGCTTTTGCCCGGCACTTCTTCGGCAGCCGCTACCCCATCGGCCAGCGCGTGAATGGGTGGGGACGCTGGTTCAACGTGATTGGCGTGGCTAAGGACACCAAGTATGAGGCCCTGGATGAAGCGGCGAAGCCGTATTTTTACGTGCCGTTCCGCCAGGTCTATCGCGAGGACATGGGCATCCGCCTCTATACGAGGACTGCCGGCGATCCGTTGCAGGCGGTGGAAACGGTGCGGCGTGCCATGCGCTCGCTCGATCCCGACGCGGGCGTCTTCGACTCCATGCCGATGGCCGAGAACATCAACGCCGCGCTGTTCACCGAAAGGCTGGCGGCCACCATGCTGGCCGTGCTGGGCGTGGTAGCGCTACTGCTGGCTGCGCTTGGGCTTTATGGGGTGATGGCCTACGCGGTCGCCGAACGCCGGCACGAAATCGGCATCCGCATCGCGCTCGGTGCACGCCCAGGCGACGTGGTCGGAATGGTGGTGAAGCAGGGCATGGCGCTTACCCTGATCGGTCTTGCCGCCGGCATGGCTGCGGCCCTCGCGGTCACCCGGGTGGTTGCCGCCGCGCTGGTTCAGGTCAGCGCCACCGACCCGACGGTCTTCGCCGGCGCGATCCTGTTCCTGGCCGCCGTCGCCGCCCTGGCCAGCTACCTGCCGGCACGCCTCGCCGCGGGCATCGACCCGAACCAGGCCTTGCGCTCATGATGGGGACGGCCCCACGAGTCGGCTGAGGAACGCCTGCTCTGAACGCCCATCGGAGCCGCGACCCTAAGGGAGCGGTGGCCGGCACCATCTGGCCGAGGTCGAGCCAATGCGAACCTTGCTACCGCGCCAGGGCAGGAACGCCGGTTGCCAAGTCCTCGGCCTGGTTGCAGACCGGTTTGATGGCGCGGCGTTGTGCCGCCAACAGGCAGGCGGGCGCCAGCGCGAAAACAGCGGCGGTGGGGAACCCGGTGAGCGAGTTGACTAGCTGAAGCGGCCACCCGTGAGAATAGTGGGGGACGACCCATAGCGCCAGCTCGCCAGCTCCGGTTAAAAAGACGCCGCACATCAACGCCGCCCAGCATCTGGAGATGAGCCCACTGCCCATGTGAAGCACCGACTGCCGGAGCAGCATGGCTTCCAGGAACAGCACGCACAGGATGGGGAGCCCGGCCAGCGACATCCAATCCTCAAAGGCGAGCTGCCTGCCTGTGAACGAGGCCGCGCCAGCCTCACCGAAGCGGCAGAGAGTGAACAGGCAGACAATGCCGGACACCGCCCAATCGGCGGCGCTGGGCCGAACCCAGAAGCCGAATTTCCGCAGCACGCGCAGCGCGGCAAGCAGGGCCGCCGCCAGCAGCGCCAGCCGGACCGGACCACCGCCGACCAGCGCAGCGCGGCGGAACGGTTCGATCAGCCCGGACCTCGCCTGCCCGGCCCACGCCAGCGGGTTAAGCATCCAATTGACTCCGAGAAATTGTGCCAGCAGGCCTGACGCCGCTTGGGCCGCAGCCGCCAGCGCGATCAGCATCCACGCAGAGCGAAGCGGCGCGCCGGCAGGAAAGCTTCGCAGCACCAGCAGGCACAGCCACAAATCCACGGCAGCCATGGCCATCACCGATAGCGTGGCCGTGCCGTAAGTGGTTCCTTGCACCGAGAAGGCTTGTCCCGAGGCGTTCCAAAGGTAGAGGGCAAGCAGGTGGAGCAACAAATATGCGCCCAGGAACAGCAGGATCCAGCGAGGCGCGGACTCGATTCCATCGAAGCTGGTCTTTCGCGTCATCGGCATGTCTCCTCAGCCGGCTCTGCCCATTCCAATCCGCGGAAGACATCGTCTCTCACCGCCTCCGCTGCGTCGGGCCCCAAAAAGACATCGAGGACCTCGCCCGCTTTCCCGAGCAATTCCTCCGGCCGCATGCCGGGGCGATCCACCACCGAGAGAGCCTGGGAGCCAAAATATGTTTCGATCTGCGATCGCAGCCGGCCCTTCAATTCGGACTCCGCGGCGCTGTTCCGGCCTTGCTGCCAGGCAGCCATCGCCGATCGCACCCCAGCCAAGCCTTGCCGGTTGTCGATTGCCGGTGCAGCGGCGCGCGCCGACAGCCCGCTGCGCTCGCGCTCGATACCCCGCAGTTGGTTGCGGCACTTTTCGCACTTCGCCAGATGACGCGCCACCCGGCGGCTCCGGTCAGAACCGGCTTCCGCGTCGAAAAAGGAAATCAAGGTGGCGCGTCTAGGATGCATAGCGTTGTTCTCCAGCGACCGCCTGGGCGAAATCGGGGTCCTTGTGAATCCCGGCGCGCACAGCCTTGCGGATTTTGTCATGCGCCCTGGTAAGCAAGGCGCCCACCGTGCCCGCCCGCAGCCCGAGCACGCCGGCAATTTCCTCGTAGCCCAAGTCTTCCATCCGCAGCCGGACGCAATCCATCTCCCTCGGCGAGAGACCGATTTGCAGCAGTCCTCGCAGCAATTCGGAGACGCGGCCATCGGCTTCCGGGACGCGCGCCGGACAAGGCAGGTTGCGCAGCGATTCGATGCCGACCTCATGCCGAGCGCCCGCTCTCTTCTGATCCAGGATGTAGTTGCGCGCTACGCGAAACAGCCAACCCTTGGGAGAGCGAATGTGCTGGCCCGCCGAACGGCAGAGGAAGAAACGGAAGAACGCCTCCTGCAGTGCATCGTGGGCCATCTCCCGGTTGTCGGCGAGCACGGCGGCGTAACGCAGTATGCCGCCTGCTTCCCTCTCGTAAAGGTCGACGATTTCCTGCTCGATGCCCGTTGCGAGCGGGCTGCCGGGACTAGGCGCCATCGCAACAGATCTTACTCCGCCACGGTTCCGGCTTATAGATGGCCATTGAGTAGCATTCGGCCTACTTACCTTAGTTAGCGGTGTTTGCCTCAAAAGATAACGTTGCCGGGAAACTGAGTGGTTTCGTAAATAAAACTTTCGGGCGAATCGTCCTCAGTGCATGCGGGCAAATCGCAGTTTGCCGGTCGCGACCGAAGTAACACACACAGAGAATTGCCGGGCGGTAAGCGGCAATCCGGAGCCACCCATGCGGAGCAATGAACAGAACGGGCCCAGTTTGCGCAGGCGGAGGCAGCGGGGCGAGAACCTCATCGAGTTCACCAACGTGCTGCTCCCGCTGCTCGCCATCATCATGGTGATCATGGACGCATCGTGGGGGATCTTCATCAAAGCGACGCTGCAATACGCGGTCCGCACCGGTGTACGCACCGGAATCACGATTACCAAGACACAAGCCACTGCCGCAAACTCAGACCTCACTACGATGGTGAAAAGCAGTGTGCAGTCGCACGCCCTGGGGCTTCTCGGCGGCGCTACCGGTCTCAGCTACATTCAGGTGCACTATTTGGAGCAGAATTCGACTTCCTCTACGGGTGTTACAGACGTTTCCACTTCGGCGACCGGCGACGCCCCAGGCAACATCATGCAGGTCGAGGTGGTCAATTACCCGCTTTCCGCACTGACGGTTCGCATTTATACGTGGGCTCTCGCGGCCCAAAACAGTGCTACCAATCTGAACGTGGTCTCCGCGGATGAGATCGAGCCATCCAGCGATGTGCCGCCCATTGGAAAGGCCCCTTAGGATCGGAGAATCGGATGAGACAAAAACCTCGACGTGGTGGCGCTTACATTGAGTTCGCCTTCTCCCTGCTGGTGCTGGTCCCGCTCATGCTCGGCGTGATCGGCCTGGGACTGAACATGCTCCTGCAAATGCAGACCGTGCAGTTGGCGCGAGACGCCGGCCACATGTTTGCGCGCAACATCAATTTCACCCTCGCAGGCAATCAGCAGCTCTTGGCTGCTATCGCCGGGCCACTCGGCATGACCGCCGGGTCGGGTGTGTCGGGCCTGACTGGCTCGACCGCGGGTAATTCGGTAGTGATTCTCTCAGAGGTCCGGTATATGGACGTCAGCGCGTGTGCCCTGGCTGGCTTTACAACTATCGGTTCGGGCGGCACACCGACGGGTTGCACGAACTATGGGAACTGGGTATTTTCCGAGCGGCTGGTGATCGGTAACGCCGGGCTACGCACCAGCAACCTGGGCACCCCCCCTTCCAGCATCGTTAGTAGCACCGACGGAACCATTACCATCACGAACCAGGCAACCAACACCAGCAATATAGCGAAGGTTCCCACCGGGACGAACGGCTTTAACCCGTGGAACAGCACGACCGGCGACGGGCTGCCCTCGGGACAGTGGATCTATACGTCCGAAGCCGCAGCTACCGGATTTCACATGCCGCCCTTCAGTTCGGGCGCCATGACTTACGCGCAAATGTATTTCTGAGCGATTCCTTGGAGGTCGATCTACATGATCAAAGCGACACGTTCTCGGCAGGGACAACGCGGCAACGTGATGGTGCTGGTTGCGCTGATAACGCCGGTTCTCGTCGGCCTGGTGGGCCTCGCCGTGGATGGCACCATGTGCTACATCGTGCAGACGGAGCTTTCCGCGGCCGTGGATGGAGCCGCTTTAGGCACCGGCCGTCTGCTCAGCACCAACGCCAACCCCACGAACATTGCTGGCGAGTTTCTGGATGCGAACTTCCGTGTAGGCGGGGCCGGGTTTTGGGGATCCTACAGCCTGATACCGACCGTTAATTTTACCAACGGCATCACCAAGACGGTGACAATAACCGCGCAGGTAAACGTGCCGCTGTTGTTCATGCGGATCTTTGGTCAGAACTCAGCCACAGTTGCAGCCACCGGCACCGCTACCCGGCGCGATGCACGGGTCGAGTTCATTATCGACCGCTCTTGGTCGATGACCAACGTCGACTCCACTTCACCCACCCACGAGGAAGTGATCAACGAGCTGATTACATCCGCGCAGGGTTTCGTGCAGGGTTTCACCCCGGGTTACGACGAGATGGGACTGATCGTCTTCGATGGCAGCGCGGTGGTCGGCTACCCGACAACCCCTTGGCCGGCACCCCAGACCTACAACGGCGGGGGCGGTCCCGACATTAATTTTTGCGGATCCTCCGCCCCATACGTCTGCGGATCCAGCACCACCGACATGTATTCCCAGATCGGGAAAATTCAAGCGAATGGCGGCACCGCCATGGGCGACGCGCTGGCCTTGGCGTATATCGAATTGCAAAAGGCTCACATGCGGGACATGGCGGCGAACGGCGCTGATACCAGGATGAATGTCGTTGTGCTCTTTACCGATGGCGTGCCTTCCTCTGCTGCCATCTACCCGAACATAAACGGTACCAACAACGTGATCTCCAGCTCCAGCGGGTGCACGTACAAAACGGACACCGCTTCGCCAAGCCACCCAATGTACGGCGCAATCGAGGAGCCGGGCTCTCCCCCTTATAGCGGCAGTCCCCAATCGGGCCTCTACGACCTTGCGAGCCTTGATGGTACTCAAACCTCTTCCTATTACATGTCGCACGCCTCTGCCGAGACATCTCAAACTGGCGGTAATGAGGCGGGCTGTTCAAGCTTCCCGGGAAGTGCTTTGAAGGCTATACCCAGCGTCGACAGGTTCAACTATAACCTTAGTCCGAACATGAGCACGGGCAGCGCAGGTTACTTGTATTCCCTAACCACGGACGGGACGAAGATCTATAGCGGGACCGCGTGGAGCACCAGCAGTCCAAGCAGCAATTACCAATGGGGGCTGGCGGCATGGGATGAGGTCGACAATGTCGCCGAGAAAATTCGCCAGGACGCTAACTACGCAAGCCGGGCCGGCGATACCAGCCCGATGAGCATTGAAATCATGACGATTGGTTACTCAGGCAACAGTGGAGGTACCGACGCCGGCCTGTTGCAGAAGATCGCGAACGTCAGCGGCTGCACGTCAAATGGGCTCAACTGCTATATCAACACCGAGCCATCTGGCTTGTACGTGCAAGCCGCCAACGGGACCCAGCTCTCTAATGCGATGAGCACCGTCCTCAGCGCCATACTGCGATTGTCTCATTAAGAAGTGTGTTTGGCATGCCCCGCCAGTGACATTGGTGGGGCATGCTTTTAGCTTGCCCGTGTGGCGCTTGACCATGGCCAATCTTCAGGCGTAGTCACCAGTCCTGCCGACACCGGATTCTCTTCGATATACGCCGCAATCCGGTTGAACTCCTTCTCGTTTCTCACCCAATGATCGTAAGACTCATCCTGCCAAAACGGCTCGCCAGTCCGCCCCAACAACAGATTCGCGTTCCTGGCGGTTCGCCCCTTGATCCAATGGGTGATTTGGGGCAACGCCACGCGCGGCAGCAGCAACATGTGCACATGGTTGGGCATAATCACCCAAGCCTGCAATTCGTAGAACTCCTTCCGGCTCTCGCCGGTGCGAATCGCTTCCGCTACTTGCCGGGCGACTCGCGCATCGCTCAGCCATAATTGCCCTCGGTTCTGGCCCAGCGCACGATCCTCTGCCACGAACGCATGACCGGGAGTCGCATAGATGACGTCCGGCGATGGCACAGGCAATGTCCCGTGGAGCCGCCACGTCACAAACAGATGCGCACGGTCCGGATGAAAATGCGGCAACCTTCTTCGATACTCGCTTCGACGCTCGGCCATAGGTGCGCAAGATTGCCGGTAATAGACAAGTCCACACAGCGTCCGGTGTTTCTCACAATTTCAACGATTTGAGGGCAAGCTAAAGCATGCCCCACCAATGCGTCCGCATTCGCCGCTCGATCCTCGAAACCAGGCCGGCGGCAATCCTGCTAATGTGGAACGTTTGGGCTCCGAGCGCGAAATGGGGGAAACAACGTGCACATAGTTGCCGGAATCGACTTGGGCGGGACGGCGATCAACTACACCTTGGTGAACGGGCAAGAACAGTTCCTCATCGAGGGGCTGTGCGAGTATCCCGCGCTGGCGAAGCAGGGGCCGGAGATCTGCCTGCGGCAGATTGAGGACGGCCTCAAAATCGCGGTCGAAAAGGCGGGCGTGGCGCTGGCGGACGTGGTGGCGGCCGGTCTGGACACGCCCGGTCCGGCCAATGCCGAGGGCGTGCTGAGCGCGCGCGGTTCCACCAACTTCGTGCATCCGGACTGGGCCGGTTTCGATATCCGCGCCGGCCTGGAAAAGAAGCTCGGCATGCCGGTGACCTATTTGAACGACGGAAATGCCGGTGCGCTGTGGGGCCACTTCAACATCTTCGGCGCGAGCAGGCAGGAAACCACGCTCACGGTTGTGATCGGGACGGGCCTGGGCGGCGGCATCATCATCGGCGGCGACGTGGTGAAAGGCAAAGTGGGATTCGGCGGAGAACTGGGCCACGTGCTGATTCCGTACCAAAGCATCGCCGCCATTTCCGGCCTGAAGCCGGGATGCAACTGCGGACGCACCGGCTGCCTGGAATCGGTGTGCTCGCTCTCGGCGATCGAACGCTCTTTTCTTCCCTTTTTCCTGCCCCGGTATCCCGGCCATCAGCTTGGCGCCATGGGAAATCTCCACAACGCGGCCAAGCTGGTGCGCGGCATGGCGGAGAACGGCGACCCCATGTGCAAGCAGATCTTCGGCGTGCAGGCCCATGCCTTGGGACTCTTCTTCGACGAGATGGTGAATACCTTCGACCCGGATGCCTTCATCGTCGGCGGCGGCGCC
Source organism: Bryobacteraceae bacterium (assembly GCA_049698695.1). Classification (GTDB taxonomy): domain Bacteria; phylum Acidobacteriota; class Terriglobia; order Bryobacterales; family Bryobacteraceae; genus Bog-375. The sequence continues at coordinate 28,507 of JBAVYH010000057.1, read as the reverse complement.
CTCGAGACCAGAGAGGAATTCCAGCACTGGTTCCTCGATGAAATCCGCGCGGGCATGCCGGCTCAACGGGAAGAGCAGGCGGGCATTCCAATCTACGTCATGCCTGACGGCGACACGGCCGGCGCGCGCGGCGTCGCCATTGAAGCGCTGAAACACGCCCGGCAGAGCGGGTTGGCGTAGAACACGTGTAGTTCCGGCATCCACTCGACTTGCAAGCGCGTGGCGCGGGCCTGCCTGCTGTGCGATTCGTCTCGACACATCGAGTTTCTACATTCCCGAGCGTTCGGCGGCGGCTCGCCCTGCCAACCCAATCGTGCGGTTTTGTATCAGGGCACGGCTTCAGCCGTGCCGCAAAATGCGCCGATCATGAGGCTTTAGCCCCTGCCGCCTTTTTCCTTGCCAGGTACGTGAAGCAATACGGATATTCCTCGGATGCCTCGACGAGTCCCGCTTTCACCGGGTTCGCTGCTATATACTCTCGGTGCTGCAACAAGCTTTGCCGGTTCTCCACCCGCTGTTCGGAGAACCCGCGCTGCCAGACCTCTCCCAGGTGTCCGCATTCCTTCCTCAAGCGATAGGAGAATCCTCCCTTGATCAATTGCATGGCCTTCTCAATGGTCATGCCGGCGCCAACCGTCATCAACAGATGCACATGATCGGGCATGACGACAAAGTCATGGAGCCGGAATTTGCCAGCCACTACATAAGAACGAAGCGTGTCGATCATCAACGTAGCGTTGCGTTCAGACTGCAACAGAGGAAGTCCCTGGCTGGTCTTGGTGGTGGCGAAGAACGTACGCGCCGAACTCACGATCTTGTCAGGGCGGGCATTGCGCGTAGGTTTGGCCATTACCAGGGGCTAAAGCCCGACTCCTTACTGACTCTTCGGCACGGCTGAAGCCGTGCCCTGATACAAAGCTGATCCTATCTCCGCGCGCTCGGAAATGTGGAGGCTCCACGCGCTGAAGCCGTGCCCTGATACAAAACGAATCAGATCCTCGCGCGATCGGAAATGTGGAGGCTCAACGCGCCGGAGATTCGTTTCGACATTTCCTGATGCGCATCATGCTGCGGTTGGTGGGAAACGTCGGCACGACTGGCGACGCTGCAGGCACGACTGCCTGCGCCACGGCGGGTGGGAGGAATGCGGCTTAATCCGCGGCGGCGGGCTGCTCCGCCTCCACCACCGGCGGCCTGGCTCCGGCGGGGATTGGCGCCAGCAGGTCTTCCTTGCGCTTGATCAGGGTTGAGGTGTTATAGCTAGCCACTTCGAAACCGTGGCCGTGAGTGATGGCGTCGGTCGGGCAGGCTTCCACGCAATAGCCGCAGAAGATGCAGCGGTTGTAATCGATGTTATAAACCTTGGCGTAGCGCTCGCCGCCCGAAATGCGCACCTGCTCGGTGTTTTCCGCGGCCTCGATATAAATGCAATTGGCCGGGCACGCCGCGGCGCATAAGAAGCACGCCACGCATTTTTCCATGCCGTTGACGTCGCGCTGCAGCACGTGGACGCCGCGGAACCGCTCCTCGAACTTCGCCGGCTCATCGGGGTAATATTCGGTGACGGTGGGCGACAGCATCTCCTTGAACGTCACCCCCATGCCTTTGGCGATGGCCGCAGCGGCGCCGAATATATCAATCTTGGTGGACATGGGCTCTGATTTAATTGTAGCGTGGCTCCGCACGGGAGCCTAGTTGCGCGAGCCTCAACCGGCTTTCCATTCTGGCACGTGATCGTCGGCGGCGATCGGGTTCACGCCGGCGCGCGCGCCCAGCCAGAGGATGTCCTGTTTGATCCAACCCTCGACCAATCGCCCCACCGTGCCATCGGGCTCTACCAGAAAGGTGGTGGGCACGTGTGAGATTCCGTACGCATTGCTGGCCGGAAAACCATCGTCTTCGGCGTCCAGCAGCATGGGGAACCGCAGACCGTAATCCTGCGCGAACCGGCGCGTTTCCGGTCCGTCATTCTGCGAGATACCGTAAACGGGCAAACCGCCGCCCGCGTGAATGCGTTCTAGGAACGGCAGCGTCATCTGGCATACCGGGCACGACACCTTGAAGAAAACCAGCAGCGCCGGCCCCGCAGCCAGCAGATCCGCGAGCGCCGCTTCCCCGCCCCCCAGCCGCGCCAGCCGGAACTCCGGCGCTCGAGTCCCCACCTGCGGCAACTGCACTTTCTTGCGGAAGAACATACTTTCAGTTTACGCGAGGGGAGCCCGCGCGGTAGCTAATCCTGGCTCTTCGTGATCAAGCGCGCGCCGCGGTTGCGAGTGATGTAGTTGTACACCCACTCGACGAAAACCAGCAGGCGATTTTCGAATTCCACCAGGTACATCAGGTGCACGAACACCCACAGGAACCATGCCGGGAAGCCGGACACGTGCAGCCTGCCGAATTGCGCCACTGCCCGGTTGCGGCCGATGGTGGCCAGGGTGCCTTTATCGAAATAGCGGAACGGACGCGTGGCCTGGCCGCGCAGTTTCCGCACCAGCAGATCGGCCACATAACGCCCCTGCTGCATGGCTACGGGCGCCACGCCGGGAAGCAAGCTTCCATGCTGGGTGACGCTTGCCAGGTCGCCGATGACGTGGATTTCGGGATGGCCGGGGACGCTCAGGTCCGGTTCGACCAGCACTCTTCCGGCGCGATCGAGCGGGGCGCCGGCGCGTTCCGCCAGTTTGCGCCCCAGCCCGGAAGCGCGCACGCCGGCCGCCCAGAGCACGGTGCGGGCGGCAATGTGCTCGTTCTTGCCGGCGGTCTCGACGGTGACTCCCGCGGCGTCGATGCCGACGACGCGCGCGCCCAGCCGCGGCCGCACGCCCAGCGCGATGAGTTGCCGCTCAGCCTTGCGCGACAGATCTGGCGGCATGGAAAGCAGCACCCGGTCCGCTCCTTCCAGCAGCAGGATCCGCGATTCGGCCGGGTTGATGTGCTGGAAGTCGCGCCGCAGCGTGTCGTTGGCGATTTCGCCCAGCGCCCCGGCGAGCTCAACGCCCGTCGGGCCGCCGCCGACAATGACAAAGGTGAGCCAGGCGTGGCGCTGCGCGGGGTCGGGCTCGCGTTCGGCCTCTTCAAAGGCCAGAAGGATGCGGCTGCGGATTTCGGTGGCGTTTTCGACGGTCTTCAATCCGGGCGCCAGCGGCTCCCATTCATCGTGGCCGAAATAATAGTGCGTGGCGCCGGTGGCGATGACCAAGTCGTCGTAAGGCTGCTCGCCATCGGCCAGAATCACCCGGCGATTGGCGATATCGAAATCAACGGCTTCGGAGAGCAGCACTTCGGTATTGCTATGGCCGCGCAACACGACGCGCAGCGGCGAGGCGATCTCGCCAGGCGAGAGCCCTCCCGTGGCCACCTGGTAAAGCAGCGGCTGGAAGAGATGAAAATTGCGGCGGTCGATGACGGTCAGCGCGACCGCGGCTTTCCCGAGGCGCTTGGCCGCGTACAGGCCGCCGAAGCCGCCGCCGACAATCACCACGCGGTGCGCGCTCATGGCCGGCGCCTTCCCGCGAGCGGCGCGGCGAATCTCGGCACCCCGCTCGCGATGGCCGGTACCGCGCCCGGCTCAGGCGGCCTTTGCTTTTTCACGCCCACGCCCTCCCTATCCATGCTGTCCACGATGGTAGCGCAGGGGTCGCGACCGGACGCGGAACGCCGGCCTTTGTGGATGGACAGGCGCCGTTGCCAAAACCGCAACAGCGGGCGCCGGCTTCACAGTTGCCGGCACTCGCACCTGCGCTACTATTGAGGGGAGAACCGGCACAACGCCGGACAAACAGGGGCAGGCACATGAGTGGACGCGCGATCGGTATGGGAAGACGGCTTCGAGCGGCAGCGCTGTGGTTGAGTGCGGCGGCGATCGTGTCCGCGCAGACCTTCACCGTCTATTCCTTGCCCGCGAGTTACAGCCAGCCGAAGGGAATCACCGCCGGCCCGGACGGCGCGCTCTGGTTCACCGAATACAACAACAACAAGATCGGCCGCATTTCGACCAGCGGAGTCATCACCGAATACCCGGTGCCCTCGGTGGCCAGTTGCCCTTACTCGATCACCGCCGGCCCGGATGGCGCGCTCTGGTTCACCGAGTATCATGCCAACAACATCGGGCGTATCACCACGGCCGGAGCGGTCACGGAATTCGCGGTACCTACGGCGGCGGCATTCCCGCTCGGGATCACCACCGGCCCGGATGGCGCGCTTTGGTTTACGGAATCGGCCACTAACAATATCGGGCGCGTCACCACGTCCGGAGCGTTCGTGGAGTATGCGATACCGACCCAGCCGGCCGGCGCTTACAATATCGCGACCGGACCCGACGGCAACCTCTGGTTCACCGAAGAGGCCGGCGACAACATCGGACAGATTACCCCCGACGGCGTGATCACCGAATTCCCAGTGCCTACGCCGGGCTCCTTGCCTTCGGCCATCCTCAAGGGGCCGGATAACGGGCTTTGGTTCACGGAGTGGGCGGGCAACAAGATCGGCAGAAGCGACACCAGCGGGAACATCGTGGAGTTCACGGTTCCCACCGGCATCAGCTACCCCTTGGGGCTCGTCATCGGTCCCGATGGCGCGCTGTGGTTCACGGAAGGCGCCATTCACAACCAGATTGGCCGCATCACGCTGAGCGGCGCCGTCGCCGAATACCCCGTGGGATCGCCGACGCGCACTACCGTTACGAGCACGGAGAACACGCCCACCGCGACCTCGTATCCGGGATGGCTTGCCGCCGGCCCGGATGGCGCGATCTGGTTCACCGAAGCGATCGGCGCCGTGGTCCGTTTCAGCGTTCCCACGGCCGCCAGCAGACTACGCCACGCGCTGTGAGCCGCGGGCCTGGTGCACGGCACGGCTTGCACTACCCGGCCGGATGATTCGGTAACATCAGACTATGCCCTGCTTGCTGCTCGTGCTCGTACTGGCCTTTCCGCGCATCGTGATGGTGGCGATGTTTCTGTTCAGCACCTATCTCCAACGGGCTTATCACGGCATCCTGATACCGGCGCTGGGGTTTATATTTCTGCCACTGACTACGCTGGTCTACGCGTGGCTGACGAACACGCACCGGCCGATGGCGGGCATGAACGCGCTGATTCTGGTGATTGCGGTGGTGATTGACCTGGGCGGCTTAGGCGGAGGCGCGCGGCACCGGCGTAGCGACTGACGGCTGAGGCTTCGTCGGCATAATGACGACACCTGGAGGCGTTTGCGCATGCGCTTCCAGCGAGCGGCAGACAGTCCGAGTTGCCGCGCGTCCATTTTGAAACTGGCGAATGAAGCCGTGGTTCAGTAGGCGCGACACTACCCGGACGAGCCGGTCTTGCCCTCAGCCCTTGAGCTCCTCGACAATCTCCGCCGCTACGGCGCGGGCCTTGTCGATCGCGCCCGGCTCCAGGCTGATGGCGCCCACGCGCGGGTGGCCGCCGCCGCCGTAGCGCTCGCAAATCGTCGCCAGGTTATGCTTCGGTTCGGCAGGCGCCCATGGATTGGAGCCGACCGAAATCTTGGTGCGAGCAGTCGACGGGCTCACCGACACCGTGTAAATTGAGGCGGGAAACAGGAAATACGGGATGAACTTGTTGTAGCCTTCCACTTCGTAGCCCGACAAATCGAAGTAGACCACGCCATCCTGCTGCGTGGCCCGGCCGCGGATGATGTCGATCGAATCCAGGTGGCGCTGGTACAAGGGCCGATAGAGCGCCTGGATCTCCGGATCGGCGGCGATTTCTTCGAGGCGCGCATGCTGCATCCGCCCGATGATCTTCTGCACGATATCGGAGCCCTTGGCGGCTTCGATGACCAGCGTCAGCTTCATCGCCGGAGCGGCCAGTTCCACTGCCGTCCGCGCGTCCGGGTATTGCGCGCCATCGATGATCAGCGACCACTCGACGAGCTCGCTCAGATCCGGCGCGGCGAAACCAAAGCGCTGGCAGGCCACGTCGCGAATGAACGCGGTGCAGGATTTGTAATGCGGGTCATAAAGCTTGCGTCCACTCGTGTCGCGCCGGAAATCTTCCGCATCCTCCTGGCTGAGGAAGGCGCTCTGGTGATGATCGAACCACCAGGTGAGGCGCGGGTTGTTGGAGTATTTGAAATCCACGATGGCGTTTTCGTCGCCATCGAACAACTCCGGCGCGAAAACCTGCTCGGCCCGGTGCGCCATGCCGGTATAGCGGAATTCCGCATCCGGGTGAACCGCGCCCGCGATGAAACGGCTGAAGAAAGCAGCAGACGCTGCCCCGTCAAAACAATGGTCGTGGTATAGCACCCGTACTAGCATCGATGGAGGAGGAAAACCTTTCATCCTGCCTGAAGTCGACGGGAAATGCAACTGTATCTTAGGTTAGTTTGGATTTATCACAGTTTCCTCTGCCAACGCGGCGCGTGCGGATGCGCCACACAGTTTTCTGCGTGGAGCAAGGGTCAACGGGGGTGCACCAAGCCTCGCACCAACCGGTCCGCGCCGGGGCGATAGCTGCTGCGGCCCAGTCTATTTCTTGGGTGGCGCGGCGGGTGCGCTGGGCTCCTTCGTCTCTTTGGTCTTGTCGTCGGGCAGCGGAGCGACGGGTTGCTCCTCGATGGGCTTGAAAGTGGAATCGGCCGAGTACTTGCGATACAGGCGGAATTCCTCGTCCAGCCGGGATATGCCCTCCAGCGACTTCATAATCACCTGCGATTTGAGCGGCAGCAGGAAGGTTTGGCCGGACAGGTCCTGATAGTCATAATCGAGAACGTCGGCTGTCTCCTTGATGGGGAAATCCGGCGGAATGTTCTCGGCCTCCTGCACGATGCGCACAACGGCATGCGTATCCGGCTCCACTTCCACCAGCCCGTGGTAGGCCGTGGTGATGTGCAGCTTGCTCTCTTCGACTCCGATCTGAAAGTGGGAGCGGTCGAGCCGCACGTGATAATTAAACGCCATCACGAGCTTGCCGCGCAGGGTGCCCCAATGGTCCCACTCGAAGCGGGCCTCGGTTGACGGCTCGAAGATTTCGCGCATCATGCTGCCGAACTCGCCGAACGCTTTCGATCCGCCCACCTTGTCATAATCCTGGTTGACGAGGGTGTTGTTTATCAGCACCACTTTGTACTGCTCCCGTTTCTGGAAGAAGCTGAGCCGGATCTGCAGCGTGTCCTGCAACTGCCACCGCGGGTCGCCGCCGGCCGGGCCGCCGTCCTTGGTGCCGGGCATGTGAGCCGCGTAGCGGCGCGTCACCTGGGTGCAGATGAAGTCGGGCAGGCCGTCGGTGTAATTCAAGGCGTACTGGCGCACGTCGTCGAGGATGGCTGCCTGCTCTTCGGACGTAGGTGGCGGGATGGGCTTCGGCTTGATCGGCGGCGCGACCGGCGCGGCAACGGCTAACGACGCGCTTTCCGTTGCCAGCCTCCGCAGCGCTTGCAGAGTCTTCGGGCCGATCCGCATGTCGCCCTGCATGTCTTCGATGGTGCGCTCGTCCAGCCTCTCGGTGAGCTTCACCTTGTCCAGGAACGCCGCCAGCTCGTGATCGGACATAGTGCCCTTCTGGATCATGGGCGCCGACGATTCGAGGAATTGCCGCAACTTGGCTACGGACATGGTCTCGGCCGAAGCCGCCAGACACAGCGCGAAGACGGCCGCGAGCAAACGGGAAGCCATACGCCTCCATTTTCGCACGGGCCGGAGCGCGCCCAAAGCGTCAACGGGCGGCACACTGAGTCCCAATCTTCACGAAAGGCGGTACCGCCATCTCTGTCCATGGAGGTCTAGGACCGGCCCGTTCCGTGCATTCGGTCGGCTGCTACACTGTTGCGGAGGGACGGTTTTTGATGATTCGGGAGGCTTGCGCGTTGCTGGTGCTTGCGGCCGTGTGGCTGCCGGAGCAGCTTCGCGCGCAAGATGCGCCCGCGGGCGAAGCGGCCGGCCAGACGGCGCCGGCCGCGCCGGTCACCGCTCCGGACCGCGATGTGTCGTGGAAACAACTGCCCACAAACATCCTCAGCGATCAGAAAAACATCTGGCTGTTTCCGGCGCACCTGCGCCACCGCCGCGCGCTTCTTCCCGCGCTCGCCGTGGTTGGCACCACGGTCGCGCTGGTGATGGCAGCAGATCCGACAGAAGGGCGTGCCTTCCGCGACAGCAGAAAGTTCCTCAGCTTCAATCGCGTAGTTTCGGGCAACAACGCGTCCATCGGGATGGCGATCATTCCAGCCTCGATGTACGTGGTGGGGCTGATCCGCAAGGACGACAAACCCAAAAAGACGGCGCTGCTGGCGGGTGAAGCGGTGATCGATGCGGAACTCGTCACCAGCGTGATGAAGGACATCGACCGGCGCCTCAGGCCCGCCGTGATCGGCCTCAACGGCAATTATTCCGACACCTGGTTTAAGAGTGGCGGCAACTTCCTGCGCGGCGAAGGCAGCTTCCCCTCCGGCCACACCATCGCCGCAGCCGCCATCGCCACGGTGGTGGCACGCCGCTACGGGCGCCAGCACCGCTGGGTTCCCTACGTCGCTTACGGCCTGACGGGGTTGGTGGGATTTTCGCGGATGACCTGGTCAGCACATTTTGTCTCCGACGTGTTCGTGGGTGGCGCGCTTGGGTACTCGATCAGCCGCTTCGTGGTACTGCGCCAATAGTTGCCTCCTGCTGCTGACCGCCTGGCTGGGCTGCGGAGCGCTCCGCGCGCAGTTGGGGCTCGGCCGTATCGAAGGCGTGGTGCGCACGTCCGCCGGCAGCCCCGCGCCCCTGGCCGGCGTGGTGATTGAAGGCTCCGGGTTGCGCTTGCCGGTGCGCGCCGATGCCGCCGGCCGGTTCGCGCTCGCGCTGCCATATGGCCGTTACCGCGTCTCGCTTGAAGGGGATCGGAAGACTGCGGCTCCGGTCGATATCGTCCCCCTTCAAACCGTTCGCGTTGTGTTGGTGGTCACGCCGGGCGCGCCGTTCGGCATCGAGCGCACCACTGCCGCGGAGGCGGGCGAGTGGGCCGGCGATTTTGGCGCCCGCGTCTACCCGGAGGGCTTTTCGCTCGCGTCGGCCTTATTTGCGCGCGAACCCGGCAGCGTGACCGAGCCGCTCGATTTCAGCGGCCTGGCGGACAACCGCCTGGGCGTGATCTCCCAGCGCGGATTCTCGTGGACCGATACCGCGCTCCAGTTCAACGGCCTCGATGCCGGTGACGATTACCAGCCGGGCCGCCCTCAGATTCTTCCCGATGGCGACGCGGTCGTAACAACCGTGGTGCGAACCGCCTTTGCGCTGACGCCTTCGCCGGCCTATGGCGCGGAGGTCGGCCTGTTCTCAAGGCAAGCCGGCGAATCCTGGCACGCCGATATTTCGAGCGCCGGAACCGCGGGCGCGCTGGCCTCGAGCAATTTGCCGCCGCCCGCCAGCCGCGGCGCGGTTGTGCAATCCGAACAGTACGATTGGTTCACGCGGGACCACGCCGATCTCGGCGGCCCGGTCACGCACTGGGCCGACATTTTTCTTTCCGGCACCGGCCAATGGGCGGCTCAGGCCGAGCCGCTGGCCGCGCCCGGAGTCAATCAGCATAGCCGCCTGTTGTTCGGCAACGCAGTCGGCCAAGTGCGCGCCGGCGCTCGCGACCGTTTCGACGCTCTCTACAGCGGCTCGCGCATCGATCTTTCCGGATGGGGCGAACCGGCCGGAATAGAAGCGCTGGCCGCGCGGCGGCTCTCGCCCGAGTTCGTGTTGCCGGATGGCGTGGCAGGCCTGGATGAGACCGATCACCTCGATTTCGCTCAGGCCGGCTGGACCCACGTGTGGGCCGCCCGCGCGGCGGGCACGCTGCAGGTGCGCTACGGAGACTCGTTTGCGCATCTCGATGCGGAGCCGGACCTGACCACGCCCGTCAATCAGAGCCGCATCGAGCTCGCCGGAGGCACGGTGACCGGCGAGCCGCCGTTGACCAACCTTGCGGTGCGCGCGCGGCAGCAGGTCGCCGCTGCCTGGGAACCCGGCATCATCAGGCTGGCGGGCGCGCGGCATCAGTTCATGGCTGGCGGCGGCTGGCGGGTGTCCTCGCCGCAGAACCGCTACCGCACGCCATCCGATCTGAACCTGATTACGGCCGGCGGCGTGCCTGCCGAAATCGTCGAGTTCAACACGCCGCTCGATTCGCGCGAGCGGATCACCGGTTTATCCGCCTGGGCAGCCGACCGGGTGAACCTCGTGCCCCGGTTCACGCTCGATCTCGGCGTGATGGCCGATTTTTCGCGCGGCGGCGTTCCGGCGCAGTCCAGCCCTTTCGGTTTTTTCACGCCGGCGCGGCAGGCGGCGGCACGGCCCGACCTGATCGCGTGGAACAGCGTGTCTCCGCGCGCCGGGCTTGCCTGGCAGGCGCCGCATGCCCATGGCCTGGTCTTGCGCGGAGCGTATTTCCGCTTGTATGCGCCACTGGCCGGGCGCTACCTTGACTACGGCAACCCCAACAGCCTGGGCGGCGCCGTCTATCAATGGAACGATGTGAATGGCGATGGCTGGTATGAGCCCGGCGAGCAGGGCGCGCTGCTGGCCCGTTTCGGCGGCCCGTACTCATCCATTTCTCCGTCGTTGCGCCGCCCTTATGCGGATGAGTTTAACGTCGGCGCGGAAATGCCGCTGCCGTTTTCCACGGTGGCTTCCATTCACCTCTTCCGGCGCGACGAGAAAAACCGCATCGCCGCCATCAACACCGGCGTGACGCCGCAAGATTTTACGCCGGTAACCATACTCGATCCCGGGCCCGACGGCATCCCCGGAACTTTCGACGACCAGCACCTTACCGTCTACGCGCAGCACCCCACTACGCTCGGCCACGACCAATACCTGCTCGCCAACCCGCCCGGCCTGCGCACGCTCAACTCAGGCGTGAACGCCCAACTGCGCACCGCCTGGCGCGGCATCACCGTGCTGGCTTCGTTCGTGGCGGAGAAATCGTACGGGCCGAACAATCCCGGCAACGCGGTTTTTGAGAACGATCCCGGCGTGGTCGGCGCGCTGTTCTCCGATCCCAATGCCGACATCAACTCGACCGGCCGCGCCTTCGCCGACCGCGCCTTCACCGGCAAGATTGAAGCGCTCTATCGCGTGCCGCCGCGCTGGGGCGGGGTCCAGATTTCAACCGTGGTCGATTATACCGATGGCCTGGCATTCGCCCGCATGTTGCTGGTGACCGGCTTGCCGCAAGGCCCTTTCCTGGTGGCTACGACCCCGCGCGGCAGTCCCGGCGGCGGCAATCGCGCCGAGCACGTCCAAAACTGGAACCTACGCCTCAGCCGCGAGTGGCCGCTCGGCGCTGCACGAATCACGGCCATCGGCGACCTGCTCAATGTCACCAACGCGAACCTCTCCGTTGAGCAATCCGACCTGACCGGTCCCACGTTCAACCTGCGCCTGCCCATCGCCATCGAGCCGCCGCGGTTTGTGAGGTTTGAGGTGAGGTATCGGTTTTGAAGGCTGCCGGTACGGGCGCCTGTGGGGCAGCTTGGCAAGCTGCGGGCCGATTGGCAATCGGCCCGCGCGGCGATTCTCAATCGCCGCGCAGGATGGCATCCTGCCCCACACGGGTCGCAGACCGAGCAGGGACGGGTGGCGGACCAAGAGAAACGCCTGAAGCGCGGTGCCGGTGTGGATGGATTCGAACATTATTCAGACCTGGTCGCGGACGCTGCCGCCCGCTTGGGCATGAACATGGCTTGGCGTGACCAAGCGGAATACGTCTTCCGGCTTCGCAACCGCGTCGTTCACGACGACTACCCCGCGACTCAAGACGAGAAGAAAGAAGTACACGACAAGGCGGGAGAGGTGATCGGCAACGCCAGAGGCTTACTTACATCGCTCGTCTGAGATCCCCTCCTCCGCGGGTATCGAGAATTACCACAAAAGACCTACAATCGCCCGAATATTCCATGCGTTCTTTGGCGCTATACTCTAGGTTCAGAGGGCAGAGCATGCGGAAGTATGGCAAGTTCGCGGCATTGATTGTTGTCGTCATCGGGACGCTGGTTTGGCTGGCCTTTGCTGGGTCTGGGGACAGCAAGACCTACTACAAGTCGATCGCCGAATTGAGCCAGATGGGCGACCGCGCCTATGGTGCGCGGCTGCGCGTCGGCGGCGACGTGGCTCCCGGCTCCATCCAGCATGTCGACGGCAAGGTGCTCTTCACGCTGAAACAGGACACCCGCACGCTCCTGGTGGCCTATTCCGGGATCGATCCGCTGCCCGACACGTTCCGCGACGGGGCGCAAGCGCTGGCGGACGGCAAAATGGATCGCGACGGCACTTTCCACGCTTCCAAAATCTCCGCCAAGTGCGCATCGAAATATGAGGCCAAACCGCAGGGATTGCCCTCGGGACAGCCGAGCGTGCACAGCGGAAAGCCTAGCGTTTAAAGAACTGATGGCATAGAGAGGGGTCATGGAGAATCTGGGTTCGTTGGCCATTCTGATGGCCTTCTGCGTGGCGCTGTATGCGACGCTGGCTTCCGTGATTGGCCGCGTGCGGCGCAAACCATTCCTGATGGAGAGCGGCCGGCGGGCGGTTTACGCCGTTTGGGCACTGGTGACCATCGCCTCCGCGGTTTTGGTTCACGCGCTGCTGACCGGCGATTTCCGCTTCGCCTATGTGGCCGAGCACAGCAACAACGCGTTGCCGGTGCCCTACAAATTCGCCGCCTGGTGGAGCGGGCAGGAAGGCTCGCTGCTGTTCTGGATGTGGCTGCTGTCCACTTACACCGCGGTGGTGGTCTTCACCAACCGCCGCCGGCATCGCGACATGATGCCGTGGGTGATCGGCGTCCTCACCACGATTGAAGTTTTCTTTCTGATGCTCAACAACTTCGTCGCCAACCCCTTCAAGCTGCTGGCGAACGAAGGTCTCATCGTCAAGGTGGCGGACGGTAACGGCCTGAGCCCTGTGCTGCAATACCCCGCCATGGCCATTCACCCGCCCATGCTCTACCTGGGCTACGTCGGTTTCGCCGTGCCTTTCGCTTTCGCCATAGGCTCCCTGATCACGCGGCAACCGGGCGATAGCTGGATCCACACCACGCGCCGCTGGACGCTGGTCACATGGCTGTTCCAGGGCACCGGCGTCATGCTGGGCGCGGCCTGGGCGTACCACGTGCTCGGCTGGGGCGGCTACTGGGGATGGGACCCGGTGGAGAACGCTTCGCTGTTGCCCTGGCTCAGCGGCACCGCTTTCCTCCATTCGGTGATGATGCAGGAAAAGAAGGGCATGATGAAGGTGTGGAACATGGTGCTCATCTCGACCACGTTCTTCCTCTGCATCCTCGGCACTTCGATGACGCGCGGCGGCCTGGTGCAATCCGTACATGCCTTCGCGCAGTCCGAGATCGGCAAGTACTTCGTCACCTTCCTCGCCTTGGGCCTCGCTGCCACCACCTACCTGATCCTCGACCGGCTGGATTATTTGAAGAGCGAGGCGCAACTGGAATCGGTAATCTCGCGCGAATCGAGTTTCCTGTTCAACAACCTGATTCTGCTGGCGAGCTGTTTCGCGGTGCTGTGGGGCACGCTGTTCCCGAAGATTTCCCAGGCGATCTCCGGCGACCAGATTTCGCTCGATGCCGATTGGTACAACCGGCTGATGGTGCCCATCGGCCTGTTCCTGCTGTTCCTGACCGGCGTCGGCCCGCTGTTTGCCTGGCGCCGCACCTCCACGGATCGCCTGCGCCGCAACTTCCAGTGGCCGGGCATCGCCGCGTTTGCGCTGGTGGTGGTGCTTTACGCGGCCGGAATCCACAAGCCCTACCCTCTGATCTCTTTCGGCTTCTGCCTGTTCGTGGCGCTCACGGTGATCGTCGAGTTTTACAAAGGCGCCAATTCCATCGCCGGCCGCACCGGCATGAACCTGCTGCGCGCCACCGTGGAATTGACCCATCGCAACACCCGCCGTTACGGCGGCTACCTGGTGCACATGGGCATCGTGCTGATCTTCATCGGATTTACCGGCCACGCGTTCAACCAGAGCGAAGTCAAGGAAATGAGCCAGGGCGACAGCATGCGCATCGGCCGCTATGAGCTGCGGATGGCCAGCCTGGAGCAAGGCGAGAATCCCAATTACATGTGGTATCGCGGTATTTTCCAGATTTCGAAAGACGGCCAACCGATCGGCACGCTGCAGCCGGAGAAGCGGCTCTTCAAAGCCAGCAAAGAAAGCACCTCCGAAGTCGCCATCCGCGAGCGCCCGAACGAAGACCTGTACGTCAATTTCGGCGGTATGTCCGACGACGGGCAGCGCGCCGTGATTCAGGCTTTCGTCAACCCGCTGGTATTCTGGGTTTGGATGGGCGGACTGGTGCTCATCGGCGGCACGCTCATCTGCCTGGTCCCCAGCAAGGTTAAAATGCAGTACGCGCGGACCCAGGTGGCAGGCATCGCCAAACAACATGTGGACTTGCGAGCAGAGCGATAAGGAAGCGCCGCGGGGGCAAGGTGCGCCCGAAAAAATGTCGAGACGAATCTCGACACAGCAGGCAGGACTGCATGCGCCACGGCGGCGGATCTGGCTCACCGCTCTCGTGCTGGCGTTCGCCGGCCTGGCTGCAGCCCAGACGGCTTCGGAGAAGCCTAACACGGATGTGCGGCGCGTGGCCATGCGCCTGGCCTGCCAATGTGGCTGCAAAGATTCGGTAGCGACGTGCGCCATGCTGGAGTGCGGCTTTTCCAAGCCGGCCAAGGAACGCATTGCGCGCATGCAGGCGGCGGGCTTTTCCGACCAGCAGATCGTCGACGCTTTCATTCGCGATTACGGCCCCGGCATTTACCTGGCGCGGCCCAGCGCCTTTGGTTGGACGGTGCCCTATGTCGCGGCCGCCCTCGGGCTTGTAGTAATCTGGTTTTTCATCAAGAAATACCGGAGACCGAAACCATTGGTTGAGCTCGGTCCGGTGGCCATCGACGACCCGGCGCTCGAGAAGTATAAGGACCAGATCGAAAAGGATCTGGCCAATCTGGAGTAACATTCTGGCGTGATCATTCCTATTGCCTCCGTGCTAGCGGTCGCCGTCATCGCGTTCATCCTGGTTGTCAGACCAAAGGACTTGCCGCCGCCGGAGCCGGAAGATCCCTTCGCTCACCTGGACGAACGCAAAACCGCGATTTACGAAAACCTGCGCGATTTGCAGTTCGAATACCGGGTGGGCAAGCTCTCGGAAACCGATTATCAAAAGACCAAGACAGACCTGCAAGGCGAGCTGGCGGGGGTGCTGGCCGAGATCGACCGCGTCGGCGCTGGCTTGGCCGCTCCCCCTTCGAGCAGACCTAAGGCACCCCCAGCGGCACCTGTCAAGCCGAAGTCAACTGGTCTAGTATGTCCATCCTGCGGCGCCAAGTTCGAGAAAGAGTTGAAGTTCTGCGGCGAGTGCGGCAAGCCGATGAAGGCGGCCGGCGCATGAGGCCACAACCGATCGGAGCCGCGACCGTCAGGGAGCGGACGGCCGGCTTCCTCATTCAGCACATCGAACGGAGCGGGGCCGTCGCTGTCCTTCTGCTGCTGGGCCTCCCGCTTTCCGCCTCCATTACTGGTACGGTCATCAACGGCACCACCGGCGCTCCACAGGCTGCTGCCACGGTGACGCTGTACAAGTTCGGCCAGGGTGGCATGGAGCCGGTCACCGATACCAAGACCGACGCCCAAGGCAAATTCACCATCGACCAGAACACCGCCGGACCGGGGCCGGCCATGCTGCGGGTGGAAATCGACAACGTCACCTACAATCACATGCTGCCGCCGGGCACGCCCACAACCGGCATCACCTTCGACGTGTACAACGCCGGCCGGCAGCCGCACGACGTGAAGATCTCCAAGCATATGCTGCTGTTTCAGCCGTCATCCGGCGGACCGATGACGGTGGATGAGACGTTTCTGGTGGACAATTCCGGCAAGACCACCTGGGTGGACCCGGTGAACGGCACGGTGCGTTTTTATCTGCCGGCGGCGGCGCAAGGGAAGGTGCAGGCCAACGCGGCCGCACCGGACGGTCTGCCCATCCCGATTCCAACCGGCAAGACTGCCACGCCCGAGGTGTACGACACCAAGTTCGAGATCAAGCCCGGCGAAACGCGCATCGACCTCGCCTACACGGTGCCCTATACCGCCGGCACGGCGTACGCCGGAAAGATCCCGAGCCATGATGAGAACACCTATTTGGTCGCGCCCGATGGAGTGACGCTGGCAGGCGCGGGCCTGGAAGACCTGGGCGAAGAGCCGCGCACTCACGCGCACATTTTCGGGCTGGCCGGCGCGGCATATCGCATCAAGCTGACCGGCGCCGTGGCGGCACCCACGGCCGCCGAGCCTGCCGCCGATTCCGCCGCGGACAACCAGGATTCCGGTGGTTCGCAGATCCAGGTGATTCTGCCGCGCGTCAATGGCAAGGCCCCGCTGATCGTCGGGCTGGCGCTGGCGATTCTAGGGCTGGGCTTTGTGCTCCTGTATCGCGCTCACGTGCCCGCCGGCAAGGAGACGAATGAACGCGGTCGCGGTTGATGGCGTCTGGAAGTTCTACGGCGACTATCCCGCGCTACGTGACGTCCGGCTGGAGGCGTCGGAGGGAACGTGCCTGGCGCTGATCGGGCGCAACGGGGCCGGGAAAACGACGTTGCTGCGGATCCTGGCCGGCTTTTCGCGTCCCGGCCGCGGGTCCGTGCGGATCTGCGGCACCGCGCCGCGAGACACCGTCACACGCCGGCGCATCGGCTTCATCGGCCACGGCATCGCGGTCTACGACGAGCTGTCGGCGATTGAAAATCTCACGCTGTTCGCCCGGCTTTACGGCCTGAAGGAGCCGCGCAAGCGAGCCACCGAGTGGCTGGAGCGCACCGGTCTGGACCGCGTCTCGGGCGGCCTGGTACGCGAGTTTTCGCGTGGCATGCGCCAGCGCCTGGCGGTGGCGCGCGCTTTTCTGCACGATCCCTCGGTGCTGCTGCTCGATGAGCCTTTCACCGCGCTCGATGACCGCGCCATCGCCGTGCTGCAGCGACTGCTCCGCGAGGCGCTGGCCGAAGGCAAAACCATCGTCGTGTCCACCCACCAGTTGCGGGAAGCTCTGGAGCTGGCCACCGACGTGGCGCTGCTCAACCGCGGGTGTGTGGCTTTTGCCGGCCCACGCACGCCGGAGATGGCCGCCGATCCCGGCTTCGTCTACGCAAGGTATGGCGAGGGCTGATGGACTTCTTCCGGCAAGTGCTGGTAGTCGCGGCCAAGGATCTGCGCGCCGAACTGCGCACTAAGGAAGCCCTCAACGGCTCGCTGGCGTTCTCGCTGGTGATCCTGCTGCTGTTCAGCTTCGCTTTCGATCCCACCGGCGAAACCACGCGCGAGATATCGGGCGGCCTGCTGTGGATCGTCTTCGCTTTCGCCGGCACGCTCATCCTGAACCGCAGCTTCGCCCGCGAGCTACCCAACGATTGCCTGGATGCGCTGATCGCCGCGCCCCTTTCCGGCGCCGCGCTCTTCCTGGGCAAGGCCATCGCCAACTATTGTTTGCTGCTGGCCATGGAGCTGGTTTCGCTGCCTATTTTCGGCATCTTCTACAACGTGCGCTGGACCCGGCAATTCCCCGAATTGATGCTGGTGCTGCTGCTGGGAACCTGGGCCTTGACTGTGCTCGGCACCATGACCAGCGCGCTCACCGTCAACATCCGTTTGCGCGAGGTCATGCTGCCGCTGCTCACTTATCCGGTGCTGGTTCCCGCGCTGATGGGCGCCATGCAGTTGACCATGGCGTTGATCGCCGGTACGCCTATCAACTCGGAAAACGTGATGTGGCTCAAAATGCTGGTTGGCTTCGATGTAATTTATACCGCAGTATCATTGGTTTTGATCGAGACAGTTTTGGTAGGTTGAATGTTGGGCGTGAGGTAAGACAGACGATCGGTTTGTGTCGTCTGTCATGCCTCATGCTTTGGTGCGGCATGACAGACCACGAAAGACGATGGTCTGTCCTACCTGTCCGGTGGAGCAGGCGAATATGAACGAGAAATCCGGTTGGGGAGACAAGGTTCTTTACTTTTTGGGCGCCGCGGTCATTGTCATCCTGGCGCGCGATATCAACGTCATTGCCCGCCTGCCGCAGGAAGCGCAGCAAGGGGCGATCTTCAAGATCATTTTCTTTCACGTTCCGGTCGCGATCACCGCCATGATCGCGGCCGCGGTCGCGCTCTTCGCGAGCGTGCTTTTCCTCATCACCAGGAATTTCCGCTATGACGCGCTGGCGGTCTCGGTCACCGAAGTGGGTCTCGCCTTTCTCGCCGCCAACCTTGTCACCGGCTCCATCTGGGGCCGCATCATTTGGGGCGAGTGGTGGGCCTGGGACGCGCGCTTGACCTCGGCCCTGGTGTGCTGGATTCTGTACGCCTCTTACCTGATGCTGCGGCACGCCGTGGAAGAACCCACGCAACGCGCCACCTTCGCCGCGGTCTGGTCCATCTTCTCCTTCATCGACGTGCCGATCGTGATTTTTTCCATCAAGTGGTGGCGCACTCAGCACCCGCAGCCGGTTTTCTGGGGCGGCGGCAGCTTTCCGCCCGATTGGACGGTGATCTTTTTGTGGAATATGCTGGCTATGGTGCTGCTCGCCACCGTGATGACCGTGGTCCGCGTGCGGCAGGAAGATGCCCAACGCGAAATCGATTCGCTGCGCCGTACCGCGCACGCCATGTGAGGAACCTATGCATCTACAGTCCATCCCCGTGCTGTTTGCGCAAATGACAACGCCGGACGATATTGTCCGCGAGGCGGCGCGCCTGCAGCGGAATTACGAGTTTCTGAGCTACGGCCTCACCATCGCGTGGGTGATCCTGGTGATTTACGTGCTGTTCATGGTGAGCCGCGGCCGCAAGCTGAAGCGCGAGATCGCCAGCCTGAAGGCGATGCTCGAAGACCGCCAAAAGCGGTGAGCAGATTGCGGCCGGCGCCCGCGTCCGGCCCCTGGTCGCGCCTGTTCAAGGCGGACCGACACAGGCGTTACTTTCTGGTTAAGTGGATCGGCTTGACGGGGATCGGGCTATCCAGGATTCTCAATTCAGCCTGCCCATCACCGACCAGCTTCATTGCGAACCTCAGGACATCATCGCCGTCTTTCATCTCGAAGGTCAGCGTATCGCCATTGAGTTTCGGGTTGAGGATGGGTGAAGGCTCGTCCGGGTTATTGGTCGGGTCCGGCTCCTGCAGGTCGCCGTTCGCGTCGACATTGATGTTGCAGGCTTCCGCTTCTCCGGAGATCTGCTCGCCAGCCTTCAGCCGGATGGTGCAAATCACTTTGTCCTTAAACTTCGCCTCCCAGGAGCCGGCGAACTTTTTTGGCGCCGCGGCGTCTTGCGCTGCAAGCGGCAGACAGGACAGCAGGAGCAACAGAGCAAATCCGAATCTACACATGGCTTCGACCGTAGCAAATCCGTGACCATTCGCAAAATCCAGGCAGGCGGAACGGGCTCGTGAACGTAACCGTGCGGGTCCGCCACATATGTGAGCGAAACATGACGCGGGGTGTTAATTATCACATGGCCGAACCGCAGGACGCACGCGGGCAAGACGCTTTCGAAAATGCGGGTTATACTGCGCGAAAGAGCAACCGATGAGTCCCGTGGAAACGGTTCTCGAGTTCATCGAGCGCATCAACCGGCGCGACGCCGACAAGCTGGCTGAATTGATGACGGAAGATCACGTGTTTATCGACTCGCTGGGACAGACCGTCCGCGGGCGCGAAAGAATGAGCATCGGCTGGCGAGGATATTACGCGTTGTGCCCGGACTACTGGGTTTCTCGCGAGAAGATTCTTTCAGACGGGATTGTGGTGGTCGTTTTCGGCTCGGCTGGCGGCACGATCGCCGCCAACGGTGAGCTTCTGCCCGAGAACAAATGGCGCACCCCGGCGGCCTGGCTGGCGGTCGTGGAGGATGGCCTGGTGAAGGAGTGGCGCGTTTACGCCGACAACAAGCCGGTGTATGACATCATGGCTAAATCTGAGAGGGTCAGCAGCAATGACTAGACGCCAGCCAGCGCACAGCATCGTGACTTTCGAAACCGTCCGCAGCATCGCGCTTGCCCTGGAAAACGTCGAGGAAAGCACCTCGTATGGAACGCCGGCGTTCAAAGTCGGCGGCGCGCTTTTCGTGCGGCTACACCAGGACGGGTGCTCGCTGGTCGTTCGCACGGGATTTGAAGAACGCGAGGATCTGATGGCAGCCGACCCCGACACGTATTACATCACCGACCACTATCGCAATTATCCGTGGGTACTGGCGCGCCTGTCGCGCATTCACCCCGATGCGCTACGCGATCTCCTCGGCGGGGCGCGGCGGCTGGCTGCGGCGGAGAAACGGCGCAAGTTCGGCGCTCGGAGCTCGGGAATCAAACAGCGTAAACTTCCCTGATCGCGGGAGCAGCGAATGCGATCGTCGGAGATTTTGAATTCGGACTCGCACCTCCACTTTGGTTAACCAAGTGCCGCTTGTTAACTAAATACAACTTGATCCGGCTATCGTTTTTCGACCATCCTGACAGTGGGTCAGGCAGACGCGGAATTTGGCATTCACCGAGTGGGGATCATTGGCTCGTCCCGATGTTTCGGGTTCTCGCGTCTGGTGTGGACTTTGGCTCATTCGTTCGCGCTGAGAACTCGCTCCGTTGGCGGGCGCGCCTAGTCGAGGCGATTAGGGACGCGTCCGCCATTCCTATTTTTGGCTGCGAAGATTTGCCGTGCATCACTGCGAGCTGCGGCGGCCGCTTGCGCTCACCGTTTCGCTTCCTCCTCAACCTTCACCGCGTGGCTGTGATGGCGGCTGTAACTGAAATAGATCGCCAGCCCGATCGCCAGCCAGACGACTAGCCGGTACCACGTGAGCGAATCGAGCGAGACCATCATCGCCATACAGACCAGCACGGCCAGAATCGGCACCAGCGGCACCAAGGGCGTCCGGTAAGGCCGCGGCAGAGCGGGATGGGTCCGCCGCATCACGATGACGGCGATCGACACGATGACGAACGCCAGCAGCGTGCCGATGCTGGTCATGTTGCCCAGGTTGGAGATCGGCAGGAACCCCGAGAACAAGCTCACGAACACCATGAAGATCAGGTTGCAGCGCCACGGCGTCCGCCACTTCGGGTGAGTATCGGAGAAGATGGCCGGCAGCAGGCCGTCGCGCGACATCGAGTAGAACACGCGCGATTGCCCCAGCAGCATCACCAGGATCACCGAGCTGAATCCGGCGATGATGCCGACGTTGATGGCGATCTGCAACCAGGCAGACGGGAACAGCTTGATCACCGTCTCCACCGGCGCCGCGTCGCCACGGAACGTGTGGTAGCTCACCATGCCGGTGAGCACGTGCGCGAACAATACATAAAGGATGGTGCAGATGATGAGCGACCCGATGATGCCGATGGGCATGTCGCGCTTCGGCTTTTTGGCCTCCTGCGCGGCCGTCGACACCGCGTCGAAGCCGATGTAGGCGAAGAAAATCACCGCCGCCGCCCGCATGATCCCGCTGATCCCGAACTGGCCGAACTTGCCGGTGTTGGGCGGAATGAACGGCGTGTAATTCTGCGGCTTGATGTAGGAGAAGCCGATCGCGATCACAATGATCACGATGGTCACCTTGATAGCCACGATCACCGCGTTCACCCCAGCCGATTCGGAAATGCCGATCATCAGCAAAATGGAAATGGCGAAGACGACGAGAATCGCCGGGAGATTGATCAGCCCCGGCGTCATGTCCCACGGGCAGTGAATGAAATTGGACGGCAGATGAATGTCGAAGCGTTCCAGCAGCCGGACCACGTAAGCCGACCAGCTCACCGAAACGGTGGCCGCGCCCACCGCGTATTCGAGCACCAGATCCCAGCCGATGATCCACGCCAGCAACTCGCCCATGGTGGCGTAGGCGTAGGTATAGGCGCTGCCGGCAATGGGAATCATGGTGGCGAACTCGCTGTAGCACATGCCGGCGAAGGCGCAGCCGATGGCCGCCACTACGAAGGAGAGCACCACGGCGGGACCGGCGTTGTCCGCCGCCACGATGCCGGTCAGCGAAAACAGTCCCGCACCGATAATGGCGCCGATTCCCAAGGCCACCAGGTTCACCGGGCCCAGCGAGCGCTTCAAATGGTGGGTGGTATCTTCGGATTCGGCCAGAATCACTTCCACCGACTTGGTTCGAAACAGGCTCATAGGTTCGTTTCCTTTGCCGAAAAGGCTGAGTATACAGTGCCGTGCGGCTCTGGCGCTACTGAGCGCTCATGCCGGTGATGCCGCGCCATTCCTCGATTCTTTGCCGCAGGTCCGCGGCGGCCGCGCTCGCCGGCAACAAATCGGCGATCACCGCCACGGCATCGGCGCCGGCCTCGAAGACGGCGCGCGCGTTTTCACGGGTAATGCCACCGATCGCCACCAGCGGTTTCTCGACCAGCGCACGACAGTGCCGCAAATCATCGAGTCCGACCACCGGGTCGGGATTCGGCTTGGATGAAGTACTGAAAATGGGGCCGAGCGCGAGGTAGTCTACCGGCTCCGCCGCGGCATCGCGCAACTGTGCCTGATTGTGGCTGGAATAGCCGATGAGCGGGCCATCGCCCAGCAGCGCACGTACGTCGGCGGGGGCTAGGTCGTCCTGACCCACATGCACTCCGGCATCGAGCAACCTGGCGATATCGGCGCGGTCGTTGACAATCAGCGTCGCGCCCGCTTCGCGGCACAGCGACGCTACTTCGCGCGCAGCCTCAAACACTTGTCCGCTCCAAAGCCCCTTGTGCCGGATCTGCAGCACGCGCGCGCCGCCTTCGAGCATGGCTTCCGCTGCCTCCACCAGCGTCAGGCCGCGCCTCTCCAGCGCGCCGGTATCGAGAATCGGGTAGAGCCGCGGCAGTGTGGTCATACGGCGGCTCGCCCACGGTGGTGGCCGGCGAAGAAAGCGCATGCCGAGTTAACGGGGCACTGATGGCATCTTGGATTGGTGCGCTTGCACACCTCCTGGCCATGCCGTTTGAGCAGGAGGTAGGCGCGGGTACGGGCGTCAAGGGTCGCCGGGATCTCCGCGTCGATAGCCTGCTGTGCGTCCCGATAGTTGACACCGTAGTTCTCGCGCTCCTGCCCGCGCAGGATTCGCACCAGCACGTGCGCGCAGTTGGAGGGAATCGCGGCAACCGGCGCAATGCCTGCGAACAGCAGAATTCGGTCTGCGCCCGGATCGGCGATGCCGGGAAACTTCTTGAGCGCCTTGCGAACCTTGGCCACTGGTCCGGTAAGGCCTGCGCGCAAGTCGCCGCCAAACTCGTCCTGAACCCGGGCCGCGATTCCGAGCAGCCGCATTGCCCTGAGTTCAGGAACCATGCCGCCTGGCTTGAGTGCGCCGGCGAGTTTGGCCGTGCTCGCGGAGAGAAGTTGCGCTGGCTCGACACCAATGAACTTCTTCAGCGATTCCCAACCTTTCGCGCAAGCCC
The DNA here is from genome assembly GCA_049698695.1 of Bryobacteraceae bacterium. GTDB lineage: Bacteria > Acidobacteriota > Terriglobia > Bryobacterales > Bryobacteraceae > Bog-375. The sequence continues at coordinate 5,064 of JBAVYH010000057.1, read as the reverse complement.
CATCGCTGGCCGGATATCCACAGTGCCACCACACCAGAAAGTGGTATGGATCGGTGGGCCAGCCCGGCTCCTGGCTGCCGTGCCAAGACTCCAGCTTCCGCAGGATTTCAGAAACACCCGAGGCCGCCTTGCGCATAAGTCGCCCCAACAGTATATCCCGCCCGGTCGAGAGAACGCTGAGCGTCGGAAGCTGCACCCCTAGCCTTCTGCTGCGGCGAGGACCTCTGCGGGCGACGGCATGCCGCGGCGGGCGAAGCGAATCACGCCATCCGGGCCGATCAGGTAAACCGTGCGCTTCACGATGATGCCGTTCGCGTTATAGAGCGACGCCACCTTGCGGCCCGCGTCCACCAATAGCGGGAACGGCAGCTTGTATTGGCGGCGAAAACCAGCATGGCTGCCGGCGCTTTGCGGATTCACGCCGAAGACTTCCATCCCGCGCGCCCGTGCGCCTTCCCACGAATCGCGCAACTGGCAAAGTTGTCGCGTGCAGCCGGGCGTATTGTCCCCCGGATAGAACACCAGCACCACGTTCTTACCGCGCAGCGCGGAAAGGCGGATTTCGTTGCCGGCGTCGTCGGGCAGGGTGAAATCCGGAGCGGGCGTGCCCGGCGGAAGGGGATCGTTGAAGAAACGTTCGAACATGGTGCGCCTGGATGTCAGTTTAGCGAAACCGTGGCGCGGGCAGTCCTGCCTGCCGTGTCGAGAGTCTCCTCGACATTTCTCGATGCGCGACGCTCCGCTCAAAGCCAAGAAACGTCACCACGACTGGCGACGCTGCGGATAAGACAATTCGCGCTACGCCTTCACTCGCCGTTGTTGAGTTTCCACAGAATCTGCCGCAGCATGCCCAGCGTGACCGGCGCATCGCGGGCGGCGATATTCCAGCGGCGGATCATGCGCCGCAGCTTCTCTTCGGTGGATCCCGCGGTCAACGGATTCACATAGCCGCTGGCGCGCAGGGCCTCGCACCACAGCGTGGTGATCTGTTCATTCTCCGCCGCCGACGCGGGCTTGATGCGCTCGGGACGGACGGTGGCCGCCTGCGGGTCGCGCGCCAGTTCGTAAAGACACAGAGCCACCGCCTGGCCCAGATTCATCGACAGGTCACGATCGACGGTGGGGATGCGCATCAGCCAATGGCAGTGGCTGAGGTCGTCGTTGGAGAGGCCGAATTTCTCCGAGCCGAACAGCAGCGCCACCGGCGAACTGTGCAGCCTCCGCAACATCAGCCGCGCGCCATACTCCAAACGGCGCAGCGGGTGGTGCAACTCGCGATGGCCAACCGAGGTCGTGCCCACCACCAGCGTGGCATCGGCCACCGCATGGGCCACGCTCGAAAACTCTTCCGCGCGCGCCAGAAGCGGGGCCGCGCCCACGGCCGAGCGCGCTTCGCGGTAAGCCACATCGTACGGATTCACCACCCGCAGCCCGGTGAACCCGAAGTTGGCCATCGCTCGCGCCGCCGCCCCAATGTTCAGCGGATTGCGCGTGGCCACCAGCACCACGCGAAGATGGTCTTTCCAGGCGGTCAAGGATGTCTTGATGGTATCGCACCGCCCGGGCAGCATTGCGCAGACCCTCCTCTTGACATCCCACACGGAGCGTGGCAAACTCATGTATGCAGCCCACAGGAGATGAGATGGCCGAGACCAAGTCGGATATTCTGCAAGGCACCCTCGATCTGATGGTTTTGAAGACCCTCGACGCGATGGGCCCGCTCCACGGGTATGGCATCGCCCGCCGGATTGAGCAGCTCAGCGAAGACGCGGTACTGGTGAATCAGGGCACCATTTATCTCTGCCTCGTCCGCCTGGTGCAGAAGGGCTGGATCAAGGCGGAGTGGGGCACGTCGGAGAACAATCGCAAGGCCAAGTTCTACTCGATTTCGAAAGCCGGCCGCAAACAGCTAGCCGCCGAAGCTGCGAACTGGGCCAGGGTTTCCGGGGTGATTGGAAGACTGCTGCAGCTCAGCGCACAGAGGTAGCCTCATGCGGACAAGACTCAGACAGACGATTGCGCGCCTGCACGCGTTCTTCCGAACCTCCGACCTCGACCGCGACTTCGATACCGAGCTCCAATCGCACGCCGCTCTGCTCGTGGAGGATCACATGCGCCGCGGCATGAACGCGGAACAGGCCGAACGCGCGGCACGCCTCGAGTTGGGCGGGCTCACACAGATCCGCGAAGCTCATCGCGAGGTCCGCGGCGTTCCGTTCTTGGATACCCTCTTCCAGGATCTGCGGTACACGTTCCGCACCCTTCGCCGTGATGCCAGTTTCACAACCTTCGCGATTCTCATCGTTGGACTCGGCATCGGCGCCAGTTCCACCATCTTCAGCGTGGTGAACGCCCTGCTTATTCGCCCGCTCCCGTTCCGCGATCCCGGCCGCCTGGTCTGGATTGCCAATAGCGGAGGGGAGAACGATCTATCGGGTCAGACGGTGACTGTGGGCTCTTTTCTGGACCTGCGCACTCAGACGAAATCCTTCTCTGATATTGCGGCCTACTACGCTTTCTATGGAGTGGGTGACAAGAAGTTGACGGGCGACGCCGAACCGGAACGCCTTACCGGTGTGCCCGTCTCTCAGAATTTCTTCCCGCTGCTCGGCGTCCAGCCGCAACTCGGCAGGTCCTTCACGACGGAAGAATGCCAGGGGAACCATCCGGTCGTCCTCCTGAGCGCCGGCTTCTGGAAGAGGCATTTCGCGTCCGATCCTGGCATTGTCGGGCGAAAGCTGACGCTGAATGACCGGTCCGCCACGGTGATCGGCGTGATGCCGTCCAGCTTCGCTTTCGCTTCGGTATTCGCTCCCGGCACGCGGATTGACCTGTTTCTCCCGCTGCCTCTGACGCCGGAAGTGGACCGGGAGGGGAATGACCTGTCGATGGTCGGACGCTTGAGACCGGGCGCCACGGTTCGGCAGGCGCAAGCCGAGGCTGCCGTCCTGAGCGAACCGATCCGGGTGAAGCACAATCGCGACGAATTGCGTTTCACGCTGAGTCCCTTGGAAGAACACGTGAGCGGACGTCTTCGCCCCGCACTGGCTGTGCTGGCCTGCGCAGTGGGAGTGGTGATGCTCATCGTGTGCGCGAATCTCTCAAATCTGCAACTGGCGCGAACTGCGGGCAGGCAGAAAGAGATCGCCATTCGCGTCGCGCTGGGAGCCGGCCGCGGCCGGCTGATCCGGCAGATGCTGACCGAGAGCCTAGTGCTCTCCTGCTGCGCCGCTGCGTTGGGCCTGGTTCTTGCTATTGCGGGGACGCGCGTTCTGGCGCGATTGGATGCGATCAGCCTGCCGCTCCGGGAGAGTGTCCACGTCGACCCGGCCGCGCTGGCCTTCACCCTGCTGACCGCGCTGCTGGCCGGTCTGGTCTTCGGGTTGGTTCCGGCCCTCCAGGTTCGCGCCGGCGCTGTTCACGATAGCTTGAAGGATGCCAGTCGCGGGTCGAGCGAAGGAATGCGCCGCCACTGGATCCGCGCCACGCTGGTGGTCTCCGAAATTGCTTTCGCTTGCGTGCTGCTGGTAGGCGCCGGGTTGCTGATTCGAAGTTTCCTGCGGGTGCTCGACGTGAATCTGGGATTCCGCCCGGAACGGGCGGCCGCATTGAGAGTCGATCCCGGCTCGCAATACAACACGCGCGCCAAACGTGTGGCCTATTTTGAGGAAATGCTCAGGCGTGTGAAATCCATACCTGGAATTGAAGCCGCCGGATTGACTGACGTCCTGCCGCTCGGCCACAACCGGAGTTGGAGCGCAGGCGCCAAAGATCAGGTGTATTCTCGATCGCATCCTCCACCGGATGCGTTTGTCCGCATCGTGAGCGACGGCTACCTGAAAGCGATGGGGATCCCGTTGCGGGCGGGGCGCGACCTGACGGAGCACGACAACGCATCCAGCAAGCCCGTGATCCTCATCAATGAGACCCTTGCGCGCGCCCTCTGGCCCGGGCGGAATGCGGTTGGACAGATCGTTCAGTACACCGACGTCGATCGCCAGGTTGTCGGCGTAGTAGAGGATGTGAGGCATCTTGCCCTCGAGCGGGGATCGGGTTGTGAAATGTACCTGCCGATCCGGCAGACCGACGATTATTCCTCGGTTGATCTCGTGGTGCGCACGGCCATGCCCCTGAGCGCGCTTGCCTCAGCCGTCCGCGGCGCCCTCAGGCCGATTGAACCCAGCCTGCCCGCGAACGAATTTCGAACCCTTCAGGAGCTTGTCGATAGGGCCGTCTCACCGCGCCGCTTTGTGGTGATGCTGCTGGCCGGATTCTCCGTTTTTGCACTGGTTTTAGCCTCGCTGGGGATCTACGGCCTCATCTCCTATTCGGTTACCCAACGAACGCAGGAGATCGGCATTCGCATGGCGCTCGGGGCCTCCGCCGGTGATATGCAGTCACGGGTTGTTCTGCAGGCTCTTCGACTGGCGGCGCTGGGCACGCTGATCGGAATCGCCGCCTCCTGGATACTGGCCCGGGCGCTCAGCGGCCTGCTGTTTGGGGTTAGCTCCACCGATCCAGCGACATTTCTTAGCACGCTGATCATTCTGACGGTCGTTGCCGCGTTTGCCGGTTACTTACCAGCGCGCCGTGCTTCGCGAATCGACCCGATGATGGCGCTTCGCGCGGACTAGCGGCTCCGCGCGCCTGGGGCGATCTGTCAGGGTGTGTGGCATGGAACAGGGTACCGGGCGGCTGGCTTTGTATCAGGGCACGGCTTCAGCCGTGCCGCAACACATCGCTAGCCAACGGCTTTTTAGCCACTGGGCGTGCCTGAGCCCGCAGGGGCTGAAGCCCAAACTTTTTTCTCGATCCTTCGGCACGGCTCAAGCCGTGCCCTGTTACAAAGCCTCCTAATAGAGAAACTTTGCGGACTCACAGGACACGGAGAGTTTCGCCACTCCCCTGTCGTGCGCCAGTGCGATTTGTCGCGCCGATAGCATTTTCTAATCCAAGAATGAGCCTGAAGGGCTGAAATCTGGTTGGCGCAGTGCCGGGCTCCTTTCGCTGGGTTTTCTTGTTCGTTTTCGGGGGAATAGACCGTCGTTGCCGGCGCGGTGGGAA
>JBAVYH010000056.1:0-17218 GCA_049698695.1 Bryobacteraceae bacterium | reverse complement strand
CCGCAGCCCGATGCCGGCTCCGCCGCCGGCCAGGAAACGCCCGGCGCTCCGGCCGCGACGGTGCCGGAAGGCGGCGCTCCAGCTGCGGCGGCAACAGAATCCGAAGAGCCACCGCCCGGCTCTTATTGGCAGGTGATGGCGCTCAAAGAGGCGGATGCCGAAGTGGTGGTTCGCAGCCTCAAGGACAAAGGGTTTCCGGCGCTGACTGCGCCCGGGCGGAACAACCTGACGCGTGTGCTGGTGGGCCCGTATAACGACATGGCGGCGATGAGCAAAGCGAAGACCGCACTCGAAAACGCCGGATTCCATCCCATCAAGAAATAGCCGGCGAATCGCCGGACCCACACCAAGCGCATGAGATTGGTACCTGAATCCGCATCTTCAAAACCCCTCGATTCCGGTGCGTGGCGCGGGCAGCCCTGCCTGCTGTGTCGAGAGTCCTCTCGACATTTTTTCAAGCGTGCGCCAGTCTGCGTTGCCCCGGAATGTCGCCACGAGTGGCGACACGGCAGGCAGGACTGCCCACGCCACGGCGGCAGAACGGGGCTTGAGAGATGAGCGCCATCGACGGCCTTTCCGATGGACCGCTGGTGCAGATTAACGCGCCGCGTCCGCGGCTGCCGGATTGGGCGCGCAAGCCGCGCACGCACCATGAATCGCTCCACCGGCTCAAGAGCGGGCTGCGGCAGCGGAACCTGCACACCGTTTGCGAATCCGCGCGCTGCCCCAACATCCACGAATGCTTCCACCGCTCGGCCGCCACTTTCATGATTCTGGGCGACCGCTGCACGCGCGGCTGCGGTTTCTGCTCGGTCCCCAAGCTCAATCCGCGACGGCATGACAACCGCCTCGATCCGGCCGAGCCCGCTAACGTGGCGCGCATGGCCGCCGAAATGGGCCTCCGCTACGTGGTCATCACCAGCGTCAACCGCGACGACCTGGAAGACGGCGGCTCCCGTCATTTCGCCGAGACGGTGCGCGAGGTGCGGCGCGCCCTGCCGGCGGCGCGCGTGGAAGTGCTGACACCGGACTTTTGCGGCGACCTCGACGCGGTGGCGCGCGTGCTCGATGCCGGTCCGCATGTCTTCAATCACAATCTGGAGACGGTGCCGCGGCTGTATGGACGGGTGCGGCCGCAGGCGGACTATCGGCAATCGCTCGAGGTGCTGCGCTTCGCGCACAGTTTTGCGCATAGCCAGGCGCCCGCTATGCTGACCAAATCCGGTTTCATGGTGGGACTGGGCGAGACAACGGACGAAGTCCACGCGCTGCTCGGCGACTTGCGGCAGGCTGGCGCCGATGTGGCCACCATCGGGCAATACTTGCAACCCACGCGCCGCAATTTGCCGGTGGTGGAGTACGTCGCGCTCGAGCAGTTCGAAAGCTACCGAGCGCATGGCATGGCGCTCGGATTCAAAATGGTGTTCAGCGGCCCGCTGGTGCGCAGCTCCTATATGGCGGACGCGGTAAGCGAACAGGCGCAACGCGGCCCGTGCTGAACTGGCTGCTGGCGCTGGCTTCGGCCGGGCTTTTGGTGCTGGCCTTCCCCGGGTTCGATTTCGCCTGGTTTGCGGCGGTCGCTCTGGCTCCGTTGGTGGCCGCGGTGGCGCGCGAATCCAGGCCGTGGAGGCGCTTCCTGCTGGGTTGGGCGTGCGGCATAGCCTACTGGTTCGGCGTCTGCCACTGGATTCAGTTCACACTGGCGGTTCACGGCGGGATGGGCGAGGGCGTTGGCTGGGCGGTGTTCACGCTGTTCGCCCTGGCCAAGGGCTTGCACATGGCGGTGTTCGCGCTGCTGGCCGGCATGCTGACCGGCGGCTGGTGGGCTACGCCGGCGGTAGCGGCGCTGTGGGTCGCGCTGGAAGCCACGCACGGCTTTTTCGGCTTCGCCTGGCTGGCGCTGGGCAACGCCGCGATCGGTATGAGCGTGCCGTTGCGCCTGGCGCCATACACCGGCGTGTATGGCGTTTCATTCGTGTTCGCAATGATGTCGGCGGCGCTGGCGCTGCGCCTGCTGGGCCGGCCCCGGAAGGAACTGGCGTGGATGGCGGCCCTTCTCTTGCTGTTTCTGCTGCCGCCGCTGCCGGATGCTCAGCCTGGACGCGAAACCGCTCTGCTGGTGCAGCCCGACCTTTCGGAGACCGAGGACTGGACGAACGAGGCGGCCGACCGCGCCCAACGCACGATGGCCGAGGACACGGTCCGCGGCGCGGCCATCGAAGGCGCTCACCCGCCTTCCATCGTGGTATGGCCCGAAGTGCCGGCGCCATTTTATTACGATGAAGACCCGGTCTTCCGCACCCGGACGGCCGATCTGGCGCGGACCACGCACGCTTATTTGCTGATGGGGACGGTGGCTTACACGCCCGCCGGCGCGCCGCTCAATTCAGCCACGCTGGTATCGCCGGAGGGGTTTCGCGTCAGCCGGTACGACAAGGTGAACCTGGTGCCGTTCGGCGAATTCGTCCCCTGGCCGTTTGGCGCGCTGACACAGAAGATCTCCAAGGAAGCCGGCGATTTCGCCGCCGGACGCGGCGTGGTGGTCTCGCCCGTGGGCGATCACAAGATCGGCGCCTTCATCTGCTACGAATCTGTGTTCCCCAACTTCGTGCGCCGCTTCGCGGCCGGTGGGGCGCAAGCCCTGGTCAACATCTCCAACGACGGCTGGTTCGGCAAGACCGCCGCGCGCCGACAGCACCTGGAAATCGTGCGCATGCGCGCCGTCGAAAACCGCCGCTGGATTCTGCGCGCCGCCAACGACGGTATCACCGCCGCCATCGATCCCGCTGGCCGCGTGCGCTCCACGCTGCCGCTCTTTGTCGAGGCGACCTCGATCGTCCATTTCAACTACGAAACCGGAGAGACGTTCTACGCCCGCCACGGCGATTGGTTCGCGTGGCTGTGCGCGCTGCTGGTGGTGGCGTGCCTGGCGGCCAGGAAACTTGCGCACGGCTAAGCGCGGCGGCCGCGCAATGGCGAACCGGCGTCACGAGTCGGCTCGGGGCCGGGTTGGTCGGAGCGGGCCCATGGGCGGTCGGACCGCTCATCCGATGGCGCTCACAACCGCCCCAACGGCCTCGCTCAAAGTAAAAAGCCGCAAGGACTCCTCCGGCTTTGCCCGATAGCCTCGGAGAGCCTCGTTGTCCCTTATGGGCGTGGCCAGGCGATTCTCATCAACGAGGTACGCCATGTTGCCCGGCCTCTCGGCAAGCATCGCAAAGTTGGTCGAGTCGATGTAAAGGTAGTACGCTGCCTTTCCGGAGCAGAACGGCTGAATCGCGCTGTGAAGCCGATCATGGCCGTCCGGTTTAAGCAGGAATTCTCTCACCTTCTCATTGGGGCAGGGTACGATCTTAAACAGGTCCCTCGCAAGAATTCGTTGGCCTAGGTCGTGCACGGTCTCGTCCATCCCCTTAGCCTCCGACACCGCCTGGATTAGGATCCAAAGCGCGAAATCGTCCAATGAGAGAAGCTCGGGGGGCGAAAGGACCTCGCCTGAAATCATCGCGATTAGAGGCTTAAGAAAATCGAACACCCCAAGCCTGCCGGACTCTGCGGCAGCAACCTCCTTGAGCCTGCGCAGGAACAATGCAACCATTCCCTCGACGATACGTACGGTTTTGTGATAGTAGACTGTCTCATACAGCGCGCGGCGGGCAATCAAAAACTGCTCAACTACCCTAACCGCCTTCCGCTTATCGAAGCCTACGACTAGATCGCACTGATCCGTCTGGCCAACGGTGCACGTAGAAATAAGCCAGTCAAGATCATAGCGGCCGTACGCAACACCGCACTGATGAGTGTCTCGACGCAAGAAGTCCGCACGGTCGACATCAACATCACTTGCGAGGAGCCGCGGCAGGTACGGCAGATAGTACTTTCCTCTCAGAAGATAACGAAGCCTTCGGCTGAACCCAGCATCGTGGCCTTCAAGGAGCCTATGAAGTTTTCCATCTTCCCAGGCGAGCAGACCCTGACCGACGAGCTCGTGCCACTTCGCGTCTCGGAGGTTGTCCTTCTCACCCGCCAAACCCAGCTTGTGAATCCACCGATCAAAGTCGTAGTTTTCTCCCACGATTTCCCTTTCCCAGGCGTGGGAGAGAGGGCCGTGTCCCAGATCGTGACACAGGGCAGCGACGGCTAGATCGCGAATCGACTCAGGGGTTGGGGACAGCTCGTCAATGAGAAAGTCGCGCGACCGCTCCATCAACTGGCGGCCGAATTTGAGCGCCAGGTAAGATGCACCTAGGGAGTGTGCTAGCCGAGAATGCTCTGCGCCCGGGAAGACAAAGTGGCTCAGTCCAAGTTGCCGGATTCGGCGGAGCCTCTGTAACTCAGGCGTACGGAGCACGTCAACAACAACGGTTTCCATGCCCTCAAATTCCATGAGACCATGGACTGAGTCCTGGATTCGCTGGATGCGGCCACGTGGCACGGGAAGTGATTACAGGGTTACATACCCTTTAACAGGCTGTCAATTGCGGTAGTCTGTTCGGGACCGAACTGGTAGTTGTTCTTCAACGACAGCAGCTTTCCTTTTAACTTCTCCTTCTGAATCTGAGGCATCATCTGCAACACATCTTGGCTTGGGAGATAGGACGTGAGTTGCTGAAATTCATCGAGCGGCGAAAACCGCTTCTCTTTCTTCTCCTTCAGCGGATCCCGCAAGAACATAGACAGTTCCCTCGCCGTTTGTTGTTTAAGGTTGGTCGCAGAGAAGCGTTGAGCGGGATCGCGCTCAAGAGCATGTGCCAGAGGACCCTGGATTGGCGTGGGTACCCGTTTCACATCGACGCGCTTTTCCCACTCCTCCCGCGCTCGACGGGCCAGCTCGGCTTCGAAATCCGACCGGTCAGCAGGGTTCGACACGCGCGGCGGCGCCTCACCCGGATCAAACAACGGGAAGCGGCCCATCAAGGCGTTGTAAACAGTTGCGCCTAGGGCCCACACGTCCACTTTCGGCGGGTCAACGTAAACGTTGGTTTCGAGCAGCTCGGGAGCGCGCGTTCGGAGACTGCCAGTGCCCGTGACATCGGCTTTGAACTCCTGCGGACTTCTGCAGATACCAAAGTCCAACAAAATGTAGTTTTCGCCCTCACGGCCAATATTGTCCGGTTTGATATCGCCATGGACGAGCTCGTTGGAATGCAGGTATTCGAGAGCGTTGGCGATGTCGTACAGCAGGTTAGCGGCTTCCTGTATGCCGTGTGACTCCCAGCTATCCGATAGCAGGACCGGGAGGCACCGCTCGACCAGGAATCGTTCTCCTTTGGAGTTCTCCAGGAAGTGGGTCTGGATAATATTAGGATGAGCCATAGCCAGCGGGTGCGTATGCGACTCACGCTCCATGATCCTCCGCACAATCTCCGGCGGCCCCGTCAGCCGTTTCACGACAACTTGTCGCTGCATTAAGTGCCACGTGGCAAGAAAGACGAGCTTTTGGCTGCCAGCTCGTGACAGGACCTTGATGATGCTGATTTCGTTTGGAGCGTCGACGCTCATGCAGTCCAATACGGCCCGGGCGTCATTCTGATGCGAGAGAATCCATCGCCTCAACGAGGAAATCTCGATGCTGCGCCCAGAGTTAACGACTGTCGCGAATTCTGCGACGACCTTTGCAGCCTCGCTATCGTCCCAGCCGTTTCCCAGGGCCTCCGCGACGCTTTTCATCGCGTCGTCGTCGCTGATGTCAAACAGGTCCTGCGTCTTTCTGTCTCGGAAATACTGCTGGATAACCTGACGGGTGTTGGAGCCCAAAGCTGAGAAGGAATAGGCCCAATCGGGCATTTGCCCAGCCGGCCGCTGCCCCGTCGATCGGTCATCCTTCGGTCTCGGTGCCTTCATACGTGGTTCTCCTTCCAGAATATGTTTCCTAGGTCGCGGCAGTCGGCGCGTCGTCCCGAAACGACCTCGTCTTCTCGGAACCGTGCGGACCGTCGAGTGGTGCAGGTGAGCCAAGCGACCGTCGGCCTTTCCACGAAGCAGGCACCATATTAACCGATGTATCCCCGGATTGCACCCCCCTAGGCGCGGGCCAAGCGGGCGCGACAGTGGTGTCCCAGGAGGGTTGGCCGCTCCGCAGTCGTCTGGCGGCGACACCGTCACATGCGGGCGCCGCCCTTATCGTTCTCCCGCGCCCTCAGGCCCTGCCTTTGGCTCTTCACTGCCCTGGCGTTCCAGTTCTTCGTTGAGGATGATGGCTTCGGCCAGTTCCTTCATGGGGCGGCGCATGCGGCGGCTCTGCTCGCGCAGGCGCAGGTAGGCTTCCTCTTCGGTGAGCTGGCGCTTGCGTTGAAGAATGCCCTTGGCGCGCTCCACCAGCTTGCGGGTTTCCAACTCCCGGCGCATTTCCAGGGTCTGCTCCAACAGGCGCGCGTTCTCCTCCTGCAAAAAGGATTTGGCGATGGCGACGCCAAGCTGTTCGCCGATGAACACCATGGTGCCGATTTCGTCGTGGGTGTGTTCGTGCGGCTCCCGGTGGTGAACGTTGATCACTCCCACCAGGTCGCCCGCGCTCACCAGCGGCACGGAGAGCAGGGCTTCGTAGGTGTCCTCCACCAGCCCTTGGAAGAGCTTGAACCTGGTGTCCCGGGTGGCGTTGGAGGAAAGAGCCACCACGGATTTGTGTTCGGCCACCCATCCGGTAATTCCCTCGCCTACGTGCATGCGCAGGTTGCCCAGCGCCGTGGCATGCGGCACCTGCGAGGCGCGCAGCACCACTTCGTTGGTCGCCGGATCGATCAGGTACACCAGGCAGGCGTCGCAGGCGGTGGCCTGCACGCCGAGCCCGACGACTTCGCCCAGCATCTCGTCGAGCGTGAGCTTCGAGCTGACGATCTTGCTCACCTGGTGCAACAAGGGAACCTGCGAGGGTTGCGCCTCGGCGGGCTTCTTCGTGGCCATACTTTCAAGCTATGCGCCGGGGAAAGCACGGCGCAATCGATATTTTCTATGCGCGGGATCAATCTTTTTTCGAAGTCTGCGCCGCGTTCGAGCGGCTCGGCCGGCGAAGCCGTTTTCGCGCGACCCCTGCTATGCTGATGGTTGCTTATGGAATTGAAGACCGTGCCGCTCGAAATACCCGCGGGCGTGAATCTGATCCTCGGGCAAACCCACTTCATCAAGACCGTCGAGGATGTGTACGAGGCCATGGCCACCGCCGTGCCGCAGATGAAGTTCGGGATTGCGTTCAACGAGGCGTCCGGCCCCTGCCTGACGCGCGCCGACGGCAACGATGACGAGCTCAAGCAACTTGCGATCCGCAACGCTTCCGCCGTCGCCGCCGGCCACATATTCGTGGCCGTGATGCGCGAAGGTTACCCCATCAACGTCCTGGGGCGCATCAAAGATGTGCAGGAAGTCTGCAACATCTATTGCGCCACCGCCAACCCGGTGGAAGTGGTCATAGCCGAAACCGAGCTGGGCCGCGGCGTGATGGGCGTCATCGACGGCTCTTGTCCCAAAGGCGTCGAGACCGCCGAGGACGCCGAACATCGACGCGCTTTCCTGCGCATGATCGGCTATAAGCGATAATCTTGCCAGCAGTGTCGCCATTGGTGGCGATGTTTCCGGGCAAACGCCAGCGTGTCGCGTGTAAAGAAATGTCGGGACGAGTCTCGACATCTCAGGCAGGACTGCCCGCGGCACGGCGGCGGCTTGAACTGTTAGCGATACGTGGCTAGCGCCTCGCCCGGCCGGAAACTAGTTTTCCGTCGGCGTCTTTTCGGCGTGGTCGATCACCAGGATGTCGAGCGGCGCCTTCCGCGATTCCAGCTTGAGTCCCAGCGTTTGCAAAGCGCTGAAAAGCGAATCGCCGGAGGCGCGCTCCATGGCCTGGATGGCTTCGGGCGGCAGCGCCATGCCGGACGAGATGGCTGCCCGGATCATCATGGCTCGATAGTCCTCCTCGGTAAACGTGAGCGTGAAATCGTACTTGCCCGTCAATCCGGTCATGTCCACCACTGGCCGGTCCTCGAACCGCGCCAGCATATCGGCCACATAGTTCATCTGCATTCTCTTGGCTTCGATGCGGTCGTCGCCCATGGTGAAGAACGACCCGTGGCCGTAGTTGGCTACCACGCCGCCACGTCCGGCGCTGACCTCGACGTTGACGTTGCCCTGGCCGCTCTTATTGCCGCTGCCGCCGTCGGTCGCAGGATCCGCCGGATCGGGCGGCAGCTCCTTCATCTTGAGCCCGGTTTTGGCTACGACCAGGCCATAGACGGAGAAGTCTTTGGATTCATGGTGCGTCTTCATCTGAAACCGGTCCAGCAGCAAGGCCTGCAACATAGACCGCACCTGGTCGCGGGGGGCGCCCTCCGGCAGCTTGGCGACAATGTCAAACCTTTCGGTTGTCAGCCAATCCGGTCCCACGATCTGATATTGCTTGAGGTTGAATGCAATCGCTATGTCATCTTTCAGGGCAAACTGGCGAATGCTGACCTGCGAGCCGTCGATATGCAAACCCAGGCCAACCTGCCCCGGAGTGAAAGCAGGTGCCGGCCGGATCGACGCCACCTCGAACTGCGGCGGTGGCGCAGTCTGGCCAAGACCCGAAAACGCCGCAAAAGCGGCAAGAATTACCCACTGAATGACTTTCATACCTTTGAATATACGATCCCGCGCCGAAAAAGATCCAATCAAGTTTGGGGAGAAGTGTCCCGACTTACTTTTCGAGAGGAGATGGAACGGCCGCCCCCCTTGCGTCCGTCGCGCGTCTCAAGTAAACCAATAGGTCAGATGCGCTACGCCGTAACGCTGTTATTCCTGGCCGCCAGTGCGGGCGCTCAACCGCAGGCGGCGGACGTGCTTGCCAAAGTCGCCCATACCTATCTTCATTTGCACGCTGTCCACGTGGTCGCCACGCGGACGGACACGATCATTCGTGGAGGCGCCTCGCAGTTATTGGAGGCCGACTACGAGTTGGCCGAAGGGCCGCCGGGCAAGTTCCGAGCCTGGACGCGCGCGGGCGACGTGGAAGGCCTGGCGGTGAGCAACGGCGCTACCACCTGGAAGGCGCTGCCCAAGGCCAAACAGTGGATGAAACAGGAGGTCGCCGGGGTTGCGGACGATGCGGATGACGAATCGGCGCCGGCCGGCCGGAACGAGCCTGGCGATCTGCGCGAGTTCATTACGCGACTCTTGCTCTCGCGTTTCGTCGCCCTCGCCCAAGTCGCGGAATCGCCGGAAATCGTGCGCGAGGACATATTCAGCCTTGGACACACCAAGCTGCCCTGTTACGTAATCGCAACGCGGGCGCAGAGGATGGCGCACGAGATCTGGGTCGACAAGAACCGCTTCCTGGTGCTCCGCGAAATTCAAACCTCTCCGTCGGGCGCGGGTCTCGATAGCAGCAGGATCGAAACCAAAATCAAGAAGCTGGAGGTCGATGACGAGGTAGACGACTCGCTGTTCACCTGGACGCCCGAAAAGAAATGGAAGGAAGTGGATATGCTGGTGCTGCCGCAGGAGCAGCACGTCATGCTCACCGGCCTGACGGCCGCGGACTTTCAACTCAAATCGGCATCCGGCGAGACAGTACGCCTGAGCGACCTGCGCGGCAGCGTGGTAGTGCTCGATTTCTGGGCCACCTGGTGCGGGCCGTGCCGCCAGGAACTGCCGATCGTGGAAAAGCTGCGCGCCGAATTCGCCGGCCAGGTGCAGTTCCTCGGTATCAACGACGAAGAGAAAGGTACGGTGGCCGGGTTCCTCAGGAAGAACGAATACCAGTTCTCGGTGCTGATGGATAGCCGGCGCGACGTGCACCGGCAATACGGCATCCGCTCGATTCCCCAACTTTTCGTCATCGATCGCAACGGCGTCATCCGCCAGCATTACGTCGGGACCCAGAGCGAGGGGGCTTTGCGCAATGCGATCAAAGCCGCGCTGGGCGCAGGGTGATCGGCGCCCAGGCGTCGAATCGGGACCTGCCACGGATGATTCGATCGAGGCTACTGCGATCCCTGCCTCTGGCGGCGGAAAAGGCTGTCAGTTCAGGATGCCGGGGTCGGTTGACATGCGCTTGAGCAGGCATTCGCCGCCGGAGGCGCAAGCCCGTGGAACATCGAGTCCTTCCACGGTTACTTCCTCAATCGCCGTCAGCATTTCCTGGCTTCGGACCAGACCCAGCGGGAACCCAAAGGTCACTTTCTGCCCGTCTTCGGCCAGCCAGGAATCGCCCACCAGTTTGAATTGCACCGGATCTTCAGCACCTTGAATCGCCACTCTCAATTCCGGTCCGCTGAGTGTCAGGACCAGGCCCACTTTGCTGGAGCCATCCGCATAAGAAACGTTCATTTTGCGTTCCCCCTCCCTCCGCAAAAGGGGATACTCTCACGCTCCGGAAAAGCTTGCAAGTCCTAACTTAGTACTGTCAGTTTCATGCCCATTACTTTTGTTATGGATCTTGGCCTTGGAACACCACGCTGGCCGTGGGCCGTGGGGTTCCGCGCGCCAGCGCACCGCGTCCGCGTCTTGCGGAAGAGACACCGGGAGTTAGCCGCTGTTAAGCTGATGGGGTGCGATACGTGCGGCGAATCGGGGTCGGGCTGGTAGCGTTAGCCGGCTTGCTGTACGGCGGGGATTGGCTGGCCGCCCGCTGGCGAGGGCCGCGCGCGTTCGGCGCCGTGGTGGTCCGCCCGTATTACGCCGTACCGTTGAAAGACGGCAAGACCGAATTCATGATGCTCAGCCCGGAGACGCGGACCTGCGTCCACGCGCTGTTTCCGCACTTCGGCGACGCCCCCTGCTGGTATCTCGAAGGCCACCAGCAGCAGCGCATCGATATGTAATACCCACGCCGGCCAAGCGTGCGCGCCCCCGATTCCAGCGCGGCCTTCGGCTGCGCCGCGCAGCGGTCCCGGAACAGCCCGCCAGAAACCCGCTACCATGGTTTGCTCCGATGGCGGCGTTTCGACTCTCGAAATGGTATCTCGACTGCGTCAGCGATTCTGGAGACGCCACGATCCTGTACACGGGCGCTGTTCGCTGGGGTTCGTTCTGCCTGAACTACTCGAGTGTATTGGAAAGCGCCGCGGGTGCCGTCACCACCCGCCGCTCGCTGCGGGCGGTTGAGGAGCCGGCGCTCGCCGGAGACTCGCTCCATTGGCGCTCCGGGTCATTGCGCATCGAGGGCGACTGGAGCGCAGACTCGGCCCCGCTGCGCACCATGGTGTTTTCTTCAGGCGCCGGTATCGTCGAATGGCATTGCCTCATGCCTCGCGCCCGCGCCCGGATTGGCGCTCGCCAGGGATTGGGTTACGCCGAGCACCTCACCATGACGATCGCTCCCTGGCGCCTGCCGCTTCGAACCCTGCGCTGGGGACGGTTTCTTTCCGCCTCTGAATGGGCGGTTTGGATCGATTGGCAGGGAGAATTCACGCGAACTCTGGTCTACCGGAATGGCCGCGAGGCTGGAACCGTTTCGATTGAGGACGCGCGAATCGTGTTCGACGACGGATCGCGGCTCGTCCTGGACCGGTCGCTTGTGATCCGTGAAGGTCCCCTCGGTTTGACAGCTCTCTCCGGAATTCCCGGCATTCGCGCTCTGGCGGCCGGCCGCCTGCTTCAAGCAACCGAATCCAAGTGGCGGAGCCGGGCCAGGTTGGAGCGGGAGGGCTCGCCGCCCGTCGCGGGCTGGGCGATTCACGAGACGGTGGAATGGCCCGCATGACGGTCGGGAAGGCTCTCTACGGATTGGCCTTTACGGCCGCTCTGCCCGCCCTGCTGGTTCTGTGGAGCACGGCCGCGGAGCCGAATGTTGCACTGCCGGCCTTCGGCAGCGTCGCTCTTGGGCTGGCCTTCGCACTCTCCGGGCTCGGTTTGGTGACCGCGGGAATGGGCGATCTCTGGCGGTTCGGCGGAGGACTGCCGATGAACGCCTTTCCTCCTCCGCGCTTCGTCCTGCGCGGGGCGTACCGCTGGCTGCCGCATCCCATTTACACGGGTTTCGTTCTGGCATGCCTGGGCACGTCGATGGCGGTGCGTTCGCAGGCCGGTCTCTGGCTCGTCACGCCCGCCGCAGCGCTCGGGTGCGCAGCGCTGGTGCTCGGCTACGAACGCCTGGATCTGAAGAGGCGCTTCGGCGAGACCATGCATTTGTTGCCCGCCGACGAGGAGACACGGCCATCGCAGGCAGATCGAATCAGATGCTGGCTGTGTGCCGTCATCCCATGGGTCGGCCTCTACGAGCTGACGGTCCGCATTCCCACTGCCGGCACTGGGTTCCGGTTCGGGTTCGAAGACCGGCTGCCGGTCTGGTCCTGGACGATTGTTATCTACCAGAGCTTGTACGTCGCAGTGGCAGCGGCACCGTGGTGCGCGCGGACGCGGCGCGATCTGCGCGCGCTTATGGTGTCCGCCTGGGTGGCGATGGCCATCGTATTTCCCGTTTACTGGGTGCTGCCTTCCAGCGCACCTCGGCGCGGCCTTGCCGGCAATGGTTGGATCGTCCACCTGCTCCGCTTCGAGCGCAACACCTATCCGCCGGTGGCTGCGTTCCCGTCGTTCCACGTCCTCTGGGCGGTGTTTGTAGCGCGCCTCTATCGTCCCCGGTGGATTGGCATCGCGTATGCGGCGGCTGTGTCGGCGAGTTGTATCACCACCGGCATGCACTACATTGCGGATGTGGCCGCCGCGCTGCTTTTGGCGCCGGTCTTCATGCACCCGCAACGCATCTGGGAGCGCCTGCGCGCCTGGGCCGAGGGGTTCGCCAACTCGTGGCGCGAGTGGCGGATCGGCCCGGTTCGCATCATCAACCACGGCGCCTGGGCCGGGCTCGCAGCCTTCGTCCAGGTGGCGGTGGTGATGGCCGCAGCCGGGCCGGCCCGGGCGCCGCAAGTGCTCGCCACCGCCTTCGCGGGTCTCGTCGGCGCGGCAGTTTGGGCGCAGTGGGTGGAAGGCTCTTCCCGGCTTCGCCGTCCATTCGGGTTCTACGGCGGCTTCCTAGCGGTGGCGATCTGTTCTCTGTTCTTCCCGGAGCGCTGGATTCTGTTAGCCGGCCACTGCCTTGCAGCGCCGTGGATGCAGGCGATTGGGCGCGTCCGCTGCCTCGTCAACGGATGCTGCCACGGCGTGCCGGCATCGGCGAACGCCGGCATCCGCGTCGTCAACGGCCGTTCCCGCGTAACCCGCCTGGCCAACCTCACCGGCGTACCGATTCATGCAACCCAGCTTTACTCCATCCTGGGCAATGTGCTGCTGGGATCGTTTCTGCTTCGCCTGTGGGTCTCGGGCTGCCCGCTGGCGATCGTCTGCGGCGTCTACGCCATCGGCAGCGGATGCGCGCGCTTCATCGAAGAGGCGTACCGCGGCGAGCCGCAGACCCGGAGCCTCTGGGGCCTGCGGATGTATCAATGGATCGCGGCCGTCTCAGTCTTGATGGGCGCGCTGGTCACCGCACTCGCTTCGCCGCCGGCGTCCGGGTTGACCCCGTCGCTCGCCGGCTGTGCATGGGCGGCTGTTTTCGCCCTGCTGGCCGGAGCTGCGATGGGCGTGGATTTTCCGGAAAGCGACCGGCCATTCGCCCGCCTCACATAGCTATATTCGCTTCGGGATTTTCAGGCCGGTGCACGCCAGCGCTGGCGCGTTTTCGCAACGCACGCTTGCCTGGCTCGATCGGAAATCGGGAAATGGCGTGCCCTGCCGGGTGCTGCCCCGCGGCGCCGGCGCCCGGCAGGGAAGGCTGCTAACACTACTCAGTGGTCCGGCGCCGGCGGCGGATGACGAGCAGAGCTCCCAGCAGAACGGCCACCACGACAGCCACGATGCGAATCGCGTCCATGGTTCTTCGTCTCCTTTCTCTCGAACCCCCTGGCCACTCCAACGGCCGGGCTCAGAGGTTTTCCACCATCGGAATCAGGTCCCGGATGAGCCGCGTCAGCACCGGCCCCACCGTCACCACGAACAGCGACGGCAAAATGCAAAAGAAAATCGGAAATACCAGCTTTACGGCGATCTTCGCCGCCCGCTCCTCGGCGCGCTGCCGCGCCATCACCCGCATGTAGTCGGAGTGGCCGCGCAGGCTCTGCGCGATGCTGGTGCCGAAACGGTCGGCTTGAATCAGCACCGCCACCAGCTTCTTCAGATCGTCCACCCCGGTGCGCTCGGCCAGGTTGCGCAGCGCCTCGGGCCGCCGCTTGCCGGCCCGCAGTTCCAGGTTGAGCATGGCGAATTCGCTTGAAATCTCGGGGTGCGCATGCTCCAGCTCTTTGGCCACCTGCACCGTGGTCTGATCCAGCCCCAGGCCGGCTTCCACGCAGACCACCATCAGGTCGAGCGCGTTGGGCAGTCCTTTTTCGATGCGATGCTGGCGGCGCGAGGTCCTGAACACGATGTACTGCATCGGCAGCCGGTATCCGATGAAGCCGCCAATCACCGCCATCAACACCGCCCGCTCGTGCGCCAACAGCAGCGCCAGCGCCACTCCGGCCGCCGCCAGCACCGCCCGCGTTCCGTTGAATACCTGGGCCGCGCGCGCGCTGCGGAAGCCGGCGCGCACCAGCCGCCGTTCCACCGCCTTGAGGTCGCGCGGCGATGCGGGCACCAGCGAGCCCACCCGGTCCACCAGCTCCCGCCAGATCAGGCTGGGCGAAGGCAGAAACCGCTCCGCCGGGCGCGTCCGCTCCCGCAGCCGCGCCGCGGCGCGTCCTTGAAACGTGTACAGCCGCCAGCCCAGTCCCGTGGTCAGCACCGCCATCAACACAAATACGATGATCGCTTCCGCCAGCAGCATGCTGGACCTCGATGTTCACTACGCGGCGAATCGCCACATACCCGACCAGTTGCAGCCCCACCGCCCCGGCCAGCAGGCGGTTGCCGATCGGATCGTCGATGAAGAACCGCGCGTAGCGCGGATTCACCAGGAACATCAATCCGCCTACCACCACCGGAATGGCCGCCAGAATACGGCCCGACATCAGCCCCTGCGCGCTCACCGCGCGGATGCGGCCCCGCAGCTTGAACCGCTCGCGAATGATGTAGGCCAGCTTATCCAGCAACTCCGCCAGATTGCCGCCGGTGCGCCGCTGCAGCAGCACGGCGGAGACAAAGAACTGCACGTCCATCCGCGGAAGGCGCCGGCCCAGTTTCTGGAGCACCACGTCGAGCGGCTGGCCGAAGTGCTGCTCCTCATACACGCGGCGGAATTCGCCCGCCAGCGGTTCGGCGAATTCCTTCGACACCATCTCCAGCGCGGAAGCGAAAGCATGCCCGGCGCGCATCGAGCGGGAGAGGAACTCGAGGCAATCGGGAAACTGTCCTTCGAACTGGTCCAGGCGCCGCCGCGCCTGCCGGCGGACCCACTGGAACGGCATGGCGCCCGCCGCCGCGCCCGCCGCCAGCGCTACCAGCGGGAAGCGGTTGCCGGTCGGCACCGTGACCAGCGCGAAACCGGCCAGGAACGCCGCCACCGAGCGGTGCAGCAGCCCGGGCGCGTCCCACTTCAGGCCGGCCGTTTCCAGCAGCTCCTCGACCGCCTGGCGCAGCCGCAGCAGCTCCAGTGCGCGCCGCGCCAGACGCCCGCGCAACTGGCTGGCAGCCTCGATCAGCAACGGCCGGGCCCGTGCCGGCGATACCGTCCGCGGCGGCTCGTTCTTCACCAGCCGGCGCACGGTGACCGCGCGCGCCCGCCGCTCCAGGCCCGCCGTCAGCAGCGTGTAGGCCGCCATCGTGTTCAGCGAAATCAGCAGCAGGTCGAGCGGCCTCATGCCGGCGCCACCTCCATCACCTCATCGAACAGTTCCCCGGTCAGGTCGATGCCGGCCGCCAGCAGCTTCTCATGGAACCGCGGCATGATCCCGGTGGCGGCGAAGCGGCCGATCACTTTCCCAGCCGGCGACAAGCCGCGCTTTTCGAACACGAAAATGTCCTGCAGCGTCACCACGTCCATTT
The DNA here is from genome assembly GCA_049698695.1 of Bryobacteraceae bacterium. Lineage (GTDB taxonomy): Bacteria > Acidobacteriota > Terriglobia > Bryobacterales > Bryobacteraceae > Bog-375. The sequence continues at coordinate 1,330 of JBAVYH010000056.1, read as the reverse complement.
CGATGCCGGTGACTTCGGTGATGCTGGTCACGCGGCGCGAGCCGTCGCTCATGCGCGTGGCCTGGACGATGATCTGCACCGCCGAAGCGATCTGCTGCCGCACCGCCGCCAGGTGCATGTTGGCGTTGGCCAGCGTCACCATCACCTCCAGGCGCGAGATGGCGTCGCGCGGGCTGTTGGCGTGCACGGTAGTGAGCGACCCGTCGTGGCCGGTGTTCATGGCCTGCAGCATGTCGAGCGCCTCTTCCCCGCGCACTTCGCCCACGATGATGCGGTCCGGCCGCATGCGCAGGCTGTTGACCAGCAGTTGCCGCTGCCGTACCGCGCCTTGCCCTTCGAGATTGGCCGGCCGGGTTTCCAGCCGCGCCAGGTGCGGCTGCTGGAGCTGGAGCTCGGCCGCGTCTTCGATGGTGACGATCCGCTCCCGCGGCGAAATGAACACGGAGAGCGCATTGAGCAAGGTGGTTTTGCCCGCGCCGGTGCCGCCGGAGACGATGATGTTCAGCCGCGCCTTCACCGCCGCTCCCAGCAACTCCATCATGCCCGGCGTCAGCGAGCCCTTCTCCACCAGGTCTTCCGGCGCCATGCTATGCGTGCCAAAGCGCCGGATCGAAAGCAGCGGCCCATCCACCGCCAGCGGCGGAATGATGGCATTGACGCGCGAGCCATCGGCCAGCCGTGCATCCACCATCGGATTCGATTCGTCCACCCGCCGGCCTACCCCGCTAACAATGCGGTCGATAATGCGCAGCAGGTGGCTGTCGTCGCGAAACCGGACTCCGGTCTCGTCCAGCATGCCGTGCCGTTCCACGTAGACGTGCGCATGGCCGTTGACCAGAATGTCGCTCACCGTGGGATCGTCGAGCAGCGGCTCGATCGGCCCCAACCCGAACACCTCGTCGAGCACTTCCTCGCTCAATTGCTGCTTCTCGGTCGCCGTCAGCAGGGTGCGTTCGCCATCCACGATGGTGAGCACCGCCTGCCGCACTTCGGCGCGCACCCGGTCCTCGCCGATCGCCGCCAGCGCGTCCAGATCGATGCGCTCCAGCAGCTTGCGGTGCAGAGTGAACTTCAGCTCCTGGAACTCGGGCTTGCGCGCCGCGGCGCTGCGCGGCTCGAGCAGCCGCCGTTCCCAGCGCGACTGCCCGGCGGCAGTGTGCCCGGCACTCATTTGACGGGCCTTCCATCGCCCGCGGGGACCGGGTATCCCTCTTCGTTGAAATCGACCACGGTGCGCACCCTGCCGCTGAAGATGGTCATCTCCTGGACCGGCGCAGCGGCTTGCGCCGGCGCCGCCACCAGGCGAACCGGCGCTATCGCCGCCCGGCGC
>JBAVYH010000055.1:0-6813 GCA_049698695.1 Bryobacteraceae bacterium | reverse complement strand
CGGCTGAGCCGAAGCGACCGCCGCCGCAAACGTAGCAATGAAGAGCGGTCGCAAGAGGGCCTGCATGCTCCTATTCTGCCATTCATACGGTATTGTCTGGTTTGCTCAGAGGTTGAACCCCAAACCTTTCCTGAGGAGCCGCATTGATCCCGACCTGTCGGTGCCCCTAGGACACTCGACATCGCACGGCCACCGTTGAAGAAGTTCTCGGGATGTTCCGTGCCAAGTTCATAGAGGAACCTCTGTTTCTTCGTCGCATGTTCGGCCATCTCGTAGAAGTCCTTGAAGAGCGCGTTCTGCCGGATCACCTCGGGGCCTCCCTGCCACCGTATGAATTTGAATTCGGCGATGCGCTGATTGGTTTCAAGGTCAAAAGCCCTGCCGGTCCGCGGTCAAGAGCGCGCGATGGGCGTTGCACGGCCGAGTGAGCTGGAGGATAGTGGAGATTACCGGCTCTACGCCCGCCGCCCCTTGAGATCGTAGAACGTGGCGCGACCGGGGGTCAGAAACCGTTAAGCGAAGTCCGCGAGGACCCGCGCTCCGTTACTTGATGTCGTCGAACTGAGGGGACACGACGAACTTTCCGGTGCGGTCGATGAAGCCCCACTTTGCGCCGAGCTGCACGGCGGCCCGATCGCCGCGAAAGATGCGCGCGGCGTGGAACTGCGGCGGAATGCGGAAAGCTCCCGTCGTGTCGATGTAACCCCACAAGCCATCCTTCTGGACGGGAGCCAGCCCGCCAGAGAAGGGGGCAGTCGCTTGGAAGGGACCTGGAACGACAATCCGGCCAGTTCGGTCGATGAAGCTCCACTGGGCATGCTGGACCATATGGGGGTTCTTCTGAGTGCCGCCCTCAGGAACAACCATGGTCTCGGTGTTGACTGCGGCGAGCCCTTCAAAGAAGGGCTGAGCCATAACGAAGCTGGGCGGGATCACGTGGGCGCCGGAACGATCGATGTAGCCCCAGTGTTTCTCCAGTGGGTGAGCTTCATGGGAAGGCTTGCCCGCAGAGTGCTTGGCGAAGGCGAACTGAACTGCCGCCAGACCCTCGGAAAAGTCTTCGGCACGTGGGAATTCGGGTTGGATCATCAGGGCGCCAGTGTGGTCGATGAAGCCCCATTCATTACGTTCCAGTTTCACCGCGGCGAGGCCCTCCGAGAAGGGATGAGCCTGGAGAAAGCTTGTAGCGATGACCAACTTCCCGGTGGGGTCGATATAGCCCCAACGGATCTCGTTCGGTTTTGCCCCCGGTGCGGCGACACCGGCTAGTTTCTCGCTGAACTTCTGGCCCTGTACAAACTCGGTATGGAGGACGACGTTGCCGGACTTATCGACGAATTCGACGTGCGACTCCGGAACGCAGGTGGCCTCTCCAGGCGCTCCGAAGAAGGCTATGAAGACATTGCAGGAGGCGCGGGTCGATCCCGTCGCTTGTCCAGAGAGGGCCAGGCCCTCGGAGAACGGGCCACCCAGCGTGGACTCCGGCCGGATCAGAATGCGGCCCGACTCGTCGATCCAGCCGTAGCGGTACTCCTTGGCCGCGAAAGGCAAGTTGTTGCGAACAATCGAAACGGAAGCGGTCCCGTAATGTGCTAGCGCGATCAGGGCGCGGCCTTCGGAAAACAGTTCGGCGGAATCGGCCTGGGGCGGGAAACGGAATTGGCCCTGGAGGTCTACGTAGCCCCACTGGCCCCCGAGTTTAACCGGGTGGAGGTACGGGGCTGAAGCCTCGCCCAGGTGGGGCGCGGCGGAGAGGACGGATCCCGGAGCGGACGCCGGATACGCCGGCGCAGCTGGAACGGGAGCCTGCGGAGTCGTCTGGGGCGTCTGGGCCGGCACTGACGGAGGTGCGGTGGCCGAAGACGGCGACGGCGACGCGACCAACTGAGCGTCCAAGACCACGGCGGAAGAGGCCGTCACACTTACGCTACGCTGCCAGGATACATAGCCTTGCTTCTCGACAACGATGGAGTAATCGCCGGGGTCGAGTTTGAGCGTCGAAGGAGTGTTGCCCGAGAAAGCGCCATTGACCTTGATATCAGCGCCGGGCGGCGTTGACGTGATGGTCAAAGCGCCGCGGCTTGGTGGGGGCGCGGGGGGGGGGAGGCTGAGCAATCAAGGCCGCGGCAGCCGGGGCTGGCGCGGCGACTGTCTGAGTCTGCCCCGCCGCTGGGGGTGGCTGCGCCGTACCAGGCGGCGAAGACGGAAGTGTGGCGCTGCCCTGGCTCACGACTTCCTTGCCTGTCTCCAGGTGAGCAACTTGAAGTATTTGCCCCCAATCGCTGTCGCCCGATAGCAGCTCGATTTGGCGCGCCGAGCCTTGCTCCTCGTAATCGACAAAAAGATGGTATTGCGGGACTTTGGGTATGAGCAGCGCTCCGAGACCCATGTCATGGCGCCCACAGCAACCTTCTTGGCGGTCTGCGAGTGCTCCGCCCTCCAATAGGACAGGCGCATGACCTTGTTGTAGGGGATGCTGATTACTGTCTGGTGCGAATCGTATATGGCGATGAGCTTCTGGTCGGATAGGAAGACGAGGTTCGCGTTTTCGGTGCGACCGTTCTGCTCTACCAGCTTCACTTTCGTGAAGCTGAGATTGGACTGGCCCAGAGATAGGAACGCGCCGAGAGCGGACAAGGTAAGAATGCCACTACGAAACCACATGCGCACCTCCAGTCGATGAATTGCGCGCGGCGTGGGCCGGCGTTGGGTTAGAGGGGTTTCCGGATGGAGGCGCGGGCTTGGGTGAAGGCGCCGGGGCAGGCGGGGACTCAGGCGGTGGTGGCGTTGCGGGCGTCAACTGAGCATCCACGCTGATCGCGGAGCCGGAGGCCAGTTTCAGACTGCGCTTCCAGATTGTGAACCCAGGCAACTCAATGGCGATAGTGTAATCGCCGGCGACGAGCTTTAGCTTGGCGGGAGTCTCGCCGAAAAAGTTGTCATTGACCCGGACCGCAGCGCCGGGCGGAGTTGAAGTGACGGTCAACCAAGCTGCCTCTTGAACGGCGGGTAGTTGCAAGGCCTTTGCGGTCGACCCAGAGCCGGCAGCGAATTCGCTGCGCTCGCCGCTGCCGGTCAGCGAGAAACGAACGCTGCGGCAAACGGGGACAGCGGCGGTCCCGTGGTGGGCGCTGGTATTCGTCAGACAGATGTTGGCGACGCCGTGTCCGGGCTGGCTGGCGACCTGGTAGAGACACCCGATCCCAGCCCATACCACAACCGGCGCAGGTGCAGGCGTGATCTGCTGGGCCTTGATCTTGTACCGCTCGCCGGCGGCCGCTTTCCACGGGATGGCAACCTCCGCCGGGTCCATGGTGGCTGTGGAGTAACAATTGGCAAAGCAACTCCTGTTCCCGCCCATGCTCACCGTTTCGTTAGCGCAGCCAAAGACCCAGGGCTGTGGTCCCGCGAACACCAGATTGTAGTCGCCGGCGGGGACAAAGATGCTTGGGAAGAGAGTGTTCCAGCGCACTTTCACAGGCGCGCGCGGAACCTCCCACGTCGACGCGCCAGCCGCGACGATTCTGGCCGGCCAAAGCCGCAACCCGGGCGGGAAATCGAGACGGGCGTAGGACTGCTTCTCTGCGTCGGAGAGGTTCAGGAACTGACCCTGAGGAAAAACCAGTTCCTCAGCACGAACCGGCACACAAGCCAGCAGGAGAAGGGCGGGCAAAGACACAATTAGCCGCATCTCCCGGCAGCGGCGTGCCGCCCCCCTCGCCGCTAATGCCACGATCAACAAGTAGCCGTCCCCACGGCCCGCAGTCACCCGGAATTTCCATCATTTGGGAGTTCCGGATTCCATTCACTATAACACAAACCGGCGTCCTCCGGCCCTGCGAGTTACATTCTTCCTCCTGGAGCGTTTCTTGCGCCCGAAAATGCGGGTTCGTCGCGTCGCGGAAAATTCCAAAATCGCGAAGGCTTGTCTTTTCAATGCCTTTCGCAAATGCCTCTCCGGCCCTCACCCCGGCGCTAACGCGCGCTTCGGGTCCTGAGTTTCCACCCGGAGAATCCGGGTGGCTTCCGAAATCGCAGTGGGGCAAAAAAGCCGATTTCGACTCTATTGCCTTCTTTAGCTTGCCACTGAGCCGGTCGGCGAGTTTGCGTTGGCCACCCCGGCAGGCAACGCCGAAGAAGAGGTTCCGGTCGCCGGCTTCATCGCTCCACAGGATATTGCTTTCCGTCTTGTCTAGAGAGTGGCCTCTGTTCGGGCCCCTCCCTGCCCCTGGCCACACCTGAACTCTGTTGGAAGATCGGGCGTGTTTGTCTTCCTCGCGGTGCTGCCTCGCGTCGCGTAGTAGCTGCTTCAGGTATCGCATGAAAGCCCTCTCCGTCCTGTGATGCCAGCTCTCTTTCGGCGGCGGCGTTCGCACCTTCGGCATGGCCACGCTGCACGGATTGCGGGCCTGCACAAAACCACGGCTTCCACCGCCGCGCCTGCCGCCTCTGGTCTGCGCCAAACCGCTGCCCACGTCCGCGCGACGATTCTCGGCGCGGATCGCGTTGCGCCGGGATCGTCCCACAAAAGACCCGTTATGGGACAGTCACGCGCGCTGACGGCGGTCCGATACAAACTCCGTTCGAGCAATTACTTCACGCAATTACTTCACGTCCCTGGCTGAGTGCCATAGTTACGGTAGAATGAGGCCTGAAGACTCGAATGTGCCCTCTTCGGGTGTGTTTGCGGGGCGTGGCCGACCAATGAAGGAGAGTGAATCACCGTTATGGGACAGGCGTGGCACACTTAGCGGCGCGGTCTATTCGTGGCCCCCGTGCAGGCGCAGCAGTTCCACGACATCCTTGACTACGATTAGTAGCCGCCCACGACATTGGCGTCTTGCCGTCGTTGTCTTTGGCGTTGATCTCCGCTCCCTTTGCCAGCAGAAGCTCCGCTACGTCCTTGTGGCCCCCTATCGCAGCCAAATGCGAAGGTGAATAGCCCCGATCGTCTTTGGGGGCGTCCCACCATCGAGGCCCTCTGCATCGACCGAGGCGCCGCTGGCCAGCAGCAATTCCGCCACTTCCTTGTAGCCCCAAAACGCCGCATCGTGCAAAGGAGTATAGTCACTGAGGGCCCTGGCAATGACATCGGCTTTGTTGGCCAACAGCAGGTCCGCCACGGCCAGGTGGCCTCCAAAACGCCGCCCGTGACCGGGGAGAGCGTGAGCTACACCTACGATTCGCTGAACCGGCTGATTGCGGCTGCAACCTCGGGGACGACGGGGGTGCAATGGGGTGACTCATACAGTTACGACGTCACGTTCGTCCGTGCTTCCGGCAAATCCCACTCGTCGGGCAAACCCGTCGCCGACGGCTTGGACCGCCAGTTAACCGAACGCGCAGCCTCGTCGGAGACTCTGAGAGACGGGCGCCAACCGCCCCCACACTGGACCTCGGGGCTGGTCGGCTGTCCTCCGCGCAACTCCGAAGAGAGCGCGTTTTCGCGTAGTATTGGCCATTTCCCACAGTTTCCAACATGGCAGTGAGTTAACCGGAAGGACCGGGAGTTCGTGGCAAGGGGTTTGGCTCCTCAGACAGGACTCGAACCTACAGCCTTTTGGTTAACGGCCGATCTATTTGAGTCGTCGCCGCTTAGCCACCCTGAGAAAGCCGCAGAGAGACGGTTTCTCGCCTTGCTTATTCCCACCACCAGAGCGAAGGTCGTTGCGAGGTCAAAACATCCATGCCAACTACCGTTTGGAAGGGCCAAATCGCCTTCGGGCTAGTCTCGTTCCCGGTCAAGCTCCACGCTGCCGCCCGCAGCCAATCCGTCAGCTTCCACCAGCTTCACCAGTGCGATCATTCGCGCGTCAAACAGGTGCTCTACTGTCAGGCCGAGGACCGGCCCGTCCCGCGTGCCGAGTTGGTCAAGGGCTTCGAGTATGAGCGCGACCGCTACGTCGTCGTCGAAGATGACGAACTGGACCAGATGGCGCCGCCCAGTTCCCGGGTGATGGAGGTGCGCGAGTTCGTGCCCACCGCCGAAATCGATCCGGTGTATCTGGATGCCTCGTATTACGTGGTGCCGGAGACGGCGGGGGAGAAACCCTACACGCTGTTGTATGAGGCGCTGCGGCGCTCCGGCCATGCCGCGGTGGCACAGTGGACCTGTCACAACCGGGAATACCTGGTGCTGCTGCGGCCGGGCCGCTTTGGGCTCCTGCTCCACACTCTCTTCTATGCCGACGAAGTCCGCACCCTGGATGAGTTCCGCACCGAGGTGGAGTGGGTCTCAGCGCGCGAATTGGAACTGGCGGGCCTGCTGGTGGAAGCGCTGGCGGCGCGCTTCGAGCCTGCCAAGTATCGAGACACCTACCGCGAGAATGTGCGGGCGATGCTGGACGCCAAGATCCGGGGCGAGGAACTGAAGCGGGAGGAGCCGGCACCGCCGCCCGTGGCCGTGCTCGACATTCTGGAAGGGCTCAAGGCCAGCCTGGCGCGCGCCAAGAAACCCGCTGCCGGGGCCAGAAGGTCGCCAGCCCGGTTGCCGGCAGCAGCGGCTCATTGAGGAGCTTGATTTTCGCTGACCTCGTTCTTCCCCTAACGCAGAGCCGCCGCCGGATCGTGGAACCCGGCGGCGGTATGGGCAGGTGGTGATGGCTTACCTGGTGATCCGGTAGGCCCGGTCGCCAGATTCGTTCTTCCAGGACTCGATCTTCACCCCGTGCTTTTTGCCGGCCGTCGAGATGAACCCGCGCACGCTGTGCGCTTGCCATCCGGCGGCCGCCATGATCTCGGGCAGGGTCGCGCCCTTCGCCCGCCCGATCATCTCCAGGATCTGGGCGCCCTTGCTCTGTGTTCGCCCAGCAC
>JBAVYH010000054.1:0-3552 GCA_049698695.1 Bryobacteraceae bacterium | reverse complement strand
GGCCGGATCTGCGCCGAGCTGGTGCACGGCTACAACCGCCATCCGGCGTGGGACACCGAGGGCTGCGCATCGTGTTACCAGGCCGACGACCTGGAGGCGATGGAAGCGCTGATCCCCGGAATCGCGTCGCTGGCGCGCGGCTACACCGATGTGATCGAGCACGAAGGAACTCATCCGGCCAAGGCCGGCCCGTGCGTGCGGCTTGAAGGGCTGGACCAGTTCTCGCGCTTGCGCGTGCGCATGGACGGCTGTCTCACCGGCTCGCAGCTTGCCAAGGACCGCGCCGCGGAGGCGCTCACCAAGGTGATGATTCCCGAAGCGCTGGATTATCCCGCATGAGCGACGCGGCCATCGAACGGCAGACCATGGAGACCGACATCGTCTGCGCCGGATTCGGCCCGGCGACTGCTGGCTTCCTGGCGACCATCGCGCAGCACATCCTGAACCCGGATGGCACACCGGCGCTCGAAAGCCCGTCCACGCCCGGCATGCCGCTGCAAGTGGTGTGCTACGAGCGCGCCGACGGCATCGGCTTCACCGTCTCCGGCGTGGTGACGCGAGCGCGCGGCATACGCGTAGCACTGCCGGATGCGAAGCTCGCCGAGATCCCGATGGCGACGCCGGTGACGGCGGAGAAAGTGGTTTATCTGCTCGACCCGGTGGGCGCCAGCCGCCGCTCGGCCGCCATGCGGGCAGTCGATGCGCTGGTCAACATCACGCACTTCGATCGCGAGTACGCCATCGAGCTGCCGTATTCGCCGCCGTTTCTCGAAAAGCACGGCGGCTGGGTCTTCTCGCTCGGCCAGTTTCTGCAATACGTGGGCAATGAGCTGATGGCCTCGGGAACGGTGCAGTTATGGCCCGGCATGCCGGTGGCGGAAGCGCTGCTCGACGATGCGGGCGAGCGCGTGTGCGGCGTGCGCCTGCTCGACCAGGGCGTGGACCGGGAGGGCCGGCCCGATGCCGGCTACATGCCGGGGATGGATATACGCGCCGCGCTGACGGTGGTGGGCGATGGCCCTGTGGGCGCGGTGGGCCGCCAGTTGGACAAACATTTCGGCCTGCCCGCCGGTCATCATCAGCGCGAATGGGCGTTGGGCATGAAGATGGTGGTCGATCTGCCGGCGGAATGCGATCTGGCGCCGGGCACGGTGATTCACACGTTCGGCTATCCGGAACCCGAGATCTTCGGTTTCTTTTACGTGCTGCCGGACCACGTGGCCACGGTCGGCATTTTCGTGCCTTCGTGGTTCCACAGCCCCATGCGCACCGTCTACCGATACCTGCAGCATTACATGCTGCACCCATATCTGTGGCGCCATTTGAAGGGCGGGAAGTTGCGAAGCTGGGGCGCCAAGTCGTTGCAGGAATCGGGCAAGCGCGGCGAGCCGTTCCTGGTGGGCGAAGGCTACGCGCGCATCGGCGAAGGCTCCGGAAGCACCAACGTGCTCACAGGCTCCGGCGTGGATGAGGCTTGGACCACCGGAGCGCAACTGGCCGAAGCGGTGGTGGAACTGCTGAAGCAGAAATTGCCGCTCAACCGCGAGAACCTGGAACGGACGTATGTGGCGCGGCGCCGCGCGAGCTGGGTGGAAGAGGAAGGCCGCGTGGCGGAGAAAGCGCGCGACGGCTTCCACCGCAGCGTCATCACCGGCATGCTCGGCATGGCGCTGGCCGGATTCACCCAGGGTAAAGTAACGCTGGGCGGCGAGCCGCAGCTCTTGCCCGATCCGAAGGACTACTACCGGAACACCATTCCGCCCGCGGAGCTGGAACGCATTCTCGCCGATTGCCGCAACCGGAGCGTCGCCTGCCACGATGCTTTGATGGAACGCTGCGGCTGGCCGGAGATTCCGTGCGACGGGCGGTTGCTGGTCTCGCACCAGGACGCGCTGTTGCTGGGCGGCAAAGTGCAGGCGCCGGGCGGATTCGCCGATCACGTGCGCTTCGTCTATCCGGATTTCTGCGAGCGCTGCGTCGCCAAAATGTGCATCGAGATGTGCTCGGGCCAGGCGATCACGCTGGGCGCGGGTGGGATGCCTTCATTCGACCGCGAGAAATGCGTGCACTGCGGCGGTTGCCTGTGGAACTGCGGCACGTCGCTCGAAGACGACCCGCAGAGCGGCAACATCGACTTCCGCGCCGGCGCCGGCGGCTTCCATTCGGCTGAGAACTGATGCGGCGGTCTTTGTGCACAAAACCCATGTGGGGCAGGATGGAATCCTGCGAACGGAGTCCTCACGTCTCTCTCGTCAAAAATCGAGCCCAAAGGGCGAAAGAGAGTAGCCCACGGCGCGAGCCGTGCGGAATCGCGATGTTACGATCGGGAGCCCCGGAACGGGGCGTAAGATTCGCCTCAGCTCTGGAACTCCCGCAACTGGCCGGGCTTTGCCCGGCTGCGCCGATTGACAATCGGCGCGCAGGTTATCAACCTGCCCCACAACCGGAATTCTGAATATGTCAATAACTTTTCAAATCGTAGTTTGTGGAAGCATCGTGCCGGACCCGCTGCAGACGCTGGAACCGGTAACCGGTCCGGCGGGGCCTGCACTCAAGAATGAAATGATGCTGCCGGCGGTGCTGGACCCGTGGGCCGCGCACGCGCTCTATGAAGCCGCGCACCTGGCGGCGGCGCAGCCCGGCAGCAAGGTCTGGCTGGTCAGCATGGGCCCCAAGGCCAAGCTGCAGCAGGTGATGATGACGGTGGCGCAGAAGGTGCCGTTCGAGCTGGTGGCGCTGGATGGCCCGGCCTCCGGCTTTACCGATTCGTTTGCCACCGCGGCGGCGCTGGCCGGAGCCATCGAAGCCATTCCAGGGCTCGACAAATCGCGGCTATTGCTGTTCGGCGGCTGGGAATCGGCATCGCGCGGCGCGGGTTCCACCATCCAGATGACGGCCGAGCGGCTTGGCATCACCGAACAATTTCAGGGCGTAGACCAGATCACGGTGCGCGAGGATGGCAGCTTCGAGGTGCTGGAGCGCATCGAAGGCGGCCGGCACCAGGTTTCGGTGTGCTCGGCGCCGCCCGCGGCGCTCGGCTGGGCCACCGGCTTCCTGCCGGAGCCGCGCAACAATCCGCAGGTCGGCATGGCCAACATGAAGACCATCATGCCGGCATTGCAGCGCGCCAAGGCGGCCACGGCGGCCGATGCGGGTCTGTCGTTCGTGTCGGTCAGCCTGCCCAAGCAGCAGCGCGAGACGCGCATCGAAAAGAACATGACGCCGGAAGAAATCGCGCGCGAAATCGCCGCCTGGATCAGGGAGGAATAACATGGAATCCATTTTGCTCTTGGCGCATACCGAAGCCGATGGCGCGCTGGCCAAGCCCGCGCTGGAGGCGCTCACTGCGGCGCTCGCGCTGGGCGGCGAATTGACTGTAGGACTGGTGGGCGGCACGGTGGAAGCCGCCGCCAACATTGCCGCGGCCGCCGGGGTGCGGCGGATTTTGGCCGTCACCGGCGAGCCGTTCACCCAGCCGCGCTATGCGACCGATGCCGCCGCAGCGGAAGCGCTCGCGCGTGCGGCCGGCGCCGTCATTGTGCTGGCGCCCGC
>JBAVYH010000053.1:0-7520 GCA_049698695.1 Bryobacteraceae bacterium | reverse complement strand
ACCGTTGCGTCCGCTGCCGCAACAGTCGCCGCCGTGTCGTTCGTTTCTGCAGTTGTCATCGTGGTCTATCTCCCTTTCCTGGCTCCCTTCCGGAGCACCTGATTCATCCCTCTGGTTGGCCGGAAAGGCAAGGCAATTCGCACCACTTTGCCGCTCAGATTCTCGCTTCTCTAGTGCGGATTCTGCTTGCTTGTGGGGCCCCAAAGAGCGTCCATGTGAGGTGTGGTTGACCACCACGGAGAGGAGGACATTTTGGAGACCGCCGTGTTAGTGGAAATCGAGAAGCTGCGCCGGGAGGGCCTCGGCGCCATGCGCCAGAAGTACCGGGAAGTGTTCGGGGAGGAGACGCGATGCCGCCATCGCGAGCACCTGTTCCGCCGCATCGCCTGGCGGCTGCAGGCGTTGTCTGAAGGAGATCTTACGGAGCGTGCTCGCGAGCGAGCAAAGGAACTCGCCCGCGACGCCGACTTACGGATGATCGCGCCGCGTGACTTCTTCACTGTGGAGGGCGCACCGGTCCGTACCACGTGCAAGGAGAGCAGCCGTCCCGCCGATTGCCGCCTGCCCCTGCCGGGCACTTTGCTCCAACGGGAATGGAAGGGGCGGACCCTTCTGGTCGAAGTTCTGCCAGACGGGTTCCGCTTCGAGAATCACGCTTATCCCTCGCTGAGTGCCGTCGCCCTTGCTGCTACAGGCACCCGCTGGAACGGCCTCGCCTTCTTCGGACTCACCGGTAAGGGGAGAAAGGAGCGGAGCCGTGCGGAAGAGTAGTCCGGAAGCGAAAGTCATTCCAACTCGCCTGCGCTGCGCCATATACACGCGCAAGTCCACGGAAGAAGGACTAGAACAGGATTTCAACACGCTCGATGCACAGCGGGAGGCGGCCGAAGCCTTCATCCAAAGCCAGCGGCGTGAAGGCTGGATCGTCTTGCCCGAACGCTATGACGATGGCGGCTTCACCGGCGCCAACATGGAACGGCCCGCTCTGCGAAGATTGCTGGCGGCAGTCGAGGCCGGCGAGATCGATTGCGTGGTGGTATATAAGGTCGACCGTTTGAGTCGCTCCCTGCTCGACTTCACCAACATCCTGAGCCAGTTCGACAAGCGCAATGTCAGCTTCGTCGCCGTCACCCAGCAATTCAACACCAGCACGTCGCTGGGGCGACTGACGCTCAACATCCTACTCTCCTTCGCCCAGTTCGAGCGGGAATTGATCGGGGAGCGCACGAGGGACAAGATGTCGGCGGCGCGGAAGAAGGGCAAATGGGTGGGCGGATGCCCGGTGCTGGGTTACGACGTGGCCCCGGGTGGAGGGCGGCTGGTGGTGAATGAAGAAGAAGCCGAACGGGTGCGGACGATCTTCGCACTGTTCGAGGAGTCCGTTTCCGCCCAGAAGACGCTCGCAGAGATCCAGCGGCGGGACTGGCGGCTGAAGAGCTGGACCCGCAAGACCGGGGAGTTGCACACGGGAGGGCGGTTTAGCCTGGATGCCCTGCGGCGGCTGCTGACCAACATCTTATATACAGGGGCGGTGCGCCATCAGGGGAAGATCTACCCTGGGGAACACGCGGCGATCCTGGCGCGGGACCAGTGGGAGCGGGTGCAGAGTCTGCTCCCGCAATCGACCCAGCCGCGCGGCGGAATGCGGAACAAGTATCAGGCGCTGTTGCAGGGATTGCTGCACTGCGAATGCTGTGCGGCGCCGATGGTGTACTCGTATGCGGCTAAGGGTGGACGGAAGTATCCCTATTATGTGTGCCGGCAGGCGCAGAAGAAGGGCTGGGCCACGTGCCCCAGCAAGTCGTTACCGGCGCAGGCGATTGAGGGTTCTGTGGTGGGGCGGGTGAGAGAGGGAATGGATCAGGCGACGCCCTGGGAGGAGATGGATCGGCGACGGCAGCGGGAGACGATTGAAGCGGCGGTGGAGCGGGTCGGCTATAACGGCATCACTCGGCAGATCTCGATCCGGTTCCGAACCTCAGAGGCGGCGATGGCAGGACGGGAGGCGCGGGCATGAGCAGCCAATACGATGTCACCTACACTCTCGACTTTGCGGTGCGGCGGCGGAGCGGGCCGAAGAATCAAGTCGTACGAGAGTCCAGCGCGGATAATCCGAATCCGCGTATCGCCCGGCTGATGGCTCTGGCGATCCGGCTCGACGGGCTGATCCGAGAGCAGACGTTGCCAAATTACGCCGCGGTGGCGCGCCGGGGACGGGTGACGCGGGCGCGCATGACGCAGATCATGAAGCTGCTCCATCTGGCACCCGACCTTCAGGAACACATCCTGTTTCTGCCACCCTCTTCGCGCCTCACGGAACGCCACCTGCGGCCGATTGTGCGGCAGATCGACTGGCACGAGCAGCGGCGCCTCTTGCGCGAACTCACCCGTCCGATTAGGCCTGAGCCGAGCCCGCTAGGCAGCTAACTCGTTTTCTGCGGTTTTCTTTCCGACGGGTTGCCCCCGTTGCGATTGGACCTCCCGAAAGGTTGCACCTAGGCCATCGAGCTTCGCCTCTAGGCCGGTCGCCTTTTGCCACCGCTCGATTATTACGTCCACGTACTTGGGATCCAGCTCCAGTCCGCAGCAAACCCGCCCGTCCAGCTCGGCGGCCATCAATGTCGTGCCACTACCCAGGAACGGGTCGTACACCAGTTCCCCCCGCTTGGTGTGATTCACGATCGGACGCCGCATCAACGCCACCGGCTTCTGCGTCGGATGATCGAATTTGTCTTCGTCCGATCCGCCCATGATGAACTTCGGTGACGGCGAATCCCAGATGGTGGAATTTTCCCCGGGCCTCCCATACCACGGCGCGTTCACCTTGCGGACGTACCAGCAAGGCTCATGCTGAAACCAGTAATGGGTCCTGGTGAGAACCGTCCTCCCCTTGTTCCAGATGATCTGTTGGTGATGCACAAAGCCGATCCGCAGCAGGCCGTCCAGAACTTCACGAGTGAACTTCGAGGCGTGCCAGACGTAGGCGACTTGCAGGCCGGGGACCAGCGCAAATGCCTCCGACCAGTCAGCGCGCGTGTCCGACGAGATTTTGGTGTTGCGATGACCTTCGGTGCGTTGCAGATAGCTTGGCTCCGCCGGTCCACAGCTGTTGATTCCCGCCCGGTCCCGCCACTCCGAGTCCAGCTCAATGCCGTAAGGCGGGTCGGTTACCAGCACGAACGGCTGGCGGTCGCCCAGCAGCCGCTGAACAGCCTCTGGGCTGGTCGCATCCCCGCACAGCACTCGATGCTCGCCCAGCAGCCACAAGTCGCCACTCTGGGAGGTGGCCACTTCCGGCAATGGTGGCGACGCATCGGCGCCCTTTGCGCTTTGGTCCAGTGCCAGGAAACTGTCGATCTCCGGCACATCGAAGCCGGTCAGATCCAGGTTGAAGTCGAGTCCCCGAATCTCCTGGAGTTCCAGCGACAATAACTCTTCGTCCCAGTCGGCCCAGGTGACCGAGCGGTTCACCAGCAGACGGAACGCTTTAACCTGTGCCGGCGTCCATTCGTCGCACAGGATCACAGGCACTTCGGCGATGCCCAATTTGCGCGCTGCCTTCAGACGCAGATGGCCATCTATCACTTCGCCGTCGCTGCGCACCAGGCAGGGAATCTTGAAGCCGAACTCCCGAATGGAGGCACACATGCGCTCCACCGCCTGATCGTTCTTGCGCGGGTTCCGGACGTAGGGGATGAGGCGGTCGATCCGCCAGGTTTCGATTTGAATCGGGGTTGCCGACTCGGACGTTGGTTTTGAAGTTGACGTTGGTTGCATGGACGTTCCTCTTTTCCTTGATTGAGATTTTCAGAAATGCCGACGAGCCCTTTGCGACTGGCTGCGGCGACGGTCACGACCACGGGCTGTGTCGAACGTAAGGCTGCTGCGGTGGCCGCGGTTGCGGCTTGGCACGCATGAGTGTGCGCCCGCTGATGACCAGGTACCGTGTGGCATCCATCAGGTGATCGTCGCGTTTCACGATCTTGCCCGAACCCTTGTCGTCGCGATGGTATTTGCGAAATTCCCGAAACCAGTTCGGCAAACTCTCCATGACCTTTAATCGCCCCGACACCAGCAGGTTCCAGACTTCGGTAATGCCCGCTTCCACCGCATTTTCGGCCGGCGACAGGTGTAATCCGAGCTTGGAGTAAAGCTGCATCAGCGTGCGCCCGTCGATCTGCGAACTGCCCAGGCAAGCCGGATCGATCACTCCCGGTATCCAAGGCCCACGGCCCAGAATTGCCTGCGCGTGCGAAGCTGGCTCTCCTTGCCCCTGGTAGTGTTCGCTGTACAGAAAAATGACACCGCTGCCGGGATCCTTGGCACCCCACACCACCGCCGTACGGTTCCAGCCCACATCCATGCCGTAAGCCCGCGGCCAATCTTCCGGGATGGCCCGATAAGGGACAGTGATGTCCGACTCGTCGATTGGGTAGATGGCCCCGACGCCCAACGCAGGCTCTCCCTCCGTGCGCGCTTTGATCTGGTACGGAGGCGTGTTGGCCACGAGCTTGCGCTTTTCCTCCGCGTCCAGGTGGGGGACATCCTTCCAGCCAGCTTGCACTACGTATTTCGAGTTGCGCGATACTTCGCTTTCCACCTCCAGGAATTGGGTCACCATCTCGCTCATTCCCAGCAGAGGCGTGAAGGTCGTCCAGGTTAACCCCTTGGTGGTCAGCAGCCGATACAGCATCTCGGTATACACGTCCAGAGGCGGCTCCTCATCGCACCAGATGAAGTCCTTGGCTTCACCTTCGAAGGAACGCCGACCCTGTTCGTAGGTTTTGAAGCCGAGCTTGGAGTCTTTTCCGGAGATGTGCCGCACTAGGACGGTTTCCACCGAGCCGGAAATGCCGCGCCCTGCCACCGTGCGGACGATCGCTTCGGCGGGGATCATTCCTGGGTTACCGGATTTTCCCAACAGCACGCTTTCCACTACGTCTCGCGTGGTCTGGCTGGTCGTACCGCAAGCCCAGCCATCGGTGGCTTTCTCGAAGCGCCGGCCATCCCACCAGTCCGGATACTGGCCGGTCAGATGGCAAGCCGTCTCAAATGCTCCCGCCACGGTCTTGCCGACACGATTAGCCGCCATGAAGAGTCGCTGATTGTACTGTGCTCCGGCGCGGAAGAATTCAGTGTGCTTGGCGTAGAGCTCGCGTCTCCACGGTCCCGTATCTGGGAACATCGTCCGCAAAGGAGACCTTCGGCGCTGGAGCTCAGCTTGAAAAGCCGGGAGGTGAAATAGCTGCTGGATTTGCGTCAGATCGGAGGTCCGTGGGTTCATAGGTCATCCTTCTTTTGCGTTTGGGCGGCTTCAATGAGGGCTTGCAATTGCTCGAATTGCTCGGCGGAGAGGCGCGAGAAGTCCGGTGCACCATCGATGGGGGTGGGACTTCCGTCCAGCCCACTGAGTTCGTTGCGGCGGACGTCGCGATAACCGAGTAGGTTCTTCGCCAGGAAGATGGCGGCCGCGGTATTGCCCTGAGCGGCTTGAGCATACAGGGCGCGACGCACAGAAATGCGGCCCTTGGCCCGGCCCTGCTCCATGGCTGCGGCGAAGGCAGGCTGCTTCTGACGCCGCCGCTCGATGGTACGCACTTTGACGTGGAAAAATGCCGCTATTTCCTCGTCGGTACACTGCATGGCGGAGCGCTTTTCCAGCTCCACCAGGTCGATGCGGATAGCTTTGCGGCCCGCACCGGCTCGTTTTCCGCCACGCTTAAGGGGTTGGGAATTCTCAGTCGTTTCCATGTTTGATCACACGATGGGTCCTCCGTAGCCCGGCTCTCCATGTCCGGGTCGGGTTGCCCTGCTTGGACTAACCAGAATGAAATTGAGACGCGCGTCAAACTCAGCTGAAGCCCAGCAACGCAATTCCAACTGACGTGGCCTCCCCGCGGATAGCGCGCAGTCGTTGACGGCTGGTGCGCAGAGAATCGACGACACCTTCACACCCTGGGAAACAGAAGTGTGTGGATGGTCCACTCGCTGGGCAGTGGGGCCTCTTGAATTCGTACCGGCTGGACGGAGCCGCCCAACCTGCGATACTAGGGCAAATGCTAAAACGCGCGCGTAACGAATCTCGGGACGACAACGAATTCGCCGCCGACGCAGAGCGGCGAGACCCTGAGGCGCGGTGGGGAAGGCGTTGACAATGTCCGGCAGGCGCTTCCCCGGTAGCATTCTCGGATTACGAGACTATCCGTTTTCACAATACTGGAACACGATTCAGACAGAGCTGGAAGCCGGACAGAGAATCAAGAGCTGGAGCGTTTCCGGGCGAGCGAACAGACATTCCAGATTGTGAGAGTCGGCCCGGAACTAGTCGTTGTCGCACTACAGAATGAGAACGCCCGGTTTATTTCGAAGCGAGATTTTGAGAATATCTTCGCAGTGTGGCCCGCATACAGGGACCGGAAGAAGCAGCGCCACGAACTTAGCTTTTCGCAGAATTCCACTTACATCATCACCCTGTTGCATTGGGCGGAAACCAGATGGTCGTAATCCGCGTACTCGGTCCCAGCTTGGCGTGAACAACCTTTGTCGACGTCGCTGAAACTGCGGGCTTAGTGCGAAGTCACCAAAGCGCAATCTGGCGCAGTTCTCATGCCTAGATAGACCCGAGTAGTTTTTCGCCCGCTCCGCCAGGCTATGCCGCGCTGGATATCCGAGGCAGTGTGTTTGTCCTGCTCAACCCAGGAGAATCGTCACAATTCTCCTCTCCATGCTACGAGACCGGGGTAGTTTAGAGCCCGCTCCGCCAGGCTATGCCGATTTCAGAGGTCGGCAATAATATCCAGATTGGCGAGGACATGTACAGTCCCTCGTCATTCAGTTGGACGGCTCCTCCTCGGAAACGGTTACGGCCCGGCAATCAGAAGTTGAGACCAAGCAGCGCTGCATCCTTTCAAAGGCCGGTCCCGCCGGAGCTTGAGCGTCGAATAGCCACTTTCATGGCTTGTCACAGGACCGTTTCAATGTTTTATCATCGGTTTTTCAAACAGAATCAAAGCTCGATTGGCGAAGATCATCCGTCGAGTCTTTTGTGGCCGTGATGGCAAGCGAGGACCTGCCCCGCCTCTACGCATACCGGCGACGCGGAACTGCAGCTCTGCGCGCTTGTCTGACGGCTGGTCCGCGCTACCAACGATGATCCGGCGAGTGATCTGTCGCAGTTAGCTATAGCTTTCAAGTGATCGGGCTAATCGCGTCGACGAATGTGGCTTTCAGAATGAATTTGTGGCGGCATCCGTCTTTTTAATAGACCCGACAAAATCAAAAATTACGAGATCTCCGGAGAGTGGCCTCGATTTCGGCACATCTGGGGAGCCAGTTCCTTCCCGACGAACTCCCCCTCCTTCCGGTTAACTCCCTGAAACCCTGAAATTTGCCGGAAATGGCCAGTATTGCGTGGAAACAGGTTCTCTCCGGGGTTGCCCAGAGAGTTGCCGACTAGCCCCGAGGCCCCTGCACGGGGCCATTCCGCTCGCGTCTCTCAGAGTCTCCGAAAGGACAGCGCG
>JBAVYH010000052.1:0-7645 GCA_049698695.1 Bryobacteraceae bacterium | reverse complement strand
CGGCTCAGGTGAAGTCGCGGCCGCCGGTTGGGCGGCCTGCGCCGCCGGCTTGGCGGCTGCGGCACCGGCGCCATTCTCCTCGATCCGCGCCACCACCGTGTTGATGCCCACCGTCTTGCCTTCTTCCACCATCACCTCGGACAGCGTGCCGGCGGCGGGCGAAGGAATTTCCGTATCCACTTTATCGGTGGAAATCTCAAACAGCGGCTCGTCGCGATCCACGTGGTCGCCGGGCTTCTTCAGCCACTTGGTCAGCGTGCCTTCCACAATGCTTTCGCCCATCTGGGGCATTACGACGTCGGTCATATCGGTTCTCTCTTTCGGGCGCCGGCAAGGGCGGGCGCAGCAAGCGGCATCTGGCAATCGAAGACGCGGCCAAAATGCGCGGCCAAAACGTATCCTACATCGTCCAGCGTGGCCCGCACGCCGAGCGCGGCCATGGAAGTCACCGGCTTGGTCAATCCGCAGGGAACGATGTATTGGAAATAGCTGAGATCGGTCGACACGTTGAGCGCGAATCCGTGCGACGTCACCCAGCGGGAAATGTGCACGCCGATGGCCGCAATCTTGCGCTCCTGTACCCACACGCCGGTGAGCTTGGGGATGCGCCCGGCGGCAATGCCGAAATCGGCCAACGTGTCAATGAGCACTTCTTCCAGGGCGCGGACGTAAGCCGCCACGTCGCGCTTCCACTCGCGCAGATCGAGAATCGGATAGCCCACCAACTGCCCGGGACCATGATAAGTAATGTCGCCGCCGCGATCGGTGGGATGGAAAGCCACGCCGGCGCGCTCCAGAATCTCATCGCTGGCGAGTAGGTTTTCGCGGTGCCCGTTGCGGCCCAGCGTAACCACGTGCGGGTGTTCGACCAGCAGCAGTTGATCGTCGATCGCGCTTTGCTGCCGCTCGGCCACCAGACGCCGCTGCAACTCGAGCGCGCTCCCGTAGTCCATTCGTCCCAACTCGCGCAGGCAACAGTTACGCATTGATTGACAGGCCGTAGACGGCGTTGAAGGCTTCGCCCATGGCTTCATACAGCGTGGGGTGGGCGTGGATGGTCTGCATCATCACGTCGACGGTGGCCTCGGCCTCCATCGCGGCTACCGCCTCGGCGATGATTTCGAAGCCCTCGGGGCCGATCACGTGAACACCCAGGATTTCTCCGTGCGGCTCGCTCGCCACCACCTTGATGAATCCTTCGTGGTGACCCAGAATGGTGGCGCGGCTGTTGCCGGCGAACGGAAAGCGCCCAACCTTCACCGCGTGCCCCTGCGCGCGCGCCTGCGCCTCGGTAAGGCCCACGCTGCCGATGCCAGGTTGGGTATAGGTGCAGCCGGGAATGCGGTTGCGGTTGATCGGAACGGCGGGCTTGCCGGCCATGTGGGCCACCGCGATCATGCCCTCGCGCGTCGCCACGTGTGCCAGTTGCGGTGTGCCGGCCACCACGTCGCCGATGGCGTAAACGCCCGGCTCCCCGGTCTGCTGCCACTGGTTGACCTTGATGAAGCCGCGATCCAGCTCGACGTGCGTGTCTTCCAGCCCTATGTTCTCGCTATTCGGCTTGCGCCCGACGGCCACCAGCAGCTTCTCTGCCTCCAGGGTTTCCTGCTTGCCGTCCTTGGTGGTCAGCGCCAGCCGCACGCCAGCGCCGGTCTTCTCGATGTTCTCCGCGCGCGCCCCGGTCTCGACGCGAATGCCCTGCTTGCGGAAGTTGCGGTCGAGTTCTTTGGAGATGTCCTCGTCCTCCACCGGAACGATGCGCGGCAGCATTTCGATGACCGTGACGTCCGTGCCGAAGCGGCGGAAGATACTGGCGAACTCTACGCCCACGGCGCCGGCGCCGATGATGATCAGGCTCTTCGGCACCGCCGCCAGATCGAGAATCTCGATGTTAGTGAGAATGAATTCCGGGTCGGGCGCCAGGCCCGGCAGCATGCGGGCTTCCGAGCCGGTGGCCACAATGATGTTCTTCGTCTCCAGGGTTTGGGTGCCGGACGCGCCCTTGACCTCCACCTTGCCCCCGCCCTTAAGCGTCGCGTAGCCGGAGATGCGCTCCACCTTGGCCCGCTTGAGCAGCATCTCCACGCCCTTGGAGTGCTTGCTCACGATGCCGTCCTTGCGGTCCTTCACCTTGGGATAATCCAGGCGCGGGTTTTCGCAGTGGATGCCTTCCTGCTCCGAATGGACGAAGCGCTCCCAGACGTCGGCGGTCTGCAGCAGGCTCTTGGTCGGAATGCAGCCCACCAGCAGGCAGGTGCCGCCGAGCCGGGCCTGCTTCTCCACCAGGGCCGTCTTTAGCCCGTATTGGCCGGCGCGAATCGCAGCGGAGTAGCCGCCGGGACCACTCCCAATCACAATCAGATCGTAAGGCACTTTTTTTATTCTACCCGCGTCACCGGCGGTGCTGCCGGTGCGTCTACCAGAAAAGGGCCAGCCGGCGGCCGACAACACCAACCGCAAGGGCCGTCTTTGGCCGGCGCTACCATGAAGAATATGAAAAGGTTGCTCTTTATTTGGATGCTGGCCGGCGCGTCGGGATTCGCACAGACCAAGCCACCGGTGCAGCACGCGGGTGCTACCGCACCGCTCGCCCGCTGGCCTGTCGAAACCCTCCTGGTGGAAGGCAACCACACCTACAGCGCGGAGCAGATTCTGGCGGTGGCGGGCTTGAAAGTGGGGCAGGTGGCCGGCAAGCCGGAGTTCGAGGCCGCGCGCAAGCGCCTGCTCGACACCGGCGCCTTCGAGACCGTGGGATACAAGTTCACCCCCGGCCCGCCGAAAGGCTACGCCGCCGTGATTCAGGTTTCGGAAGTGCAGCAGGCTTACCCTGTTGAGTTCGAAGACCTGCACGTTTCCGAGCAGGAACTGCGCGCCGCGCTGCGCCAGGACGATCCGCTGTTCGCCTCCGGTAAGATGCCCGCCACCCAGCCGGCGTTCGAGCGATACAAAAACTGGGTGCAGGAGTTCGTCGCGGCCAAGGGTCAGCCGCAGAAGATCGCCGTCGGCGTTTCACCCAGCACGACGGGTGAGTTCGCCGTCGTCTTCCGGCCGGCGCACAATCTTCCGGTGGTGGCGCTGGTGACGTTTCGCGGCAACCACGTGGTGCCCACCACTTTGCTCAATGACGCCATCGCCGGTGCGGGCATTGGCGGCGAGTACACTGAAGACCGCTTCCGCGAGATCCTCAACAGCTCCATCCGGCCTATCTATGAGGCGCGCGGCCGCATGCGGGTGCGGTTCACCGAGTTGCGCACCGAACCCACCAAGGACGTGAAGGGCTTGCACGTGTTCGTGACCATCGATGAAGGTCGCAGCTACACCATGGGCAAGGTGTCGCTCGACGAGCCGGTGCCTGTCGAAGCGGCCACGCTGCTCCGCGATATCGACCTGAAGACCGGCGACGTGGCCAACTTCGACAAGGTCAACCAGGGTCTCGACGCGATGCGCAAAGAGATTCGCAGGGTCGGCTATCTGAACGCCAAGATCACCGCTGACCGGGTGGTGGACGACGGTCACGAATCGGTGGACGTGGTGATTCACGTGGAGGCGGGCCCGCAATTCACCATGGGCAAGCTGACCGTGTCCGGCCTCGATCTCGAAGGCGAGGCCGAGATCCTGCGCATCTGGACGATGAAGATGGGCAAGCCCTTCAATCCGGAGTATCCGGACTATTTCCTCGGTGTGATCCGGCAGGAGAACATCTTCGAACACCTGGGGAAGACCACGGCGGACGTGAAGATCAACGACAAGGCCCACACCGGCGATGTGAAGCTGATTTTTAGCCCGTACCAGCCGCCCCCGAAGCCCCCCGGCGGCCGCGGCATGGTGAACTGAAGGTCGTGGGGCAGGCCCCAGGGTTCGCCCCACCGCTTCGGCCGCATTCTCATTTCCTGGAGAACTAAGTTGGCATTGGGACATAACATACTGCGCGCACTCTTATTGATCGGATCGGCATGGCTGGCCGCAGCGCAGAGCGTACCGGTAGATCGGGAACAGGCTGCGCGCGACCTGATTTCGAACGCCGCGCAAGCGCTCGCCGAACGGCACACCGCAGCGTTCCTCAGAGTCTTGGATCGGCCACTGGCCGAAACATTGCGTAAGCCGGTCGATGCCCTGGTGCGCTCGTACGACGTTGAGCCTGCGCTGGAGTTCGTCTCCGAGACCGGCGGCGATCGCGGTGTCGCGCTCATCATCGACTGGAAAATGGAGCTGACGGCGCGCGAAGGATTACGCAGCATCACGCATCGCGAGAGGCGCGTGGAATGCCGCGTGGAATCGCGTGACGGCGCGCTGCGCATTGTGGCAATGGATGGGGCGCTCGCCGCTCCCGGCTTTTTCTCGCCGCCCGATGTGTCCGGCGCCTGGGACCTGATGCAATCTGCCGCCCGCGCGCTCAGCCAGGCGGATAGTCCGGCTGCCGGCTTCATGGCCTTTTTCGATTCCAAGATGCCGGGTTACGAAGCGCTGCGCAGCGGCGCGGAGGCGCTCGCCGGCCAGGGCGAAGTGGACTCGACGATCAGCCTGGACAGCGACGAAGGCACGGATGACGCTCGCACGCTGGAGGTCGATTGGACGCTCGAAGTCGTCAACAGCGAAACGCGCATCCGAATCCTGCAGCGCGAGTCGCAGCTCACGTCCAAGATAGAACGCCACGGCAGGCGCTGGGTGATCGTTTCATTCACACCGCTGGATTTCTTTGCGAAGTAGAGGGCCGCGCGAAAGGTCGAAATGACTCTCGACCCTGGAGTTTCTACATTTAAGCCGAGAGTTCTCTGCGCGGTGGCCCACTTCTTTCTCGGCCGGC
This sequence comes from Bryobacteraceae bacterium, assembly GCA_049698695.1. Lineage (GTDB taxonomy): Bacteria > Acidobacteriota > Terriglobia > Bryobacterales > Bryobacteraceae > Bog-375. Next base: position 2,841 of record JBAVYH010000052.1, on the reverse strand, counting down.
TCGCGCGGCAAGCCCGGAGGGCGAATAGACAGTAGCCCACGGCGTGAGCCGTGCGGAATCGCCGTGTTACCAAGGGGGCTCTCAAACTGGTGGCTCCGGGAGATTCCACGCAGGACGGTCAGCCTGGCCCCGCGTACCAGACTCAGACACTCTCAAGACTCCCTCAGCAGCTCCAGCATCTGGCGGTCGAGCTTGTGGCCGTGCCAGTTCTCGTAAGTGACGTCGCTGCGATTGCTGTCCAAAATTCCAAAGGAGCCGCGAAAGCACCACAACGCCCAACCCCAGTTGGAGGCTTTCCAAAGCGACAAGAAGTCTCGCATCCAGCTCAACGTCACCGCGTGCGGCGTGCGGTTCCAACAGCCCCACTCGCCCACAAATACGGTCGCGCCGAGCGCGGCGATTTCCCGGAACGGCTGGATGCACCAGCGTTCCAGCATGGCGCGGTTCCACTCGACTTTCTCCGAGACGCGCATCGGCCAGGCAGGCAATTGCCGCGGCGTGCCCGCCCAGGGCGCCAGGTAGTGCGTGAGGGCGAACGGCGCGTAGCCTCGCGTCGCCTGCGCCGAGTTGGGAACGCCGGCCAGTTCCTTCACCGGCAGGATCGCCTCCCCGAACAAGCCATCGATCACAACCATGCGGGCAGGGTCCACTTGCCGGATGGCATCCACGCCGGTGCGAATGACCTTCTCATATTGCGCCGCCGTGCAATGGGTCGGCTCATTGATGAGATTGAAGCTCAAGCGCCGGTTCGGAATCCCGCGGTAGCGTTGTGCGAAATGGGCCCAATAGAAGCAGAAAATGTCCAAGGCATGCTGGTCGGTCCACAGGTCCCAGGGCTCGGCAAGCAGCGCAGCGTTGATGCAGTATCCCGGGGCACGGTGAAAATTGAGGCACATGTGTACGCCATACTGCGCGCCCCAGTCCACCGCCTGGTCGATTTCGCGCAGCGTGCTCTCCGCCATGTGAAACGGATCTTTCGGGTCGGCCCAGCAGCGGTAGGACATCGGCAGACGGACGAAGTTGAAACCCCAACGCGCCATCCATTCAAAATCGGTCTCGATGAACGGCTCGTTGTGCCGGCCCCATTCCGGGTCGAGCTCGGCCCATTGTTCGGGCGTGGCCGTGAACTTTTCCTGCAAATTGAAGCCGCGCCATTTTGGCAGCGCCTCGGCTGAATGGGCGCAGCCGGCGAGCGCGCCCGCCCCCATCAACCCGGCAAAAGCGCGCCGGCTGAGCGACGTGCCGAAATCCAGCTTGACCACGTCGCTTATTCTAGCCAATCAAATGAACCGGAAACAGAAGTCGCGCTCTCGATCCGCGGACACCGTCCCATGCCGCGACGCGCCGTCCCGAAACCGGACAGTCGCCGGGGCGAAGGAGCGCTGTGTTAAAAAGGCTTGTGAAAGGCCCGTGACGTGCAACCGATGAGTGCTAAGTGCGGACCTCAGCCATGAACGTTCTCGAAACCGTGGCTCCGCCGCTCGCCGATTTTCGGGTATTGGTGTGTGACGATCAGCCGGACGTGTGCGAGGCGCTACGGCTGCTATTGAAGAGTCAAGGCTGGCAGGCGGTGACGGTAGATTCGCCCGCGGCCCTGCTGGATCGGGCGCGCGGCGAGACCTTCGACCTGGTGCTGCTGGACCTGAACTACGCGCGCGACACGACGTCTGGCGCGGAGGGCATGGATCTTTTAGCCAGCCTGGAAGCGCAGGGCAATAGCGCACCAGTGATGGTGATGACCGCGTGGAGCAGCTTCGATTTGGCGGTGGAGGCGATGCGGCGCGGCGCGTGCGATTTCATTCAGAAGCCGTGGGATAACCAGCGCCTGATTGCCGCCATTCGCAAACAGGCGGATTCCGGCCGGCGGCGGAAGTCGGAGCTGGAAATCGCCGCTGCCGTGCAGCAGAAGCTCTTTCCCGGCGATCCGCCGCTGCTGGCCACGCTTGAGTGCGCCGCGCAATGCCTGGCGGCGCGCGAAGTGGGCGGCGACTACTACGATTTTCTCCCCGCCGGCGACAGCCGCGAGGTGTTCTTGCTGGGCGACGTTTCGGGCAAAGGCGTGCCGGCGGCGCTGCTGATGGCGAACCTGCAAGCCGCTTTCCGCAGCCAGGCGGAGGAAGCGCTGTGCGCGCCCGCGGCGCTGCTGGACGGCATCAATCGCCATTTCTTCCATTCCACGGCCGCGGAGCGCTTTGCCACCTTATTCTATGGGCTCTATGACGACCGCGCGCGGCGGCTGCGTTACGTCAACTGCGCTCACAATGCACCGTTGTTGCTGCGGGCGTCGGGCGCGATGGAGCGCCTCGACGCCACAGCGCTGATGCTGGGAGCCTTCGCGCAGTGGAGTTGCACTGTGGCCGAGGTGATATTCGAGCCCGGCGACGCGCTGGTGATCTATTCCGATGGCGTCACCGAGGCCGCTTCCGATTCCGGAGATGAATTCGGCGAAGAGCGGCTGGTGCGCGTGTTGCGCGGCCGGCAGGGGCAGCCGGCCGCCCAGTTGGTGGACGGCGTACTCGGTGCGGTGGCCGCGTTCAGCAGCGGACCGCGCAGCGACGACGTCACCGTGATGGCCCTGCGGGCGCTGTGAAGCGCTGGCCTTTCTTCTCCGTCGGCCATTTGGTCAGATCCTGACCAAAAACGGGCTTTAAATCTTTTGTTTTCGGTAAAAAAACGGTCGGCTTCTGACCGGATTCCCCGGTGCGCCGGCTGCGGTAGCATTTTCTAATCCAAGAATGAGCCTGAAGGGCTGAAATCTGGTTGGCGCAGTGCCGGGCTCCTTTCGCTGGGTTTTCTTGTTCGTTTTCGGGGGAATAGACCGTCGTTGCCGGCGCGGTGGGA
>JBAVYH010000051.1:0-1852 GCA_049698695.1 Bryobacteraceae bacterium | reverse complement strand
ATCTGAGCGGTTGGGCGGTCGGCTAGCAGAGCTACAGACATGGCACTGCTATTCTCTCACACGCAAAAGAAGAAGCCCTCCGCCGCCAGCACAGCCGGGCCAATCAGGAAGACGTTATCTTCGATGCGGATATCGAGCGGCCCCGCCGGCGTGAGAACGCGCAGCGGCGATCGCGCCATGCCGCGCGCCACGGCGGCCACCGCGGCGCCCGTGGAACCGGTGCCGGAACTCATCGTTTCGCCCGCCCCGCGCTCCCAGAAGCGAACCTCGATCGAATGCGCGTCCGCGGGTTTGACGAACGAGACATTGGTGCGGTTGGGAAAGTGCGCGTGGCGCTCGATTTCCGCTCCCATGGCGCGCCAATTGAAATCGAAATCGGCCACCGGAACGGCGCATTGCGGGTTGCCTGCGTCAACCAGGGTAACGTCGCGCGCGCCGCTCGCTAGCGGCAGTGCGAAGCGTTCGGCCAGGATCGCGGGGCGGCCCATATCCATCTCGAAGCCGAATTCCCGCCCGCTGCGCTGGAGCAGCCGCAGCGTCTTGACGCCGGCGCCGGTGCGAATGCGAATCACGTCGGTGGCGTGGCCGTGATGAATCAGGAAGGCGGCGGCGCAGCGCGTGCCGTTGCCCGACATTTCGGGGGCGCTGCCGTCGGAGTTATACAGCTCAATCGCACCTTCCGCCTGCCCATCCTGCGGCGGGTCCACCAGCATCCAGCCATCGGCGCCGATGCCGGTGTGCCGGTCACAGATGGCCCGCGCCAGGGCTGGATAGCCGCCGCCGGGCGCATCGCGCCGCCACGTCAGCAGGAAATCGTTCTGCGCGCCGTGCGCCTTAGTGAAAGGGATCGTCATTAGTGGTCCTTGCGGAATAGCTGCGCCAATCGCCCCAGCGGGGCGCTCTCTGTGCCCGGCGCCGATGCACGTTCTGAGCCGCGACCGTTAGGGAGCGGAGTGAGCCGCAGGCCAGCGGAACGCGCCTCAGACTCTTCTTCTTTTATCCGCGTTCATCCGTGTTCATCTGCGGCCCTGATTCTTTCACTGCTTCAGAGGCTCTACCTCGACGGCGGTGCCATAGACCAGCACTTCGGTGACACCCTGCATGATCTCGGTGGCATCGTAGCGCACGGCGATCACCGCGTTGGCGCCCAACTGGCCGGCATGCTCCAGCATGATGTCGAATGCATGGCCGCGGGTCTGTTCGCACAGATTGCTGAACAGCGTGATGTTGCCGCCCACCAAGGTTTGCAGGCTGGCGCCGATGGTGCCGAAAATCGAGCGCGAGCGCACGATGATGCCGCGCACCACTCCGAAGTTCCGCGTGATTCTGAAGCCCGGCAGTTCAAAAGCCGTCGTTACTCGTTCATGAGGGACCATGAATGCCTCCTGTGCGCCGGTAGATCTCGACGGCCGGCGCGCCTTTCACAAGAATCGTTCTTTCGAGCCGGTAGGTGGTGCCATGGCGCCACGCGCTCTGTATCGAGCGATCGACGTCGTCTCCGGCCATCGCCACGGCCCACTCCTGCCACCAGTACAAGTCGGGGCGTTTCACCGCGGCCAGCCAGGGCAGGCCGTTGTCGCCGGTGAAGGTCTCGCGCAGCGGGATTCCGGCCTCGCGATAAATTCCAGTAATATCCCCGGACGTTGTGATAATACCCGATCCGTGGACGTAATGCGAGGCCAGATATTGGGCTGCCTGGTGCGTCCAATCGCGCCGCGCCTCCGAGTTGACCATCGACTCCTGCCACGTCACCGAGTTCTTCGGCTGGGGACGGAGCAGCCACGGCGCGGCGCACGCCAGGACCAGCAGCGCCGCGCACCAGGCGCGCAGCCCTCGCGGCGCCACCGCTGCC
>JBAVYH010000050.1:0-3316 GCA_049698695.1 Bryobacteraceae bacterium | reverse complement strand
GCGCGCCCGGGGCGCGGGGCACTCCGGGACGCGGCGCCGAGGGCAGCGCCGGCATCGCCGGCCGGGGCGAGCTCAATCTTGCCGCCAGGTCGGGACGCGGCGGCACCACCGGGCGCACCGCCGGCTGGCCCGCCAAAGGCCGTGCGTTCCCGCCGGGAACTGTGCTATGAGCTTCTGCCGGAGGACGCGGCGCGGGTTGGCGCGGGCCGGAGGGCATGGGGCGCCCCGTCTCCGGCAGCGTGGCCGGCATCGGCGCGCGCGGGCCGGACAGGATCTGGCCGGGACGCGGCGTACTGGCGGCGCCTGGAATCGGCCTCACCGGCAGCGACGCCAATCTTCCAGGGGCGATCACTGCCACCGGCGGCGTCGGTCCCGCCGGTCTGAGCGCTGCGGGCGGCGGCGCGCCAGGCACTGCAATCGGCGGATGAATCGGCCTTCCGGTAGCTAACGGCGGGCGAATGGGTGCGCCGCCGGCCGCTGGGTGCGCTTCGCCGGCCGGCGCCGGTACTTCCATCTGTCCTTCTTCCGGCTCCGCGGCGGCTTCCGGCGCGGCCGCTTCCGGGCGCATCTTCGCCGCTTGCCGTTCGGCTGGTTCCCCTGGCGCCGCCGGTTCCGCCACTGCCGGCTCCTCCTCCGGGATCTCGTGGCCCAATAGCCGGCGCAGCTTGACCGCCACATCTTCGTCGATGGAGCTCGAGTGCGTCTTCTTCTCCGTGACACCCAGCTCCGGCAGCCGGTCCAGGATCTCGTGGGCCTTGACTTCCAACTCCCGTGCCAGCTCGTTGATTCGAATCTTTTTCATAGAAAAAGCAACCGACTCTTACCGCCTAGACGCACCTCACTCGCCATGATTCTCCGGGGCGCCCTCCCCGGCATCGCCGGGGCTGACCTCAGGGCCCGCTCCTGGCTGATTGTGAGTGGGGGAACCCGCGTCTTCTATCCTATCAAACTGCTCCGTTTGCGCCGCCTCCGGCGCGCCCGATTCCGGCTCCGCGTCGGCCGGCTCCGCCTCGGCTGGCGCCGCCGCTTCCGCTTCAGCGCCTTCCGCCACTTCCGCTGCGGCGCCTTCCGCCACTTCCGCTGCGGCGCCTTCCGCCGCTTCCGCTTCAGCGCCTTCCGCCACTTCCGCTTCAGCGCCTTCCGCCACTTCCGCTTCAGCGCCCTCCGTCGCTCCCGCTGCGGCGCCTTCCGCCGCTTCCGCCGGCACAGCCGGTTCTACTGCGGCGCCGGGCTCCGCTCCGGCTGGTGCGGCCGCGGTTTCCTCCGCCGCCAACTGGCCTCCGGCCGCTTCCGCCGGCTGTTCGAACTGGGCGTAGTAGGCGTTGACGCACTCGAAGATCTTTTCCACGCCGCGCGGACCGATTCCTTGAATTTCTTCGAGCTGCTCCGGCGTCATGCCGCCTAGCTTCTCGATGGTGCCGATGCCTGCCTCGAGCAGCTTCTCGACGGTCTTTTCCGCCAGGCCGAAATCGATCAGCACCGAAACCGGCGCACCCGGCGCCACCATGGCGGCCATCTGCGACTCCACTTCCTGCCGCTTTTCTTCTTCGCTCTTGATGTCGATCTTCCAGCCCAGCAGCTTGGCGGCGAGGCGCACGTTCTGCCCCTTCTTGCCGATAGCCAGCGAAAGCTGGGAATCGTCGACGATCACTTCCATCTGTTTCTCGACCGGATCGACGATGCTGATCTTGCTCACCTTGGCGGGACTGAGCGCATGGGTGGCGAACACCACCGGGTCTTCCGAGTACTCGATGATGTCGATCTTCTCCCCGCGCAGCTCGCGGATGATGGACTGCACCCGCATGCCCTTCATGCCGACGCACGCGCCCACGCTATCCACGTCGCGGTCGCGGCTCTGCACGGCGATCTTGGTGCGCTCGCCGGCTTCGCGCGCACAGCCCTTGATCGACACCGTTCCATCGTAAATTTCCGGCACTTCCTGTTCGAACAGGCGCATCACTAATTCCGGCGCCGCGCGTGACACCAGCACCCCCGGCCCTTTGCTGGCCTTATCCACCAGCCGAATCACGCACCGCACCCGGTCGCCCACCGAGTAGCTCTCCAGGCGCGACTGCTCCTTCTTGGCCAGCTTGGCTTCGGTCTTGCCGAGATCGAGCACGTACTCGGGGCCTTCCACCCGCTTGACGGTGCAGTTGACCAGCTCGCCCGCGCGCCCGGAGTACTCGTTGTAAACGGTCTCGCGCTCTGCCTCGCGCACTTTCTGGAAAATCACCTGCTTGGCGGTCTGGGCGGAGATCCGGCCCAGTTGTTCGGTGTTCTTCGTGATACGGATTTCCGATCCGATTTCGGCATCCGCCTGGATGCGCCGCGCTTCCGCCAGAGTCATCTCGTGGACCGGGTCTTCCACCACCTCGACCGCTTTCTTTACCGCGAACAGATGGATGGCGGCGGTCTTCGGATCCATCTCCGCCACGTAGTCTTCGTTGGTGCGGTAGTGTTTGCGGGCGGCGATCAGCATGGCATCCTTCACTGCGTCGAAGATGATCTGCGGATCGATGCCTTTTTCCTTGCTTAGGATTTCGATGGATTGAAAGATGGTTTCCAAAGTGCCCTCGTCCTTGCGATAGAAATTTCTGTTGGTTCTTGGTCTCCCGGCGGGCTTACCACTCGAACTTCAGGTTGGCCTTCTGGATCTCGTCCAGTGCCACCTTCAAGGGCGTCTGGCCGCCGGTCTCCAGTGTCACGCGGCCATCCTCGAAACCGGCCAGCGTGCCTTCCCAGTTGCGGCGTCCCTCCACCGGCTGGCGCAGCACCACTTTGATCTTCTTCCCCTGGAAGCGCACAAAGTCGCCTGGCTTAGCGAGTTTGCGCTCAACTCCGGGAGAGCTGACCTCCAGCGTGTAGCGGCCGCCCGGCACCACATCCTCGACATCCAGAATCGTGCCCACCTGCTGCGAAACCAGTTCGCAATCGCCGTGGGTAACGCCCTGCGGTTTGTCGATGGAAATGCGGACGAGGCGGCCCGCACCGCCGCCCTTCACCGCGACTTCGACCACCTCCAGGCCCTCGGAGGCCGCCACGCGCGCGGCGATGGCTTCGATCTTGGATTCCACCTCGTTCTGCATTTCCCGTAAAATCATCGGCCGCCAACAAAAAAGTGGGCTTTCGCCCACTCCCTTGGTTCGTCAATACCTTCTTAGTATACCGCGGTGAGCGTGGATTGTCAGCCTTGAGTCTTGTCTAATGCAGGATGAGCCTGAAGGTGAGCCTGTTTCTAACACAGGATGAGCCTGGAGGAGGGTGTGCGCATGCTGGGGGTTGATCATCAGCATGCAGGATGCAGAGGAATTGAGCC
>JBAVYH010000049.1:0-28233 GCA_049698695.1 Bryobacteraceae bacterium | reverse complement strand
TTCCCCCGAAAACGAACAAGAAAACCCAGCGAAAGGAGCCCGGCACTGCGCCAACCAGATTTCAGCCCTTCAGGCTCATTCTTGGATTAGAAAATGCTTACCGCCTTCATTATCGCTGAATTCACCTTAGTTTTCAACAAGTTTCACGCTAACTATGGTTCGTCACCATACCAAACAGGAACCGCGGCTTCCAGTTCCGCCATCGGAGTGACGCACAGCGCCATGAGAGGGTGTGGCAGAAAAAGTATGGTGTGGCGGGAGCGGCGAGACGCCAACTTTCGCTGTTTTTCTGCCAGCACGGACCGGACACCCTTCCCTCACGCCCGCTGCCCGGTGCCGCGAGATAAACTGTGCGGAGGGTTTCGGACCCGCTGCGCGGTCGATGCCGGCGGCGGGTCCGCCCCGGAGTCTTATGGACGCGCTTACGATTCATCGTCTGCACTTCGCATTCACCATCACTTTCCACTACCTGTTTCCCCAACTGACGATGGGGTTGGCTTTGCTGATTCTGATTCTGAAGACCATGGCGCTTCGCACAGGCAACCCGCACTACGCCAGCGCCGCCCGGTTCTGGGCCAAGATTTTCGCCATCAATTTCGCCATGGGCGTGGTGACGGGCATCCCGATGGAATTTCAGTTCGGCACTAACTGGTCGCGTTTTGCCAAATCCGCCGGCGGCGTGATTGGCCAGACGCTGGCGATGGAGGGAGTCTTCTCCTTCTTCCTGGAATCGACTTTCCTGGGTGCGTTCCTGTTCGGCGAAAAGCGGCTGGGGCCGAAGGCGCACTGGTTCACCGCGCTGCTGGTGTTCCTCGGCTCGTGGCTGTCCGGATTCCTGATCGTTGCCACCGATGCCTGGATGCAGCACCCGACCGGATACGCCGTGGGCGCCCACGGCGAGATGATCCTGACCAGCTTCTGGGGCTTGCTGCTCAATCCGTGGCTTGGCTGGCAATACCTCCACACCATGACCGGCGCGGTAGTGACGGGGAGCGTGGTGATGGCCGCGGTGGGCGCGTTCTACCTTCTCACGGGCAATCATCAGGAGCACGGCCGGACGTTCGTGCGCCTCGGCGTGATCGCCGGCATCGCCGCCAGTGTCGTCATGCTCTTCCCCACCGGGGATGGGCAGGGCCGCAACATCGCCTGGAACCAGCCGGTGACGCTGGCTGCCATGGAAGGCCTCTTCAGCACCGCGCAGGGCGCGCCGCTGGCCATCCTCGGGCAGCCGGACATGGCCCGCCGCCGGCTCGACAACCCGCTCATTGTTCCGCGCGCGCTCAGTTTCCTGACGTATCAGGATTGGAAAGCCGAAGTAAAGGGGCTCGATTCGTTCCCGCCGCAGAACTGGCCGGACAGCGTGCCGCTGCTCTATTACAGCTACCACATCATGGTCGGGCTGGGCACCATCTTTATCGCCGTGCTGGCGATCTCGGCGTTCCGCCTGTGGCGGGGCTCGCTCTACCAATCGCGCCCTCTGCTCTGGCTGCTGATGATGATGCTGCCATTCCCTTACATCGCCAACACCGCCGGTTGGATCACTGCCGAAGTGGGGCGCCAGCCGTGGCTCATCTACGGAGTGATGCGCACTGCGGCGGGAGTCTCGGCACAGGTTTCCTCCGGCAATGCACTGTTTACCCTGATCGGATTCTTTGGGATCTACACCATTCTCTCGATCCTGTTCCTGTTCCTGGTTTATCGTGAAATCGAAGAAGGGCCCGAGCCCGCCGCCGCGGTTTGAGGAGCAATTATGGAAACAATCTGGTTCTGGCTGGTCGCTTGCATGCTGGTGGCCTACGTGATTTTCGATGGCTTCGATCTTGGCGCCGGCATCGTACATTTTCTGGTGGCGCGCACGGATAACGAGCGCCGCGCCGTGCTCGGTACCGTCGGGCCGGTGTGGGACGGCAACGAAGTGTGGCTGCTTGCCGCCGGGGGCACGCTCTACTTCGCTTTTCCGGCGCTCTATGCGTCCAGTTTCAGCGGCTTCTATCTGCCGCTGATGATGGTGCTGTGGCTGCTGATTCTGCGCGGCACCTCGATCGAGTTTCGCAACCACGTGGCCAGCCCGGTGTGGCACCCGCTGTGGGACGCCGGTTTCGCCGTCTCGAGCGTGCTGCTGGCCATCTTCTTCGGCGCGGCGCTGGGCAACGTAGTGCGCGGCGTGCCGCTCGACGCATCGGGTGAATTCTTCCTGCCGCTCTGGACGGATTGGACCCCGGGCAAATCCCCCGGCATTCTGGATTGGTACACGGTGCTGGCCGGCCTCACCGCGCTGGCCGCACTGGTGCTGCACGGCGCGCTCTGGGTGGCGCTGAAAACCGCCGGGGAAATCGAAGTACGGGCGCGCCGCGTGGCCGGGCTTGCCTGGTGGGGCGTGCTGATCCTGGTGGCGCTGCTGACGGTGGCGAGTTTCCGCATTCAGCCGCTTTTGCAGGCCAGTTTCACCGCCCGGCCGTGGGGCTGGGTGTTCCCCCTGCTGGCAGTAATGGCGTTGCTGGCCGCCGGCGTAATGAACCGGCGCTTATGGGAACGGGAGGCATTTCTCGCCTCGTCCCTGTTTCTCGCCGCGATGCTGGTGTGCGCGGCCTTCGGTTTGTATCCGTGCGTGTTGCCCTCGAATGGCGATCCCGCGCACTCGCTGACCATTGCCAATGCCTCCGCGGCGCCCTACGGTCTGCGCATCGGCCTGGTCTGGTTCATACCCGGCATGCTGCTGGTAGCCGCGTATTTCGTTTATGCCTATCGCAGCTTCGCCGGCAAAGTACGGCTAGAAGAACAGCGGTAAACAAGGTTAGTCGCTTCTCGTCCCGCGCCAAGGCGGGCTCGCTGACGACTCATCGCCGGGTGGCGGTTGAGACGCTCAGTGCTTGAAGCGCAGCCAACGTTTTAGATCGGGCCAGAATTCGTGGAGGACGTTTATGCCTGCGTCGATCATGATTGTGTCCGATCCAGCGATGAAAATGGCCGAGCCATTGTGATATTGATAGGGCCACCACATACGCGATACCGCGGCCGCCCCGTAGTCGCCGAGGAATTCGCTGTAGGCGGGCATCCTGCCTCCGCTGTCGTCATGGCGCCAGATCGTCTGGAGGACCGCATCGCGAAAACGGCGCTTGTACCCTGTGCTCGTCGCACGGAAATATCGAGTATCTTCGTGATCGATCAACTGCACCGGGAACATAATGCTGCGCTGCACCACATACTGCCCCCAATGGGACCCAAATCGTTGCCCAAAGGCGCTGCCTCCATCGCCCCATTGGCCGGGCCGTTCCCGCAGTTGGTCGAAGCCTGCACCCAAGGCGGCGAAAGCGATGTTATCCAGGTCGAAGAGGTGGCGTGCGTCATAGCGGAGCTTCTCTTTCGCGCTCAGGCCGTGCCACTGCGGCGACGATGGCCCGGAGGTTGCCTTGGAGCTGGCAGGCGGTGTGCTGGCGCCTGGCCCCTGGGCCAATGCGAAGCTGGAAAGAGCCAAGGTCAACACCAGCAGTGGAACGACCATATGGGATAGACGGCCGCAGCAGAGACTTGCGTTCCTACGGGAATCAGCCGGCGGCCGGGCCCTCGTGGCTTATTGGGGAGCGACGAAGCGGAATTGGGATAAAACGTACCAATTCATCGCGGCCTATCTCCCGTTGCGCCGACGGGCCGTCCGCTTTGAGCGTTAAAAATGTTGCGAGCTCCCGAACCGAATCGGCGCGGCCTCAGGGGCGCGCGCCAGAGACGTCGCGCTCGCGAAACGGGCGGCCGGTTTCATACAACGCGATTCTGGCTTTGATCTCTTCGGCCAACGCGGGCTGGTTCTCTGCGGCCGCCCGTGCCTGCGCCCTGCGCGCGGTCAGCACGGCATCGGTGAATTGGCCCTTCTCCGCGTAGGCGGCGGCGAGCGCGTCCAACACCTGCGCGTCCTTGCCGCCGGAGAGCTCCACTGCCCGCACCGCGAAGCGGAGCGCGTCGGCGCCGTTGCGGATGGCGGCATCGGGCGAGGTCGCCAGCGCCCACGCCGCGCGGCGCAGCGCTGGTGCGTCGTTCGGTTCCAGCTCGATCGCGGCGCGCCATTGCGCCAGCGCCTCCGCTGTCTGCCCTTGCGCATCCAACGCGTCACCCAGGCTGTCGTGCGCCTCCGCATATTTCGGGTCGATCACGAGCGCGCTCCGCCATTCCGCGATGGCTCCCTGCGCATCCCCGCGCCGGCTCAGGAGCAGCCCGAGTTGGTAATGCGGCGGCGCGTAGCGGGCGTCCGATGCGATCGCCTGGCGCAGTTCCGCCACCGCCCGGTCCACCCTTCCCAACTTCGCCAGCGCGCCACCCAAATTTGCATGCGCGGCAGCGAAATCCGGCTGCAACGCAGCGGCCTTCTCGAATTGCGACACGGCTTCTTCGGTGCGCCCGGTTTGCGCCAGCAGTACACCGAGATCGTTGTGTGCCCGCGCGGAAGTGGGATCGGCCTCCAGCGCGGCGCGGAGCTGGAGCTCGGACGCCTGGCGCAGGTGCACCGCGGCTTCCTCCCGGTGGCCGGTCATCAGTAACAACGCTCCCAGCTTGCGCTGCGCGAATTCGTCGCCCGAGTTCAGCGCCAGCGCCTGCCTCCATTTAGCGGCGGCCGCCTCGTACGCTCCGGTCTTCTGCAGGTAAGTCGCGCCATCCACCAGCTTGTAAAAGTCGAGCACCGGCCCGCCGATCTGCCGCAGGCCATCCGGCGGAATGTTGACGAACTCCGGCAGGTTGACAGCGCGGTTGGCGGCGGTGGTGTTGTCGATCAGAATGGGCGGGCTGTCGTTGCCGCGCTCGTCGATGTGGGTGAGATACATCTGCGTGTAAGGCGAGCGAGCCTTCGACGAAAACACCAGCCAGCGGCCGTTGGGCGAAAAGCTGTGCCACGAATTCATCCGCGTCGTGTTGCAGCGCATGCGCCGCGCCTCGCCGCCCGCGACGGGAACGATGTACAACTGGCTGTCGGGACGCATGAGTTCCCCGTTGCGGCATTTGACGAACACGATCCATCGTCCGTCGGGCGACACCTTGGGAAAGGTATTGCTCATGCCGTTGCGCGAGGCGCCGGCGAGCGGCTCCGCCACACCTCCCTGGCCGTCGTGGAACGGAATCCGGTAGAGGTCGTACTTGATTTGCAGCTCGTTCGGATCGTTGGCGAATTTTGCCAGCGGCACGCCCGGCGGATCGGGGTCGGTGGCGGCGGCACGGGCAAATACCAGGTATCGGCCGTCGGGACTCCACACCGCGCCCATCTGCACGAATCGCGGGTCGTCGGCGCCGGCGAGCGGTTCGAGCACGCCCGTTTTGCGGCTGTACCAACACAGAATTCCGCGCGTCGGGTAGAACACCTGGAGGAACCGGTAGTCCTTGAAATTGGCCACGTAATAGTTGCTGGGAGGGGCCGCGGAGGGTGTGGCGCCCATCGCAGCCGGGTTGACGGTGGTGACCACGTACTGCCCGTCCGGAGAAACCCGCGACATGAAGCCGATCCGGATGTTCCCCTTCAGCTTGCCTTCGGGCGAGCTCCACTGAATCACGTCTTGTTTGCGGATCGCCATCTCGGGAGCGACCTTCGCCAGAAAATACATTCCCCGATTGCCCTGCAGGCCGTCCAGATCCATTCCCATCGTCTTGCCGTCGGCGGAAAACGAATGGCAGTTGGCACACACCGGGAGGTTTTCCATCACCACCCGGCTGCTGGCTTCGCCCACGCTGCGAACCTTCCATTTGACCAGCGGCAGCGCCTGCGCGGCCAGTGGCTTGATCACGCCTTTTTCCAGCTCGGAAGGCATCAGCGGCACGTCGCGATAGAAGATCGACGCGCCTACCGCGTCGCGGGAAGTGTGAATGGCGACGGCGCCGCGCGAGACGGGCTGGCCGCCGCTGCTGCCGCGAAAGCCAAGGATGGTCACCGCCGCGGCGCTCGCGACCGAGTGCCGCTGGATAGTCCGCCACGTTGCCGCGTCCGGCCTCCAGGCATGCGCCGCAGCCATTTGCGGGGTGAGGGCGGGCGGTGCATTCGTGTCGGCGACGCAATCGGGATCAATCTTGCCGATGCGCGGGCGCTCGCCATGGGACACCGCGCGAATCGTCCACGCATGATCGCCGAACGAGATTTCGATCTGCCAAAAGCTGATGCGGTCTGCGCTATCCCGCCAAAGGAACTCAGGCGGCGTGATCTCCGGCGGGAAGATGGATCCATCCTGCGGATAATCGATGGTGATCGTGCCCGCGCGGGGTGCACCTGAAGCCGGACTCTGCTGGGTCACCGCTCCACCGGAGCCGCCCGCGGCCGACAGCATCAGAAGGCCCGGCAGCCAAAAAACCCGGAGTGCCCAGCCCGCCTTCATTCGCGTCCCCCCATGAAACCAGCTTACAGCGGCGCATCGTCCCCAGGAAAGCGCGGGTAGTGGCGTGCGAAAGAATCCGCCAGGCGTTCGAGCGGACAGCTCCGGCTCAGGCATCCCCAGACAACGGCCGGCGCAGAACGAAGAGCAGATTGCCTTCGAAACTCCATCGCCGCAGTTGGCCGGAGGCATAGTCGACAATGAACCGCTTCTCGATGCGCAGGCCGGCGGCCTGGCACAGGGCCGTGAACTCCCGGTGGGTGAAGACGTGTCCGGTGGTCGAAACGCGACCGCCCTCGACGTTCCAGGTAACCCTGACGTCGCCATTGCCGTCGCCCGGCGAGACGCGGTCGCAAAGAAAACGCGCGGCCGTCGCCAGCGCTCCGTAATGGCGCGCGTTATAGCGGTGGTTCAGGTCGATGAAGATCCTGCCTTGCGGAGACACCAGCCGGGCGAATTGGCGGAGTACTTCGACGCGGGCGCCGGCCGGCAGAATATGTCCGAGGACGTTCCAGAGACAAGTGATGATGTCGAAGCTGCCGTTCCGCGAATCGAGATCTTCAGCCCGCAGTGCCCAGACGATTGCCTGCGCGGGACAACGGCTGCGCATCGCGGCGCTCGGCTCCAGCAGAACGAGATCCCGCAGGCCCGCGGCCCCGGCGATGCGCGCCGCGCGGGCACCATCGCCAGCGCCCACATCCAGCAGCGAGCGGCTGCCGGGCGGAATTTCAGAAATGACCAGCCGGTCGATGGCTTCGAGATAGGCTCGGCGCTGCGCCGCCAAGCGCGCGTACACGGGCGCAACCCGATCGTAGGCGGCGACCGGATCCAGCGGCTCCGGCGCCGGGTAATGCTTGCGTTTCATGGAAGCTGCAAGCTGAGCGCGTAAAAGTCCTGAGTTCCAGCGTCGCGCACCAGTAAGGGCGAGTCGTCCGGAGCCAGCCCCATCCAATTGCCAACCAGAGATGGCGCCTGGTGAAAGTTCTTTAGGTCTGCCACTCCCTCCAGCTTGTGACCGCTGAGCGTAACGCGAAACACCTTGTCCGCGCCGGTCGGGTGACCCACGAAAAAGACGGCTTCTCCGCTATGCGACCATTGCGGGTAACCGAGCGACATGTGCGCCAACACTGTCCACTTTCGGGTGCTGAAATCGAACAGAAGCAGCTCGTTGCCGTCATTGGACATGGCGGCAATGTCACCTCCCTTGGGCGACCAGCGTGGCGACCACAGGCCTTGTGACCACGGCAGAATGGAAACCCGGTGAGTTTTGAGATCCAGTACGCGGATGGCATCGACTCTGGTGGCTTCCTTTTCGAACACTGCCTGACCGCCGAAAACCAGCGAACGTCCATCGGGCGACCAGCCGGGATCGGCTTCGTCGCGTTGATCCGGGACGGGCCGCTCAACCGCGCCGCCCTCCGCGCCTATGATGCAGACCTTCCACGGCGGTTTCCCTGTGACTTGCCCCATGAACGCGATCTGGCTTCCATCGGGGGACCAGCGGGGCATGTGCGCGAAGAGGGGCGGGTAGGTGAGTTGCTGCCGGTCGCCGCCATCGGGCCTGCTGCGCCACAAGCTCCCGTCCGGATAGCTGACATAAGCGATCCATTGTCCGTCTCTTGAAAAGTCCACTGCCGATGCCTGTGTGCCGGCTTGGGCGCCGGGAAAGAACGGCTGGAAGTCGCGCGCCCTCGCATCAAAGCGTACCAACTGGCCGCGCGGTTGGACGGTTTGGACAAAAACCTGGTTCCCGTCCGTGCTCGGCAGCGGAGCAAAAGTGTTGGTAGGCCAGGACGTCAACTGGACGGGCCCGTGGTTCACTCGCCGGAACAGGCTCCCGTTTTCGCGCATGGCCCAGATATTCGCGACGCCGCCGCGGGACGACTGAAACACAAAATACCTTCCGTCCGGCGTCCAAGTCCCGCAACACTCCATCGGGAGCGTATTCCAGCCGGCTAACAATTGATGGAGGCGGCTTCCATCCGGCGCGATTTCCCAAATGGCTAAGCCACTCTGACCGTTCAAGGTGAACCGCAGCCGGGTTCCATCGGGAGACCAGCGGGGCCACAAGGCAACACCGGTTGGTGTCGCCAGTTTGCGCGGCTCAGTCCCGTCACCCTTGGCTACGTAGACATCCTTGCCCGAGGTATACGCCAACTTGTCCCCGTCCGCGGACCACGATGCATCGGTGGCCACCACGTTACCCAATCGCCGTGCCGTGCCGCCCAGAACCGGCAGGGTCCACGCGGCGCCTCCTTCCGGGACGAAGCTGTTGCTCAAGACAAGGAGCTGAGACCGGTCCCCCGAGATGTCGACGGGGAATATATCCGGAATGGATTGCTGTATCGGGACGATTTCGCCGCCGGCTTTGGAAACCTGGTAGATCTGCCCGGCCTTTGAAAAATAGAGCCTGGCGCCATCGGTTGCCGCACCTGATTTCACCTCGCCATCCCTGGTGACCTGCAGCGAGCTGGCCACTCTCGGCGAAGGCAATGCCGGCCGCAGGAAAAACGCAAGCGCGGCAAAAGCCGCCAGCGCGCACGCACCGAGGCTGAGCCATCGCCACCGATGAGCCGGCACGGCCGCGGCAACATGGCCTGAACCAGGCACCGTCGCCGGCGTTACGCCGCTCATCGCGGGTGCAGCAGCAGTTCCCTGAGTTGCCGCCGTCGCGCCGGCTGTGCGGCCTGAATCGATATCCCTCTTCAGGCGCTTCAGGTCGCTTCGCAACTCGGCCGCGCTCTGGGCGCGCAGTTCCCGATCCTTTTCCAGGGTCTTATCGATGATCTCGTCCAGCTTGCGCGGAAGAGCGGGGTTCAAACTGGTTACCGGCACGGGGGTCTCGTGCAGAATCGCGCCAAAGGTCGCCGCCGAGGTGTTGCCGCCGAAAGGCACTCGGCCGGTAGCCATTTCGTAGAGGACTACCCCATAGCTGAATATATCGCTCCGCCCATCGAGGTTTTCCCCGCGGGTTTGCTCGGGCGACATGTACGCCACCGTGCCCATCGCCATGCCGGGGCTGGTCAGGTCACTCGCGTCGATTGCCACCGTGGGCTTGTCTTCCAGAGACGCAGGGCCAGCGCCGTCCGCTTCCGGTGCATGCGACAAGATCGACATCGCGGTCGTCGACCCGGTCGATTTCGCCAGGCCGAAATCCAGGATCTTTGCCTGCCCGCGGGGCGTGACGAAAATATTCGCCGGTTTGATGTCCCTGTGGACAATACCCTTCTGGTGGGCCACGTCCAGTGCGTCCGCCATCTGGATGGCCAGATTCAGGAGCTCGTCAATTCCTAAAGGTCCGGCTGCGATCCGTTGCCGGAGGGTCTGGCCTTCCAGATACTCCATCGCGATAAAGCGCTGCCCCCCGGATTCACCGACCTCATAAATGGTACAAATGTGAGGGTGGTTTAGCGCCGAGGCGGCTCGGGCCTCTCGTCTGAAGCGCTCGGAAGCCTGCTGGTCTTTGGCGAGGTCCTCGGGCAAGAACTTGAGCGCAACCATCCGGCCCAGCTTGGTGTCCTCGGCCTTGTAGACGATCCCCATCCCGCCGCTGCCCAGTTTTTCCAGAATGCGATAGTGTGAAACTGTAGTCCCGATCATGTCGCTGGAGCCAGGGTTTCCGTTTTGGCTTTCTGACCGCCACCGATTATACGCCGAATCATCCAGTTGCGGAGCTTTTTGTCGTTTTTCGAACGCCGACGGCAGGCATGAGCTGAGGTTGAAGCCGGCCGAACCACCAAGGCGTACCCCAAGTCTAACGCGAGTATCCCCCGCTTGCTGTGCCGCGACTTCCTTCGGCGACAACGGGCGACTCGGCCTTCGGAAAGGGGCCGACCGACGGCTGGCGCGAAGCAGCAAAACCCGTTGCCACCTCATGCGCGGACAGCTCCGCCTAACAGATGTTAGGCTAGCGGACGGCACTGTTATGAACGACCAACTACACATCGATCGGCGCACGTTTATCCTCGGCACGACGGCGGCCGGCGTTCTGGAGGCGCAAGCAAAGCGCACCACGTCCGGACCGATTCCACAACGCCGCGTGTATGAACTGAACCGGCGATGGTTGTTCGGCGGTAAGGCGGGAGCCGGTGTCTCGGCCCCGGAATTCGATGATGCGGCGTGGCAGAAGATCACCCTGCCGCACGCCAACGTGCGCCTGCCGTGGCACAGTTTCGATGAGAGCAGCTTTCAGTTTGTCTCCGCCTACCGGCGTCACCTTCGCGCGCTCCCGGAGTGGAAGGGCAAACGCGTCTTCCTCGATTTCGCCGGTGCGATGACAGCCTCCACCGTCACCGTGAACGGGCACAAGTTCGACGAGTACAAGGGCGGTTACACGCCGTTCAGTTTCGAAATCACGCCACACTTGCAATACGGCGTCGACAATGTGATCGCGGTGGAACTCGACTCGACAGAGCGCAGCGACATCCCGCCGTTTGGCGAGAACATCGATTACTTGACCTTCGGCGGCATCTATCGCGGCGTGCAGCTTCGCGTGGTGCCGGAGACATTCATCGACAACGTCTACGCCAAGCCGGTGGCGGCGCTGACGGCGCAAAGGTCGGTAGTGGTCCGCTGCTACCTGCAGGGGCCCATCGCCGGGACAGCCACTCTCACCGCGGAGCTGCTGGACGGCGCCAAGGTGCTGAAGACGGCGAGCGCGACCGTCACCAAGGAGGCCGCGTATCACGAGATTCAGCTCGGCTCGCTCCCCGGCGTCGAACTCTGGAGCCTGCAGAATCCGAAGCTGTGCAGCGTGGTTGTGCGGCTGGCGACGGCCGGCGGCGGGCAGGACGAATACCGCACGCAGATCGGCTTCCGCGAGGCGCGCTACACGCCAGACGGTTTCATGCTCAACGGCGAACGCGTCAAGCTGATGGGTCTGAACCGGCACCAGACGTTTCCGTATGTGGGCGGGGCCATGCCGGACCGCGTGCAACGCCGCGATGCCTGGATTCTGCGGCGGGAGCTGCACTGCAACATCGTGCGCACTTCGCACTATCCGCAGTCGCCGGCCTTCCTGGACGCCTGCGACGAACTCGGGTTGCTGGTGCTCGAAGAGATTCCCGGCTGGCAGCACATAGGCAACAAGGCGTGGCAGGATTTGGCGGTGCGCAACGTGGGCGCGATGATCCAGCGCGACTGGAATCACCCGTCCATCGTATTGTGGGGCGTGCGCATCAATGAGAGCCGGGACAACCACGATCTCTACACGTGCACGAACGCGCTGGCGCACTCGCTCGACGACGCGCGCCAGACGGGCGGCATCCGCAACATGTATGAGTCGGAATTGCTGGAGGACGTGTTCACGATGAACGATTTCGGTTTCCCGCTTCGGCCGCCGAACCATCCGCTGTACATGAACACCGAATTCAACGGGCACATGTTCTCCACCAAGCGTTTCGACAACGTGGAGCGGGTGGCCGAGCACGTGACACGGCACGCGCGCGTGCACAACCAGCTCGCCTCGGACAATCGTTATTCGGGCGGCACCGGGTGGTGCGCCTTCGACTACAACACGCACCATAACTTCGGTTCCGGCGACCACATCTGCTATCACGGCGTGTCCGACATTTTTCGAATACCCAAGCCGGCCGCGTATTTCTATGCCTCGCAATGCAGTCCGGAAGAAGAAGTGGTTTTGCAGGCCGGGTTTTTCTGGTCGCAGGGCGACCGGTCGGCCGCGGGCGGCGTGCACAGGGTTCCGATTCTGTCCAATTGCGATCACCTCAAAATCTACTGGAGCGGTAAGTTGAAACAGGAACTCGATCCTGACCGGACGACCTACGCTTACGTCAAATATCCGCCGTTCACTATGGACCTGGGCGAGCTGCCATTGAGGCCGTGGGGCGACTTGAAGATCGAGGGTTACATTGGCAGCAAGCTGCGCAAGACGCTGACGCTTTCGGGCAGTGGGATAGACGCCGGCTTCCAAGTCATCGCCGACGATGCGGAGCTGGCCGGCGATGGCCGGGACGCAACGCGCGTGGCGGTGATGGTGACCGACGAATACGGCAACATCAGGCCGTTCGCCACGGCTGCGATCGCGTTTTCGTTGACCGGCCCAGGCGAGATCATCGGCGAGAATCCCCTGGCACTGGCGGGCGGCGCGGCGGCGATTTGGGTGCGGGCAAAGGAAAGGGCGGGCGCGGTGAACCTGACCGCGACGCACCCGTTCCTGGGCAGCCGGTCGATTGCGATCCGCGTTAAGCCGGCTGAGGCGGAGCTGGTGTGATCTGACCGATGAGAATCGCGGCATTGGCGGACATACACGGCAACCTGCTGGCGCTCGAAGCCGTTCTTGCAGATCTCAATTCGCACGCCCCGGACCTGGTGGTGAACCTGGGCGATCACTTATCCGGGCCGCTCGAAGCAGCGGCCACTGCTGACCTGCTCCTCGCGCAGCGCGACTGGGTGCAGATTCGCGGCAATCATGACCGCCAGTTGATCGAACAGGAGCCGGACGCTATGGGTTCCTCCGACCGGTCGGCTCATCAGCAGCTCACCGGCGGGCACAAAGAATGGCTGCGATCGCTGCCGCCGGCGGCAATTGTCGCGGACGATATTCTGCTCTGCCACGGAACACCGGAGCGAGACGTCGACTACCTGCTGGAAGACGTTTCCGCGACCGGGGTGAGACTGGCATCGTGCGCTCAGATCCGGTCCCGTGCGGGTGTGAAAGCAGGAGCGATACTGTGCGGCCACTCGCACGTTCCACGCTTCGTACGTTTGGAGGACGGGACGGTGGTTCTCAATCCGGGGAGCGTTGGCCTTCAGGCGTACTACGACTCAGACCACCGCTACCCGCATGCAATTGAGATTGGCAGCCCTCACGCGCGATACGCGCTGCTCGACCGTGTGGAGCATGGATGGCGCGCGACGTTCCGCGCGGTCGACTACGACTGGGAAGCCGCGGCGCGACTCGCCACCGCGGGCAAGCGCGCGGACTGGGCTCACGCTCTGCTAACCGGCTATGCGCTGAAGTGATGCGGAGGCGCGCGGCCGGCGGTGAGCAGGCGGCTGCGGGATGTTCATGAGGCCAATTTCTTCAGCAGCCACGCCATGTTCTGTCCCAGCACTTTCATGGTGCGGATGCCTTCCTCGTCTTTTTCCACCTCGCCGGGTTCCCGCCCGATGCCGATGTTCCAATAGGACGATCCCGGTATGATCATCTCGCTGATCAGGAAAAAGTGATTCAGGGCGTCGAACGCGTGCATCGCACCCGCCCTTCGCACGGCGATCACCGCCGCCCCCACCTTACGGCGAAACATGCCGCCATTGGCGCCACTGACCATGCAGGCGCGGTCGATCAGCGCCTTGATCTCCGGCGAGACATCGGCCACGTAGGTCGGTGAACCGAGAAGAATACCGTCCGCCGCCGCCATCTTTTCGATATAGGCGTTTCCCACGTCGTTGCTCTGCGCGCACCGCCCGTCTTTGCGGGCCGAGCACTTGCGGCACGCCAGGCATCCATGGATCTTCGATCCACTCAGTTCCACCAGTTCGGTGTCGATGCCTTCCTTTTCCACTTCGCCGAGCACGTAGCGGAGCAGGATGGCGGTATTGCCGCCTCTTCTCGCACTGCCGTTGAAAGCGATTACTTTCATATCAGACCTGCCGTTCCGAAAACCTTATTCTCTCTCCTGGCGGCCCGAGTCGCACTGTTCCATTAGGTTGACGGCTCGGTGAGAGAGCTTTGGCGGTTCGAAAGTTATAGCGAGAATCGGTTGACGCCCGGCGCGAGATCCCTGCGCGCACCTCGCCATACGAACTCGCCGGGCACGCCGTGCGGCAGAGTGATGTTCGCGGCCATCCCCGCTCCCCGCGGTTCCAGCCGCACCTCGACCTTTCCCTTGGGATGCGGCACCGAACCCGAAACGAACTGCAGTTTGTTCAGGTGGGGCCGCACCACGACACGGCTGAAGCCGGGCGCCGCCGAGTCCACGCCCAGCAGCGTGCGGAAGATCTCGATGTTCGGGCTGGCGCTCCATGCGTGGCAGTCGGAACGCGACGAGTTGTTCGGCAGGTCGACGGTCTCGGCAAACGTGGTCAGCCCGCGAGCCAGCATGCCGCGCCAGTCGCCCAACTGGTCCAGGTAGCGATCGCCCTCACCTACTTTGACCAGCGCCAGATTCATGTAGAACTTGAAAAACAGCGCGGCTTGCGCCAGGCCGGGCGCGCTCAAGGTGTGCAGCATCAGGTCGCGCGCCGGCGTGCCCGTAATCACGTCGGCCAGGACCGCCATGGTATTGGTGTGTTGCGAGAATTGCCGTCTCGCCGGCGTGTCGGCGAACAGTCGCTTGCCGGCATCCCAGTAAAGGCGGTGCGCCGTTTCGCGAAGCTGGCTGGCGCGCGCCTGATAAACCTCGGAGAGCCCGCCCAGCCCAAGCGCATCTTCCAACTCCGCTGCCCAGCGGTACGCCAGCAGCAGCAACAGGTCGTAGGGCGCCGACGACCCGTCGGCTTCCTGCGGCGGCTCGCCCGAAGGCCACTCCGGCACCCAGTCGAAATAGCGCCACCACGGCAGCAGGCCGAGCGAGCCGTCCTTCTTCTGGTACGCCTCGAAAAAGCTCAACACGGCGCGGACGCCGGGTAGCATGCGGCGAACGAAGGCCGGGTCGTCCACATACCACCAGTAGTCCCGCACCATGGCGATCCACCACAGCGAGAAGCCGGGTATGTATTGCTCCAGCCGCGTCGGGTAGCGGCTCATGGTGCAGGCATCGCCCAGCCGCGAGTCGTCGATCTGGCCGATGGCATTGCGCATCAGGCGCGTATCGCCGGAATTGAAAATCGAAATCAGGCATTGCACGCGCGTGTCGCCCACGTATTGGAGCTGTTCGTAATACGGGCAATCCATGTAAGTTTCGTGAGCGCACAGGCGCGCGGTTCGCCAGCCCACATCCAGAATCCGGTTGACTTCCGCAGACCCGCCGTCGAACTGCGCCCGCCTCTCGAACGGGTAGCCCACGTAGGTTGCATGCAGGTCCTCGATGGTGAGAGGCGAGTCCTTCGTCTCCACGTCCAATTCCAGGTAACGGTAGGCGCGCCACCACAGTGGGCGAAAGGTGCGGTGGCTGCCGCCGTCGGCAATGAACTGATCCCGGACGCCGATGAACTGTTTACCCTCAACCTCATCGCGGTTGCCTTTGTCCCAGCTATTGCCGTCAGCGGCGGGCAGGTAGAGCGATTCCGCGTATCCCAGTGTGACCACTGCATCCTTGCCGCCGCTCACCGTCAGCTCGGGATACGCGGTGGTGAGATAGGTCTGGTCCAGCAGCAGCGTCGCGCGGGTCCGGGCGGGGATCTCGAACGGTGCCGGCTGGGCGGGAAATGGCGTGGGCTGCGGAATACCCACTACGCGCCGGACTCTTTGCAATCGCTCCGGGCGCTCTTCCATCGCCGGAATCGGCCGTTCCACCAACATCCAGCGCGTGTGGGCATCGCGGGCTTCGCGCCCGGCTGCCGGGCCAATCACCACCGCCGCCGGCCAGCCGGAGTCGTCGAATTCCCTGCCCTCCCAACCCCATGGGTGCTGCGGGCCTGCCACGCAGTCGCCGGGCCCGGCCGCATAGTAGGCACGTACTTCGCGTGGCGGCACGGGAGAATAAGATTCATCGCGCACGCATTTCCAGTTCGTACCCGTGTTCACGACACTTTCGGCTGGGCCATCTCCCTCCACCAGAAAGCCGGTTTCGGCGGTCTCTTGCGCTTCGGGCGCCAACTCGCCGAAGTTCCACACCACGGCGGCAAACACGTTCCTGCCGGGCTCCAGGATGGGCGCCGCATCGACCGTTTCATACCGCCAGTGAGACAGGCCACCGCGTGCCGGCCCCCAGGCCACCCTGTGGCCGTTTACGAACAACTGATAGCGGTTATCGCCGCTCACGTGGACCACGAATCGCTCCGGTTTGGAGGACAGCTCGAAAGCCCGGCGAAAGTGGTAAACACCGTACTCGTTGGCGGGAGCACCCGGTACGGCGATCCAACTCGCGTGCCAAAGACGCCGGGTCAGGTCCGTGCGGCCGGGTGCGGCGCCGGTGCTCTCTTGCGGCGGTGCGCCGGCGAGAGGTGCGGACGCTACCAGCGTGGCAGCGCCGCTTTCCAGCAGAAAATGCCGGCGTGTGGATCGATATCGAAAAGTGGACGGCGAGTTTGGCATGCGTTAAAAACGCTAGCGCGCCGTGAGTGACGAGTCAACAGCGCCGCCCCGCTGCAACCGAACGCTGCCGCCATTCGGCACGTTGCCCCATCGCTCGCCTGGCTCTTGCGGTGCTGCCAATGCGCTACCAACGCTGGTGCACCAGGGGGCGGATCTTCGCATCGTAGATGCCGCGAATCGCGGCCATGGTTTCATCCGCCAGCGGTGGCAGATCCGAGGCGGCGCAGTTCTCCGCCACCTGGGCCGGACGCTTGCCGCCGGGGATCGCGCACGACACTGCATCGTGCATCAAAATCCAGCGCAGCGAAAAGGAAGCCATGCCGACGCCGGCCGGCAGCAGGCGACGGATCTCTTCCACCGCCTCCAGCGCCACGTTGTAATCCACGCCAGAGAAGGTCTCGCCGACATCGAACGCCTCCCCGTGGCGGTTGAAGTTGCGATGGTCGTCGGCGGCAAATTTGGAATCCCGCGAGAGCTTGCCGCTGAGGAGTCCGCTGGCCAGCGGAACACGCGCCAGGATGCCGACGCGGCGCCGTAGGGCCTCGGGGAAAAACAATGCCGCGGGCCGCTGGCGAAAGCAGTTGAAGATGATCTGCACGGTCTGCACATTCGGAAACTCGATGGCCTTGAGCGCCTCTTCCACTCTCTCCACGCTCACGCCGTAGTAGCGGATCTTTCCCGCCTTCGCCAGATCATCCAGCGCGCCGAACACCTCGGGCCGATAGTAGACGTCGGTGGGCGGGCAATGGAGCTGAACCAGATCGAGACAATCGGTGGCTAAGTTGCGCAGGCTGTCCTCTACGAAGCCGGCCAGGTTTCGCGCGTTGTACCCGTCTGCCGTGTGGGGCGAGAGGCGCCGCCCGGCCTTAGTGGCCACCACGATCTGCTCGCGCCGCTCGCGCTTCAACCGCGCGATCAGGCGTTCGCTGCGGCCGTCTCCGTAAACATCCGCGGTGTCGATGAAATTGACCCCGCAGTCGATGGCCTGGTGCAGCGCGGCCAGGGATTCGTCATCGCTGACCTGGCCCCACGCGCCGCCGATCGCCCAAGCGCCGAAGCTCGCTTCCGAAACCTGCCAGCCGGTCCGTCCCAGCGCACGATATCGCATATGTCCAATTATGCATGCTGGAGGCCGGCGCGTGGACGGTAAGACAGCGGCATGGCTCCGGGCCCTTGACTTGGTGCTGTGCTAACATCGCGTCTTACCAGTTCATCCATGCTCACCATGACTCAGGAAAATCATAAGCTCTCGGTCATCGAGAAGGTCGGGTACGCGTTCGGCGACGCGGCTTCCAACCTGATCTGGATGTCATTCATTTACTTCCAGCTCATTTTCTACACAGACGTTTTTGGGCTGGCGGCGGCTGCGCTCGCCACCATGCTGGCGGTCACTCGCATCTGGGATATGTTCTTCGACGTTTTCATTGGCACTATTGCCGACCGCACGCGTACGCGCTGGGGCAAATTCCGTCCGTACCTGCTCTGGATGGCCGTGCCATTCGGGATCATGAGCGTCGCCACCTTCACCACGCCTTCGTTCGGTCCGACCGGCAAACTGGTGTACGCATACGTGACGCTCTCGCTGATGATGATTGTGTACTCGGCGATCAACGTTCCCTATGCGGCCCTGATGGGCGTAATTTCGGCGGATTCCCAGCAACGGACCAGCCTGTCATCGTGGCGATTTACCTTCGCCTTCCTGGGCGGCCTTGTGGTGCAGTTCTCTACCCTGCGGCTGGTCGCATACTTCGGCAAGGGGAACCGGGCGCTTGGTTACGAGATGACACTCGCGGTGTACGCCGTGGCGGCGGTGGCGCTGTTTCTGGGCGCTTTCGCGACCACCCGCGAGCGCGTCCAGCCGGTGGTGGAACAAAACACTTCGCGGGCCAGGGACCTGCGCGATCTGCTCGCCAACACCCCGTGGCTCGTCTTGTGCGCGCTGGGTATTCTGAGCGTCTGTTTCGTCTGCATTCGCGGCGCTGCCATCGCTTACTATTTCAAGTACTACGTCGGTACAGAGGCTGCTGCCGCTACTTTCATGGTGGTTGGCTCGATCATGTCCGTGCTGGGCACTTTCCTGATTCAGTATGTGACGCCTTTCACCGGCAGGAAAAACGCATTCATCGGCTGCATGCTGATCGCGACCGTGGCTTTGGTCCTTTCCTATTGGGTCAGGCCGGACCAATTGGTTCTGCTTTACGCCTACAACCTCGTGTACTGTGTACTCACCGGGCCCACGTCGGCCTTACTTTGGGCCATGTTCGCGGATACGGCCGATTACTCGGAATGGAAAACGGGCCGGAGGGCAACCGGGCTGATTTATTCGGCGTCGGGCATGTCGAATAAGTTTGGCTGGGTAATCGGCGGATCGCTGGCGGCTTCCCTGCTGGCGTTCTACGGCTTCAAGGCCAACGTCGTGCAGACCGCCGAAGGGCAGCACGGCATCCGGCTGCTGATGACCATCGCGCCAGCGGTAGGAACGCTGCTGGCCGGGGTGGGAATGTTCTTCTACCCGCTGAACGAAGATGCCACGAAGAAGCTTCAGGCCGAGCTGGCAGCTATCCGCGCCAGGTAAGAAGCCCGGTCGGCTCGCGCGTCGGAGCCGCGACCGTAAGGGAGCGGTCGCCACGGTTGTCAGGGAAGTACTTTAATCATCCCCGGAGTTCTGACATGCAGTTCGGATACTTTGACGACGCTAACAAGGAATACGTAATTACCCGGCCGGATACGCCCAGGTCGTGGAGTAACTATCTGGGCAGCACCGAGTACGGAGCCATCATCACCAATAATGCCGGGGGATATAGCTTTTCTAAATCGGCGGCGCAGGGCCGTTTCACCCGGCTTCGATTCAATTCCGTCCCCCTGGACCAGCCCGGCCGCTATATCTACCTGCACGACCACGATAATGGCGACTACTGGTCCGCGTCGTGGCAACCGGTTGGCAAACCGCTAAGTGAGTATAAGTCGGAATGCCGTCATGGAAGTTTGTATACCATCATCTCTTCCGAGTACTCCGGCATTCGGGCGGAAATCACCTATTTTGTTCCGCTCGGCAGGGACTTCGAGTGCTGGCACGTCCGTTTGACCAACCTGAGCGGCAAGCCTCGCCGGCTGAGCGCCTTCACCTACGTGGAATACGCCGGGAACTGGAGCGCCTACGACGACCTGATCAACCTGCAGTACGCCCAGCACATCGTGAAGATGAGCGTCGAGGGCGGTATCATCGATCACGGAACCAACGTCAACATTCCGCACATGCCCGATAACTTCGAGGAGAAGGACCAGGGGCGGCACACTTTTCTCGCCCTGGTTGGTTCAGAAGTGTCGGGTTATGATACGGATCGGACGGGGTTTCTCGGAACTTATGGAAGTTATGCCAGACCCGTAGTGGTGGAGCGGGGGCAGTGCACGAATTCGCTGGCGGCCGGCGACAACGGCTGTGGCGTGCTGCAGAGCCGCATTCAGATCGAACCAGGTGAGACGACGGAGTTTGTGGTGTTGGCGGGCGTTGGCCGGGCGCGCGGGGAAGGCCGGAGCGCCGTGGCCGAATTCGGCAGTCCAGAGAAGGCCGGCCAGGAGTTGGCTCGTCTCAAGAGTTACTGGCATGCGCGCATTACCGCGCTCGACGCGAACACGCCGGACGCCGAGTTCAACAGCATGCTGAATATGTGGGGCCCGTTCAATTGCCTGATGACTTACGCGTGGTCGCGCGCGGCCAGCCTCATTTATGCGGGCGAGCGGGACGGCTTGGGGTACCGGGACACAGTGCAGGACATGCTTGGGGTGATGCACGCGATTCCTACAGAGGCCGTCCGGCGACTCGAGCTGATGATTACCGGCCAGGTCTCGACGGGCGGCGCCATGCCGGTGGTCAAGCAATTCGCGCATCGCCCTGGGTCGGAGCATGCTCCGCGCGAGGAAGACTACCGTTCCGACGATTGCCTGTGGTTGTTCAACTCGATCCCCGCGTATGTCAAGGAGACCGGCGATCTTTCTTTCTACAGCAAGGCGCTTCCCTATGCGGACACAGGGGAGGATACCGTGCTGGGCCACATGAAGCGGGCCATTCTCTTTAACCTGAGTCGTTCCGGCGCGCATGGCCTGCCGTGCGGCTTATCCGCCGATTGGAACGACTGCATCCGGCTGGGCGACCGTGGTGAGTCTGTTTTCGTGGCGTTCCAGCTTCGCTACGCGCTTGCGGTGTATCTGGAAGTGTGCCGGTTGCTGCGGACGCTGGAGGAGGAGGCATGGGCGCAGAGTAACCTGGAGCGGCTGGATCGGAATCTGCGGGACCACGCTTGGGATGGCGAGTGGTACCTGCGGGCATATCGCGCCGACGGCTTCCAGTTCGGATCGCGCACCAGCCGCGAGGGCCAGATCTTCCTGAATCCGCAATCGTGGGCAGTGCTGAGCGGCCACGCCGATTCCCGCCGCGCAGCGCGGGCGATGCAAGCGGTGAGAGACCGTCTGGCTACCGAGTACGGCCTGATGATTTGTGACCCGCCCTATGTTGAGACCGATTACAACGTGATGCGGGCGGCCCTCTTCAATCCCGGAATGAAAGAGAACGGCAGTATCTTCACCCACACGCAGGGATGGGCGGTGATCGCCGAGACTCTGCTGGGCCATGGCGATCGGGCGTGGCAGTATTTCCGCGCTACCTTGCCGAGCGCATGGAACACCCGGGCGGAGATCCGCGAGATCGAACCCTATGTGTACTGCCAGTTCACCCACAGCAAGTACAGCCCTCGATTCGGCGCCTCGCGCGTGCCGTGGCTGAGCGGTTCGGCCGCATGGTCGTTCTACGCGGTGACGCAATACATACTCGGGCTACGGCCGGAGTACGGCGGGCTGCGCATCGACCCCTGCATTCCCGCGGCGTGGAAGGGCTTCACCGTAACTCGGGTCTTCCGCGGCAACAAAGTGCTTGTGGAAGTCTGGAACCCTGGCGGCGTTCAGAAGGGCGTGCGGACGCTGGTGTTGAACGGCGAACCGCTGGAAGGCAACATTATTCCCGCCGCGAAACTGACCGATGAGAGCCGCGTGGTGGTAGAGATGGGGTGAGGTGGGTCCGCGGGAACCTCAATTGCATGGCCTCAGCGCAGAATTCACTAGGCAGTTAGCACTGGCATTGTTTTGACCGAGTGATAGCTCCAGTAACTAGACCGTTGCTATCTAACGGAAACCCAAAAAATACACGGTGGAAAAATTTCTGGGTAATAACTACACCCGACTAATTACCAACGATTCATAACTTCCAGTACCTGGCCCCGTCGCGGATTTGCATTAGAAATGCAAGAGCGGCAGCATGACAGCGCGCGGGCTTCAACTGATCCCTCAGGACTTCGTCGAGCGACGCAAGGCCAAGAACCTCTCCCTACTCCAGATCGCGGCGGCAACCAAGATCAACTTGCGGTACCTGGAGGCAATCGAGTGCGCTGCCTTTCAGAAATTGCCGGGTGGAGTCTACACCGAAAGCTACATTCGGCAGTATGCGCGGGCGCTGGACGACACCGACAATGCCCTGCTCGACTATTACCACAACGTTTTCGCGCCGCAGCAAGTGGAGCCGGTCGTCAAGGCGGAACCGGAGTCGTGGGTGAATCGGGTTCGAAGTGTCGTCGGTTTCATGCTCGGCTTGACTCCGGACCGACCGCTGCCCGTGGAAAAACGCCGGCCGGCTTGAACGATACCTAACGCCAAAGCTCATCTTCTATCAATGCGGACTTCGCGTGCCAAAAGGTATGCTTAGTCTGATGGACGAGATTGGGGGAACCAACCCACGGCGGGCTGAGCCGGGCTGGCCGCCGGTTGTCGTAGCCGGAGGTTTCCAGACCGGCGTCCTGTTGATGCGCAACCTGGAGCGGCGTGCCAGCAGCTCGCGCTTTCCGCCGAAGATCACGCCCTGATCATAGCAACCGGCACAAGAGGACATGGGAGCGCGAGCAGCGCGTCAGAGGCCGGCGAACGCCGTGCTACTTGCCGTCGGTGGGCGGGGCGGCGGATCGGGTGCGGCGCTTTTTGGCCCAGCCTTCTTTGTTCACCTGGCGGGCGCGGCCGACGGCGAGCGCATCGGCGGGGACCGGGTCGGTAATCACGGAGCCCGCGGCGAGGTAAGCGCCGTCGCCGATTTCGAGCGGGGCCACCAGGGTGGAGTTACTGCCCACAAAGGCCCCGGCGCCAATATGCGTGGGGTGCTTGCGCTCGCCATCGTAATTGCAAGTGATGGTTCCGGCACCGATGTTGGCTTTGGCGCCGATGTCCGAATCGCCGAGATACGCCAAGTGATTGGCCTTGGCGCCAGCGCCGAGTCGGGTCTTTTTCAGCTCGACGAAATTGCCGATGTGGGCGCCCTCCGCGACATGGTTCCCGGGACGCAGGCGGGAGAACGGTCCGGCTTGCGCGCCGCGCTCGAGGCGCGAAGCGGTCACCACGGTCAGCGGAGCGATCACCACGTCATCGCCGAGGGTGCAATCCTCGATCACGCTCGAGGCGCCAATGCGGCAGTTTTCGCCGATGGTGGTAGCGCCCAGGATGCGCGCAAACGGCTCGACCACGGTGTCGATGCCGATCTCAACGCCGCCATCGATGGTCACCGTCTCAGGCTTCTCGATGGTGACGCCGGCCAGCATCAAGTCGCGCAGCTTGCGCGCGCGCAGCAGGCGGTCCGCCTCCGCCAACTCGATGCGGTCGTTAATCCCCAGGCATTCGCGCGGGTCGTCGATCTTCATCGCCGTGACGTAATGCCCCGCGCGGTTGAGAATCTGCACCATGTCGGTGAGGTAATACTCGTGGGCGGGATTGTCGGGGCGCATTTCGCCAGCGTGCCGCCAGAACAAATCCGCGCGATAGCAATAGATGCCCATGTTGGCTTCGCGAATCGCCAGTTGCTGGGGAGTGGCGACTTTCTCCTCGACAATGGCAATCACCCGGTCGCTGACGCCGCGGATCACGCGGCCATAACCGGTAGGGTCGGGCATGTCGGCAGAAAGTAGCACGCCCGCGGCGTCGCTGGCTAGCAGGGTCTCGATGAGGCGGCGCACGGTGGCGGCGCGCAGCAGCGGACCATCACCGTAGACGATCGCCAGGTAGCCATCGAGATGCGAAAGCGCCTCGCGCGCCACCAGCAGCGCGTGGCCGGTACCGAGCTGCTCGGCCTGCTCGATGAAGCCGATGCCGGGCGTGGCAATGGCGGTGCGGACCTGATCGGCCTGATATCCCACCACCACAAAGACGCGATCCGCCGAGGTGACCGCGAGCGCCGTATCCACCGCGTGCTCCACCAGGGTCTTGCCGCCGGCGCGGTGCAGCACTTTGGCCTTGTGCGATTTCATACGCGTTCCCAGGCCAGCGGCCAGAATGACAACCGTAACTGGAGTTTCCATCCCTTTCATTATGGCTGGGCGCGGACTTCGTGGGATGTGAGACAGAATCGCGGGCCTGGAAAAAACCTGCGGGGACGGTCGGATTGGCAGACGAAAGCGTCTGTCCCACCTCGCCGCCGACCGATTTTTTCATAGTGCCTCACGCGTTGGGCTTCCTTCTTTCGCCCTACGAGCTGAACCTCTGCGCGCGTGTATGCCTGCGTCCAGTTTTGCGTGGCGGGCCCGGGAAGCGCGGAGCGCATTGACGCCCCTGCTACAATCGAAGAAAGTGGCATCCGAACCCGCCAGTCTTTCGGAACCAGTGTCTCTGCCGCCCGCGTCGGATCCGGTGGGACAGTTGTACCGCGAGCTCGTGGCCAAGATCCGCGAGTACCGCCCCAAGGACGACCTGGCGCCGCTCGAGCGCGCGTACCAGTTTGCCCGCGAGCGGCACGAAGGCCAGTTGCGGGATTCCGGCGAACCCTACATGGTCCACCCCATACTGGTGGCCCGCATTCTCGCCGAAATGCGCATGGACGTGGTGGGCATAGAGACGGGGCTGCTGCACGACCTGGTGGAAGACACCAGCGTCACCGTCGATGAGGTCCGGGAGCGTTTCGGCGAAGACGTGGCGCGTTGCGTCGACGGCGTCACCAAGCTCTCCAAATTGGATTTCTTCTCGGCCGAGGACCGCCAGGCGGAAAGCTTTCGCAAGATGCTGCTGGCGATGGTGGAAGACATCCGCGTCATCATGGTCAAGCTGGCCGACCGTATCCACAACATGCGCACGCTCGGTTATCTGGCGCCCGAACGGCGCCAGCGGATCGCCCGCGAGACCATCGAGATCTACGCGCCGATCGCGCACCGGCTGGGAATGGGCAAGGTACGCGGCGAGCTGGAGGACCTGGCGTTTCAGCACCTGGAGCCGGACGCCTATCGCGAGATCATCGCTTCCATCGAGAGCCGCCGGCATTCCAACGAAGAGTTCCTCGAGGAGATCCGCCAGACGGTGGAAGCCGAGCTGAGGCGCGAAGGCATTCCGGCGCGCATCGAGGGCCGCGTCAAGCGCCCCTACTCCGTCTTCCAGAAGCTGCGCCGGCAAAAGATTACCGTCGACCAGGTCTATGACTTGATGGCGCTGCGCATTCTCACCGATTCGGTGAAGAACTGTTACGCCGCCCTGGGCGTGATCCACAACCGCTGGCGGCCCATTCCGGGCCGCATCAAGGATTTCATCGCCATCCCGCGTCCGAACTTGTACCAATCGCTGCACACGTCGGTGGTGGGGCCGCAGGGGCAGACGTTTGAAGTGCAGATCCGCACCGAAGAAATGCACCGCATCGCCGAGGAAGGCATCGCTGCGCACTGGAAGTACAAGGAAGGCCGCAAAGGGCCGGCGGCCGACGACCAGCGGATCGCGTGGCTACGCCACCTGGTGGAATGGCAGCGCGACATGCAGGACCCCGGCGAGTTCATGTCGACGCTGAAGGTGGACCTCTACCCGGAAGAGGCCTACACATTCACGCCGAAGGGCAAGGTGATCGTGCTGCCGCGCGAAGCGACGCCGATCGATTTCGCTTACGCCATCCACTCCGACGTGGGCAATACGTGCGTCGGGGCCAAGGTCAACGGCCGGATTGTTCCGCTGCGCTCGCAATTGCGCAACGGCGACATCGTGGAGATCATGACGCAGCCCGGCCACCAGCCGAGCAAGGATTGGCTGGCCTTCGTGCGCACCTCGCGCGCGCGCAACAAGATCAAGCACGTGATCAACGCCAGCGAGCGCTTGAAGGCCATCGAAATCGGTGAGAAATACCTCGAAAAGGAAGCTCGCCGCCTGGGCGTGCAACTTGCGCGCGTGGCACGCGCCGATCTGGATAAGGTGGCGGGCGGGTATGGCTATTCGAAAACCGAGGACCTGTACGCCGCGCTGGGTTACGGACGCTTTTCGGCGCGGCAGGTGCTGAGCAAGGTGGCCCCGGATAAGGTGGACGAAGAACCGGCCGAAACCAGCCTTGCGCCGGAGGTCGAGCCCTCCGGCGGCGCGCCGGCTGGTCCCGCCCGCCAGCAGGATCACGACGCCGTCATCAAGGTCCGCGGCATGGATGACCTGCTGGTATATCGCGCCAAGTGTTGCAACCCCATCCGCGGCGAGGCCATCGTGGGCTACGTGACACGCGGCAAGGGCGTGGCGGTGCATTCGCGGGCGTGCCCCAACGTGCAGAACCTGATGTACGATGTCGAGCGCAAGATCGAGGTGGAATGGGTGCGCGCGGTGGACGACGCGTTTCCGGTGCGCATCGTGGTTCACACCGACGACCGTCCGGGCATGCTCAATCAGTTGACGGGCGTGCTTTCCGACGAGAGCACCAACATTCGCAGCCTGGAGGCCAGATCGCTCACCGACGAGGTGGGCGGCGTGGTGGAGATGACGGTGGACGTGCGCGACAAGAAGCAGCTCGAAAAACTGGTTGCCGCCATGCGCCGCATCTCCGGCGTGCGCGACGTCGAGCGCCTCTTCAATTGAACATGAGCCTCGCCACCGACCCCGAACACATTGCCATTTCCAAATCCAGCGGCATCAAGATCGACTGGAAGGATGGCCATCACAGCCAGTACACGCTGGTCTACCTGCGGGACAAATGTCCCTGCGCCAACTGCACCGGAGCGCACGGCACGGCGCCGCGCCAACCCGAAGCCGCCGATCCCTTTCCGATGTTCAAGCCTGCACTAAAGATGTTGGGTGTCGAGCCGGTAGGGAATTACGCCATCCGCATCGACTGGAGCGACGGTCACAAGGCCGGCATCTACTCCTGGGATCACTTTCGCCGAATCTGCCCGTGCGCGGAGTGCGTGGCGGGTGCGGGGGAAGAGTCTTAAGATTCTGTGGGTTCGGCAGAAAAGATAGCCGGGCTTCGCCCTGCATTGGCAGGTCGGGGACCCACCTCACCGGCTGGCTATAGCAAGCGGAAATTGACTTCGATCTGGGCGGCCACAGTGACGGGCTTGCCGTCCCGGTAGCCAGGCCTGAACTTCCATTGCTTCACGGCTTCGAGGGCCTTTTCGTCCAAGCCCAGGCCCAGGCTGCGAACCACTCTCGGGTTGATGGCGCGGCCACTAGGGTCTACTTCGATGTAAAGAACCACGGTGCCCTGGTACTTGGCCTTGCGAGCTTCTTCGGAATACTCGGGCTCTTTCTTATACAGCACGACCGGCGCCGTGGTGCCGTTGCCCACCCTGTAGACGCCACCACCGAATCCGCCGCCCGATCCGGGGCCCATGCCGCCGCCATTGCCGGAGCCGACACCGCCGCCATGGCCGGAGCCGATGCCACCGCCCGAGCCTGGTCCATTCGAGGCAGGACCCAGCTTGGCCAACGGATCGCCGTACTGGTTCATGTTGACATTCGGCAACGCGACATCGGGAGGCGCCAGGATGGAGGGATCCATCACCAACTTGGGGTTCGGATTGTTGATGACGGCCGCGGGTGGAGTGAACTGGCGGGGCGCGATCTTCGGCAAGCGTCCCTTGCTGGCTGCCAGCAAGGAGCGATCACCGCCACCGCCGCCGCCCTTATTCAACTGCACCTCGGGAGCCGGCGACAGATCCGGCAGAAAGACCGTCGCAACGTTTTTCACTCCCTGCTGCACCGCGGGAAGGGAGAAAATCCAGAAGGCCGCCGCTACCACTACCACCTGGAAGCCCGTCGACATCACGAACGACTTCTTCTGCCGTCCGTAAAGCCCCCAGATGTCCTTCACCGCTACCGGCTGGGATGTGATCTCGAGCGGAGGTAGCTTGGGAGGGTTAATCGCCTCTTTAAGATTCTTAAGGAAAGACTTGTACCAGGGCTCCTCAATGTCATCCACCAGCAACCGGGCGAGGTGATCTTCCGGGTTGCTGCTTAAAGGATTACTGGGATGTGAGAGATCAGCCATGTCTTATGCCACCATCTCCCCAAATGGGCCGCTACCCTTCGCTTGGTTGGACGCCCTAGGTGGCCCCGGCGTTACCAAATTGTGGAGGACTTCTGCCCAGCCAGCCAGTCTACAGCTTATCATAAATTTCCACGAGAGCGTGCTGTGAAAAGCACGCACGGGTGTGCTGGTACTGCCGCGCCAGTGGGAAACGTAACATCCTGCGGCATTAATCGAGGCCAGCCGGGCGTTGCCGGGCGCGCCCGCATGGTCGTGGGAGGCCGCGCGCCTTCCATTTCTTGAATCGCGCCGCCGGTCGCGGAGCGTAGCATTTTCTAATCCAAGAATGAGCCTGAAGGGCTGAAATCTGGTTGGCGCAGTGCCGGGCTCCTTTCGCTGGGTTTTCTTGTTCGTTTTCGGGGGAATAGACCGTCGTTGCCGGCGCGGTGGGA
>JBAVYH010000048.1:0-17652 GCA_049698695.1 Bryobacteraceae bacterium | reverse complement strand
CGCCATAAGAGTCGCGTGGCACGTCGTAATTCCGCGACCGCGCGGTCGCGGCTCCATTGAAGCGCGGTACCAAACGAGTACGGTGTGTTCGAAGAATCGGAAATTCCGCGACCGCGCGGTCGCGGCCCCATTGAAGCCACACGATAATGGGCATTATCGGTAGCCATGTGGACCGTACCTCAGGGCGGCGACGACATCAAGCGAAATGTCGAAACGGCTGGGTTCTCCCGGAACGATCCTAATGGGAACACCGCTTGACAGATTCAATGGTGTTTACCTAGTTCCACGCGAGCGATATTCGGACACTGTCTTCCGCCAGCTATGGCGCCACGGTTTGCAAACCATCGTCGGCAATCGGCGCAGTGAAGCGCCAGTGACACAAGGAGAATGCCATGCTGTGATTCATTGAGGCGCCGCGTGCCTCGCTGTCTCGACATCGATCGGCGGCAAAAAGGCACCGCATGCCCAAAAGCGCTTCTCAGCGGACGAAAAAACGGCCTGAATTTTGGCGCGCGGCCGGGTACGCGCGGTTGACGCAGGTGACCAATTCGTGATATCGTTAATCGACGATTAGCCATGAGGAAGAAGGATGCCAACGGTAAGTTGTGCTGCCCGCCGGAACCGGTCCCTTCAGAAGTGAGTCTGCTCGCGCTGGAAGGCGCCGAAGCGGACGAGGAACTGGCGAAACTAGCGAAGGCGATCGGCCACCCAGCGCGAGTGCAGATTTTGAGGATGCTGTCGCGGAAAGAGGCGCGTGTCTGCAGCCAGATCGTGGATGAACTTCCACTGGCCCAGTCCACCGTCTCTGAGCATCTGCGCATTTTGAAGGAAGCCGGCTTGGTCCGTAGCTCGCAAGATGGGCCGCGGGTGGGTTACTGCATAAATTTCGACGGGCTGCGGCGGCTGAAGGCCCTTGTGGCCATCATCTAAACGTGGAGTCCTTTTTTGTGTCTTTGACATCGCCAATCGTCGATAACCGAATTAAGGAGAAACGTCCTCATGACGAGAGTTGAAGTTTTCGATCCCCCGATGTGTTGTTCAACGGGAGTGTGCGGACCCAATGTGGACCCGGCCTTGGCCCGGTTCGCCGCGGATCTTCACTGGCTGGCAAACCAGAGAATCGCTGTCGAGCGATATAACCTGGCCCAGCAGCCGCAGGCTTTCGCCGCCAGCGAAGTCGTGAGAACGGCCCTCAAGCGGTATGGAAACGAGTGTCTGCCTCTGATCTTGATGAATGGTGCAGTCATCAGCCAGGGCCGCTACCCGACTCGGGACGAATTGGCGCGACTGACTGGCGTCGGGCCGGAACAGCCCAGCCAGGCGCAGCCCGGCGTGAAACTGCCAGTGATCCAGACGAAGTGCTGTTAGGCAAGGTCCGCCATGGCGACGGAAAGCATGACCAGCCTCTTGGAGAGTGCCACGCGCATTCTCTTCTTCACAGGAAAAGGCGGCGTAGGCAAGACATCACTAGCGTGTGCGGCGGGGGTGGCGATGGCCCACCGGGGCAGGAAAGTGCTACTGGTCAGCACGGACCCAGCGTCGAACCTCGACGAGGTCCTTGGCGTCCGGCTGTCCGGGGAACCGGTCGCGATTCCCGGCGCTGACGGACTGTTCGCGCTGAACATCGATCCGGAAGCAGCCGCGAAGGCATACCGGGATCGCGTGATCGGGCCGTACCGCGGCGTACTCCCCGAAGCCTCCATCAACAGTATGGAAGAACAGCTATCTGGCGCTTGCACGGTTGAGATCGCAGCATTCGACGAGTTCACTAAGCTGCTAGGCGATGCCCATCGAACCGCAGGCTTCGATCACATCATCTTCGACACAGCGCCGACGGGGCACACGCTTCGCTTATTAAAGCTACCGGCCGCGTGGACAGGATTCATCGAAGGGAATACGACCGGCACCTCGTGCCTTGGGCCGCTGGCCGGTCTCGAAACTCAGAGATCGCTCTACGATTCCAGCCTGCAGGCTCTCACCGATGCGTCAACAACAACGCTCCTTCTAGTAAGCCGGCCTGAGCGCTCCGCGCTCGCCGAAGCGAATCGATCCAGCGCGGAACTAGCGGAAATGGGTATCGCCAACCAGCGGCTGTTACTTAACGGGATCTTTGTTGCGCAAGATCGGGGCGATGCCGCCGCGTGCGCGCTGGAAGCCCGCGGCCAGGAAGCTCTCGAAGGGATGTCTACTAGTCTCGCGAAACTCCCGCGAACCCTGGTTGCGCTGCTGCCTTTCGCTCCGATGGGCGTGGAGAATCTCCAGCGCGTGTTCGGTGGCAAGTCACCGATTTCCAGAGCGACAGACCAATACCAGTTCGACGCGGTCCATTCCGGACTTCCCCTGTCAGCCCTGATCGACGAACTCGAAAGGATGGGGCAAGGTGTGGTGATGACGATGGGTAAAGGCGGCGTCGGCAAGACGACGATCGCTTCGGCCATTGCTATCGAGCTGGCCCGCCGCGGACATCCAGTACATCTCAGCACGACGGACCCCGCGGCTCACGTTGCGGGGACGGTCGGTGGTTGCGTTCCGAACCTATCGGTGAGCCGAATCGACCCCGCCATCGAGACTCGTCAATATTCGGAAGCCGTGATGGCGAAGGCGGCGCCCCAACTAGACGCGCAGGGAATGGCGTTGCTGGAGGAGGACCTGCGATCTCCGTGTACCGAGGAAATCGCGGTATTCAGTGCATTCGCGCGGACAGTCGCCGAAGGGGAACATGGTTTCGTCGTCCTTGACACGGCACCCACGGGCCACACAATCCTGCTGCTGGATGCGGCCGAGGCCTATCATCGCGATGTTACTCGAACCATGAGCGATGTACCGGAGTCGGTACGCGAGTTGCTTCCCCGGCTGCGGGACCCTGAGTTTACCCGCATTCTGCTGGTGACTCTACCCGAGGCGACTCCCGTCCACGAAGCAGCTCGATTGCAGGATGATTTGGCCCGGGCCGGCATCACGCCGTTCGCCTGGGTGGTGAATCAGACATTTGCCGGCGATGGATTCAGCGATCGAGTTCTGAAAGAGCGCGGTGAGCGGGAACGACCGTTCATCGCCGAGGTCCGCGAGCAACTGTCACGGCGGATGGTTGTCGTTCGATGGGAGCCTTTCGAGCCGGTTGGACCGGAGAGGCTACGCCAACTGGTGGACGGAGCCAGAACGCTTCCTATACTCGAACCTGCAAGAGGGTGAGCGCATGGCAGAAACATCAGTCGAAGGATCAGTCACGCCGAAACGGCTCAATACCTTCGAGCGCTATCTCAGCCTATGGGTCAGCCTTTGCATGCTCGCCGGGGTGCTCATCGGCAAGTCTGTACCCGACGTAATTGACCAGCTGCGAAGACTGGAGTTCGGCGCGGGAAGTCAGATCAATATCCCCATCGCGGTGCTCATCTGGCTGATGATCATTCCGATGATGATGAAAGTAGATTTCGCATCGGTCCGAAACGTCGGCAAGAAGCCGCGTGGGCTACTGGTGACGTTGTTCGTGAACTGGTTAGTGAAACCGTTCTCAATGGCTTTGATCGCGTGGCTGTTCTTCCGGTACGTGTTTGCAGCCTGGATCCCCGCCGCTGACGCCGATCAGTACATTGCCGGATGCATTATTCTTGCCGCGGCGCCATGCACCGCGATGGTATTCGTCTGGAGCTATCTCACCGACGGCGACCCGGCATATACGCTCGTGCAGGTGTCGATCAACGATCTGGTGATGTTGTTCCTGTTCGCACCGATCGTCCGGTTCCTGGTGAACGGCGCTTCATCATTGCACGTTCCATTCCGGGTGCTGTTGTATGCAGTCGGTATCTTCATCGTTATTCCGTTGGTGGCGGGCTCTGCGCTTCGCACATGGTTCATTCGCGCGCACGGGCAGGAGTGGTTTGAAAACAGTCTGCTGCCCCGCTTCGCGCCGGTCAGCATGCTCGCTCTGCTGGCCACGCTGGTGCTCATATTCGCGTTCCAGGCGGATAACATCACCGGGAGACCGTTCCACGTTGTACTGATCGCGATTCCGATCCTTCTGCAGGTCTACTTCAATTCATCGCTCACTTATGGACTGATGCGGTTGTTCAAGGTCCGACATGCGGTTGCCGCGCCAGGAGCGCTGATTGGGGCCAGTAACTTCTTTGAACTCGCTGTGGCGACGGCAATCGCCTTGTTCGGTCCTGGTTCGGGAGCTGCCTTAGCGACGGTTGTCGGCGTCCTTATCGAGGTCCCCGTGATGCTGTCGGTCTGTTCCTTCTGCAACCGCACACGGCATTGGTTTCCGGAAACGGAGGGCGTCGGCTGATGATGCTTCGCGGGACAGCGGCGCAACTTGCCGCGATTTGAAGATTTAGGACGAAAGGCCATATGGTCGACTTCTATGCAGAGGCAACTGACTTATTCGAACAGCACCTTCATTGGATAGAGGAACAAGGCCGGAGAGACTCGCCGGATTGGCAACTGGTTAAGGGGTTCCTTCGGCTGGCACAGGGGCTGCGGCACGATCACGACGAGGAGGAGGATCGGAGAAAGTGCTTCGCAAGGACCAGTCCGCCCAGGAAGTAGCGTGATGGGCAGCTCACTATGAAGCTCAAAGGAACCGAACGGAATGTCGCCCGCTATGCGGACATGCTCGGTGCGCTTGGCGCAGAGCCGCGCCTCCGGATCATTCGCCTGCTGCTTTCAGCACATCCCGACGGGATGGTAGTCGGCGACATCCAAAAGGAACTTGGCATCATGGCGTCGACTCTCTCCCACCACCTCGAGAAGCTAAAGAACCACGACTTGGTGGCGGTGCGCCGGGACGGCACGTTCCTTTGGTATTCAGCGAACTCGCCGGCGCTGACAGATCTGCTCGCGTTTCTCTACTCCGAGTGTTGCACTCGAAACCGAGTCCTGAATTCGGACGCTCTTGTCCACCTTAAGAACTGAGAGGAGAACATGTCAATCAAGGAAGTCGTCAAAGAGAAATACGGTCAACAGGCGCTCCGCGTGGTTTCGGGCAGTGGTGCCGCTTGCTGCGGGTCGGCTCCGTCATCTTGCTGCTCGACGGACCCGATCACATCCAATCTGTATGATGTGGACGAGACGAGCGAGTTGCCCGAGGCTGCGGTCCTCGCATCGTTGGGGTGCGGCAATCCTACTGCCCTGGCCGAACTGAAGCCCGGAGAGACCGTTCTTGATCTGGGCAGCGGCGGTGGAATAGACGTTCTGCTGTCGGCCAAGCGTGTCGGACCGAAGGGCAAGGCCTACGGCCTGGACATGACGGACGAGATGCTCGCCCTCGCCCAGGAGAATCAGAAGAAGGCCGGGGTCGAGAACGTCGAGTTCCTCGAGGGCGAGATCGAGAATATCCCGCTCCCGGATCAGTCAGTAGACGTCATCATCTCCAATTGCGTGATTAACCTATCAGCGGACAAGGATCGCGTGATTCGTGAGGCCTATCGCGTGTTGAAGCCCGGCGGCCGTTTCGCGGTGTCCGACGTCGTGGTCCGCGGTGACGTCCCGCCGGAGGTCCAGCACAACGTCGAACTCTGGGTGGGCTGCATTGCCGGCGCCATGCAGGAAGCAGAGTATGTCGAGAAACTCGCACGAGCGGGATTCGTAGACATCAGTGTCGAGCCAACTCGGATCTACAAAATCGAAGACGCGCGTGAATTTCTAACCACAGAGGGGATCGACGTCGACGCGCTTGCGCCCCAGATCGACGGCAAGTTCATGAGCGCCTTTGTCAGGGCAAGACGACCTTGAAATCGGACGTCGGCTTGGGTGCCGGGTCGGCGCAAGTAGAAGTGAGACGGGACAGAGGGAGGGGAGTTTTCACATGAAGGAGATTCTAGTTCTATGCACCGGCAATTCCGCCCGGAGCCAGATGGGTGAGGGGCTGTTCCGAGCCGAAGGCGGCGAGGGCTTTGAGGTGTTCAGTGCGGGCACCAATCCGACTTCAGTCCGGCCGGAAGCGATTGCCGTGATGAAGGAGATCGGTATCGACATCTCGGGCTACCGGTCTAAGTCCGTCGACGAATTCTTGGGCAAGTCATTCGATTACGTAGTTACGGTCTGCGACAACGCCCGCGACAACTGTCCCGTGTTTCCGGGCGCGACGAAGCGGATCCACTGGAACCTCGAAGATCCGGCATCAGTTCAGGGCACCGAAGAGGAACGCCTCGCTGCCTTCCGGCAGGTCCGCGACCGACTTCGGGAAAGAGTGAAGTCCTTTGTTCATGAGAGGGCATAAACATGAGCCTCGGACAAGATCCGTCGATTGCAGCCAAGAAGCGAGTCCTCGTCGTCTGCACCGGCAATTCGGCCAGGAGTCAGATGGTCGAAGGACTGCTGCGGCAGGAAGGCGGCGATGTCTACGAGGTCTTTTCGGCTGGCACGCACCCGGCTCCCGTGCGTACCGAAGCCGTTGCTGTCATGCATGAGATCGGCGTGGACATCTCTGCGCAGAGGTCGAAGCCGGTCCAGGAATTTGAAGGTCAGCACTTCGATTTCATCATTACGGTCTGTAACAGGGCAAGGGAGGAGTGTCCCGTGTTCTCAGGGAGCCCGGAACGGCTTTATTGGCCATTCGAGGATCCTGCGACTTTCACGGAAGTAGGAGAAGAGCGCGTGTGGGCTTTTCGCAGATTGCGGGACAGGATTCACGCCCGTGTGATGGTGTTTCTCGGAGAAGGAACCTACGGTAGCCGGGAGACTGGCTAGGCACTTCTAGTGGGCGATTGCGGTTGGAAGGCAATGAAGGCAATACCAATTGGGGAGGGATGATGGAGATGCGTGATTCAGCGATATCGGTGTTATTGGCTGCGGCGAGGCAGATCTGCTTTTGCCGCGCGTGCACAACTCAGAGCGCGGTGTGGCATTGGAGGGAGATATGACACCGCGACATTTCAACGTTCTGTTCCTGTGTACGGGCAATTCGGCGCGATCCATAATGGCAGAAGCAATTCTGAATGAGAAAGGGCGGCCGAACTTCACCGGCTACAGCGCAGGCAGCCATCCCACCGGTCATGTCCACCCTGAGGCGCTCAGACAAATAGCCAGTACCGACATCCCGACAGACGGGCTACGCAGCAAGAGTTGGGATGAATTTTCACGGCCCGATGCGCCTAAGATGCACTTTGTGTTTACGGTGTGCGATAGGGCCGCAAGCGAAGTGTGCCCGGTCTGGCCCGGACATCCACTCACGGCCCGGTGGGGAGTTCCTGACCCCGCAGCAGTGGTTGGGACACGAGAGCAAGTTGAACGCGCGTTTTTCGAAGCGTTCACAGTTTTGGATCGAAGGATCGGTCTTTTCCTGTCGTTGCCTCTGGCGACGTTGGAGCAAGAAGTCATCCAAAGCGAGATTGATCGTATCGGCCAACAGTAGATGAGCGTTTCCCTATAGGAAATCGGCGGTCGCCGTTGCTCACGGCCTTGTGGGCTGGTTCTTGTGCGGCGCGATTATGGTTGTGGGAATGAGAGTAACCACTCTTGGAACCGCTCTGATTCTCCACACGAGCGTTAAGTGGTGATATCGGCAGCCTCCTGCCCGGCGCCCGCGCCCGGCATGCCGGGCTCGACAGCTCGGGATAAGGAGTCCAGTACACAGCGCGTAACGACGATCGATTGCGACTATCAGTGTGTGGTCGCTGGCGCCAATTGGTAGACTGAAGAACAAATGATGACGCGTAGCGTGCAGATCCGGGCCGGAACACGCATTGCGCAATTTCTCATCCTGCTCGCGCTTGTGTTGGGTATGCCGGTCGGCGTTGAGGCGGGGTTCAT
Source organism: Bryobacteraceae bacterium (assembly GCA_049698695.1). GTDB lineage: Bacteria > Acidobacteriota > Terriglobia > Bryobacterales > Bryobacteraceae > Bog-375. The sequence continues at coordinate 9,900 of JBAVYH010000048.1, read as the reverse complement.
CAAGACCTGGCAGTTAAAAGAAACGGCGGCAGCCCCGGTGCTCGTAGTCGGCAGAGTCCTCGACGTCCAGAAGGGAGAGCGTGTTCCGGAGGCGTCACTGCCCTGGAAAGCCGAGACGTTGGCGATGACGGCCGAAATTCAGGCACTGCGCGCCTATTCGGTTTCCGGAAAGCCCGTCGCGGGTGATCGTCTTCATGTCGGTTTTTTGGCCTATGGGCCGAGCGTAACCCAGTTCACCAACGGCTATCCGCCGCCCCTTCCCAATATCAAACCCGGCCAGGTGCTGATTCTGCCGCTGCAAGAAAACAAAAGTCCGGCCTCGGAGTCGTGGAAACTCATCGCCGATTCCGGTGTGAACCTCGTAATCCCAACGCGAGCGGAAATCACAGATTCGGGCCCACCGCCGTCCACTGCGCGTGCCTTTCTGATTCATGAGATAGCCAACGCACTTAACCAGGGGACACCGCAGGAGGTTTTCGCGGCTGCCGGTTACCTGGCGGATCAATACGAGAATCTCAGTGGCGTACTCATGCCCCTCTTGAAGCCGGCCAATGGCGACGACCGGCAGCGATGGGCGGAAGTGGCTACAGATGTTTTGGCTTCGTACGGCACTCCGCGGCCACGTGTGGCGGATCTTCTGTCGGCGGAGGCTGAACCGAAAGACTGGCCTGGGCACCCAAACCTGTTCCTGGCACAGGCGGCACTGCACGAATTGAACGCATCTTCCGAAACGGATGCTCTTCTCATCAAAACGTGGATTAGCGAAGCGCCATTGCACGCGTGGGGATCCGCAGGCTGCTTGCTGGAATATGCGGACAATCCCATAACCACCGATACTCTTCGGCAGGCGCTCCGGAATGATCTTGCCGGATCATCTTATATTGCGTGGACGCTGGCGCGCAACGGCCACCAGGCCACTCTTCCGGAAGCCCTGGCGCGGGCGCTAAAGGTTGCGGACCGCCCGGGCGTCGATTTCACCGATCTGCAGGGCGCGGCGGCTCTATTACGGGATTTCGGAAGCGATCAGGACTTGACACGGCTTGCGGGTTTGGTTCGGAAATACCAAACAGTGGATCGGAACTTCTATAACGTGTTGTGGCAGTACGCCACTGAGAATGGAAACCCACGCGAAGCACGAGTGCTGGCCGTTGTGCTTCACGATCGGCGCATAGCCTTCGACGAAACCAGATACTGCGACTTCGCCCTTGCCGTACTCGAAAAAGCAGTGGGCCGGCAATTTGGCGCCGGTGGTAAGACGCAGAAGGAACGCGATGACGCCGTATCCCAGGCGCTGGCCTGGCTCGAATCCCGAGGACTCTCGCTTCCAGGTCGCCCCAATTAATGCCGCTGGGCGAGCCCCGCATTCCAACTCGCGGATCTCCAGCCATTCGGAGTGGCCCATGAGAGAAGGACGCGATCGCCTTTGTGAACGGCGTTATTTCGGGTTATCGGTAGCGACCGGCACTCGCGAAGAAAGTTGTGCGGCGTCTCGTTCTTGGATTCTGATGGGATTGAGCACGCGGTGGAGCTGGAGGCGCGGACGCTGTATGAAGCCGTGGGGCTGGCGATTGATCGTTTTCGCCGCTGCGAGCACGTGAAATACGAACCGACGGGGCGGTGCGAGTTTAACGTGGAGTCCCGCGAGCCCAGCACTCAACATCGGCTGACCAGGAACGTGTTTGACGCCTGGCTCCAACGACCGGCAAGATCGCCCGCCGATGTGGCGCTGAAGAGTAAATTGAAGGAGCTCCTGGGCGACGTGGGATAGGCCGCTCCTGGCACCTAACGCTCTCAGCTATGCGAGAGGCAAAATCAGTCGTGGCGCTCGGCTTGCAGGCCCATTCGGGCTGGGCGGTGATGGTTGCCGTGTCCGGTGGGTCAGCGGTCTTGCGGCGGCGGATCGAGATGACCAAGGGCTCGGGTTACCGGGCGCGCCAGCCCTACCACGCGGCGGAGGAGATGCAACTGCAGCAGGCCGAAGCCTTCCTCCAACGCACAGAGAAGACTGCTACGGAGATGGCGGCGGCAGCGGTGAGAGACACCGTTGCCCTCCTCGCCAGCGAAGGCTACCGCGTGGCGGGCGCCGCGGTGCTGCTCGGAGCGGGCAAGCCGCTGCCCGAACTCGGCAAGATTCTGGCCGCGCATCCCTTGATCCACACCGCCGAAGGCGTGTTCTTTCGGGAGGTGCTACGGAGCGCGTGCGAGGCGTGCGGTGTGGCTGTGGTGGGCATCAAGGAGCGCGAGGTGCTGGCACAGTGCGCGGCGGCGTTACGTATGCCAGCCGCTGAGTTACAGGCCCGACTTTCCGCGATGGGAAAGACGCTCGGGCCGCCGTGGACGCAGGACGAAAAGCTCTCGGCCGCGGCGGCCCTGACCATTTCGCATACAGCCTGATGGCGCGGCCGTCGAGCGGGCGTTAACGCGCCATATCGGAAGCCATCCCGCGAGCCGGCGGCCCTAGTCGGCGGGGATTTGTTGGCGCTTCGGGCTGGCGGCAGGGCAACCGCGTTGCGCGAACGCTTCAGCAGTTCGATTCCTGAGGTGGCATACCCTCTAGTCCCACACGGCGCGTTCTGAATTGGTAGCGCTGGATTTCCAGTGCGGTCGCTGTTCCGTTGGTTCGGACGACCACGCCCGAGACGATCAGTTGAATTTTTGCACCCCGGTCGAGCAGGACGGGCCAGTCGATCGATACCTCAAGCTTCTGTCCGGTCAGCAACGGCCTGTCGGCAGTGAAGCTCAGCCCAGAGCTGCTCAGGTCGACGGTGCGGCCCGAGCCCGTCTCCACCAGCGCACGGCGCTCGGAGACGGCGAAGCGGACCTCCAGGGTCAGGGGAAAGCGAAGGCTGGCACGGCGCTCCGCGCTCGCCTCCTTCGGCAGTCGCACCAGCCAATCGCTCGCACACGCCGGAGGTTCCAGCGCCTTCTCCACGACTGAATACAGATCCGTCAGCAGGAATGGCTTGCTGATGAACGCGGCGTGCTCGGGGAGTGTCTCGCTAGCAATGTGTCCCGACATCAGGACAACGGCGGCGGTGGGGCATAGTTGGGCGATCCTTCTGACGAGCTCTGGCCCGCACATCTCCGGCATGATGACATCGGACACCAGCAAATCGAAACATGGCTCGTCGTGCGCAACCTGCAGTGCTTGCAGGGGACTGGAGACCGCGTGGACTTCATAACCCCGGTCCGAAAGCGCCTTGGACACCAGACCCAACACCGCAGGCTCGTCATCGACGACCAGTACTCGTGCTGTTGCCATCGAGCCCCTCCAGGGTCCCCTAATCTGCTAATAAGGGCGTAGAGGGCGGACTCGGGCCGCCCTCTGCCCGTGAGCAACTGAGCCTTAGCTTCAGGCCGCTACTGTTACGGCGATCTTGTCGAACGTCGAATTGGCAACTTCGTAAGTCTGAACCTTAGGAGTGCCTTCGACGAACTCATTCAGGTGGTTCATAACTGCCGCATAGCCCGTCCTGGCGTAGGCGTCGGCATTCTCCTTCTTATCCCACAAGCTAATCGCGACAGCTACCCTTCCGCCCGGAGCGAGGAACGTAAGTTCGCCTTGAAAGCCTTGTTGCTTTCGAAGCGTCGGAACTGTTTCGTTCTCGATCTGCTTGGTGAACGCCACAGAGCTGTTGGGCTTCAAGTGAATAGATACATTACGAGCAAACATGTCAACCTCCTCGGTTGTGGTTTGGCTAAGAGAGATAGAGAGAAAGTCTCAGGTTGCCTGACTTAGGTCAGATAATCTGATGAATGCAGCGGAATTGCCCAGTCGCCACCTAGTGTGATCCGATGTGACGTGTTTGTCAATGGGAAAGGCACTTTCGCTCATTCTAATCAACTTTCATTTTGGAAGAGCAGGTTCGAATTATTTCACCAACTACAGTTGGGCCCATAGCCCACGCGTCTATGCCACTAATGCTCGACATATCCTTTAATCGGCATCTATCGGCCAGCCAGAAAGCCCAAGAGCCTGCGCCGCCCACCTGCTAAATCCCCTCTAACCTCTAAACGAACATACTCCCGCACCACGAAAAAAAGCCCCATGCCGGTGACGACGTGGGGCTTGCATATGCAGTGCTCTGTCTCGGAGGGGACAGAGTAGCTGAAGCTTATCACTCGTCCGTGGCCAAAATCAATTCGAAAAACTTCGTTTCACACTTGTTAACCGACATGCCCTTCGTCCGTTCTCTTGGTTCCACGTCGGAGCAGGGGCCAAGGCGTCCGCTGCGATCGGGCCACGAGGTACATCTGCAACTCAAGCATATCCCGCAGGGCGTGCTGGCCACCGACACTCATCGTGTTCTCGGGTGTGTCCATGCGCTCGCCTATGGGTGGGTCGGTCCCTCGGTGCTGGACCAATGGTACCTCGCTGAGGCGTGCCCAGGTGGGTGATACAGAACGTCAGCCTCCCAACTCGTTGGAAGCCCTCTTCTGAAGATCTCAACCACCCCGTCGCACTCTTTGGCGAACTCGGCCGCGGACTGAATAACACGCGGATCAGCGAAGGCGCATCCCCAGGGATCAGAAGGCGTCCGGTGCGGCCTCTCGAAACGCGTAGCAATACTGAAGTTGCGACTTCACGCCGTGCAAATCGATCTGACTCGCCGTTTCGAGGTAGATGCGGATCTCGCCGTTCAGTCTTGCGGCTGCCTCATAAGACGATGCCATTGTCTTAATTCTAGCGCCTCAGTTCGTCTCCCGAACCGGCGCTCCCGGCAACCTGAATCGACTTGTCGGGGCCATTCACGGAAGCGGTTCCGGCCAGGCCAAGCGCGAATCGATTACCCACGAGACAGCCGAAAGTGCTCGATTCTGCCCGTTAAGACCTGTTATCGGTAGTCGGGCGCGGCCGGCCAAGCACATCCGTGGTTGGGCATTTTCCTCTAGTTGATCGCTCCGAACAGGACTTTTGGCGAGGAGTTATCCGGGGCTGGACCATCATGATCAGGGCAGATACTCCTCGATTTGGCTGAGGCTACCGCCCAAACGCAGTTCGACCCGGTGGGTGGTCTGCTTGCAACGGGAATGCGTGGAGTGCCGTCTATCAACTGGGATCGGCAGGCGCGCCGGGTGCGCCGATGGTGCCTGGTGGCTGGCGCCCGGATAGCGGTGGCTGCTCCGGGAGGTGGTTATGGGCCCCGTAAGATCTGTTCCCCGGCGGGCGTCGAACGCGCCCTGTATGATTCCGGGCTTAATCCCGGTCGGCAGAGCCACCCCTACCCTCCCGGCAATTCCCCGCATCCCCAATGACAGTTGTTGCCCTCGATTTCCGCTTTCTAGGGTGAGGCCACCCGCAGGGTTGACCTGAAGGTAAAGGAGGCTCAGTCATGAAATCGATGTGCTTCACACTCTCGGGCTTTCTGATGCTCATCATGCCAGGGTCCTGCTTCACGGCAGGACTGGCAGACGCACAGGGGCTCGCCGGCGCATCCACGCTGCCATTCGAGGCCCGCTGGAGCCTGGCCCTGTTGCCGGCAGGAGATAGCTCCTTCGCGCTCAATGGTCAGGAGGCGGTTCCGGCTGCATCGCCGGGGCCCGCGTCAGAACTATCGCTGGAGGAGCGTGGGGAGATTTACATGGCGCGCAAGATGTTCCGCGAGGCGATCGAGACATACAGCAAGGTCGAACCGGCGACACCGGTGACGCTGAACCTGATCGGAATCGCCTATCAGCAGCAGTTCGATCACGCGGTAGCGCGGCGATACTACGAACGCGCGATCAAGGCCAAACCGAATTATGCCGAGGCGATCAACAACCTGGGCACGCTGTACTACGTGCAGGGAAACTACCGGCGCGCCACCTCGCTTTACAAGCGCGCGCTCAGGTTGCAGCCGGAGTCGCCCACCATCCACATCAACCTGGGCATGGCGTGGCTGGCTCGGCACAACGAAAGCGAATGGCAGCGCCAGTTGCAGAAGGCGCTGGAGCTGGATCCCGAGGTTTTTGAGCGGCGCGGCACCCACGGCATACTGATCGAGGAGCAGAGCACCACCGACCGCGCCAAGTTCGACTTCTACCTGGCGCGGCTCTACGCCAGAAGCGGCAAGAACGAGCTGGCGCTCCAGTACATTCGCAAGGCCCTGGAGTCCGGCTTGAAGGAACGCAAGCAACTGCTGGAAGACGGGGACTTCGCCGCAGTCCGCGCTCTGCCCGAGTTCAACGAGCTGATGAAGCAGCCGCCCAAGGTGCTGTAAGCCTCCACCGGGCGGATGCGCCGCGGCGGCGGCGGGAGGTGGGCCTGGGCGGAAGACGAAGGGCGGCTGCGGGGCAGGAAAGTCCTGCACCGGGGAGGTTCGCATGCAAGTTGCTGGGATGATTTGCACTATCCTTTTCGCAATGCCGCTGTTTGCCGGCGAACGGATGACGGTCTCCGTCTGCACCCGGGGACACCTGGACAAGAGGGTCGAATTGGGAGCCGAAGCCGCGGCGGCATCTCTGTTCCACTCCATGAACATCGAAATCGTGTGGGCGAAGTGTGAGGCCGGCCTGGAGGGGGACGACGCGGTTCAGCAGCACTGGTTCACCCTGCGGCTCCGTGACGGCCGGCCGTTCATCAAGCCGGCTCCGGCAGCGTTAGACACTCTGGGTGAAGCTTTTTTGCCGGTCGACAACGGAGGCTACATCGTGGAAGTGTACTATCAGGCCGTGCAGGCGGTGGCCACTGCCAAAGGGGCGGAACTCACGAGACTGCTGGGCTGCGTGATCGCGCACGAGTTGGGCCATTTGCTGCTCGGCCCCGGGCACGCCGCCGAAGGGGTCATGCGTCCGGCGTGGGATCGCAGAGATCTGGAGGCTATTCGCCAAGGATGTCTAAGATTCAGCCCTGTGGAGGCCGCCAGCATGCGCCGGGTGTTGCAAGGCACTGTCCAGGCCCCGGCCACCGCCCCTTGAGGCCAACTCTTTCGATTACCTGATCGAGTTACAGCGCCAAGCTACGGTACTGGCGGCCCCCGCCGGTCCTTCGGTGTCCACGTTGCGGTCACGTTGGCGAAGGCGCGGGCCCTGACGTCAGTGTTCGCGCCATGATCTTGTCGCTTTCTCGGTTCGGCATTGCCCCTTCTGAGCAGATACACGCCCTCGACTCCTATAGTTGGCCATTCGGTAACGATGCCGCCGCTCCGGTGACCTACAGTCCGAAAGGTCACATCCGACCGGGCGCAAACCCTCTGTAACCGTAGGGGCGATCCGCAAAAGTGCCGTCCCAGGCAGGCGGTCGTCAGTGGGTTACCCGCCACTTCGCGACCACCGGGGGGCAATCAACCGAGCTCGGTTCTGCTCTGCTAGTGTGGATAAATGCTGGCCTTTGAAAGGCAAGAGATCCTTTCTCATCTCGACGAAGGTCAAAAGGCTCTGGTTCTAGCATTGGAGGGAGTCGTTCGAGAGGAAGCCGCGCGGAAACCCAGCAAGCGGGAATGGTCGATCCTTGAGTGTGTCGAACATCTTGTGCTGTCGGAGGAGTTTCTACTCTCCAGACTGGAAGTTGCCCGCGCAGCGACTGAGGCGGCCTCAAGTCGTGCACGAGAAACCGCGATTCTTTTCCGAGGTCTTGATCGGAGCGCACGCGTCGAGTCTCCGAATGTTGGGCGGCCGCGTGGCCGTTTCGGCAGTTTGCAGGAAGCGGTCGCGAGTTTCTCTGGAGTTCGCACCCGGACGGTCGATTGGGTCAACAGACTGGAAGCGGACCCGCGGTCTCGGCTCACAGATCACCCTCTTATCCAAGGGCCGGTGAATTGTTACGAGATGCTCTTGATCATTTCCGTGCATCCGAGGCGGCATGCGGAGCAGATCAAGTTGATCCGGGCCTCATTTGCCCGACCTCGGCGACCCGAACTGACCGACCCTTTGAGCCCAGATTCTGTCTGACGCAGTAGTGTAGAGCGGCGCGCTCTCCAGGGTTTCGCGCGAGCGTTAACCGGTGTTATCGGACACTGTTTTCCAGGGAAGCTCAGATGTCGATCCGGATCTCACGCCAGCGTTTCGTCAAGCCAGTTATAGATGCAGAAGTCCCGATACCCAGGAGCGGCAACTTCGCAGTGCTGATCCGCGCCTTGTTCATGGGTGAAGTGGACTATGGCCTTAGGGCAAGTCAATGCGTCGTATAGCTTCTGCACCTGGCCCTGGAAGAACTGCTCGCCCTCCGGGTCGGTGATGAGCATGGGACAGCGAATGCGAGAGGCGACTTCCGTGAGATTGTACTCTTGCACGGTGTGAAAGGCGTCATAGTAGGACGTCATTCCAAACGGACGCATGCGAAAACGCAGCATCGCCTTGGCTCTCGGATTCGATGCGGTGCCCATCTGTATCATCTGGTCGAACTGGACCTTGTTCTTGGCATCCAGCACCTTGCGCACGAAGTCAGGCAGGTTACGCAGCCAGGGATCCGACGCATCCCACACTCCGGGATCGGCTACTCCAGCGGCGATGCGGTGCTCGAACCCGAGAGCCCGCGGCACCCAGTAGCCGCCTTGGCTGACGCCCACTACGGCGATGCGCTTCGGCTCGACCTCAGCCTGGTGTAACATGGCATCGACCACGGGCGTAATGACCTTCTCCCAATCCGGTCGGAAGTAAAGCTTCCGCATCCACAGCGAATCGCCTTGTCCCGGGCCATTGAAGATCAGGCAATTGTATCCCCGCGCCAGGGCACCGGCGCCGCCCAAGACGTACATGCTCTCTTCCAAGCCGTCGGCGCCGTTGTTGAGTACCACCAGCGGCCTGCGGCGCCGCGAGTTGTCGACACGCAAGAACCAGCCAGTCAGGCTGGTGCCTTCATATGGGATTTCCAGGCGCTCAATGGGAGGGTCGAATAACGCGGCTGCGGCGGCCCAGCAGGCGGCATAGTCCTGCCAGCAGGGGAGCATCCGCTCGTGGTTTTCAGTGCCATCCAGGAAGCGGAGAGCCGAGCTGAAGTAACCCGCGGCCCACAGGTAGGCCTCGCGCGCACTTACGCGGTGGCGCTTGGCCGCAGCCGACTCCGCCAGCGTCCGCAACTCCACGCCGGCCTCGTGATAGGCCTGCCAGGCGGACTCGAAATCCCCGGCCTTGATTCTTGACGTGATCGCGAGCAGCTTTCCGGGGTCTCCCGCGCGATAGTAAGAGCGGCCCAAGGCAATCAGGTCGGTAAAGCCGAAGTCCGGATCGGTGAACGGGGACGCGGGCGTCTGTGCCACAGCCGGCGGGGGCGGAGCCTGCGCCGCGGAGGCGGTTGCCGCGGCGGCACCGAATGTCAGAAAGGAACGACGGTCCATAAAAGATTAAGCCTCTCCTCTTAACCATACACGCCATCCCTTGAAGACAGGCGATACCCGTTCAGCTGCAGGGCACATGGATGCGTAGCCAGACCATTAGGGCCAAGCCCAGACATGAACGGCGCTCGTTCCGCGCGGGCGATATTCGCTATTATCGGACACTGTTTTCTGTCACCGAAGCGCCAGCGATGAACGTGCGCATCGCGGAGGCCGACAGCTCGACCGAAACCGGCGGTAGGCTAGATCCCGCGGGTGGGCGTTACACGTCCAGTTGAAGTAACCGAGACTCGCCAGAACTGATCCGTGCCGACGCGGCGAATTACGTCCCGTCCTGTCCCGCGCCCTCACGTTCTGGTTCGCGTTTTGACCGGCGCAGAGTCGTGTGCAATCCGCGAAGCGAAAAGTGCGTCGCACGCACCCGTGTGCTATTTTTACTTGAACATCCAAAAAGGAAACTCACGTTGTATCCGGCATGAAGAGACCCGCACCCGGAACCGAGCCCGGCCAGGAACACAGATCTGGCGAAACCTCCATCGGCTGGAAGGAGGCGCTTTTCGCCGCGGCGTGCGCCGTCATACTGGCCTGGATGAATTTGTACATTTCCCGCGACCTGGTCTTCGCGCAGACAACCCCCATGGCCTCGATG
>JBAVYH010000047.1:0-6768 GCA_049698695.1 Bryobacteraceae bacterium | reverse complement strand
CAACGACGGTCTATTCCCCCGAAAACGAACAAGAAAACCCAGCGAAAGGAGCCCGGCACTGCGCCAACCAGATTTCAGCCCTTCAGGCTCATTCTTGGATTAGAAAATGCTGTCTCAGTATCGATTTTGCAATCGCGCGTCGGAGCCTCGGCCGCATGGGCGTTCCGGCGCGCCTGCCGCTGCTACAATCGGTCTTCGTGCTTCGGTTTGTTTCCATCGTACTGGCGTTGGCGGGGGCGGGGTGCGGCAGCCAGCTCGACTGGTATCCGCCGCCCCAGCAGCGCCCGTCGCTCAGCCTGCCGTCGTCGCTTCCCTTCGGATACTTCGTGGCGATGAGCGACCCCAATGCCGGAGCCTACATCGTGGGCGGCTTTCGCGATCAAAGCGAAGGCGCGTGGCGCTGGACACATGAGCATCCGGTGCTCCAGTTCTTTCTGCCGCGCGTGCCGCGGCTTCGCTTCGTGATGGATCTGACATTCCCCGACCAGACTTTCGCCCAGACCGGGCCGGTGGAGCTGGTGATTCGCATCAATGGCAGGGAATTCGACCGAGTCCGGTACGCTAAGCCAGGCAGCCAGGAGTACAGCAAAGAGACGCCGTGGGAATGGCTGCACGCGGACGGCATAAACATAGTTGCGCTGGAGCCGGACAAGACCGCGCTTGGTCCCGGCGGCGAGCGGTTGGGGTTTGTCCTCACTCGCGCAGGCTTCGTGGAATAAGCCATGCAGGTGGCGGCAATTCTGTTCGGTGCGCTGTTCACCGTGGCTACGGCCACCGCGCTGGGCACACAACTGGTGGGCAAGGCTTGCGGCGATTGGCCGGTTCGCTTCGTGGTGGGAGCTGCGGCGCTGAGCTTCCTGGTGTTTCTGTTCGCGGCCAGCGGCCTCGTCTACCCCACCACCTTCGCAATCTTGGGGGTAGGGGCAATCCTGGTTTGCAGGCCCTGGGCTCACCTTCGAGCACGCGCGCGGGGTAGAAGCGGAGCGCGATACCTACCTAAGATATCGGTGCTAAACGTTGTATTATTTCTTATATTTATCGCATATTTCTACATCTACTTCTTGAGAGCCATCGCGCCGGAAGTTAGCCCCGACGGTGCTACCTACCACCTCGGCCTGACGGCACGATATCTTCGGGAACACAGGTTTCACCGGATCACCTGGAACATCTACGCCAGCCTGTCGCAGGGCATGGAGATGCTGTTCCTGTTCGCCTTCGCCTTTGGAAAACACTCGGCTGCGGCCCTGCTCCACTTGGCATTCCTGGTGGCGCTGGTCTGGCAGATGTGGATTTGGGGCGCCCGCCACGGTATGGCGTGGGTTGGCGTGTGCGGAGCGGCGCTGGTTGGGCTGAGTCCGATGGTGGGCGTGGACGCCTCAAGCGCTTATAATGATGTCGCCTTGGCGGCGGTTGCCTTTATACTTTTCTGCTTGCTGGAGCGTTGGGGGGAGCAACGGAACGCGCGCCTGCTGCCGTTGGTCGGGATCCTGGCCGGCTTTGGGTACGCACTGAAGTACACGGCGTGGCTGGGAGTGGTGTACGCGGTTGGATTCGTGGCTTGGAAAAGCCGACGATCGCGGCCAGCGGCAGTGGTGGCCGCGTGCGCGGTTCTGATGGTAGCGCCGTGGATGATAAAGAATGCGATGTGGGTGCATAACCCGGTGGCGCCGTTCTTTAACCGCTACTTCCCAAATCCATACGTAACCGTTGATTTCGAAGAAGATTACAAAAGCTATTTTCGGACCTACGATCTCGCCAGCCGCTGGCAGATCCCGATGGAAGCGACAGTACGCGGCTCGTTGGGCGGGGTGTTGGGGCCGGTTTTTCTTCTGGCGCCGCTCGGGCTGCTGGCTTTGCGAAAACCGCTGGGGCGCCAGTTATGGCTGGCGGCCTTCGTATTCGGGGCCAACTACTTCAGCAACATCGGAGCGCGATTCCTGATTCCGCCGCTCCCGTTCGTGGCGCTGACGATGGCGATGGCACTGACGGCTCTGCCTGGATTGGCCTTGGTGGTGGTGCTGTTGCACGCCGCGCTTTCCTGGCCGCCGGTGGTGGCGAGATTCGTGCCGGCCGGCTCCTGGCGGCTGACGCTGACACCGTGGCGGGATGCGTTTCACCTGCGCGATCCCGGCCGATACTACAAGAATCACTTGGCCTTATATCCGGCATCTGAGTTAATAGAAAAGGTTACGCCTGCCGGTTCGACCGTGTTGACGTTCAAGCCGATTCCAGAGGCGTACACGTCACGGCGCATCCTGGTGAACTACGAGTCGGCGGCAAATCAAGTGGCGGAACGCATCTTTCTAAGCGCCGCGATCGGGCGGGACCAACCAAACGGGCGGTTGCGTTTCACCTTTTCGCCGCGGCGGCTGCGAGCGATTCGAGTAAATCAGACCGCGAGCGGAACCGACGTTTGGAGCATCAACGAGCTGCGCATTTTCTTAGGCGGGCACGAACTGGCGCGGGAGGCGAGTTGGCGGCTGACGGCGCAACCGTACCCGTGGAGCATTCAGGACGCATTCGACAATTCACCGGTTACTTTCTGGCGGAGCGGTGAAGCCATTCATCCTGGGATGTTTGTCGAGGTGGACTTCGGCGCCCTGCGGGAGGCCGATCAAGTAGTGCTGGAGGGTCCGGCGGATCAGTACGGCGTCCGGCTGGAGCTGGAGGGTGAGAGTGACGATGGCGCGTGGCTGCGGCTGGCGGGTGCGCCGGTGGCGAGCGATGGCGCGCCTTATCTCGGGTTCCGGCGGGCGGCGGCGGAAGAACTGAAGCGGCGCGGCATCGATTACATTCTCTGCTTCCAGGATGAGGAATGGGCCCAAGACATGCAACATAATCGCGACTTGTGGGGCGCGGAGGAAGTAGGTGCGGCCGGTGGCGCGCGCCTGTATAAGCTGCCATGAAACTTTTTCTGGGCGTAGACGGCGGGCAATCCGGGACCACCGCGGCGATCGGCGATGAGACGGGCCGCGTGCTGGGAGAAGGCGAAGCCGGACCGAGCAACCATGCTGGTGGGGCGGAAGGGCGCGCGAAACTGGAGCGAGCAGTGCGCGGCTGCGTGGGGCAAGCCGCCGCGCAGGCGGGCCTCGATGCCGCCACTTTGGAATTCGAATCGGCGTGCTTCGGCATGAGCGGCGGGCCGGAAGGGAAGCACGCGATTCTCTCCGGGTTGATCCGCGCGGAGCGGCTGCGGGTGACGACGGATGCGGCAGTTGCGCTGGCCGGCGCAACCGGCAGCGGGCAGGGAATCGTGGTCATCGCCGGAACCGGCTCGATGGCGCTGGGGCGCAACGGGCAGGGACGGACGGCGCGCGCAGGCGGCTGGGGGTACGTATTCGGCGACGAGGGCGGCGCATTCGACATGGTCCGCCAGGCGCTGCGCGCGGCCTTGCGGATGGAGGAAGGCTGGGGCCCGGCGACGTCGCTGCGCGCGGTGCTGCTTGATGCCACCGCCTCGATCGACGCCAATCAGATGCTGCACCGGTTCTACACGCCGGAGCGGGAGCGCTCGCGCGTGGCGGCGCTGGCGCCGCTGATGGACCGTGCGGCGGGCGAAGGCGATGCAGTAGCGCTGCACATTGTGAACCAGGCGGCACAGGAGTTAGCTGTCCTGACCGCGGCCGTGCGCGGGCAACTGTGGAAGCAGGGCGAGGCGGTGGAGATTGCCTACTCGGGCGGCGTGTTCGAAAGCCGGATGCTGCTGGAACGGTTCCGCATGCTGGTGGAGATGGAGGCGGGGAACAAGCTTGGCCCGCTGAAACACCCGCCACACTTAGGCGCGCTGTTGGAAGCGTATCGGGCGGCGGGGTTGGAGGTGGAGCTGCGGCCAGCGAGGTAGTTGCAGCGGGACGCAACGGCAGGCCGGGCTTCGCCCGGCTGCACCGATTGGCAATCGGCGCGCAGGTTACCAACCTGCCCCACAGGGCTCATGGGGCTCACCAGAGGTAGTCTTTGGCGATGGCGCGCTTTTCGTGGCCGTCAAGGACGTGGACAACGCGGATTTTCTTCAGCGAGACGGGGGAGAGCTGGCCGATGGGGATGTAGACGATGGTGCGGCCGACGCGGGAGGCGATGGTCTTGAAGATGGAACGCGGCGGCTTGGCGGCTACATAGACGACGTAGTGATGGATGGAGTAATCGAGGGCGGCCAGCAGCAGGCGCTCGGATTTGGATTCGGCGAATTCGTAGTCGGCGTCGCGCCACACGTCGTACATGCGGTGCGGCGGCAGACTCATCAGGAAGCCGCCGTATTCGGCGCGGCCAATGCCGGGGCCGACCAGGTTATCGAACGGGAAGGTGGAATAGAACGCCATATCCGATTCGTTCTGGCTTTCACCGGTCCAGGTGGTGGTGTAGGGATAGCGGTTATCGCGATCTTCATCGAAGATGACCACGACAGAGCCGACCTCGCCGCGCATCTTCTGGAACTGGCGCACGTAGATGCGGCCTTCGTACCATTTGCGGATGGTCTCGCGCATGTCGATGCCGTCGAAAATCGAAGTGGTGAAGGGCTCGACGCGAACGCGGTCCTCCGAAAGCAGGTTCTTGCCTTTTTGTTTGAGGAAGCGGCCGTAGTCTTCGACCACCAGGTCCTCGGGCGGATAGGAGCAGATGCCGGTGCCGTTGACCTGGCTGGCCCATTCGCCGGGGAATTTCTCCTTTTTGCGGGGCCGCAATCCAAACGGGCGCAAGCGGCGCTTGGTGCTGGGGAGGAGGCGGCGGAGCCGGATGCGGCGGGTGTCGCGCCACATCTGGTCGCCGGAGATGCGGACGGTGAGCAGCGGCGATTCCTGGCTCTGCGGCGGGTACTTGCCGGCGGCTTCCCACACGTCCCAGGCGTAATTGTCGTCGGCGACGCCGCGCGCGGCCACGGCCATATCGAAGATGCCGGCGCACAGTTCGTTGCCGGCCAAGGCTAGGTTGCGTGTGTAGCGGGCCAGCAGGCGGCGCTGCCAGTGGGCGATGCGTTCGCCGGTGGAGGCCTCGTATTCCTTTTCCGCCGCCAGCAGCACGGCGAGCTGGGCGTGGCGCCGGTCGATCTGGTTGTGATCCGTCATGGCGGCGCGGTAGCTCTCATAGCGCCACTGAAGCTGCGGATATTCGATGGCGATTTCGGCCAGCGAATCGGGGTGCGGGTTGAGCAACTCGACGCCCTCGCGGCGGGTGCGCGAGAGCGGCTGCGCCTGCGGCTCCTCCATGGCGTCGAGCAGCGGATCGAGCAGGTTCAGTGACACCACCACGAACACGCTAGCCATCGGGTCGACACCTTCGAGTTTCCAGGCGATGCCGGCGGCATGGCGCGAGATCTCTTCCGAGCGCGGCTGCGGGTAAACGCGATAGGCTTCGATGAAACGCTCGATCCCGATGTGGCGAATGGCGTAAGGGTCGGGGTAAGCGTCGGGCAGGTGCGGGCGCTCGCCCGCTTCGGGATCGGCGAAGACGATCTCGGCGCCGATTTCGAGGCCGGTGCGAATGGCTTCGGTGAAAGGATCGGCCGGCTCGACCAGCACGTAAGTGGCGTCGTCGTCCTCCGGATAGAAGATCAGCGACATTTGCGGCAGGCGCTCGACGGCGCGAATCCAGTCCGGCTGCAGGCTGACCGGGAGTTCGAGGGCGACCACTTGCGGGCGTTCGCGGAGGATGGCCTGGCGCACTTCGATGGCGAATTCGAGGCGGCCGGGCGCGACGGGAAAATAGGTGAACCGGCCGCGCCGCAGGCTGCCGGCTTCAGGAATCGGCAGGCCGTCGTCGGGCATAGCGCAGTGCTTCCTCTCCGAGGACGCGGGTGATGGAGATTTCCAGGGCTTCGCGCTCGTGAGTTTTCTGGGTGGCGAGGCTCTTCAGCTTGATGGCGAAGCGGGCGACGTTGATGCCGTCGCGCACGGTGTAGCGCTCGTCGGCGGCGTGCGCCATTTGCAGAAAGTCGGTGACGTATTCGAGGATGCGCTCTTCGGCGAAGGGAAGGTTTTCGCGCAGGATCTGGTGTTCCTCTTCACGCTCCGGGAAATCGATGAAGATCTGCGGCTGGAGGCGGGAATGGATGTACTCGGGCAGCTCGAAGGTGGAGGCATCGTCGTTCATGGTGGCCACCAGGCGGAACTGCGGGTGCGCCTTGATCTTGATGCCGGCCACGATGGATTCCACGTAGCGGCGGTTATCCAGCAGCGGCGCCAGGCTGGCCCAGCTTTTTTCGCTCATGCGATTGCCTTCATCGAGGATGGCGATGCCGCCGCGAATCATGGCGGTGACTAGCGGCGAGGCGACGTAGCGAAGGCTGCCGGTGCCTTCGATCACCGGGGTGACGAGCAGGTCTTCGGGGCGCGTGTCGAGGGTGGCCTGAAGGATATAGACTTCGCGCCCCATGCGCTTGCCGGCGGCGTAGGCGAGGGTGGTCTTGCCGACGCCAGGCTTGCCGAGCAGGCGCGGGCTCATCGGCAGATCCTGCTCATTGATCACCATCCAGGCCGCCAGCAGGTGGCGCATCAGCTCGCTTTGTCCCACCCACTCGGCGGCCAGCTCATCGGGATGGGCGAGGTGGAGAGTGACGCCTTCGATTTCAACCGTCATGTGCACTTATATTATCCAGCAAGCGGGAGGGACAGTGGCGCACATGGCGCAAGCAAAGAACCGGCGGCCAAGACCGCCGGCGCTACCGCTCTCTCGCGAGAATGCAGAAACTCCAGACGTCGGCAGGCGTGCCGACGCGCGGCCGCTCGGAACGAAGAAACGTCGAGAAGACTCTCGACGCTGCACGCAAGGAATGCG
>JBAVYH010000046.1:0-30562 GCA_049698695.1 Bryobacteraceae bacterium | reverse complement strand
AGAGTAAGGAACGAATCGACCTGATATTGTCCGCCATACAGCGGGCTCACATCAACGTAGTTTTTACTCAAACCATTGGGTGGCCGCACGCACGGCGATAAGTCCGAAGCCCGGCCACCCGCAACGTATCTATCCCCTTTTTTACCCAAAGCCTCAAGCCCATAGTGTCTCCAGACAGGCTCCCGGGCCGTACGGCCTGCCATTCCCCCCACTCGCGAAGCGCGTCCATTCCCGCCGCTGGTAAAATAGAATCTCCACTCGAGGAGGGAATTCGATGGCTGTGGGCGCCCGCCGCAAGGCGGTAGTCGTGGATGTGGGAGGGGTGAAGGTCGGCGGCGATCATCCGATTGTGGTGCAATCGATGACCAACACCGACACTGCCGATGTCACCGGTACGGTGAACCAGGTGCTGGCGCTTGCCGCAGCCGGCTCCGAGCTGGTGCGAGTCACCGTCAACACCGAACACGCCGCGGCCGCCGTTCCCAAAATCGTCGAGACCGTGCGCCTGTTCGGTTCGCGCGTGCCCATCATCGGCGACTTCCACTACAACGGCCACATCCTGCTGAAGAAATATCCCGAGTGCGCGCGCGCCCTGGCCAAGTACCGCATCAACCCCGGCAACTCCGACATAGGCCGCAAGACGGACAACAATTTCCGCACCATGATCGAAGTCGCCGTCGAAAACCACAAGCCGGTGCGCATCGGCGTCAACTGGGGGTCGCTCGATCAGCAATTGCTCACCCGCATGATGGACGAAAACTCGCGCGCCGCCGAACCGAAAGACGCGCGCCAGGTGACGCTCGACGCCATGGTCGCCAGTGCGGTCGAATCGGCGCGCGCCGCCGAGCGCTACGGCCTCGCGCGCGATCTGATCATTCTCAGCGCCAAGGTGAGCGGCGTCCAGGACCTGATCGACGTCTACCGCGCCCTCGCCGCGGCCTGCGATTACCCGCTGCACCTCGGCCTCACCGAAGCCGGCCTGGGCAGCAAGGGCATCGTCGCCACCACCGCCGCGCTGGCGCCGCTGCTGCTCGAGGGCATCGGCGATACCATTCGCACCTCGCTCACACCGCTGCCCAACGGCGACCGCACCGAGGAAGTGATTGTCTCCCAGCAGATTCTGCAATCGCTCGGCATCCGCAGCTTCACCCCGCAAGTCACCGCCTGTCCCGGTTGCGGCCGCACCACCAGCACTTTTTTCCAGGATATGGCCGACCAGATCCAGACCTACCTGCGCGAGCAGATGCCGAAGTGGAAAGAGAATCACCCCGGAGTCGAGACCATGAAAGTCGCCGTGATGGGCTGCGTGGTCAACGGTCCCGGCGAATCGAAGCACTCCCACATCGGCATTTCCCTGCCTGGAACTTTCGAAGAACCGAAAGCCCCGGTATACGTCGACGGCCGGCTCACCGTCACTCTCAAGGGCAACCGCATCGTGGCCGAGTTCATCGACATCCTCAACGCCTACGTGGACAGCCACTACGGCGCGCCCGCCGAAGTTACCGCCGGATCGTGAAGCCGCCTCCATCCGGCGCCGGTTTGGGCTACGACACATAGAACCACCGAAAGCGCGCGCCGAGATTCAGCCCGCAAGGGCGTAAGATAATAGCCCATGGCGTGAGCCATGCGGTTTTGAGATGGTTGCATAGAGCCCCGGAACGGGGCGGAAGAACAGTGCTATTCTGAGCCGAACGCGCTGCCCCCTTTTTCGCGGGCCGCGCCCAAAGGAGGATTCATGCAGGAACAGAACTACGTTAATCACCGGCAATTCGTGCCGGCTTACCACGCGGTACTCTCCGGCATTCTGCTGTTGACGCTGATCGGATCGTTGGTCAACCTCTACAAGTCGTGGGGCGACCATGAGCGCCTGTACAGCGCGGCGCTGATTGTGGTGCTGGTCATTACTTCGGTGATGATTGCTCTCTTCTGCCGCATCTTCTCGCTCAAAGCGCAGGATCGCGCCATCCGCGCCGAGGAAAACCTGCGCCACTATGTCCTGACCGGCAAGTTACTCGACCCGCGGCTCGGCATCCGCCAGATCATCGCCCTGCGCTTTGCCTCCGACGCCGAATTCGCCGCCCTGGCCGCCCGCGCCGCTCAGGAAAGCTTGTCCGAAGATGCCATCAAGCGTGCCGTCGAGCACTGGCGCGCCGATACGTACCGGGTGTGATCCGCTCGGCCTATCCTGAATCCCATGCCGTCCCGCCGTAAGCCGCAGTCTCTGCCATCGGATTCCCACTTGTTCGTCAAGCCCCGCAAGGCTAAGCCGCATGAGTTTGTGCTGGAGGCGATCGCTGCATTGTCGCCTTGGACCCGGCCCATGTTCGGCTGCCTCGCGGTCTATGTCGGCGACAAAATTGTCCTCATCTTGCGCGACAAGCGCGGGCCGGACGCCGACAACGGGGTGTGGCTTGCCACAACCGTGGCGCACCACGAGAGCTTGCGCCGCGAGTTTCCCAACATGCGGTCCATTCGGGTGTTTGGCAAGGAGGTGACGGAATGGCAGGTCCTTCCCGCCGATGCGCCGGATTTCGAGGAGACCGCGCTGCGCGCCTGCGAGTTGATCGCTGTCAGGGATCCCCGCATCGGCAAGGTTCCGAACGCGCGGCGGCCCTCGGCATCGGGCGTTAAGAAGGCGGCGAAGTCCCCGAGGCGGGCTGACGGAAAGCGCTGAACTGTCGTTCATCCGCGTTGATCTGCGGCTCGAAATGAATTTTCCGCGAGGCGAAGCCGGCCCCTACGCTTCCATCCCCATCTGCGTCAGCCGATACCGCAAGGCGTTGCGCGTCAGGCCGAGCAACCTGGCGGCTTGGCTCTTGTTGCCATCGGCACGGCGCAGGGCTTCGCGAATGATTTCCTGCTCATAGGCATCGAGCGTCATCCCTTCGGGCAGGAAATGCGTATCGTTTTGCGGGTGCGGCCGGCGGTCGGCTTCCAGCTTGATATCGGCGGTATCGAGCGCCGTGCCGGTGCACATCACCAGGCTGCGCTCAATCACGTTTTCCAGCTCGCGCACGTTGCCGGGCCAGTAGTACGCCATCAACTTCTCCATGCCGGCATCGGTAATCGTTTCCACCCGGCAGCCGTTTTCCGGCGCCAGCTTGTGCACGAAGTGGTTGGCCAAAAACGGAATGTCCTGCTTGCGCTCGCGCAGCGGAGGAATGTTGAGCGGCACCACGTTGAGGCGGTAATACAGGTCCTCGCGGAAAGTGCCCTGCTCGAGCGCGGCGCGCAGGTCCTGGTTGGTGGCCGCCACCACGCGCACGTCGATGTGGCGTGTCACGTTGCTGCCCAGCCGCTCGAACTCGCGCTCCTGCAGCACCCGCAGCAGCTTCACCTGGATGGCCGCCGGCACGTCGCCAATCTCGTCCAGAAACACGGTTCCCGTGTCGGCCTGCTCGAACTTGCCGGGTTTCGAGGTTTGCGCGCCGGTAAACGCGCCCTTTTCGTAGCCGAACAATTCGCTTTCCATCAGGTTTTCCGGGATGGCGCTGCAGTTGATCTTCACCAGCGGGCGGTCGCGCCGCGGCGAATGGAAATGGATGGCGCGGGCAATCAGATCCTTGCCGACCCCGCTCTCGCCGGCCAGCAGGACAGTGGCGCGTGTGGGCGCCACGCGCTCGATCGAGGCGAAGATTTCCTGCATCGCCGGGCTGCGCCCGATGATGTTGTCGAACTCGTAGCGGCGGCCGAGCTCGGCCTTGAGCTCGCGGTTCTCCTCGCGCAGCGCGCGCACTTCAAGCGCCTTCGAAACCACCTGCATCAGGTGATCGATGCCAAACGGCTTGAGCAGAAAATCGGTGGCGCCGGCCTTCATGGCCTCCACTGCCGTCTCCACACTGCCGAACGCGGTCATCATGATTACCGGGACTTGCGCGTTCTGGCGGCGGATG
Source organism: Bryobacteraceae bacterium (assembly GCA_049698695.1). Lineage (GTDB taxonomy): Bacteria > Acidobacteriota > Terriglobia > Bryobacterales > Bryobacteraceae > Bog-375. The sequence continues at coordinate 26,669 of JBAVYH010000046.1, read as the reverse complement.
ACACCGAGAAAAGCCAGGCCGTCCATCGAAGGCAGCTTGAGATCGGTAAGCACCAGGTCGGCGCGATCGACCACTTTCAGCGCCTCTTCGGCGGTGGCGGCTTTATCCACGTCGAACCCGCCGGAGACGAGTTGCAGCTCGATCACGCGGCGGAGCTTGTCTTCGTCCTCAACCACCAGAATGCGTTTCTTCATAAAAGCGGTGGGGCAGGCGCTTCCGCCTGCCAAGCCAATTCCTCTACGGCCTCTCCGCCCTTCTCTTAGCGCTCGTCAAGTAACAACCGCGATGAACTTGCTCTTTCCTGACCGGCTCCTACTGCGCCGTTTGAACCTCCATCGGCAAAAGTACCCGGAAGATGCTTCCCTTCCCCGGTTCGCTCTCCACCGCTATGTTACCGCCGTGTTCGTCGACGATTTTGGAAACAATGGCCAGCCCCAGGCCGACGCCCTGCGGCTTGGTGGTGAAGAATGGATTGAAAATGTTGTCGCGCAACGCCGGATCGATGCCGCTGCCGCGGTCGATCACCGAAATCTCCGCATTGCCTCCGCCGGTGCGGGCCTTCAGCGTGACCGCGCCGCCGGCCGGGCTGGCCTGTGCGGCGTTGATTAGCAGGTTATAGAGCACGCGCTCCAGCAGCTCGGCATCGAACGGAAACGGCGGGATGCCGGGCTCATAATTGCGATAGAAGGAAATGCCGGGCGCCTCGCGCTCGGCCAGCGCCACGGCGCGATCGAGCGTCTGCGCCAGATCGGCTTGGGCGCGCTGGAGTTGGAGCGGGCGGGCGAACTGCAAAAAACGGGTGATCAGCGCGTTGCACCGGTCCACTTCAGAGGCGATGAAGCCCGCCACTTCGCGCGCCACTTCGTTTTCCGCGGCCAGGCTGCGGGTAAGCATCTCCGAAGAAGCGCGAATGGTGCCGAGCGGATTGCGCAGCTCATGCGCCAGGCCGGCGGAAAGTTGGCCGAGCGCGGCCAGCCGGTCTGCCCGGCGCTTCTCTTCTTCGGCCTGCTGGAGCTGCAGATTGGCGTCGGCGAGTTGCTCGGCCGCGGCGCGGGACTTGCGCGTCTGGCTCCGCAGGTCCTCGGCCACAGAGTTGGCCAGATTGCCGATCATGGCCAGCAGCACCAGGCGCGGAATCGGGTCCACGATGACCTCCGACGGGTCGCGCACCCAAAACAGAAAAACCAGGTACGCAGCGCCGGCTGCGGCGGCGCACAGCGTGGTTCCCACCGCGCCGAACATAGTCGCCGCCGAGACCACCGGCAACAGCAGCACCGGCCAATACACGCTGTTGATGGCACCGGCGTAGCCGATCAACATGAACGCCAGCGCCAGCTTGATCGCAATCCACAGCAGGCGGCTGCGCGTCGTCGGCTCAGCGGGGATTTTCGGCTCCAGCACCTGGGTCACGCACAGCGCCACCAGGAAGACGATTTCAGGAGCTTCGCCGGTCTGCGGCCACGCGATCAGCACGCCGAACAGCACCACCCACACGAAATCCCGCGGCTGGATGAGGCGAACCCAGCGGGCGAGGAATTGCGGGGGACGCGGCATAAGAATGAACGCGGGCCGCTGCAACGGCCGCGGCAAAATCGCGGTCGAAACGAAAAACGGCCAAGACTGTCGCCGCTACATTATGCCACAATGAGATTGAAACGTCTCATGTCCAACTCGAGTATGCTGGATCAGGACCCGTCTGCCGGTCCGGATTCTCAAACCAACAGTGAGCCCGGCGAATCGTTTGCCGACATTCTTTCGCAATACGAGCAGACGAGCTCTCACGCCGGCGAGGAACGCCGCGGATTCAACGGCACGGTGGTGGCCGTGACCGCCGAATCGGTCCTGGTGGATATCGGCTTCAAGACCGAAGGCATTCTTCCGCTCGCGGATTTCACCAATGCCGGAGAAGCGGTGAAGCGCGGCGATAAGGTCGCCGTTTCCATCAAGGGACGCGATCCCGAGGGCTACTACGAGCTGTCGCGCCTGAAAGTGGAGCGGCCGCGCGACTGGTCGGCGCTGGAAAAAGCGTTCGCCGATAAGGCGCCCATCGCGGGCATGGTGACCGCGGTCGTCAAGGGCGGCTTGAGCGTGGACGTGGGCGTGCGCGCCTTCATGCCGGCGTCGCGTTCGGGCGCGCGCGAAGCAGCCGACGTGGAGAAGTTGGTCGGGCAGGAGATCCGCTGTCGCATCATCAAGCTCGATACCGCCGACGAGGACGTGGTGGTGGACCGCCGCGCCGTGCTCGAAGACGAAGAGCGCGAGGTCAAGGAGAAGCGCTACAGCCAGATCAAGGAAGGCGAGACCGTCACCGGCACGGTGCGCAGCCTGACCGGTTTTGGAGCCTTCGTCGATATCGGCGGGGTGGATGCGCTGCTGCACGTAGCCGATATTTCCTGGGGCCACGTCGACAAGCCGGCCGACGTGCTGAAGCCGGGCCAGGAGCTGGAAGCCAAGGTGCTGAAGGTGGATGCCGCCAAGCGGCGCATCGCCATCGGCCTCAAGCAGCTTCTGCCGCATCCGTGGGACCTGGCGGGCGAAAAATACAAAGCCGGCGACCGCGTGCAGGGAACGGTTACGCGGCTAGCCGATTTCGGCGCCTTCGTCGAGCTCGAAAAAGGCGTGGAAGGGCTGATCCACCTCTCCGAAATGTCGTGGTCGAAAAAGGTGCGCAAGCCGGCCGATGCCGTCAAGCCCGGCGAGCAGGTGGAAGTGGCCGTGCTCGGCGTCAACCAGGCCGAGCGCCGCATCTCGCTGGGCCTCAAGCAGGTGCTGGGCGACCCGTGGGCTGAGGTGCCGCAGAAGTTCCCGGTAGGCTCGCAGGTGGAAGGTACGGTCACCAGCCTGCAGAAGTTCGGCGCATTCGTCGAGCTTGCCGAAGGCGTGGAAGGTATGATCCACGTCGGCGACATCAGCGCGGAAAAGCGCATCAACCATCCTCAGGAAGTGCTGAAGGTTGGACAGACGGTGAAGGCGCTGGTGCTTGAAACCGACCTCGCCAAGCGGCGCCTTCGGTTGGGGATGAAGCAGCTTGTCCCCACCGGCCTGGACGAGTACATTGCCGAACACAAGCCGGGCGACGTGGTGACGGGGCGGATGACCGATGTTTCCGGCGGCCGCGCGCGCGTCGAATTGGGCGAGGGCGTGCCCGCCACCTGCCGCATCCAGAGCGAGTCCGCCGCCGGCGCGGAATCGGAACCGGCCGTCAACAAAGCGGACCTCTCTTCCTTGACGTCCATGCTGGAGGCCAAGTGGAAAAAAGGCGGGCTCTCCGGAGGCGCAGCCAGGGGCGACGCCCCGCGCGCCGGCCAGATCCGCAGCTTCCGCATCGTGAAGCTGGATGCCGCGCAGAAACGAATCGAAGTGGAGCTGGCCTAGGCATTGCTATTGCATTCCAGTTTTGTGGGGCAGGTTGATAACCTGCGCACCGATTGTCAATCGGCGCAGCCGGGCTCTTATCGGAGCCGCGACCGTCAGGGAGCGGTTTGTACCGCTATCACGCAAGTGATCCTTACCGGTCGCAGCGCAGTGTACCCGCCCGCTTCAATCCGCCGGTGTTCCGGATTTCACTTCGGCCTCTTGTTCAGCAGCCAGCGGAATTGTTTCGGGTGCAGCCGCGCTTGGCAGGTAACGCGGGAAACGGCCGAGCAGCGCGCCATAGATCAAGTGGCCCAGCACGGCGGCCCGCCCGCCGTCGAGCAGCGCAGCCAGCGGCGGCGCCACCCGCCACAGCCAGCGGTAGGTGATCCAATACCAGCCCAAGCCGAACGTCATGGCGATCAGCGCCAGGCGGAAACGCGTCATGGGGCGCGCGGCGGCCAGCGCGAACAGCGTGCCCAGCACGCCATAGAGCAGAATGTAGAGCGACGCGCCGAACGCGGTGCTCCATTCGAGACCGGTGCGATAGGCGTACGGCCGATACAATGCGCCCGCCAGGAGATTGGGGCTGGACCAGAAATCTTCGCGCCGCCCGGCCGCACAAACGCCCAGCCAGAGCAGCATCCAGAGCACACCTACGGTACCTGCCTGAAGTCCGGCCAGGGCGCGATCCAGCCGCCCGGCTGCCTGTTGCTGGCGCGTCGTCATCCATTTCAGCCTATACTGAGCAAACAAGGAAAGGCAAAGTCATCGAAATGCGTCGCGTGGCGATAACGGGGATTGGCGCGGTGAGCCCCAATGGAATCGGTCGTGAATCCTTTTGGCAGGCTAGCCGCAACGGCGTCAGCGGAGTGAAGCGCATTTCGCGCTTCGATCCGTCGCCGTTTCAGGTACAAGTCGCCGGGCAGGTGCCCGACGAGTTCGACGAAAAGAAGTACGTGGAGGTGAAAGACCGGCCTCACGTATCGCGCGCCGTGCCGCTGGCGTTGGCCAGCGTGGCGGAAGCGCTAGAAGACGCCGGGCTGGAGCCGCAGCACATGACACGCGACGAGTTGCGCGGCATCGGCGTCATGGTGGGCTCCGGCGGCGGCAGCCAGGATTTCACCGAGGAGCAATACCGCCTCTATTACACCGGCCACCAGAAACAGTGCAGCGTCTACACCATTCCCACCGGCACCATCGGGACGCTGGCCAGCGAGGTGTCGATGCGGTTCGGCTTCCGCGGCCTGAGCCATATCGTCTCCACCGGCTGCACTTCCTCCACCGACGCCATGGGCTACGCCTTCCGCCACATCCGCGGCGGAGTGCTCAATACCATCATCGCCGGCGGAGTGGATTCGCCCATCGCGCCGCTGATCCTGCGCGGGTTCCAGTTGATGCGCATCATGTCGACCCGCTGGAACCAGCAGCCGGAGCGCGCTTCACGGCCTTTTTCGCGCGACCGCGACGGCTTCGTGATCGCCGAAGGAGCGTGGTTCTTCGTCTTCGAGGAGATGGAGCAGGCGCGCGCCCGCGGCGCCAAAATCTATGGCGAAGTCACCGGCTACGGGTCCACCTGCGAGGCTTTCCATCGCGTGCGGCTGGAGGAATGCGGCGAAGAACCGGCGCGCGCCATCGGACTGGCAATCGAGGAATCCGGCATCGCCGCCTCCGACGTGCAGTACATCAATTATCACGGCACTTCCACCGAGTTGAACGACCGCATCGAAACGCGCGCCGTCAAACTGGCCTTCAACGGCTACGCTTACAAGCTTCCGGGGTCGTCGCTGAAGAGTCTTATCGGGCATCCGCAGGGAGCCTGCGGCGCCGCTGGCGTGGCAGCCACCCTGCTCGCCATGCGCGACGGCGTGGCGCCGCCCACCATCAACGTGGACGAGCCCGATCCCGATTGTGATCTCGATTACATCACCTCGCCCGGCCGCAAAATCTCGATCGAGCATGCCGTCGCCAATTGCATCGCTTTCGGCAGCAAGAATTCGGCAATGGTACTGCGCAAGGTCGAGTAGGCCCACCGGTTTGGCGTCCCTCCTGGTGATTTCCCGAAGACGGCGTAACCTTCAGTAGGACGCGATTCAAACCGAATGCTAGGGGTCCGCGCCCGGCTATGAGAGCCACGCGCACATTAGTTTCGAATTAGGCTGAAATTCCGAGGAACCGCGGTCCGAATATTTCCCTTTCGCAGATTGTGAAGTGCTATTGGCGACGGCACAACCGCGGGCTGAACCTTGCTTTCCGCCGCGCATTCCTGTATGAATCGCCTATGGCTATCCTGTGGACAGAGCACGACCGCCTCGCGGTCTGCTGGGCTGGGCTCGACGCGCCGGCCGCGCGCGTCAGGTTCGGTTGCCTGAAGGACCTTCGGCGCCTCAGCGAAGAAGCGCCGCAATTCCTCTACCCGGATTTCGACAGGTTCGCCAGGCTGCTCGATCATCCCAACAGTATTTTCCGCTGGAATGCGGCGCACATCCTGGCCAACCTGGCGGGCGTTGACCGCTCGCGCAAGCTCGCGCCGCTGCTCGGCAGATTTCTGCAGCCCATCCGCGGCCCGCAGATGATTGCCGCGGCGAACGTCATGCAGGCGGCAACCGTGATCGCCGCGGCGCAACCGCGCCTAGCGGACAAGCTCGTAGCCGGCATCCTCTCCGTGGGCCGGGCGAAATACGAAACCGAGGAGTGCCGCTATGTAGCCATCGGGCACGCTATTGAGTCGCTGGCCAGATTCCCCGAGGCCGTTCAGCGCCAGGCCGCAGTCGTCAGCTTCGTGCGACGCCAATTGAGTAACCCCCGCCCCGCCACTCGGCGCAAGGCGCAGAAGTTCTTGAAAAAGCGGGTGGTTGCAGGAAAAAAACGGATCGGCGGGCGCTCGGAGGATGTACGCCCGCCGTCGCGGGCAGGTGGGAATCGTAAAACTCGACACCAGCCCGATAGTATTTGACGGTTTTCATTCAGCAAAGGTTACAGGACGGCAAGCAGGGCGGCGGACCGCCGGCGAACATCTGCGGCGCGGCAACGGATTGAATCGCCGACAACCGCTCCCTTACGGTCGCGGCTCCGACGCGTTTCAGAGCCGCGACCGTGAGGGAGCGGCGGAGCCTATAATCTTAGGCGAGGTCCTCATGAGAAACGCTGCCATCCTCGCCCTCGTCCTGTCCGCCTCCGCTCAAACGTATTCCGCCCATAATGGCTGGAGCTTCACCGACACGGTCAAAACCGCCAACGATGTCCTGGTGGCTGATATCACGGCCGGCTCCGCGGTCGACACCGGGTCGCAGGTCATGGTCCAAGCCACCCTCAACACCGTTCGCATCCTCAGCGGCGACATCGCCCCGGGCGCCGACCTCACGCTCCAGTGGCGTTATCAGCCCGGCCCGCGCGAAGGCCCGGCCGTCACCACCAAAGTTCTCCATACGCGCGGCCTCTGGTTCCTTCGCAGGAACCCGGATGGCGGGCTGGAACCGATGCAGGCCGAGACGCCAATGGCTCCCATGGGCGGATCTTTCCTGCCGCTGGGCACCAGCGCGCCCTCCTATGCCGATGACGAACCGCTGCCAACCAAGATCGCCCGCGAAATTGGCGCGGCCCTTGAAGACCTGGTGGCGGAACACGCGGTCGAACTCGACTCGCCGAGCCGGGAGCTGAACGCGAACGGGGCCGCTCCGGCCTGGCTTAACGCGCGCGCGCAGTATCAATCGCTGACCATGGCGCTTCAGTCGCTGGACCGCGCGGCGGCCAACGAGGTCTACCAGTCGTTGTCGACGCTCCCGGATCCACACCTGAAAACGCTGGGCATTTTCGGGCGGCTTGGAGCCGGCGATACCTCTGCCGTCTTCGAGCTGGAGAAGAACCTGCCAACCGTGTTATCCGCATCCGCCGGGGTGCGTCCTTATCCGTTTCCGCCCTTCCTCGGCAGCCTCGATCTGAAAAACGACCTCCCGGCTGCCCACGCGCTGGCGCGAATTGCGTTGAGCGACACGACCATCTGGGGCCTGGATGGCGACTTGGCGTTCGCGCTCGCCCGCACGCGCAGCCCGGAGATGCTGCCCTACCTGATCGTCATGCTCCAGAGCCCGAATCCCGGAATTCGCGGCAGCGCGCTGATGGGTTTCTGCCAGCTTCTCGGCCCGATGCCAACACCCGCCGCGCTCTGGAGTCCCGAAATGGCCGGCTACTGCCCGAACGGCTGGCCCGTCAACGACCGCGACCTCGAGCAAAAGGACATTCAGTTCTGGACCGAATGGTGGGCATCGCATCGCGACCAGATCGCCAGGACGGTGGCCCTGCCAAACGTGACGGCGCCGGCTCGCTACGACGGGACCGTGCGGCAATCGGCGGAGATCCCGAGGGAGGTACGCTTCGAGATCCTGCTACACCTGGCCACGCAGAAGCCGCCCGACCACTACCACGCGGCGGACGGCACGCTTGTCGAAGGTCCTCCTCCCGGCTCGGATGTCCCGCACGATCCGGTGAGCGGCCAGCTTGATCCCGCCGATCGCGAAATCTTCCGCCAGGTGATCGAGTCGGTGAGCGCCAAGCTGGCCGCCGTCGAGGCACAATCCCAGCAGATGATGAACGCCGCGCGCATCACCGGCACCATGCCCGACCGCCAGCAATTTAAGGTTTTCAGCGCCGACCGCCAGGCCGCGTTAACAACCGGCCTCGAGGACCTGCAATCCAAGCTCACGCCCGAAGGCTGGCAAGCGGTGGAGCGGTTTTTCAAGAACATGGGCGGCGCCGGCATCATGGTGACAACCGTTGCGAAGTAACCGTTCCGCTTGAGAGCGAGCCGGGCCGGCGGCCGAACGAGCGGCGCTATTGCGCCAGGAGGGTCTGGCAGCGGCCCAAGCCGGCCTTCAGATCCGCGAACGCGGCCAGCACCTGCGAAGGCAAATCCGCAGTCGCATTCTGGCCGGGAGTGACTCCCAGCAGGACCGAAAGCAGCACTTCCAGCCGGCGCGAAGCACGGAAGCTGTCGTCGGCTGCCTGCTGCCAGGCGGTCTCGGCGCCGGGAGCGAGCGGGGCCGCGGTGGCCTTGCCACCCAGGCCGGCCAGCACCGGAGCCAGCGCGCCTTCCATCACGCGGACCTGAGTTCCGAGCGCTGCCACGTGCTCGCGCGCCAGCTCATGGAGCTGCGCGCGATCCGCTGCCGTCATCGACTTCTCGGCGGCGGCCGGGAAGCGCTCCGCCACGCTGCGCAGCGCGTACGCGTGCGCCATGGCGGCATCATCGCCGTCGAGCACCCGCGTGCTGAAGCGCTCGAACTCGGCGCGCCCGCCGAGTTGCTTCTCGAGGCGCGTCTGAATGCCGATGTTGGCCGTATCGCCCGCAGTCACCGGCGCTGCTTCCGCGGGAGGCGTTACTTGGGCCGCTTGCGGCTCGGAGAAACGCACCTCCACGCCGGCGTTGTTATCCAGCAGGTCGTGGATCTGGCGCTGGCGCTCGGGCGACACCCCGACGCCGGACACCAGCACCTTACCATCCGTCAAATTCACTTCTACAGGATCGCCCAGGTCGGCCCCGATCCGGTGCAGTTGAGCTAGTACCTGCAGTTCATCCGAAATCGAGGCCGAAGGCCTGGGCGCGAGTGCAGCCGGCCGGCTTGGTACGACTGGCCGCAAGGGAGCCTCGTAAGGAGTCGCAACGGGAGAGCCGTCGGGTTGGAGTGGAGGCTCCATAACCTGGGTAAATTCAATCCAATTCTGATCGCGAAACTCGAACTTGCTTTCCACCGGCGTCAGGTCCGCGACGCGCAGCAGCAGGGTGGCGGAAGCCAATCCGCCTTCTGCCGCCTGGGTGCGGATGCGATAGCACGGCTCGTGGGGATCCTCCGCAGCCGGCTCGGTGGAGACATCGTCCGTTTTGCGCGGCAGGCTGTCGCGCCACGCCTGGAAGGCGCGCGCGCTCAGCGGGTCCGCATCGTCATAGTGGGCCGCCTCAAATGCCATGTGGATGTCCGGCGGCAGGGGCAGCAGAGTTCCCGCGGCACCGCCCACCGTGTGCCGGGTCGACAAACCCGAGCGCATCCGGATGCTGATATGGCGAACACGCGTCTGGTGCGCGCTGGCCGCAGCTACGGCCTTTCGAAGCAGCGATGCGGCTTGCACGCTGGGCGCTTGGCCGAATTGCACGATGGCCGCAATCAGCAGCGCGGCCGCGGCGGCCGCCGCCACGCCCCACTGCCAGGCCGGGGCCAGGCGGGGCACACGCTTCCAAAACGGCGCCGCGGCGAGTTCCGCATCCACCCGATCGAACCCGCGATCGAGCTTCTGCCAGGCGTTCGGCGCTTCCGGCAGCAGGCCCGCCAGCACCTGCTTGCGGTAGCGGACGCATTCGGCCACCGTGGCTTCGAGCGATTCCAGTTCCGCGCGGCACTGCCAGCAGGCCTGGAGGTGCTTGCGCACCTGCCGCGATTTGCGCGCCGGCAGCTCGCCATCGAGCGACCGCAGCAGCAACTCTTCGTCGGGATGTCCGGACGGCCAGTTACTCATCGCGCACCTTCTTCAGCCGCGCCATGGCGCGCCGCAGGAATTCGCAGACGGCCGAAGCGCTGATGCCCATCGTCGCCGCAATTTCCGGATACCGCAGTCCCTCCATGCGCAGGAACAGGCACCGCTTCTGCTGGTCCGACAGAGCTTCCACCGCGCGGTGAAAGCGCAGCATGCGCTCGCGTTCCAGCAGATCGTGTTCCGCATCGCGCGCCGGCGCGGCCAGTCTGGCTTCCAGGTCCGGGTCGAACGGATTTTCCTGCGCGTGGCGGGCGCGTACTTTCAAGCCCCAGTTGTGCGCCACTCGAAATATCCAGCCGCGGGGGTTCTCGATCTCTTCCCCCCGCTTCAGCGCGGCATAAAGGCGGAGGAAGACTTCCTGAGTGGCGTCCTGCGCCCGCGCGGGGGTCAAACCGAGCGTCATCAGGTATCGGTAGACATCCTCGCGGGACTCCTCAAACAGTTGAGCCACTTGAGTTTGCAGTGCGGATGCGGCGCCTTCCTGACGCAAAATACCCACCAGTTCCTCACTCATATAGAACGCGGCCATACACGCAACTCACCCCTAAGACCCCAAAGTACGGTTTTCCACTACACCCCAGGCCACTTTTTTTAAATATATTTCGATCCGGCGGTTTGGTGTAGGTGGAACGGCCGGCGGCGGGTCTTTGTATCAGAACCTCAATCACATGCCCGACGCAACCGTCTGCATAGCCATCGTTACCTATAACAGCGAGCGGTATATCCGGCGCTGTCTCGACGCGGTGCTCCGCCAGGAGGGGGTGCCACTTGAGATCGTCGTGGTGGATAACGGGTCTACCGACGGTACGGCGGCCGTGCTGCGCGAGTTTCGCAAGCAGGTGCGCGTGATCCGCTGCGGCCGGAACCTGGGCTTCGCCGAAGCCCAGAATCGCGCCATTCGGTCCACTTCCACCGAATGGGTGTTGACGCTGAACCCGGACGTACTGCTGCGCCCCGGCTTCATCCGCGCGCTGGTGGAGGCCGGCCAGGCCGACCCGGAGGCGGGAACGGTGTGCGGCAAGCTGCTTTCCATCGGGCCTGGTTTTGAGCCGCTGGACGAAGCGCGCATCGATTCGACCGGCGTTTGTTTCACCCCCGCCTTGCGGCACTTCGATCGCGGTTGGCGCGAGCCGGATCGCGGCGATTATCAGAACCTGGAATATGTCTTCGGAGCGTGCGCGGCGGCGGCGCTCTACCGGCGCAGCATGATCGACGACGTAGCCATCGACGGCGAATTCTTCGATCCCGATTTCTTTGTCTATCGCGAAGATGCCGACGTCGCCTGGCGGGCGCAGTTGTTGGGCTGGCGAACGCTGTATACGCCTTCGGCGGAGGCTTTTCATGTGCGCACGGCGACGCCCCTCAACCGGCGGTCGCTGCCGGCGCTCATCAACATGCACTCGGTGAAGAATCGCTTCCTGATGCGCATCAAGAACGTCACCGGCGGCGTTTACCGCCGTTGCTGGCTGCCCATGACGCTGCGCGACCTGGTGGTGGTAAGCGGATCGATTCTGTGGGAGCCCAGATCCGCCGCCGCTTTCTGGCACCTGGCGCGCTGCCTGCCCCGCGCCCTGGCCCGCCGCCGCGCCATCATGGCACGCCGCCGGGTCGGCGACGAGGAACTGGCGCAATGGTTCAACTTCCAGCCAACCGCGCAACCGGCGGTATTGCCGGAACCGGTTGCAGCCTTTGCCGCGCCCGCTGCGCCGATCCGTTAGCCCGGCATTCCGCGGCACATTCTACCGGCCTTTGAAGCGCGTACGCACCGCGTACAATGAGGTCCGCGCGGGAATGAACAGCGTCTGCCCGTCCTTGCCTCCGAATACCAACTGGAGGGGACGCTCGGGAACCTCGATGGTATCGATCAGCTTGCCCGCCGGGTTGTAGACGTAGACTTGGCCGGCTGCGAGGTAGACGTTGCCCTGGGAGTCGGCTGTGACTGCCTCGCCGCCTTGGTTGACGAAGAGTTTCATGTCCGGCACGCTGCCATCGGGTTGGACGGCGCCCACCCAAGTCATCATCTGCGATTCGTCGGTGATGTAGAACGGTCGTCCAGCCACGGCGGGGGCCAGTCCGAATCCGCGCAGCAAGGCGCTGCTCTTGATACCCCACGATGTTGCGCCGCTAACGAAATCCTGGCCGGCCGGAATGAAGGTGGTGCCATCCGGGGAAACATACTGCCGGTAGGGCTGCTGGAGCGCGCCGGCATTGACGCGCCAATCGCCAACCGGAAGCACGGCAGTCATGCCGCGCCGCGGCACCACGGATTGCGGTTGCAAGAGCGTGATGGTGTCATCCATCGATCCCGGCTTGAAAGAGTAGACCGTCCCGTTGCCCGCGTAGGAAATCACCATCAGGTTGCCGGCCCGGTCGAAGGCCAGATTGATCGGGTCGAGCGGATTGTCGCGCACGATGGAAAGCTGGCGGCTGGCCGCCGACCAGCGGTAGATGCGCTGCCAGTGGGCGTCCACAAAGTAAAAGTCGACCGAAGGGCCGGCCGCTCCGCCGGAGATATTAAAGAAGCCTCCGGCGAGCTTCTCCACCCTGGCGCCGGCCGCGAGCACAGGGGAAGGCGCCCTGACGGCAACCGCGGGTGCGTTGCCGGACAGGTTCAGCCACGCCAGCTCCCGCTGGCGAATCGCGGCGCGATGCGTCTGGTCGTAAACCGAATCGTCGAACGAGACTTTGCTGTTGCTGTAACAGTGAATGTTGCGGAAGCGGATGTTCTTCGAGCCGGAAACCTTGATGGCCCAGGGGAACGGCTGATAAGAGCTGATCACGCGATAGATGTGTAAGTTGGAAAACGTGATGTTACTCGAGCCATCGATTTCGAGCGGCAGCGCGAAGCCGCCTTCGCCGCGCTCCTCTTCGGTTTGCAGCGCACAGAGCTGCCAGTTCGAGACATTGTGCAGTTGTACTTCGTTGCGGACGTGATGTTCGCTCGACATTTGATAAATGTGCCCGGGGGTGGAAGTGTCGGAAACCAGCATGCCGGCCTGGGCGAAGGTGCTGGGGGTCCAGATATCGAGGAACGTGCCTCCGCCACCATCGGTCACCCAGAGGCTGGGATACTGTGCGTCCCAGCGGCGACGGAGGTCGGGATCGGCCGTGTGGTTATTGTTGTAAGGATTTTCGCGGCTGCCGTCGGGTTTGATGGTGCCGTGCCCGCCCAGAAAGCGGACGTCGTTGATCATCGAATGGGCGCCGGCCATCCACTTAGCGGCTACTGCCCGCGGGTTGATGCCGTTGGTGTAGAGGCCGATCCCAATCAGGATGTTGGTTCCACCTTTGGGCACCTCGATCAGCGGCTTGGGCGAGCCGACGCCCTGAAACGCGGGAGTGGAATCGAGCAGGTCGATCTGGGTGGCACTGGGGTGCAGGCCGATCAGAACGGTATCAGGCCTCAGCGCAATCGTGTCGCTGACCGCGTACCTGCCCGTCGGAAGGTAAATGGTGCGGTGTTCGGCAATGGCTTTGCGGAACGCTTCGGTATCGTCGGTGGAACCATCGCCCCTGGCGCCGAGGGAGCGAATATTCACCCATGTGTCGCGGGCCGGCAGATCGGGAAGGTCGGATTCCACGGGGGCCGGCAATGCGCTCAGAGCGGCGGTTTCGAAGATGTCTTTGATCTGCGGAACGGCGCCGATATCGGCGTAGTTCAGCCCGTGGGAGAAGACCTTGACGCGGTACAGGGGCGCCGGCCCGGTAGCCTTTCTGTCGCTTTCACGGAAGAGAGCAAACGTGCCCACGTGGCTGCAAACCACGTTTTCCATGTTGATTTCCGTGCGCGGGTTGTTTTCGAGGCTGACGATCACCGCCGGACCCGAGATGTTCTCCATGCGGGCGTCTTTTACCCAAAGATCGTCGGGAAAGCCGGGGTCAATGGCGATTGCCGTGGGAACGTTGCGGAAGCGCGGCCGGATGAGCGTGAGGCCGGCGGCGCGCTCCTCAATGGCGGCTTCGCGCTGGCCTTCAAACGTGGCGTCGATCACCGTGAACTGCCAGCCCGGTGAAGGGGTGCGCGTCCAGATGCCGTACCTGCCGCCATAGAAGTGGACGTCCTCAGCAACGTTTCCGCCTTCATGAATACCCGCCAGGCCGGAACCGATGTGAAAGTCAATGTGCGCCAGGAAGCAGTGCTGCGCGTAGTGGGCGCGGACGCCGACGGCGCCGGGATTACCGTCGTTGATTTCCAAATCGATGTTACTCAAGGCCGAATAGAAGGTGCCCGGCCCCGCATCCGGAGGCCGATCTCCGGGGCCTCTCACCGGCGGTTGGAAGCCTGGAAAACCGGGGTCGCGGCGGGCGCCGGGACGCCAGCCGGCAAAGAACACCATGAGGTTCTCGTTGTCCTTGTCCTGGTAACCCGGAGTGTTCTCGCCCAGCACCAGCACCGGTCGTGCGGCGCCGTACCCGATGACGCGGATGCCGGGCCAAATGTAGATGGTTTTGGACAGGCGGTATCGGCCTTCGGGAATGAAGACGATTCCCTGGCTGGTGGTCTCCTGCACTTTGTCGATCGCCTGCTGAAGGGCGTCGGTATCATCGCCGACGCCGTCGCCATGCACCGGGAAGCTGTCGGGCGTCAGGTAGACCGCTTTGGGGTCGTCCAGGCGGACGGTGTAATAGGAAGCTCCCCAGAGCGGCGCGGCGGCAGCCACGGCGGCGAGGAACGGGACAACTCGTTTCAGCATGGAATGATCTCCGGCGGGACTGCGAAAGGTCGGCAGGCGGAACCGCCTGCCCCACAATGGGACACAGCGGCTCATTTCCCGGCCAGATCGAGGCTGCGAAGCAGATAGGCCGGCGTGCAGCTCCAGGCGTGGCAGTAGCTGTTCACCAGCGTGCTGCCGTAGGGCGAGAGATCGGGATTCGACGGATCGTAGACTTCCCAGAAAGTGTCGGCGCCCGCCTTCACCATCCCGCCCCAATATGTTTCAACCAATTGTTTCGCCTCTTGTTTCAGCCCGCATTGCAGCATGGCTTCGGCGACATAGTGGTAAAGATAGGGCGCTCCCGGGCGCACAGCATCGGGCTGGGCGGCAACGGCGCGGAACGCCTGAGCGGCCTCGTCCTTAGTGGCAATACCGCCCAGAGTCATCCACGCCTGCGAAGCCCAGGAGACCTGGCGCCTGGCGCCGCTGACAAACAGTTGGCGGGAGGAATCGTAGAAGGCGCTGCGCCCGGCGGCCGTCATGCGGGCGATCAACCGCTCGTATTTCGCGGCATCGCCCGCGGCCCCGCAGCGGCGCGCCAGTTCGACCGCGCTCCGGAGCGAGAACACGAAGACCCCGTGCATGGCGGCAGCGCGCTCGAGCGAGTCGCTCCAATCGATGAAGACCCAACTATGAGCCGGAGCGGCGAAAACTCCATCGGTCCCGACGCTGGCGGAGAGCAGGTCCATCTGTTTCCGCACCACCGGCCAGAGGTCGGCGGCCGTGCTCCAGTCGCCGGTGGCTTGGGCATAGTCCAGCACCGCCGCTGCGTACAGGGCGGCGTAGTCGATGATGTACTCGTGCCCGCGATGAGGCCGCGGATCCTCGAACACGCAGGCGCACACCAGGCCATCCTCGCGCGGGAAAGCGGCGAACAGGTAGAGACACCGCTTGACGAGATCGTTGTTCCGGAAGGTCGCGTAATTCGTCAATGCCTGCAAGCGAAGATCGCCGATCCATAGCCGCCGGTCGCGCTTGGGGCCGTCCTCGAACACGGTCTGCATGCAGTCGCGCAGCGTGGCGATACTGATTTTGTCGATCTGCCGCAGCAGCGCCGGCACCGTCTCCGGCAAGGGCGGCGGATCGGCGCCGGCGGAAGACAGCGCGGTCGCCTTCATCTGCGCGATGCGCACGACGTAGTTGGGCGAGGTATCGACTACCTCCAGCTTCACGTAACGGAACGCGTAGCGGCGCGGCATCTCGACGGTTGCCGGCAAGACGTCGATGTTGATCACTTCGTCCTGCAGCCAGGCGCGGCTGAGACCGCCATGGTACGGATCGAGAGGCTGCGCGACCTCGGCCGGCACTTCGCCGAAAGTCAGCTTGAGCCGCGCCGGTGAATCGACGCCGCGGCCTTCGCCGGCGATCGAGAATGCGAAATGGCCTGTAAGATGGCGGCCGAAGTCGATAACGGCAGTGTCACCGCGCCGCAGCAGGCGCTGGCTCAGTGCTTCCGGCGGAGAAACTTGCTCAACGCGCCAGCGCAGAAACGCACCCGGGTCGGCGACCATGCTGACGATCGCGGCCGGCGCGACGGGCGTCGCGTTCAGCCGCGGCTTCAAGCTCTCGGCGACGGCCAGCCAGCGTTGTTCGTCCGCCGCATCGGACGCAGCGGCGGCAAGCGCCGGGGCGGCTATCGCTGATGCGGCAGTTCTGAAAAAGTCACGGCGGTTCAAACGACAGCCCCCTTTGGGAAAACGTGCGCCAGAGGACGGTAGCCCGCCATCGAGCCGGCGGGCTGGAGCCGATCCCACGATGATGCTATCTCATTTTGGAGGGCAATTGAATTGTCCGTCCGGCGACCATGAAGGCGCCCCATCCGAGATGATGAATGGTCCGCGGGCGTTTCACCGATGGGTCGATCCACGCTTTGACTACTTCAAGGACGAAGAAGCAGTACCTGGAGATCATCCGGGTATCGACAACCTTGCATTCGAGATTCGCATAGCACTCGCCAATGAGCGGCGGCTTGACTCGCCCGGCGGCCACGGGCGTGAGACCAAAGCTGGCGAACTTGTCGATTTTCGCGCCGGAGGTGTTTCCGCAGGCCGCCACCTTGGCCGCCAGCTTCACGGTCGGGATGTTGATGACGCATTCCTTGGTCGACTTCAAGGTGCCGAACGTGTAATTCCGGTTGCTGATCACGCAACCTACCAGCGGCGGCTCAAACTCCATCATCGTGTGCCACGACATGGTCATGATGTTCGGCCGCCCCTTGCGAACGGTGGTGACCATCACCACCGGCCCCGGTTCGAGCAAGCCATAGACCTTGGAGAGAGGAAAGAGTTTTCTTGCCATCGCGGCACCTCAATTCGAAGGCGATCGACGATTCGCCTTATCTCTACCATAGGCCTGACACCAATACTTCGTGTCCGCGCTTCCACGGCTTTCTCCTTTTGACACGGGCGGCGTTGGCGATTTCGCACTCCAACGCAGCGCGAAGCTGCGCCAGCCGCGTCGCGCAGGGCCTGGAACGCGGATTGCCAATCCCGCAGCGGTGAAGCGGCTGCCGCTTCGCCAAGGAGAAACCGAATGCTTATCGTCAAGTACCTGCTCGAAACGGTTGGCTTCGCGGCCATCGCCGCGGCCGCCGGCCTGCTGTTTCACGATCTTCTTCGTCTGTACCAGCGGTCGAACGCGCCCGTCGGTACTGAGCACCCCGCGGTGCCCCAACCGCTCCGGTGGCAGATTGCGGGCCGCGTAGCCGCGCTGGCCCTGGTGCCGCTTTTGGCCGGCCTCAGCATCGACGTAGTGCCGGCAGGCATGGCCGGCGTCTGCGTCAGCCAGATATCCGGGACGGTGCCGGGAACACTGTATCCCGGGCTGCATTTCCTCTGGCCGCTGGTGCAGAGCGTGGCTCTCTACGATGTCCGCGACCAAATCTTTCAAACCACGCTCGGCGAAAAGGCCGTTCAGCCGCTGAGCGTGCAAACCAGGGAGGGACTGTCCGTCGGCCTGGCCGTGACCGTGCGCTACCGCATCGATCCGCAGCGGCTGGCGTTTGTTCAGGCGAACCTGCCGCAGCCGGTGGACCGGGAGCTGGTGCCGCCGGTGGTGGCGAGCGCTTTCCGGGAGATCGCTCCCAATTACCTGGTGCGGGATCTGTTCGCGGCGAAGCGCGACGAGATCCGGCGTGAGGCGGCGGGCGCCATCACGCGGCGGCTTTCTCCCGACGCCATTGTCGTCAAAGAGGTCATGCTGCGCGATATCCAGCTTCCCGAGGAATATGCCAAGGGCCTCGAGGGCGTCCTCCTCAAGGAGCAGGAGAACGAGCGGCTCAGCGTGGAAGTCGAAGTGAAACAAAAGGAGGTGCGGACGGCGGAGCTGGAGGCGGAGGCCGACAAGGCGCGGCAGGTGAAGGCGGCCGAAGCCCAGGCGGAGGTCACGGTTCTCGAGGCCAAAGCCCAGTCGGACGCTATGCAGTACACCTTGCCGCTCAAGCAGAAACAAATCGAGCAGACGCGTCTTGAGGCCGAAGCCAAGGCGCAGGCCAAGCTGATCGACGGAAAGGCCGAGCTGGAACGGCGCAAACTCATGAATCAGGCGGATGCCGACCGCGTTGCCGTGATGTCGAAAGCCGACGCCGACGATATGCAATTGGAGGCAGGCATTCTGAAACAGAACCCAATCATGCTGCAGAAGATCATCGCCGACAAGCTGTCCGACAAGGTGCAGATCATGATGGTGCCGAGCGACGGCAAGTTCTTCTTCGCCAACGACGTTCTGCACGGCATGCTGCCCGATATGGCGGCCAACCAGCCGGCGGCTCAGCCGAACCGGTAGCAGCGGCTTCGGCGGCGGCCGTTGGCACCCGCGTCGCGGCGGGTTGCCACAGCGGCTGGCATTCGATGCCGAAATGGTGCAAGACTAGGGATTTCGGACGCCACTGTCAGGTGAAGAACGATTCGAGACCCGGAACGACGCCTCACGGATTCACCCGGCGTGACGCGAGACCGAAACCCAATACGATGACCACGACAAAACTCCGCAACGCTTTTCCCCGTTTGTCCACGCTGACCGCCGGCGCCCTGGCGCTGACGCTCGGCGTGGCGCCGGTTCTGGCCCAGTTTGGGCAGCCGCAGAAGCCCACTGGGCCCTGGATGGACAGAACTCTAACCCCCGATCAGCGCGCCGACCTGATTGTCAAGATGCTGACGCTCGACGAGAAGATCGCACTGCTTCACGACAGCGGCTGGGATGTGGTGATGGCCGGTCCCGACAAGCTGCCGCCAAGGGCGCTGGGGAATGCCGGATTCATCCCGGGCATTCCGCGCCTCGGCATTCCCGACCTGCAGATGGCGGACGCCGCGGTGGGCGTCACTCACTCGTCGGTATTCGGCCGCTATTCCACGCCCTTGCCGTCGGGCATTGCGGAAGCTTCGAGCTGGGATATCGATCTGGCCCGCGAATACGGATCGCTGATTGGCCGCGAGCTGCGCGATCAGGGCTACACCATGTCGCTGGGCGGCGGCATGGATCTCACGCGCGAGCCGCGCAACGGCCGCAACTTCGAGTATCGCGGCGAAGATCCGATTCTAGCCGGCACGCTGGTAGGAGCGGAGATGAAGGCGCTGCAGGAGCAGCACATCATCGGCGACCTCAAACACTACGCCATGAACGATCAGGAAAGCGGCCGCTCGTTTGTCAACGTGAAGGTTGACAAGCGGGCCATGCGCGAAAGCGATCTGCTGGCCTTCGAGATCGCCCTCAAGGGCTCCGGCGTGGGCGCGGTGATGTGCTCCTACAACCTGGTGAATGGCGATTACGCCTGCGAGAATAACTATCTCCTCAACCAAGCTCTGAAAAAGGACTTTGGCTTCCAGGGATTCGTGATCTCCGACTGGAGCGCCACGCACAGCACAGCCAAGGCCGCCAACGCCGGCCTCGATATGGAAATGCCGGAGGACACTTACTTCGGCGCCCCGCTCAAGAAGGCGGTGGAGAGCGGCGAGGTTCCGATGGCGCGGCTCGACAACATGGTGCACCGGGTGCTGCGCAGCGAGTTTGCGGTGGGGTTGTTCGATAACCCGCCGGACCGGCGTGTGCCGGACGTGTTTCACGGCCTCGAGGTGGCCGAGCGCGTCGCCGAGCAGAGCATAGTGCTGTTAAAGAACGCGAATGGCCAGTTGCCTTTGGCCGCATCGAACATCCACTCGATCGCCATAATTGGATCGCATGCCGACGCCGGCGTGCTGTCTGGCGCAGGCTCCGGGCAGGTCGATCCTATCGGCGGCAACGCAGTCCCTGGTGCGTACGCTTTCGGCCAGGTCTGGCACCGTTCATCACCGTTGAAAGCGATTCGCGCTGAGGCGCCGGGCGCCAAGGTTGCCTATGATCCGGGTACGGACGCAAGCGCGGCCGCGGCCCTGGCCAAGGCTTCTGATGTGGCGATCGTGTTCGTCAATCAGCCGACCGGCGAAGGCAACGACGCAATGAGCCTGTCACTTCCCGGCCGGCAGGATGCCCTGGTCAGCGCGGTCGCCGCGGCCAATCCGCACACCATCGTGGTGATCGAGTCCGGCGGCCCGGTCACCATGCCGTGGATCGACCGCGTCAATGCGGTGCTGGAAGCATGGTATCCCGGCACGCGCGGCGGCGAGGCCATCGCCAGGATCCTGTTCGGCGAGGTGAACCCATCAGCCAAACTGCCGGTCACGTTCGCGAAAACCGAAGCCGACCTGCCGCACCCGAAGGAGGTGTTGCAACCTCCGCCGCGCCAAGGCGAGGAAGTACCGATGTTCCCCGGCGCGCCCTGGAAGATCAACACCAGGCGGTTCGATATCGATTACGACGAAGGGCTGTTAGTCGGATATAAGTGGTATGACGCCAAAGACAAACAGCCGCTGTTTCCGTTCGGCTATGGATTGTCCTACACCACTTACAGTTACTCGGGCCTGAAAGTGTCGCCGGCCGAGGTTACGTTCGAGGTGAAGAACACCGGCACGCGAGCCGGAGCCGAGATCGCCGAAGTGTACGCCACGCTTCCCCAGTCCGCGGGGGAACCGTTCAAGCGCCTGGTGGCATTCCAGAAGATCGCACTCGAGCCCGGCGAATCGAAATCGGTGACGCTCGATCTGAACCCGCACTATCTGTCCGTCTTCAATGAGGACAAGGATGGGTGGGAACTGGTGTCGGGCGAATACACGGTGCAGGTGGGCGGTTCCTCGCGCGACCTGCCGCTCCGCGGCACGTTCCGCATCGAACGGTAAAAGACCAACCGCTCCCTCACGGGCGCGCGTCGGACGGCAGTGGAGTTCACCGGAGCGCGTCAGCTATGCTGGGCCAATGAACCGCGCTGAGATGTGCCGCCGGCTGCAAGCCCATGCCGGCGCGTGGGACATGATCGTGGTGGGCGGCGGCGCCACTGGGGCGGGTGTGGCGATCGATGGCGCCTCCCGTGGCTACGACGTGCTTTTGCTAGAGCAGAGCGACTTCGGCAAAGGCACTTCCAGCCGCAGCACTAAGCTGGTTCACGGCGGCGTCCGCTACCTGGAACAGGGGAACGTGTCGCTGGTGATGGAGGCTCTTCGGGAGCGCGGCCTGCTGCTTCAGAACGCGCCCCACCTGGTTCGCAACCTGGGCTTCGTGGTGCCGAACTACGATTGGTGGGAGGCCCCTTTTTACGGCATCGGCCTGAAGCTCTACAACTTGCTGGCAGGCAAATACGGCTTCGGAGACTCGCGAGTCCTTTCCCGCGAAGAGACGCTGGAGCGGCTGCCCACGCTCAACACCGACGGACTGCGCGGCGGCGTCATCTATTTCGACGGCCAGTTCGACGATTCGCGCCTGCTCATTAACCTGATCGCCACCGCCAGCGAGCAGGGCGCCGTTCTGCTGAACTATGCGCAGGTCACCGGCCTGGGCAAGGACAGCGACGGCTTCGTCAATGGCGTCACGGTTCGCGACATGGAAAATGGCGAGGAGTTTGAAGCCGCGGCCAAGGTCGTGATCAACGCTACAGGACCGTTCACCGACGACTTGCGCCGCAAAGCGGATCCTTTGGCCCAGCCGATGATCGCGCCCAGCCAGGGCATTCATTTGGTGTTCGACGGGTCCTTCTTGGCCGGAGATAACGCCATCATGGTGCCGCACACCAGCGACGGCCGCGTGATGTTCGCCATCCCCTGGCACGGCCACACGCTGGTCGGCACAACCGACACGCCGGTCGCGGAGTCCGCGCTCGAACCCGTTGCGCAGGAGCAGGAAATCGACTTCGTGCTCGAGACCGCGTCTCTCTACCTGGCGAAGAAGCCAGAGCGCAGCGACGTGACCAGCGTCTTCGCCGGCATCCGGCCGCTGGTGCGCGCCGGAGATTCCGCCAACACGGCGGCGCTCTCGCGCGGCCACACCATTCGCATCGAGAATTCCGGCATGGTGACTATCTGCGGCGGTAAGTGGACCACCTATCGCCACATGGCGGAAGACTGCGTCAACCAGGCCGCCATATTGGGGCGCCTGGGAGAACGCCCTTGCATCACCGATCACCTCAACATTCATGGATTCCACTCGAGCGCCGCGAGGTTCGGCCGGCTGGGGGTCTATGGCTCCGACGCCCCGGCCGTATTGAAGTTGATGGGGGACGACCCTTCGCTTGGCGGGCCTCTGCACAGCAGCTTGCCCTACACGGCGGCCGAAGTGGTTTGGGCCGCGCGCGAGGAAATGGCGCGAACGGTGGAAGACGTTCTGGCGCGCCGCACGCGCGCGTTGTTTCTGAATGCCGGTGCCGCGATGGCAATGGCCCCGCAGGTGGCTGCGCTGATGGCGCGGGAATTGGGGCGGGACGCGGCATGGGAGCGAGGCCAGGTGGAGGCGTTCCAGCAGACGGCTGGCGGATTTGTGCTGACAGCGCGCCCGGCGAACCAGAGGACGGGCCAAGGCGCGGTCTAAGTACACCCTTTCCGAAGTTTGGTCACTTGTTTTGGGCTTTCGTTTTAGTGCGCGCCGGAGCCGGGCCGGGCATGCCCGGCCCCTACGGATGGGGTAAGACAGATCGGCTGAGATTCACGGAGGAAGTAAGTAAATGGCAGTGGTGAATGATACTTATGATCTGCAGCGCTTCGTGAACGCCCAGAACCCGGTGTACGAACGGGTATGCACCGAGCTGCGCCACGGGCTGAAGAAGGGGCACTGGATGTGGTTCATCTTCCCTCAGCTTCGAGGATTGGGGCACAGTCCGACGGCGATTGCCTTCGGTATCTCATCACGACAGGAAGCCGAGGCGTATTTGGATCACCCCGTTCTTGGGCCGCGGCTGAGAGAGTGCACCCTTCTGGTGAACCTGGTGGAGGGGCGCTCGATCAACCAGATTTTTGGATATCCCGATGACCTCAAATTCCGATCCTCGATGACTTTGTTTGCGAGCGTCGCGCGCGACAACCAGGTTTTCCAAGATGCTTTGCAGAAGTACTTTGGCGGCGAACCCGATGGCCTCACGTTGGAACGGCTCTGAACGCGGATCGGAGCCGCGACCGTGAGGAAGCGGTGGGTGCGGCTATTCCGGTACCAGGGCCTGATGCGGTGCGTCGCAAGTCGCGCGCGGCACGATCTCCTAAAGGGCAAACCGGGTCCAGGCACGAACTTTTGCAAAAGGGGCGAACTTCGAGCCAGTCCCCGCTTTGAAGCTCACCATACTAACGCCAGCGAAAGAGCTTGAGCGCCAGACCGAAGCAGACGATCAGCCAGCCGGCCAGCACGCCGATCTGCGGGGTCAATTGCGCGAGGCTTGTTCCCTGCAGCATATTCATCCGCAGCGCGTCGATGGCGGCCGTCAGTGGCAGCGCCTTGATGAATGGTTGGACGAACTCGGGGAACCGCTGGGCCGAGAAGAAGACGCCGGACACGATCCACATGGGCATCATCACCGAGTTCATCAGGCCGGACGCGGCTTCAATGGTTCTCGCGCGGGAAGCGATCAACAGGCCGAGCGCACTGAACGACAGCGATCCCAGCACGCACAACAGCATCAGGTCGAGCAAGGAGCCGCGCACGGGGACGCCGAATACCAGCGCTCCGAAGCCCAGGAGCACGCCCACTTCCACCACAAGCAGTAAGAGCCGTGAAAGCAGAAATGACAGTAAGTAGTAATGCCGGGGCATGGGTGTGGCCACCAGGCGTTTCATCAGTTTCTTGCGCCGGGCATCGACGATGGCGAATCCCATGCCCCATATAGCGCTGCCCATCAAGTTCATCCCGAGCAGGCCGGGGATCAGGAAATCGATGTAGCGAGATCCCGGCTCGCGCATGAACTGGTTGGCGGTAGCGACCGGATCGACGCGGCCAGCAGCCCGCTGGATCGCGCGATCCGCCAGCATGCGCGCCGTGCGGCCTTCCGGATTGGTGTCGTCATACCGGTAGACCACGCTGCCGCCCGGTCCCGGCTCGGCGAGCAGCGCCACTTTGCCGGTGCGCAAAGCTCGCTCGGCGGCCGCGGCGGGCAGTTCCTCGACATCGAGTAGCTTCTCAAGGCGGAGCGATTGGGCCAGTTGCGGCGTGACGGTGGCGATTTTGAGCACGTCCGGGGGCCGGTTGCGGAAGGCGATACCGAGGCCGGTGGCCAGCAGGATGGGGAAGATGAACACCCAGAACAGCGCTTCCGGCTCGCGAATGAATTCCAGAAACCGCACCAGGGTCAACTGGGCCAGCGGATGCTCCGTCCACATGGCAGGGCGCGGAGATTTTCGGGCGGCCTGACGGGCTCGCAGGTCGGGAATGGTGATCTCACTCATCGCGCAAATGCCGTCCCGTCAAAGTGACGAAGACGTCCTCCAGGGAAGCGGAATGGGTGCGCAACTCGGTCAGCGGAACACCCTGCCGGTTGAGTTCATCGAGCAGGGCGGGCACGGCGCGATGGAGTTCGGTGACCAGCATCTGCACGCTGCCGTTCTCGCTGTGGAGCTCGCGGACGCCTTCGATCTGGCGCAGTGCTGAGACGGCCAGCGGTTTCGAGGCGTTGCCGGCCGAAAACTCGACCACGTGCTCGACGCCGATGGAAGCAATCAGCTCGCGCGGCGTGCCGAGAGCGATGACTCTGCCGTGGTCCATGATAGCGATGCGGTCGCACAGGCGTTCGGCTTCATCCATGTAGTGCGTGGTGAGCAGGATGGTCCGGCCGGAGGCTTTGAACTCTTCGATCAATTCCCAGAGCTGGCGCCGGGCCTGCGGATCGAGGCCTGTGGTTGGCTCGTCGAGGAACAGAAAATCGGGATCGCCGACCAGCGCGCAAGCCATCGCCAGCCGCTGTTTTTGCCCGCCGGAGAGATTGCCCACGCGCGAGTTCCGCTTCTCGCCGAGTTGGACCAGAGCAATGACTTCCGCCGGGGTGGGTCCCGTGTGGTAGAAGCTGCGAAACAGGCGGACTGTCTCCAGGACGGTGAGCTTGTCGGCGAGTTGCGTATCCTGGAGCTGGACGCCGAGCCGCTGGCGGAGTTGTGAGGCATCAGAGTTCCAGCGCATGCCCAGCATCTCGACCTCGCCGGAATCGGCGGAGACCAGTCCCTCGCAGATTTCCATGGTGGTGGTTTTTCCCGCGCCGTTGGGTCCGAGTAGCCCGAAGCATTCGCCCGCACGAACCTCGAGATCCAAACCGTCGACGGCGAGCACATCCTTGTAAGTCTTGCGCAGATTGCGGACCTGAAGGGCGGCTCCCCTCGCTACGGCAGTCATATGCTCAGTATCGCGTCAGGCTGGCTGGATCGTCAACGGCATGAGTCAGTTTTCAAGGCAGGCGATCGGACTGATAATAAGTGCATGGAACAGCGATTTCTCGGCAGAAGCGGCTTGAGCGTCTCGTCGCTCAGTTTGGGAACGATGACATTCGGTGGCAAGGGACGGCATGCGGCCATGGGCGGCCTCAGTGCGGAACCGGCACGGCGCCTGATCGATATTGCGATCGACCACGGCGTCACGTTGTTTGACAGCGCTGACATCTATTCGGAAGGGCTCGCCGAAGAAGTGCTCGGCGCGACCCTGAAGGGCCGGCGGCAGAGTGTGCAGATCGCCACCAAGGCGTTCTCGCGGATGGGACCGGGACCGAACGACCTGGGGTTGTCGCGCCACCACCTGACAGAGGCTTGCGAGGCCAGCCTGCGGCGCCTCGGCACCGACTACATCGACTTATACCAGGCACACTCGATGGACTCCCTTACTCCCATGGAGGAGACGCTAGGAGCGTTCGATGACCTGATTCGCCAGGGCAAGGTTCGCTACATCGGCTGCTCCAATTTCTCCGCCTGGCAGACGACGAAGGCGGTTGCTATTTCCGAGCGGAGTGGACTGGCGCGCTATGTCAGCCAGCAGATCCAATACTCGCTGCTGGTGCGCGACGCCGAATACGAATTGATTCCGATGGGTCTCGACCAGGGCGTGGGCGTGATGGCGTGGAGCCCGCTCATGTTTGGGCTGCTTTCGGGAAAGATCCGGCGCGACGCACCGCAGCCCGCGGAAGGACGGCTGGCCACGCTCGGACCGCCGATCAAAGTGGACTGGGAGCGGCTCTATCGCATCGTGGACGTCATGATCGAGATCGCCGCCGGTCGCGGCATAACGCCGGCGCAAGTGGCGATCAACTGGGTGCGCGGCAAGCCGGGCGTAGACACGGTGATCCTGGGTGCGCGCAACGAAGAGCAACTGCGCGACAATCTCGCTTCGGCTGCGTGGGAACTAAGCGCCGAGGAGATGGCCCGCCTTGATGACGCCAGCGCCGTTGCGGAGCCTTACCCTTACTGGCACCAGCAGACCTGGGCTGGAGCGCGGAACCCGCGTGTGCCGGCGAGGCGCGCGTAGGGCCGGTTCAACGCAAATGGGCCGGCCCCGGACTGTCAATCCGGGAGCCGGCCCAGACTTGCATTAGCTATCGGCGCTTCAGCGATCGTTCCCCGTCAGAAGTGGAACTTCAGTGCGAACTGCAGATTGCGCGCACCGAGCGAAGTGTTTATGACTCCGGTCGGAATGCAGCATTTTCTAATCCAAGAATGAGCCTGAAGGGCTGAAATCTGGTTGGCGCAGTGCCGGGCTCCTTTCGCTGGGTTTTCTTGTTCGTTTTCGGGGGAATAGACCGTCGTTGCCGGCGCGGTGGGA
>JBAVYH010000045.1:0-57193 GCA_049698695.1 Bryobacteraceae bacterium | reverse complement strand
CGCCTAGCCGGTCCCACGCAACTCCGGCGCCGACGTAGGGTCTTACAAGCTTCGAACTAAAATGGTACTTCGCCATGAGCGGGAACTCCCAGTCTCCTCCTTCCGCCCGCTCTGCGCCTTGCATAATGTAGATGGCAGGCGGCGCTGTGACGAAGCCCGGCGAAGAGAAGTCGTAGTGCCGGTACAACGCATCGAATCCCAGGCTCAGGCCGAGCGGCAACCGCACCTCAATCGTGGGTCCAATAAGGTAACGGTTCGTGGTACTGGTGAATGGCCTGGAAGGGGGCGATCCGGGTTGCGGCAGGGCTGAGGACGCGTTGAGCAAATCCGTGAGCGGCACGCCTGCCCGGACTCCGAACGAAACCGGCTGCGCGAGGGCCGCAATGGCCATCAACGGGAATACGAAGAGAGATCGCATTGGATCGCGGCGCTCACGGCTTAAAACCGCCAAGCACGATCAGTTACCTTCAAATGAAGCGACACATACAAGTTTACCCGCGCTCGTGATACTTACATAGATTTTATTGACGGTTCAGAATGGGTAGGTTTCGAGACAAACCCGGCGAGCCCTGAGATCAAGGGTCTGAGCGTCTCAAAAGTTGGTCTCAAAATTGAGGCCGTCTCACGTTCGTCGTAGCGCTGGGTTTGCTGTCGGCGCTGTCGCAAAATTCTGTCCCAAAACGAGGCAACGTTCGCGCCTCACGCCTCGGGCTCTTCCGGTCCTGCGAATCCACTCGGCTGGTTTGTCCCCAACCCGTCGAGTGGGCATCGTCCGGCCAAGATCGGCGCCCACCCCACGCGAGCGATATCACCTCTTATCGGTAGGCGTTCGGCCTTCACCAGCGCCTCTTCTTTCTCGACCGCGGGATTCCGGCCAGCTGTATTTCCATGGTGTCGACAACGTGCCGGTCATTGGGCGAGGCCTCAATGCCGTCAACTTCGTCCGCCGCCGCGACGAAATGGATTGTGAGTATAGGGCCCGGTTCGACCGCGGCCGGTATGAGCTGGGTTTCGAGTTGTTCCAAGCGTCGTGCGAGATTTCTGCTGATCATATGTGTCCTCTCGGCGGATGTTGTTCAGGACCGATTTTCCAATTGCTGATTCGTCCGTTCGAGCACTTCGACCCGAGCCAAGACGTCTTCGAGTTCAATCGCCCTGGTAGCTCGCTCCAGGACCGCTTCAGCGGCTCTTACCTTAGTGGATGCTGGCGTAGCAGGGTCGACCATAACCTTCATTAGGATCGAGGCTGCGGCGCCGCACGCCTGCTGTAGGCGCGCGCTGGCTTGCCTAAACGCGGCGAGGCGTGCCTTCCGATAGGCCGCGACGAATTCCGGCTGCTCCAGCCATCGATATAGCGTTCTCGGTGAAATCTTGACGGCGCGGGCGGCGTCTTCCACGGTCCGGTTCGACAGCAGTTCCAGGATCGCTGCTTCCTGTTTTGGCTTTAGTCCTGTGCCCTTTTCTGACATTGGTTGCCACCCACGGCGCCTACATCGCCAATTCTTCGCCGGTGTCCTTTCCTCGAATAATCCCCTTGCTTTTCAATCAGTTCCGAGTGATCCATGTGATGACCGCGAAACGCGCGGAACCGACAGGAGAACGATTATGACGACCTTTACGATCGACCCAGAAGACAACATCACGGCGCATGCCACCGCTGAGGCGGCCGCCGCCACGCAACCTCCGTTCGAGACCTTCAGCAGCCAGCCGGAACTTGCAGAACTTGCCAAATCCTGGCCGGCGGAGCGGCTGGTCGCGATCTGGAACAGCCTGCCAGGCGTCCAGCCGATCAAGAAACTCAAGAGCCACAATGCCGCCGCCACCCGTATCTGGGCGCGCATTCAGGGACTCGGCGCGCCCGAGCCGAAGGTGGAACGCAAGGCCAAGGGTGGCGCACGGGCGGCCAAGGGCGCGCTCGCCAAAGGCAAGGCGACCAAGAAGACCACCGCCGCCAAGAACGCGCCCAAGGCCAAGAGGGCCGCCAAGGCGGCGGGAATCACCGCACCGCGCGAGGGCAGCAAGACGGCCCAAGTGGTCGCCATGCTGCAACGGAAGAGCGGCGCGACCCTCTCGGAGATCATGGAGACCATGGGCTGGCAGAAGCATACGGTGCGCGGGTTCATCGCCGGCGCCATCAAGAAGGCCGGTCACGCGGTCGAGTCCTTCAAGCCCGAGGGAGGAGAGCGCACCTACCGGATTGAATAGCATCGCCCGCCCTCCTTTCCGCCCGCCCGGCACTCGCCGCGGCGGGCTCTTCTGCTTGTGTCCCCTGTCGGATTCCCCAAGACGCCGCAGGCTCGCTGACCGCCAAGCCCCTTGGCGGCCCGGCGATTCACGCGGCTTTTTGACCGCGTTCCAGGACGACCTCGTCGAACGTCCCGGCACCGTCGAGCACTGCCTTCTTGCCCGTATATTCCTGGTACCGCCGGCAAATTACATCGGCGTAGCGCGGGTCTAGCTCGATCAAACGGGCCGCGCGGCCGCGTCGCTCGCAGGCGATGAGCGTCGAACCCGACCCACCGAACAGGTCCACGACCACATCGCCCTTCTTGCTGCTATTCAACAGCGCGCGCTCCACCAACTCGACCGGCTTCATCGTCGGGTGCAGCCGATTGGCAGCCGGCTTGTTCTCCTCCCAGAGCGTGCTCTGGCTCTTGTTCCCGTACCAGGCGTCGCTCTGCCCGGCCACGTGGCAGTAGAAGATCGGCTCGTGCCGAAACTTGTAGCGCCCGAAGCCCCACGCGAACGTGTTCTTGGCCCAGATGATCTGGCAGCGGACTTCGAAACCGGCGGCTTCCAGCGCGTTTTGGAACTCGCGTTGCCAGGACGATGGATGGCAGACGTACAACGATGCGCTGTGCTTCACAATCCGGCGGTAACTGCCGAAGGTGGTTGCCAGGAATTCGGAGAACTGTTGCGCTGACATGCTGTCGCCTTCGATGGTGAGCCGATCTTCGGTGTATCCCTGGTAGTCGACGTTGTAGGGAGGGTCCGTGAAGATCAAGTCGGCGGCAGCGCCATTCATCAGCCGTGCGACATCGACTTCGCTGGTGGCATCGCCCACCAAAAGCACGTGCGGCCCCAGGTTCCACAGATCGCCAGCTTTGCTGATGGGCTTGTCCGAAACCTCGGGAACGTCATCTTCGTCGGTCAGTCCTGCGCCGGCTCCTTCGGCCTCCAGGAGTCGCGCCAGTTCTTCTTCGTCGAAGCCGACGAGGTTCAAATCGAAATCGGCTTCCTGCAGGGCCTGCAATTCCACGCGCAGCATGTCCTCGCTCCACCCGGCATTGAGCGCCAGCTGGTTGTCGGCGATGACCAGCGCTCGGCACTGCGCCTCCGACAGGTGCCCAAGCTGGATGACGGGCACCGCAGCCATGCCGAGTTGGCGCGCCGCGAGAAGTCGCGCGTGACCCGCTATCACATCGCCGTCGGAGCCCACCAAGATTGGATTGGTCCAGCCCCACTCGCGGATGGATGCCGCGATCTGCAAGATCTGCTCGGGTGTGTGCGTGCGCGGATTGGTGACACGCGGAATCAGCCGCTTAATCGGCCATCGCTCTACCTGGATATTGATTCTGATCTTCATAATTCAACTGGCCTTTCGCCGGCTGCCATAGCATGGCGCCGGTCCGTTATGCCGGATACGTCGTGGATCCTGTTTCTTGGGGTTGGTGGCTTGCGCCAAGGGAACCCCGCGTGCGGCTGCCACCTCCGCCATGCTTTGACCGGTTTCTGCAAGTATCGGCTGCTCGCCCGCGAGGTTCGCGATCCGGCCTAGGGCAACATCGCAATACGCGGGCGAGATCTCGCAGCCGTATCCCACTCGGCCAAGGACGTGGGCCGCGGCCATCGATGTGGCGCTTCCCAGGAAGGGATCAAATACAAGATCACCTTTGTCCGAGAAGGCCTTGACGAAGAACTCCACCAGCGCGCGCGGAAACGGTGCGGAGTGCGAGCCCTGTCCGGATTCCGATTTGACCTCGATCACGTTCGAGGGCCGGGCGATACCTGCAAAACGTCCGCCGTCGGCGGCGGCTCCGGGCTTTCCGGCCGCTGAGCCCCTCGCCCCCTTTCCAAGCAAACCGCTGCCCGAGGTGGATTTTGGATTGTTTGGCGAGTAGTCGAAGCAGTCTTCGGAGACGTGCCCCACGGCATTCGGGCGGAACTTGATCTGCGGCTGGCGACAGAAATGGTACACGGGTTCAAAAGCGTTCTTGAATCTATTTCCCCACCCGCCTGGAACCCCGTTGTCCGTCTTCCGCCAGCAGAACTCATCCACCCAGCGCCAGCCCCACTGCCGCTTGTGGGCGAGAACGAGGTCCATCACATACAGGCTTCGTTCACCATCGTCGGCGTGTGGCTTGATGTTCAGGAAATAGGATCCATCGAGTGCCAGGACCGTTGCGACGTTAGCGGCCACACTGCGGAACCAATCCGAGTACTCTTCCGGCGGCACCGGCGTGAATCTGCTCGATGGGTCGTATTCGCGTTGTGTCGCATATGGCGGCGACGTGATCACCAGATTCGCTTTCCGGCCCTCGAGCAGGCGCGCCACCACGGCTTCGTCGCGGCAGTCTTCGCAGATCAGGCGATGTTGGCCCACGACCCAGATATCGCCGGCACGCGTCACCGGCTCGGCCGGAGTCTCGGGAATCTCCTCCTCGTCCTCATCGCCGCACGAGACGTCAGCGCCGTCAGCTTGCGCCAGGAGCACCCGCAGCTCGTCGTCGTTGAAACCGATGGCTTCCAGGTCGATCTCGGCGTCCCGCAGTCCCGCCAACTCGCTCCGGAGAAGTCCATCGTCCCAGCCGGCCAGTTCGGCCAGCTTATTGTCGGCCAGGATGTAGGCACGCTTCTGCGCCTCGCTCAGATGATCGAGAACAATCACTGGCACCTGTGAGAGCTGCAGTTGACGCGCGGCGAGGAGTCGCCCATGGCCCGCTATGATGCCGGCCTTCGAATCCACAAGGATCGGCGAGTTGAAACCGAAGGCGCGAATGCTGCCGGCAATCTGCGCCACATGCGCGTCAGAGTGAGTCCTGGCGTTTCGGCTGTAAGGGATGAGCCTGTCGATGGCCCACATCTCGATATCCTTCGCCATCGGGCAGGTTTCTGGTGTCGGTGGTATTTCAGTTGGTCGCACGGTGTGTTCCGATTTACGTCGCATCGGACTAGTCATGCTGCAGGTTCCAGTCCCAGTCGGTCGCATGGCGCGTCACTGAGATCCTGCTTCACGCCCAGGTAGCGTTCTGTGGTTTGGATCGATTCATGTCCCAGGGACAATTGGATCTGTTCGATCGGCGCCCGGCCCTGGTGGGCTAACTTGGCGTAACTGCGCCTCAGGTCGTGCGGCGCAATCTGAGCCAGTCCTAGCGTGGGCGCATACTTCCGCAGGATGGACCAGATGCACTTGTCCGCCAAAGAGTCGTGCGTCAGACGCCCCCCGCGGTTGATCGGGCGGAAGACCCGCCCAGTACGAATTCCGGCCGCCTCACTCCAACGATCGATGTCAGCCTTCGCCCAGCCCGGCATGGGCACCGAGCGGATCCGGCCATGCTTGCCCAACAGATCAACAATCACCCACCGTTGCTCGCGCTGCTGGATGTGTTCGAACCGGAGTCCCACGGCCTCGGAGCGGCGCAGGCCGCACCCGAGCAGGACGGCGAAGAGCGCGCGATCTCGCTTGCCGGTGAGCGTACAGATATCCGGAGCTTGAATCAACAGTTCCGCCTGGCCGCGATCGAGCCAGTTCCCCAAGCGGACTCCGCGCCGGCCAACGCCCCGCACCCGGGCGACGCCGGCGGCCAGGTCAGGGCTGATCAGCCCGTTATCGGCCGCCTCCGCGATCAGTTTCCGGACGGCGGATAACCTGACGTTGATGGTGGATGCAGAAAGACCCGCGGCCTCGAGGTGCGCCTTGTAACCGTTCACTACCGCCTTCGAGATGGGTGGCCGACACTCGGCACGATACCAGGACAGAAAATCATTCAGCGCCGACTCGTAGGCTCTCCTGGAGTGAGGGGAAGTCACGCTATCGAGCGCCAGGGCTTTCAGCCTTTCCCAGACCGCCTGATCAGATCGGACCAATTCGTTCATTGGAAACTCTTTGTGGCGTGGCGCAGAGAATCGCCGGAAATCGAGAAACCGCCGCGCTGTGGGCCTGCCAGTTCCGGTGCACTTCGAACCAGGAATCACAGGCGCATGCTGTTTGCTCGGTGGAAGGGACACTTCGGGTGTAACCTGGTACGCCCGGAGTTTGTTTTGCGGCCGCTCCGCCGGTCGCCCGCGCGGTTGTGCCGCCCTGGGGGACTGCGCCTTCCGACCTTGGGTGAAGACCGGAAGGTGCCGCGGGCCGTTAGAATCCCGTACTCGACGGTGTTGCGACCCTTATTGTCTTGGGGTCGTCAGCTCCTTCACTGCAGGTGCAGAGTCAGAACAATCGACCACCCTAATCCAATTGTACGCGCAACTCGTTCCCGAGTCCATACTTCCTTCGGGGGGATTTTGAAAGTTCTTCGATAGCAGCCGATAATCCTGGTTATCGGGCGAAATTGATCAAGCGAGCTACGCTGCAGGAACATCTGTTTTTGTGTGGGGCATGTGGGGCATGTGGGGCGGTTCGAGTTAAGCCCTTACAGTTGCATTGGTTGGGCCGTGCCACATTTCGAGGGGCAGAGATCGTTGGTGTGGGGCATGTGGGACAGGCGAACGTTGCCCGTGCCCCACATGCCCCACATGGCATTTTTCATGTGGGGCACACTTCGATCTGCGAAGTGCTGATAAAAGCTCAGTTAGAGACCTGTCCCACATGCCCCACATGCCCCACATGCTTTTTCGTCTTCTAGCGAACCTGCCGATTTCTCCGGGCCCTCTGAGTCCTCAAAGATGGCCGGTAGGATTTCGATCAGCCTTGGCCTTCCTTCGCCGGGGATTGATTTCTTGTTACCGAGGTGCCGGCCCTCGCTGCGTTGCATATACCCTCTTCCGACCATCTCCTTGGCAACCGCCTTGTAGTCATAGCCGTTGCAGATCTCATCCTGGAAAGACTTTGGGTAAAGGTAATAAAGCCACCCCTCAGGAGCGCGCTGTCGGTAGCCCGCGCGGTTGTTCACCCTCTCCTCCGGGCTTTCGATATTCTGAAATCGGCTGCTGCCGTTAACCTGGAGAAACGAGCGAGTCAATTGGATGCCGATTTCGACATCTCGGTGCGTCTTGGCATCTCCCCGGCCGATCAACCACGCCCGAAAAATGGACTCAACAGAGCTCACCGCCGCGGCCTCGGACCATCCGGTTATGCCAAGCTTAGACGCCAACAGACCCGCCCAGGCGACAATCGCGAACAAGGCTGCTACCCGGTGGACTTCGCCGACGGCATCCATGGGCACGTTCTTCCGCAGGAAGCTGCGCCGAAATTCCACAACTGCTTCTGCAATTTCTCCGCGGTGATCGGCCATGTGTTGCAGAAAAGGCCGAATTGGTGTCCCGTAGTGCGTCTTGGCCGCTTGGCTGAGAAGAGCGGAGAGCTTAGCGGGAGTATCGAACCCGTGCAGGTTCTCGAAAATCCCCATTCCGGCGCTAGCGTCCGCCTCAATGTCGACGAGCCGGACTTCCTGGCCGCCTTTCGCATGGCCCCCCGCAGATTTCATTGCGTCGGAGAGACTGCGCTCTCCGCTGGACAGATACAGGAGCTTGAACGTATTCGACGGCCGGCTCATGATGTGCTTCGTCATTCTGCCTTTGCCGCCGCCGTTGCCGAGTGCATAAACAATCTCGCCCACCTCCCGCTCGCTTACTTCACCGAACTCGTCAAGACACAGCAGGGCATGATTGTGAAGAGCCGCCCTCGCTTCCAGGCCGTTCGCCGTTGCGCGCCACGTGTCGAGAAAGCCATTCTGCCCGCCGCCGCCCCAGACGGAGCCTCCGACTAGGAGCGCCGTGGTCTTTCCCGTAGAGGAAAGACCACGAAAGTGAAAGCCGCTGCCGTCTGCCTTAAGCAGGTCGAGTAACGGCGCGGCAAACGCAACCGAAACCGCGAACACAAGGCGAGAATTACCGACGCACCGACTGGCTATCGACGAGCGCCATTCCTCCAGACTGCCCGCTGTCCGGTACAGATGTTCGGGCGCGTACTCGGAATGAAAGAGGACTTGGTCAGAACCATTCGGCCCAATGCTCGCGTCTGGGAACACGAAGTACTGGCCGTGCCAACCGATTTGCGACACGCACCGAACATCCTTCTCGGGCTCGCTCTCGTATACGTAATCCTTCAGCAGTTCCAGTGATTTCCTGTCGCGTTTCGGCTTGAAGCCCATCGAGATCAATCGCTGCAACGTCTCCGGGCCTTCACCAATCAGGGTTGCGCTCGCGATGACGCAGCGTTTTTCCTGCCCTTGCCGATTGCGGAACCTGACTAACTTTCCGCATCCCTCCTCGTTGAAGTCGCTGGTACGGGCAGCGACTTCAAGAGGCGGGCAGATCCATACAGGTGGCTTCGTGCAGTCCGACCACCGGCAGTAAACGCCGTCTTCGCGAATCTCGAATGAGCGGGCTTTGGATTCGGCATTCTCCCCGCTCCCCTCGGCTGATGAAGTCGCGCCGGTTCTTCGATTACGAACCGGCCTGGCTGTGGCGAGCAGCGCCAAGAATTCGTCAGGGCCCCGGGCAGCCAGATAGTCATCGACGCCCTTTTGATCCGGTGGTATGTCCTTCGCCCATTGGAACCAGGCGACCTCAGCGCCGCGTCCCTGTAATTCCGCGGTCAGGCGGTCACGGGCAACCTGGACATCAATTTTTGTTCTGATGTCCGAATCGAACAGGATGATCACTCGACGACCGGACCAAGCAATCCAAAGCAAATCGGCAATTGGCCCCGGAGCGTCAACTCGGTAGCCCTCGGAATCGACCGTCTTCGGCGTCCTGGTCCGCCAGTTATACACGCCGGACAACCCGATCGGGAGATAAGAAGGTCTGTTCGAGGACTCGCCGACGGCGTACCAGGCTGCACGCCAGAGGGCAATTGTCTTGAACTCACCTTCTGTGATGACCAGGGGCAATTCTGTGTTCTGCAGAAGCTCGGGGCCCGCGCCGACAGGAACATAGAGCATGTTGCCCTTGCCGGGCGGAGCCAGGTATCGGTGGCATTCCTTGCGGTTTCCGTTATTGTCGAATTCGATTTCTGGATGGTCTCGGCGCAAGCGGTAATCGCGTAGCCAACCGTTCAGCGGGTTGAAGTAAGGAATAATGATCCCGTCGTATTCGCCAGGTTTGCCCTGGCGACCGACGATTTCCGCGCCTTCTATGGACGTGACCCGCCGGAGCCTTGCGCCGTCCGCATAGTCGCGGCAAATCCACCGCTGTTCGAGGCGGGCGTAGTCTGCAGTAGAGAGTAGGCCACCAAACAGGTTCTGATGCGCTGAAGCAACCCTTTCTATAGGAGCCTTTGAAGCGGGGAGAGCCGCTCTCACCGGGTCAACTACAGGGCGGGTGGCTCGCGATGACCCCGTCCTGCCCACCTGGGTTTGCCTCCGCGCGGATTGGGAAGTACGATTGGAACGTTCGACCTGATTGGGCGGATTACTCATTTAAGATCCTTTCCGATTTGCACCAGGCGCCGTTCGCAGCGGCGCCTTTCGCGTGTTTATCGACAGCTCCACTCGGCGCGCTCAGCGCGCGATTTTATGACAGTTTTTGGGGCCGTGCGCTGCCACCGCGCTGCCACGTCGGAGATCTGTGGCGCACATTACGTAGCCCCAGGGAATAATCAACACCCCTGCGGCGGCCTCCCAATTCCTGCAAACCCCTGGAACGAACCTACGGCCAGCCGGGATGCACGTTCGCACACCAGCGGACCGCGCCGTGCAGCCGACGTTGCCGCGATTCCGGGCCAATCTGCGGGGCGCACGCAGCCCACCAAAATGGACGCTACGTGGACAAAAACCGCGGTGAGCAAAAGGTCTGGGGCGTGTTTTTGGGGAGGGCGAGGCGGCTAAGTGATAGAAAACTGGTACGCCCGAGTGGATTCGAACCACCGACCTTTTGCTCCGGAGGCAAACGCTCTATCCAACTGAGCTACGGGCGCACGCTATCTGACTTCTTCATTGTAGAGCCCGCGAGACGCGCGTTCAACCGCTCCCCGATTTCGCACCTTCGCCCAGCGATTCCTTGTCTCCTAGTTTCACCGCCAGCATCGATACCGATCCGCCGTCCACTCCATCGATGGGGAAAGCCGCAGCGTCTCGCGGCTGCCGCGTTGCCAGCACGTACAAGAGTGGCAGGAAGTGGTCCGGCGTCGGGATCGAAAGCAGCGCTTCGCGGCCAAGCCTCTCGTATTGAACCAGCGTCGCGTGCTCGCCCGCGAGAATCCTGTCGCGCGCCTCTTGCTCGAAGCGGACGGCCCAGTCGTACGGTTCCGCATCGTGCCGCCCCCATGCATACGCGTGCAGATTATGAACCAGGTTCCCGCTCCCGGCAATCAGAACACCCTCTTCGCGCAGCGGCGCCAGCCGCTCTCCGATCTCGTAGTGAAAGCTCGCCGGCTTGGTTTCGTCGATGCTCAGTTGCACCACCGGCATGTCCGCTTCCGGATAAACATGCCGGAGCACAGCCCATGTACCGTGGTCGAGTCCCCAGCTCTCATCGAGCGCCACGGGCGTCGGCGCCAGCAGTTTGCGGACGCGTTGCGCCAACTCCGGGTCGCCCGGCGCCGGATACTGGACGCCGTAAAGCTCGCGCGGGAACCCTCCGAAATCGTGAATCGTCTTCGGCGCGGTGGAAACGGTGACGCCCGTCTGTGGTACGAACCAATGCGCCGAAATCGAGAGGATCGCCTTCGGCCTCGGGATCGTGCGGCCGAGTTCCGCCCACGCCTCCGTGTATCGATTCCGGCTCAAAGCGTTCATCGGATTTCCATGCCCGAAAAACACCGCCGGCAGGAGATTGCCCATGCTTTCTATTCTCTCGCCTCTGCACGCCGCGGAAGCACCGTGGCGCCGGCTGTCAAGCCGGCTGAGCCGAGAGTCATCTCGGCTTTTCTTCATCAGGAATTCAGCCCCAGTGTCGCCGCCTCACGTCCGAGCCGTTTGTCGAGCGTCCAGAACCCGCAATGCGAGAGCAGCGCCGACGCGAGCAGATGCACGTCAACCCAGCCCAGTCCGCGTCCCCAAAGCCGCCGGTCTTCAATCAGTTTGAGCGCCTCAGCAGTGGACGCCAGTTTGGCCGATGGCAGCGCCTGCAGATCGGACAGAATCTCGCCGCGATGTTTCAGGCTTCCGCACGCCAGTTCACCCAATACGAAAGGATGCATGAGAACCAGTCCGTCGGCGAGCTGGCTCGCCAGCTTTGGCTCTCCTCGCCGGAAGTGTTGAATCCAGACCGAGGTATCGGCGAGCACCATCAGGCGGACCGCCGCCTCGGGATGCGCGCCATCCGCGGGTTCGAGCCGCCCAGCGCCGCCAGCCGCTTACCGGCTTCCCGCGCAATCAGCGCCTCCAGCCCCGCCCGCACCAGTGCCGTCTTTTCATGGATCCCCGTCAGTTCTCGAGCGCGCTCGACCAGGCTCTCGTCGATGACCAGCGTGGTTCTCATATGCATCAGTATGCATTATTCATGCATACGCGTCAAGACCCAGCGAGACGACACCCGGCTGCTTCACGGATGCTTTGTCGCTAAATTCTCCACCACCATCTCCAGCGCGCCATATGCGACCTGCGCCGTCCCCTTTGTACATGTCTGCCCCAGGCGCACACTTCTTCCTGGGTGGATGAAGTTGCGGAAGTCTCGAACCTTGTTTGCGATAGTTGCTGCGTCCTCCCCAATTTCCTTGAGCTCTTTGGCGACCAATATGTAGTCAACAAGGTCCCACCTATCGAGCTCGCCTATATCCGGTTTCTTTCGCGGCGAAAATAGACCCCGACTGTCTACGACATCCACCGCGACTCGCAAGTCAACGTGCGTCCGCGCCTTCAATGCCCAAAGCAACAGCGCTTCGATGACCGAACCGGACAAAACGGTTGCCGGTTTCCATTCATCGTGAGCTAAAGCATTTGTTATGGTGCTTAGGTCCAGACGGAGAGAGTCTCTATACTCCACATCAGAGATGAAGTTGAGCCCGGATGCACGCGGCGAGGGCGCTTGGTCCGGGCACTTCGCCATCTCGCGTCTGAGTGCGGCAACCGCGGGAACCCTGCTTAACGACCGCAGCGGCATCCGCGCCCCTCGGTCCGCTAATGCCGCCCTCCGATACCCGGCGACCGCGGACCGTATCGTGGCGCGAGCAGCTACGAACTCCGCAAAGCAGCTCGAGTCCAATACCAAGAGTCTGTCCGGCACTTGGTCAGTAAGTTCGAGCAGGGTCTCAAAGCGGCCGATTGTGATCTCGGACAACAGGTTTGATTCAGTTAGAGTTAGCGGACCGGTCCCTTCGCTCTCGCTGGCAGCAGTGGGGAACGCGCGATCAATGAAGGTCACAACATCACTGGGCACAACATGGGGCATAAGTAGATCTTGACGCGGTGCTGACGGCAAACACAAGCCGATCATTCAAGAATCCCTCCTACCCCGCCACCACTGCCGCCCACTCGCCCTTCTGCCGCACCTCGCGAACCCTCCCCAGCGACGCCTTCACCGTTTCCACTTCGCTAGCATTGAACCCGCTCGCCACCAGCGTTCCACCCGCCCGCAGCACCCTGGCGAACTCCGGCGCCAGCGCAATGATCGCTTCCGGGCTGATGTTGGCTACCACCAGGTCAACCGCCGACGGCCGCACTGCATCCGCCGAGCCGATGAATCCTTGCCCGGCGATGCGCACTGCCTCCGGGTCGATGTCGCATGCGATCACGCGCGATGCGCCTAGCAGCCGCGCGGCTTCGGCCAAGATGCCCGAGCCGGTGCCCACATCCAGCACGTCGATTCCCGGCTTCACCAGATCCTCCAGCGCTTCCAGGCACAGCCGCGTGGTTTCGTGCACGCCGGTGCCAAATGCCAGGCCGGGGTTCACCGTGATGCGGAAACGGCCGGCCGGCGCCCGATCATCGCGCCATTCGGGCACCAGAAAAAAGCGGCGTCCCACTTCCATCGGCTGCAAGAGGTCGCGCGCCTCCTGCACCCAATCGCGATTCTCCTCTTCGCGCACGGCCGCGCCCGGATAACGCGCCAGCGATCCTGCGCGGTCCGCGTCGGCTTCGAAGAACGCACGCACGCGCGTCTCGCTCAGCTCCACGATCCCCGCCGAGCCCAGCTCCCACAGCTCCGCAATCAGCAGGTCGCGGCCGTCCGCAGTCGAATCGATTTCGAGCGAGAACATTGTTATCGTGGAATATCGGGCCGCGCTTTTCGCGGCCCCAGCCTATCATGAAACTACAAGGTATTTTCCCACCGATTACGACTCCCTTCGATCATGAAGGTAACATCTACAACGCCAAGCTCCAGCACAACGTAGAAAAGTGGAACCGCACCGCTCTCTCCGGCTACGTCGTGATGGGTTCGACCGGCGAAAGCGTGATGTTGACCGAAGCCGAGAAGTATGTCGTGTGGGAGCTGGTGGCTCAGCACTCTGCTCCGGAAAAACTGCTCATCGCCGGCACCGGCATGGAAAGCGTGCGCGAGACGGTCTCGCTCACCAACCGCGCTGCCGAAATAGGTTACAAGGCCGCCATGGTGCGCACCCCGCATTATTATAAAAACCTGATCAATCGCGGCGATGCGCAGATGCTGTTCTACCGCGCTGTCGCTGACCGCACGAAAATTCCGCTCATCATCTACAACTGGCCGCAAGCCACCGGCGTGGATATTCCCGCCGATGCCGTGGCGGCGCTTTCCGAGCATCCCAACATCATCGCCATCAAGGAGAGCTCCGGCAACCTGGAAAAGGTGATGCAGATGATTCGCGAAGTCAAGCACGGTTTCCAGGTGCTGGTAGGCTCAGCGCCCACCCTCTGGCCTTCGCTGTTGATGGGTGCTTGCGGCGCCATTCTGGCTTATGCCAACGCTGCGCCGTATTCGACCATCGCCATTTGGGAAGCGTTCCGCACGCGCGAGGAAGCGGCCGGCCTTGACTGGCAGAATCGCATTGGGCGCCCATCCGCGCTCGTGACTACGCGCTATGGCGTTCCCGGCTTGAAGTACGCCATGGATCTGAATGGTTACTACGGCGGCCCTCCGCGCCTGCCTCTGATTCCGCCCACGGCGGAAGCGAAACAGGAGATTGAAGCGGCGTTTCGCGATCTGAAAGGATAATGTTAATGCCCGCAAAAATCCAGCCGAACGGAACGCCTTTCGCCCGGCCCGCGTCTTAATGAGTGTTAAGCTGTCTGGAGAGGACTTCCAACATGGGACGTGCAGCGTGAACGTTTCGCCGCAGGCGGTGAGTCGGAAAGCCGATCGACTCGGAGCCAGCGATGCTGCCGCGCCTCTGGCCCGCTACGCGCTCAACTTTTGACGCTATGCCGCCCCGCATTCTGATTCTCGCCTGTAGCCTGTGCGCGTTGGCCGCGGCTGCCGGCGCCGAAACGCCTCTCGAGCTCGGCTACCGGCAGATGTACGACCTCCAGTTCGCCGACGCACATCGAACATTTCAGGGCTGGCAGAACACTCACCCTGACGATCCGATGGGGCCGGCTTCTGATGCGGCCGCGTATCTGTTCGGGGAATTCGACCGCTTGCACATTTTGCAGTCGGAGTTCTTCACTCATGAGCAGCACTTCATGACCGATCACAAGCTCGCCCCCGACGCGGCCGTGAAGCTCAAGCTCGATACCGCCCTCGATGCCGCCCGCCGCCTGGCGGCGCGCGCGCCGCAAGATCCCGATTGCCAGCTCGCCACCATCCTCGCCAACGGACTGCGCTCCGACTACCTGGCGCTGATTGAGAAACGCTATGCCGCGTCGTTCCAGGAAATGAAAGCCAGCCGCGTCCTGGCCGAGCGGTTACTGGCCGCGCACCCGGGGATGTACGACGCCTGGATCGCCGTCGGCGTCGAAAACTACATGTTGAGCGTGAAGCCCCTGCCCTTGCGCTGGCTGCTGCGCCTGGCAGGCGGCGAGACCGACAGAGCTCTGGGCATCGAAAAGCTGAAGCTGGCCTCCGAAAAGGGTCACTACCTGGCGCCCTTTGCGAAGCTGCTGCTGGCGGTGGCGGCGCTGCGCGACCACAATACATGGCGCGCTCGGGTGCTGCTCGAAGGGCTGGTGCGCGAGTACCCGCACAATCCGCTTTACGCTCAGGAGTTGGCGCGGCTCCAGCCGGCCGCCGTCGCCGGAGGCATGGCAAACGCGATCCGGTAGACGAGTTCCGCCGCCAGTATGCGAACTTTTCTTGTCGACAGCCCTCGGCACTTTTACACGACGTTTACATGGCGACAACATCCGCGTGCGCCGCGGTCACTAACGTAGTGGGTGGTGGGGCGGGCTTCAGCCTGCCAACGACCGCGGGCGGACGAGTGTTTTCGCCGCTTCTGAATCAGCGGACGCGCAACTTTTTATGACACCCCGTCCATCTCGATGCACCGATGTTTTCGTCATCGGCGGTGGCCCTGCCGGCCTGGCCGCGGCTGTCGCCGCGCGCCGCCGCGGCTTCGAGGTCACCGTGGCCGATCGTTCCGAGCCCCCTATCGACAAGGCTTGCGGCGAGGGCATCATGCCGGACGGTGTTGCCGCCGCGCGCTCTCTTGGCATCTCGCTCGAAGAGTGTGGCGCGCGTCCTTTTCGCGGAATCCGCCTTTGTGAACGTGCCCTGACGGTGGAGGCCCCGTTCCCCCAAGGCACGGGACTCGGCATACGCCGCACCACGCTCCACGGGTTGATGGTGGAGCGGGCCCTCCAATGCGGAGTGCGCATCACATGGGGCGCCAAGGTTACCGGCCTGGAACCTGGCGGCGTCCGCGTCGGCGCTCAACTCATCCGTGCCCGCTGGATCGTCGGTGCCGATGGCGGCAATTCGGTGGTGCGGCGCTGGGCCGGTCTCGACGCTTGCGCCCGCCATAACCGCCGCTACGGTTTCCGCCGCCACTACCGCATCGCCCCCTGGAGCGACTTCATGGAGATTCACTGGGGCGAAGGCTGCCAACTCTACCTGACCCCGGTCGGCGACGCCGAGATTTGCGTGGTGCTGATCTCGCGCGATCATCGTCAGCGCCTGGACAAGGTCCTGCCGCGTTTTCCGGAACTGGCGCGCCGCCTCGACGCCGCCGGCGCCGCCTCGAGCGAGCGCAGTGGCGTTTCCGCCACACGCCGCCTGCGGCGCGTCTGGCACGGCAACGTGGCGCTTGTCGGCGATGCCTCGGGGTCGGTCGATGCCATCACCGGCGAGGGCCTGTGCTTGCTATTTCAGCAGGCGGAGGCGCTCGCCGGAGCGCTGGCGGCGGGCGATCTCGCGCTCTACCAGGCCGCGCACCGCCGAATCGGCAGGCGCCCGGAATTGATGGCGCATTTGATGCTCCTGCTCGATCGTCATGGCCGCCTGCGCAACCGCGTATTGCGCGCCTTTGCCGCCCGGCCCCGCCTGCTTTCCCGTATGCTGGCCCTGCACGTGGGCGAACTTTCCTTCTTCGATTCCGCTGCCAACGGGCTCGCTCTCGGCTGGCAAATGCTGACGTCATGATCCGGCACTTTCGCTCCTTCCTGTTTCTGCCGGCCTGTGCCCTGGCGCTGATTTCGCCGCTCGCCGGACAGGATCTTTCCCTGGCCATGGACCCCGCGCAATCCAAGGTGGAATTCACCTTGGGCGACATACTGCACACTGTCCACGGCACCTTCCAATTGAAGCGCGGTGCCATTCGCTTTGACCCGTCCTCCGGCACGGCCTCCGGCGAGGTGTTGGTGGACGCGCGCAG
Organism: Bryobacteraceae bacterium; assembly: GCA_049698695.1. GTDB lineage: Bacteria > Acidobacteriota > Terriglobia > Bryobacterales > Bryobacteraceae > Bog-375. The sequence goes on along the minus strand of JBAVYH010000045.1, from coordinate 40,368 downwards.
CGGCGCCAGCGGCAACGGCACGCGCGACCGCAAAATGCACAAGGAGATCCTGGAGAGCCAACGCTTTCCCGATATTGTGTTTCGCCCCGACCGCGTGGAAGGCAAACTGCTCCCGCAGGGGATCAGCCAGATGCAGGTGCATGGGATGTTCGTCATCCACGGCGCCGAACATCAACTGACCGCGCCGGTCGAGGTCCGCGTGTCCGGCGGCCAATATGCCATCACCGCGCACTTCACCGTCCCGTACCAGAAATGGGGAATGAAGAACCCCAGCACGCTTTTCCTCCGCGTGGACGACAAGGTCGATATCACCCTCCACACCGTAGCTCACGCGCAAAGCCAAGTCCCGTCGCAGTAGCCTTCGTTGCACGAATCGCGCCGCGGTCACAGGCCCATCCGTTTTCTTTTACTCTTGTCTGGCCAGTCCCTTAGATGCTGATTGGCCGCTCCCCGCAGCTATTGCCGACTCTCCTCGGTAGATAATCGGATTGGGGCCGTCGTTCTTGCTTCGCAATAGGCGCCCCCGTGGGGTGAATCACCCCACGGAATAAACGTAAGTGCTTGATTTCAAAACGCCGCCTTCTTCACTCGTGGGGCAATCTGCCCCACGAGGCTTGGCAAAGCGGTGCGGACGCCCTGGTCCTCGACCCCTCGGTCGCGCTCCCGCGCTGGACTAGAACGGCTGGATCGCTTCCCGCGCCGGATCGAAATCGATGCGGCGCTTTTGCATGTAGGCGATGTTGCCCAAGTGTGAAGCCTGTGCCGATCGGTGCCCAGCCAGCACATCGCCGTTCGGCAACTGCCGCGACTTCACGCATTCCAGAAAGTTCTCCACGTGGTCCATGTCGATGCTGTCGGCCGCCTGCACTACCACCGGCTCAGCATGGCGCCTCGCCGGGCGAAATTCGTAGTGTTGCCGGTCGATGAACAACCGCCCTTCGGTGCCGGCGAATTCCACCGCCGCGCCGAAGATCCCCGGCACCAGCGTTGCCTCGAAGGTGGCCGTGAATTCCGCCGGATATTCCAGCAGCACGTTGATCGTGTCTGGCGCCGTCCGCCCGTCTTTGTAGTTGTACACGCCGCCCGCCGCCACCGCCGACTTCGGCACGTCGGAACCGAGGAACATGTGCACGACGTCGATCCAGTGCGTGAACAGGTCCGTCACCTGCCCGCCGCCGAAATCCAGATACGCGCGCCAGTTCCAATATTGCTGCGGGTCCCAGTCGCGCCATTTCAAACGCCCCAGGTAGCGCACCCAATCCAGATCCTGCGGCTTGGTCTTGAGGTACGCGGGCGCCTTGCGCAGATGGTAGCCGTTGCCGTACCACCAGGTGCGCGCCAGCGTGACTTTGCCGATCTTGCCGCTGTCGATGTATTCGCGCTTGGCCCCAATATAGTGCTTGCCGGAGCGCTGCTGCATACCCACCTGGCAGATGCGGTTGTTGATGCGCGCCGCCTTCACCGCCGCCGGCCCTTCCTCGATGGTCAGGCTCAGCGGTTTTTCCACGTAGACGTCCTTGCCCGCCTGGAGCGCATCGATCGCGATCGGGACGTGCCAGTGGTCCGGCGTGCCGATCAGCGCCACGTCGATGTCCTTGCTGTCGAGCAGCGCTCGGTGGTCGGTGAACGCCCGCGCGTTGGGCGCGTCCTCTTTGGCCTTATCGATCTGCGCGCCCCAGATATCGCACAGCGCCGTCACTTCCACCGTGCCGGTCTTGAGGAAATTGCCCATGTCGTAGCGGCCACGCTCGCCGCAGCCGATCAGACCGAGCTGTATGCGCTCATTGGCGCCGTAAACGCGCGAGTACGATAATGCCGTCGCCGCGGTCACGCCCCGCAGAAAGCTCCGACGCGGCCAAGAAGTTTCAGACATAGGGCAATTATAGTCCGATGGGCAATCCGCGCACGAAGCACCAGCGTCCTGAAGCCGCAGCCTCCGGAACGTGGGGCAGGCGCTTTCGCCTGCCAACTGTGAAGATGCGCGCGCAAGCGGCCGTCGGCAACCTAAAGGATGCCCAGCCTAATTTTCCGTCGGCGTCTTCTCGATGTGATCGACCACGATCCGGTCCAGCGGCGCTTTGCGCGGCTCCAGTTTCAGGCCGAGCTGCGTCACGCTCTTGAAGATGGAGCCCGACGGATCCGATGCCGCGTCGGAGGGCAGCTTGCCCACGTCCCCGCTCACCGGCACTGCTCCCGGCATCGCCATGCCGGCGCTCCGGGCCGCGCTCATGAGATCCGCCATCGTGAGGTCCAGCGCCACCTGGTAATTGCCTTTGAGTTCCGTCTTATCCACCACCGGGCGGTCCACGAATCGCGACAGCGCTTCGGCCAGCTTAGGCATCGTCACCTTCTCCATCTCCAGGTGCATGCCGTTTGGCCCGTAGCTCATCTTGGTGTTGCCTTCCGGTGTATGCACCGTGGCCGTTCCCGAGCCGTCGCTGTCTCTATGGAATTTGATCTGGGGCTCCGCGTCCTTGGCCGGCGCAGCGTCCGCGCCGGCATCGCCGGGAGCCGCATCGGATTTCGCAGCCGCCGGCACCGGCGCATCGGCCGGCGATTCTTTCATCTTCGGCCCGCCTTTGCCCACCACCAGCGCATACACCGGGCGCTCTTTGCTCTCGCGGTGAATCGCCAGCTTAAACCTGTCCGCCAGCAGCGCCTGCAGCATCGCCGGCACCTGCTCTTTGGTCGCGCCCTCCGGCATCTTGGCCAGGATGTCGAATCTCTCGCCCATGCCGCCCATCCAGTCCGGTCCCGAAATCTGGTACGACTTCACGTCGTAAGCGATGCCGATCAGGTCGGTCAAAGACATGAAGCCGATGTCCACGCGCGCCGCGTCCGTCTTCATGCCCACGTGCATCTTGCCGTTCATCACGTCCGCCGCCGTGGGCATTCGGGCCGGTTTGATGGTCGCCACTTCGAATGCCCATCCGCCGGCCGGCGGTTTTGCAGCCACCGCTGCCGGCGCTGCCGGTTTCGCGTCCGCGGCCGGGCTGGCCGGCGTTTGGCCGAACACCGCTGATAGCGCGAAAAGAGGGGTCAGAATCAGGGCGGCCTTCTTCCCGAATCTGTTTTGCTTCATAAATGCTCCGAGACCTATATCCATGTTAGAAGGACGACCGATACAGGCTTGCCTTACTTTCTCATCGGGTCTGCAAAAGCGGAACACGCACTCCCCCACGGTTGCCGCTCCGAGCGTTTCAGAGCCGCGACCGTAAGGGAGCGGTTGCCGGCGATTGAACCGGTTATTCCCTGGTACCCTCTCAGTAACTCAGCAGCCGCTCCATTTCCGCGATCAGAGTTTCGGTTTGCGGCAGAGTGGCGGCTTCCAATTGAGGGTGGTAGCCCACCCAGGTGTCGAGCGCGCCGACGCGGCCCACCGGAGCGTCCAGCCGGTCGAAAAGCTCGCCGCCGATGCGCGCCGCCAACTCCGCGCCGTAACCCCACGACAGGCAGTCTTCATGCGCCACCATCACCCGGCTGGTTTTCTCCACCGAGGCTCGAATCGCCGCCCAATCGTAAGGCGCCAGCGTCCGCAGATCGAGGATTTCAATGCTGGCGGAGGGTGTGCGCCGCTCAATCTGCGCCGACGCCAGCAGCGCCTTCTGCACCAGCGCGCCATATGTCACCACCGTGAGGCTCCGCCCCGGCTTCACCAGGCGCGCGCGGCCGAAGGGAATGGTGAAATCCGCGCCGGGGTGTGGCGAGCGGTTGTACGGCTCGCGGTAGAGCCGCTTGTGCTCCAGGAACAGCACCGGATCGTCGGCGCGCAGCGCCGTGCGCAGCAGGCCGCACGCATCCACCGCGCACGAAGGCATCACCACCCGCAGCCCCGGAATATGCGTGAACTCCACTTCGCCGCACTGGCTGTGGCATATGGCGCCGCCGTTCAGGTAACCGCCAATGGCTACGCGGATCACCGCCGGGCAGGCGAACCCGTTGTGGGAGCGCCAGCGCAGCGAGGCCAGCTCATTGCGAAGCTGCATCATCGCCGGCCAGATGTAGTCGAAGAACTGGATCTCGGCCACCGGCTTCAAACCGCGCGTGGCCATGCCGATGGCGCGGCCCACAATGCCGGCTTCCGCCAGCGGGCTGTTGAACACGCGCTGCGACCCGAATTCGCGCTGCAAACCGGCCGTGACCTTGAAGACGCCGCCCTTGCCCTTCACTTCTTTCAGCGCGGCTTCGCGGCTGCAATCGGCCACGTCTTCGCCGAAGATCACCACTGCGGGGTTGCGCCGCATTTCCTCGCGCAGCGTGGCGTTCAGCAAATCCACCATGGTCATCGGTGGCCCGCTGAAATCCGCCTGTGCAACGAAAGCGTCCGCGGTGGGATCGACGCTGCCCGAATAAAGATGCGTCAGCGCCGTATCCGGCGCCGGCGCGTCGTCCAGCAGCGCCTGGTGCGTGGCCGCATTAACCTCCTCGTCGATTTCGTGCGTGATGCGCTGCAACATGTAGCGGTCGATGACGCCCTCGTCGATCAGGAATTTCGGGAAGCGCAGGACGGGATCGCGCTCCGCTTCGGCGGCGCGCTCGGCGGCGGTTTTGTACGCGCGCTCGTCATCGGACAGCGAATGCGAGTACGGGCGGATGACATGCCCGTGCACCAGCGCCGGCCCCTTCCCCTGCCGGCACCATTCCACCGCGGCTTTCATCGCGCGATAAGAGGCCAGGAAATCCGTGCCGTCCACTTCCACGCGGAACAGCCCGGGAAAGCCCTCGGTGAGGCGCGAGATGCTGCCGCCAGCGGTCTGCGCTTCGATGGGCACGGAAATGGCATAGCCGTTGTCTTCCACCAGAAACAGGACCGGCAGGCTGCCCAGGCAGGCCGCATTCAGCGCCTCCCAGAATTCGCCTTCGCTGGTAGCGCCCTCGCCGCCCGAGACCAGCGTGATTTCGCCTTCGCTGCCGCGCTGGCGCCCCGCTTCCGCGCAGCCCACCGCTTGCAGAAACTGCGTGCCGGTGGGCGACGATGCGCTGACGATGTTCCACCGCGGATGTCCCCAGTGCGACGGCATCTGCCGGCCGCCCGAGGCCGGATCGGCGGCCGCGCCGGCCGCCTGCTGCAGCATTTCGTGCGGCGTCACGCCCAGCGTCAGGCACAGCGCCCGGTCGCGGTAGTAAGGGTAGATCCAATCCTCGCCGGCGCGCAACGCCATGCCCGCCGCCACTTGCAGAGCCTCGTGTCCAGCGCCGCTGATCTGGAAAAAAATCCGGTTCTGGCGCTTCAGCGTCATCTCCCGGTCGTCCAGCCGGCGGGCGGTGTGCATCAGTCGGAAGGCGCGGATGACCTGCTCTGCCGCGAGCCCTTCGAATCGCTGGTTGCTCGCGTCTTCGGATGCGGTAGATGCAATCGTAGCCACGCTCGCGTGCTCCCCAGAGAACAGTGTAGCGCGCCGAACCGCGCGCGGCCCGTCGCTTCAAGGCTCGCACGGCCGGGGCTCGGCTATACTGCGAAGAACCCGCTATGGCTACGCGCGTCGTCCAGTCTCCGTCGATTGACCCGCGGCACGCCTGTTTCCGGCTGGAGATTCGCGAGTCGAGGATCCACCATCGAGGCGTTTACGCGCTCGAGCCCATTCCGGCCCGCCGCAAGGTGATCGAATACACGGGCGAGCGCATCAGCCGCCGCGAGACCAAGCGTCGCGGCCACGGGCCGGTCACCTACCTGTGCGCCCTCGACGACTATTGGACTATCGACGGCGCGGTCGGCGGTTCCGGCGCCGAGATCATCAACCACAGTTGCGCCCCGAACCTCCGCGCGTGCGTCTTCAAGGGGCACATTCTTTACATCAGCAATCGCCCCATCCAAAGCGGCGAGGAACTCACCGTCGACTACCGGTTCTCCGACACCATCGAGCACGTCCGCTGCTGCTGCAAGAGCGAAAACTGCCGCGGCACCATTAACCTTAAACGCGGGTGAACGCGACACCGGAAAAAAACGATGGCCCAACTGATTATTTTGTGTTTCTTATCCGCGTTTATCTGTGTTCATCTGTGACTCGAGATGAATTCTTGACAGCTTTCTTCCCCGGCAACCCCGCCGGATTTTCGTGGGTGCGCTCGCGGAACTTGCCGCGGAGGCTGGCGGCGAGCGAGACGGCCGATTCGCCGAACCGGTCGCGCATGTGGTCGGCGGCTGCCAGGGCGCGTTGCCAACGCTCGTGGCGATGGTCGTCCAGCAGGTCCATTTGCTCCTGCTCTTCCGACCACCCGGAAGCGTGGACGCCCAGCAAACGCACCGTCGCGCCCCGCTTCCAGTTGCCGTGGAACAGCGCGCGGATCTCCTCGAACAATTCGGTATCGAGCGCGGTGGGGCGCGCCACCGTTTGAGCGCGCGTGATGGTCGAAAAGTCCGTGTAGCGCAGCTTGAGCTGGATGGTGCGCGCGCTCAAGCCGTGCTCGCGCAGCCGGCGCCCCACCATCTCGCTCAACTTGGCAAGGGTGGCTTCAATCTGCGCCACGTCCGCGGTGTCCTCGTTAAATGTATGCTCATGGCTGATCGATTTTGGCCCCTCTTCCTCGCCAATCTCGGTATCGAACCAGCCGCCCGCGTCCAGGCCCTGCGCTTTACCGGCTAGCGCCAAGCCCCATTTTCCGAAGTGCTGTTCGAGGAACGCTTCGTCGAGCTTCGCCAGGTCGCCCACCTTGCGAATCCCGAGCGAGTGGAGGTTCTTCTCGCTCACCTTGCCGACGCCGGGGATGCGCCGCACATCGAGCGGCGCCAGAAACGCGGCTTCGCAGCCCGGCACCACCCACAGCACGCCGTTGGGCTTGGCGTGGTCGGAGCAGATTTTGGCCACCAGGCGGGAAGCGGCGATGCCGATGGAGCAGTTCAGGCCGGTAGCGGCGTGCACGCGCTCGTGCAACAGGTGCGCGGCGCGCAGCGGCGGCCCGTAGAGGCGCTGGGTACCGGTGATGTCGAGATAGGCTTCGTCAATGGAGGCCATCTCCACCAGCGGCGTGAACCCGCACAACACGTCATAGACCTTGTGCGAGTACTCGCGGTAACGCTCCGGGTGGCCGTCGACGAAAATGGCTTGCGGGCACAGCTTGTACGCCGTGCGCAGCGGCATCGCCGAATGCACGCCAAACCGCCGCGCCGCATAAGAAGCCGCGGAAACCACGCCGCGCTCGTTGGGCCGTCCGCCGACCACCACCGGCTTCCCCTTGAGCGCCGGATCGAACAGCTCCTCTACGGACACGAAGAAGGCGTCCATGTCGAGATGGAAGAACGTCTTCATCTCCTAACCAGGATACCCTCCGGCGCGCGCGCAAAGGCCGCACGGTCGCGTCGGGCGGGACAGGCAAATGAGAAAGGATTCGGATTCCAGGCATATGTGCGGTATCCGAGCGTGCAGGTGCGCAACCTGGCGTCTTCAGCCCAGAGGGCGAAAGATAGTAGCCCACGGCATCAGCCGTGCGGAAACGCGATGTCCACCCAGCCCCGGAACGGGGCGGAAGAACGCTGCTGGAACTTTTGACGCACCGTTCCGGGCATATGTCACTACCGTCTTGTCGCCACGGCTTACTCCGTGGGCTACTATCTTCGATCCTCCGGAGCCGGACTCGCGCCCGAGGTTGGAACGCAAGTGTCCACACCCGCGTGGCACGCGCAGAACCGGACCATCGCACAGTTACAAAACTAATAACTGAAGAGCGGTTAGTGCTCGAAGATAACTACTTCGGCGCCGGCAGTGGCCCTATAATCTCATTATGAAACGGCATGCCGCACCGTCAGTGTTGCTTTTCTCGTTAGCCATTGTCGTTGGCCAGGCGCAGCCGTCAACCGGAACCCTGGCTGGGCGGGTCTACGCTATTGCAAAGGGCGGTGACATCAAACCGGCACGCCTGGCCCATGTGTTCGTGGCTACGGGCGACGACCAGGTCGCACTTCAGCAAAATGTGGATAGGGCCTTGGCGAAACGGCTGGAGGACATCAAGAACAACACCGATGCCCAAGGGGCGTGCGTTATCGCGTCTATGTCTATACACGAAGCCGTAAAAAGCGGTTCGGGCATACTGACAGTTGATACTGACGAAGACGGTTCGTTTGATCTGCCTAAGCTTACGGCGGGCGCTTACGCAGTCGTAGTTATGGGTACCGCGAATGGGTATCAATCCGTTTGGTATTCAACCACAACGGTGACGGCGGGGAAACGGCAAAAAGTCAAAATGTCGGAACCGGTATTGGCTTGCGAGTAGTCTGAAACGCGCGGCACGGCCGCGCCTCCACCACCAGCGAGTAGTGCTCACCCTCAACTCACCGCCTTCTTCCGGAACTTCCTGATGCCGAGCGCAATCATGCCGATATCGATGGCAGCGAGGGCGGCCGCGGTGATCCACGTGGCGATGTGCGGCACCTGCGGCGCCAGCACTCCGCGCAAACCTTCGCTCGCGTAGACCACCGGGTTGAGCAGCACCGCGTATTGCAAGCCGGGGAAAGCGCGCAGAAACGACCACGGATAGTAGACGCAGCCGAACATCAGCATCGGCGTCAGGATGATGCTGAACATGAGCCCGATCTGAGTCGCGCCCACGCTGCAACCCAGCGCCAGCCCTCCCGCGGCTGCGAGCAACGCCACCAGCAGGCAGAAGCCGCCGAAGGTGAACGGATGCGCGAGGCTGATGTTTGCGCCCGAACCCATCGTCAACCACGCGGCCGGGATCACCACCAGGCCGGCCGCCAGCGCCTGGATCATGCCGGCGATGATTTTCTCCACCGCCAGCCAGCCGTTTTCGATCGGCGCCAGCAGCCGGTCTTCGATTTCGCGGCTGAATTGAAACTCCGTGATCAGCGGCATCGCCACCGCCTGCACGCCGGCAATCACCATGCTGATGGCGATGATGCCCGGCAGCAGCACGCTCTTGAACCCGGCCTGCATGAGGCCGCCGGAGGTGAGCACGCGTCCGAAGATGAAGGTGAACAGCAGCGGCTGGAGCAGATTCTGCACCAGCACCATCGCCAGACTGCGGCGAGCGACGTGGCCGTCGCGCGATAGCAGGGCGTAAAACGTCTTCCAGTTCACTCGCGAAGGCTCCTTCCGGTGTGGTGCAGGAACAGGTTCTCGAGACTCGGTTCCTGTATGTGAACGTCGTGCAGTTCGGCGCCCGCCGATTGCGCGGCGTTGACGATCGGGCCGATCAGCGGGCCGCCGCGGTCGGCGTACACATCGGCCGCGGACGTATCGGTGGCGTGCACTTCGGTGACGCCGGGCAGTTCGCGAAGCTGGCGGAGCAGCTCTTCAGGCGCGCGGTCGAAACGCACACGCAGCAGATAGCCGCCGGGGATCGACGTTTTCAATTCGCGCGGTGTCCCCTGTGCGATGATCTTGCCGTGATCGATAATCGCCAGGCGCTGGCACAGCTCGTCGGCTTCTTCCATGTAGTGCGTGGTCAGCACGATGGTCTTGCCCAGGCTGCCGTAGCCGCGGACGATCTCCCAGAGCATCAGGCGCGTTTGCGGATCGAGGCCCGCGGAAGGCTCGTCGAGGAACAGCACCTCGGGATCGTGCATCATGGCGCGTGCGATGGAGAGCCGCTGCATCAGGCCGCCGGACAATTCGCGAACCATTTGGTTGGCGCGGTCGGTGAGCTTGAACTTCTCCAGTTGCTCGTCGGCGCGGCGGGCCCGCTCGTGGGCGCTCTGGCCGAAGTAGGCGCCGTGAAACAGCAGTACCTCGCGGGTGGAGAGCGCAAAATCCAGGTTGGGCCGCTGCGGCACCACGCCAATCAGACGCTTGGCCTTCACCTGCTGCTGCCACACGTCGAAGTCGCCGACGAAAGCGCGGCCGCTGGTGGGCTCGGTGCGGGTGGTCAGGATGCCGATGGTGGTGGATTTGCCGGCGCCGTTCGGCCCCAACAGGCCGAAAATTTCGCCGGCGGGAATCTCCAGCGAGACGTCGTCCAGCGCCAGGATCTCGATCTTCTTTTTCTTCTCCTTCCGCCCGCCGGAACGGGCAGGACCGAAGGAAAAACCGCGCGCGCCGAGCGCGGAAGGCGGCGGCGAATCATAAACCTTGCGCAGATGCTCGAGGCGAATCCCGATTCCCATGGATCACATTTCTTTCTTCTTGCTGGGATAGATTTGATCGACCTCGTGACGGGCACGGTCCAGGATCTGGCGCACCCACTCGACTCCCTCGGGCCGGCTTCCGGCGCGGATGACGGCCAGAAAACTGGCCCGGGCCAGGGCCGAGAGCGGCGCGAGCAGCGTCAGCCCATCCGGCCCCACGTTGGCCATGCACTCTCCCCAGTTTTCATAGTGCTCGGCTCGCTCCCAAATGCGGCGCACCGCATCGGGGTCGCGGGCCAGCTCCGCGCGCCCGGCTTCGGTAAGGCGATGGACGCGGCGGCCGCCCTCCTGCGTGCACTCGATGAGCCCCTCGTCTTCCAGTTGTTGCAGAGTGGGATAGACGCTGCCGGCGCTGGCGTGGTAGACGCCGCCGGAACGTTCCGCCATTTCCTTCATCAGTTGGTAGCCGTGCTTCGGCCCTTCGCTCAACAGCGAAAGGATGGCGAGCCGGATTTCGCCGGTTTCGAAAAACCGCGAGCGGCGACCGGTCTCGAAGAACCGCGATGGCCCGAAGGCGAAGCCGCCCCAGGGCCAACTGCCTGACGTCCAGGATTCCTTGCTCATGATATATCGTACGATATATCAAACAGCATATCGGACGCAAGGAGTATTATGCGGTGTTTTTCAGGTTTTCCGGTATCGGTCGCTGCATGCCTTCGAGCAGAAGTGTACGACTTGGCCATCGACCGTGCGGCTTACACTGGCTGCGGTTGAGACGTACGTGCCGCAAACGGGATCCTTCTTCAATTCGCCGCCGGCCTGGACCGCTGGCGTGCCCCGCGGACGGGGCGCAGACTGATTGCGGAACCGCGAGAGGAAATTGCCGAGTAAAGACCGGACGACGAGGAACAGCAGCAGGGGGAAAAGGAATTCGACGAAGAATGCTCGAATCATGGGATCGGGGCAGAAGCGCGCCGCTTCTGCCCCGGATTGCGAATGCGGCTACTTCTTCTTCTTGCCGGACTCTGGGTTCTTGTACTGCGTTTGGATGGTGGAGCCGAGCGTTTCCAGCATCGCCTTGGCTTCCTCCGCGTGCGGACCGTTCGGCGTCAATTCCAGGTATTTCTGGAAAGCTTCCGCGGTTCCGGGAACCGGCAGGATCTTCCCGGCCTGGTCATACGACGCTTTGGCCACCAGGGTGAGGCCATATTGATAGAAAGCCTCGGCATAGGGCGGCGTGATGGTAATGGCCTTCTTGAAAGCTTCGCTGGCCGCATCGTTCTGGCCGGCGTTTACTTCGAGCGCGCCCAGGTTGTAATAATACTGGCCGGCGCCGGCCGGGTTTATGGTGGCGGCTTTTTCGAGTTCGGCCTGCGCCTCGGGGAACTTCTTGGCTGCCGCCAGCGTCAGCGCGTAATTATTGTGGAGGCCGGCATCGTTCGGGTTGAGGGCGATCGCTTTGGTCCAGGCGTCGGCTGACTTCTGCATGTTGGCTTCAGAGTCGGGACCCGTCTTGGTCTTGGCAAATTGCTCGTAAGCCTGAGCCAGGCTGGCCCACACGGCGCCCTGCCGGGGATCGATTTCGCCCGCCTTATTGAAGCTTTCGATAGCCGCTTCGTACTGCTTGTTCTCCATCGCGGCCTTGCCCGCGGTATACGCCTGATTGAGCTCGGCGTTCTTCTTGATGCTTTCTTTCTGCTTGCTGATGTACTCCTCGAGCTGCTTTTTTTGCTCGGGGGTCATGCTGCGTTCCTGGTCTTTGGAGAGGCTACCGCTTTGCCCGGCTTGTGTCAGGGCGGCCTGCTGCGCAGCAGCGGCCTTGAGGTCGAAATTCACGATCTTGTTCGCGCTCACGGTGGTCTGTACGTTGTTGACCTTGTCCATCTCCTTGCCGTCCACTTCAACGGAAACGTTGAACCTGCCCATGGGCAGCCCGGTGTAAATGTAATGTCCGTTCTTGTCGGTCTTGACGGTGTAGGGGTGCTTGGTCTTAATATCGAGGCGTTCGATTTGGATGACGGCCCCTTTAATCGGGTTGCCGTCCGTGCCCTTCACAATTCCTTCCATAACAGTCATCTGGGCCAAGGATGGGAGTGCAGCCAGTATCAGGCCGGCGAGGGCAACCGCCATCGTGCGGATCTTCATGGAACCTCCAAAACTTTAGAGTTGCGCGTATGAAATTCGAGTATACCGCAATTGATCTGTAGCATCCTTGCACCTGTGCGTGCAAGCGTGGCGGCGGGCGGGTGCGCCTCCGCGCTACTCGCCGAACAGACCGATCTGGGCGTCGGGCGCGGCCTTTTGCTTGCGCCGTTTGAGCGGGCTGCCCACCACTCCCAGCACTTCGACCGCGCGCAAGGCCTGGCGCGGCAGAAACACGCGCTGCTGCGCGCTGTAGGGGTGAGGTGGAATCACGCTGAATCCGTATGGTTCGACCGGCAGCAGGTTGTTCGGCATCACGCCTTCCATGACTTCGCCGTCGTGGAAGGTGAATCGCATCCAGAGGCCCTCCATCTTCGGGCGGTTGAGGAAAACGGGGCGCTCGACCTCGGCTGCGGCGTCGAAATCGCGGACGAACGAGATGCTCTTGATTTCGGCGTAGGGCACGTTGACGACCTGGCCGTCTGCAGAGAGCAGTTCAACTCCTCCAGCTTGAAGATAAGAAAGAGGATTAACGTACCCAGCGAGACTTTCCCGCTGGAATCGCCGGATCACGGCCTTTTTGGTGGTGGAGGTTGCCAAGGGTCGCCCTTTTTTTTCAACTATGTTTCAATCATTTCGGCGCTTATTGTATCATTGGCACGATGGCAGAAGCGCTTGCGGAGGAAGCGGCCGGTCTGAAGGGCCACGGGCGCGCGTTTCTCAACTATTGCCGGGTGGAAAAAGGCCTGTCGGCCAACTCGATCAGCGCCTATGGTGCTGACCTTGAGCGATTTATCGGATCTATCGGCGGCCACTCAGAACTCCCGGGACCGGAATCGTTGCGTCTCTATATTGACAGTTTATACCGGGGCCGGTTGAGCAACCGTTCGGTTGCCAGGCATTTGGCCACGCTTCGCTGCTTTTTCCGGTTCCTGTTGCAGGAGGGCGTGATCGATTGGGACCCGGCGCAGGAGTTGCGGCCGCCCCGGCAATGGCAAACGATCCCCAAATTCCTCAATCTTGACGAGATAGAGAAGCTGATCGAGGCGCCCAATGCGGCCCGCCCCACCGGCCTGCGTGACCGCGCCATGATCGAATTGCTGTACGCTTCCGGCCTCAGGGTTTCCGAACTGTGCCGGGTGGGGGTGGGCGATCTCGATGCCCGCATGGGTTACGTGCGCGTGACCGGCAAAGGAAACAAGCAGCGCCTGGTACCGGTGGGGCGGGAAGCGATTGGCGCCGTGGAGCGTTACCTGGCGGATGGACGCGGGGCACTGCTGAAGGGCCGCGCCAGCCGGTACCTGTTTGTGACCGCGCGCGGCGGCTGCCTGACGCGGCAGGCGTTTTGGAAACTGCTGGCTGGTTACGGGCGCAAAGTTCAGATCTTCCGCGGGCTGACGCCGCATGTTTTGCGCCACAGTTTCGCCACCCATCTGCTGGATGGTGGAGCGGACCTGCGCAGCGTTCAGGTCATGCTGGGCCACGCCGATATTTCGACCACCCAGATTTATACCCACGTGATGCGGTCGAGACTGCGGGAAACGGTTCAAAAGCATCATCCCCGCGCCTGAGGATCACGATGCGGATCCGGTGCGGGCCTGGTTGGTAAGTTCGAGAGCGCAATTCGATGAGCGACTACATCTACATCTTGGAAAGCCACCTCAGCCCGGACCAGAACCAGGTTCTGGGCGAGGTAATGGCTGCCGCGGGACAGGCCAACGTCAACCTGTTCCTCACCGGCGGCGCGATGCGCGACATGCTGGGGGGGTTCCGGATTCGCGATCTCGATTTCGTGGTGGAGGGCGCAGCCCTGAAACTGGCCAAGACGGTGGCCGGCCGGTCCGGCGCCACCATCGTGACGGCCGATGAAAACCGCAAGAGCGCGGAGCTCGAGTTCCCCAGCGGCGCCACCGCGCAAATCGCCATGTCCCGGCAGGAGAAATACCCGCGCGCGGGCGGCAAGCCGCAGGTAACGCCAGCCACCATCCAGGAGGATTTGCGGGGCCGGGATTTTACCTGCAACGCGGTGGCGCTATCGCTCAACAAGACCTCGCGAGGCCTGCTGCTAGATCCGCTGAACGGGCTGGCGGACATTGAGCGCCACGAGCTGCGTGCCGTCAGCCCTTATGGCTTTTACGACGACCCGACGCGCCTGCTGCGGCTGGTTCGCCTGAGCATACGGTTGGGCTTCACGGTGGAGGAGCGGACTGCGATGCAGGTTGCCAACGCCCGCGAAGCCGAAGTGGAAAAGGCCATCTCGCCGCGTGCGTTGGGGGCGGAACTGAAGCTGATCGGCGTGGAGGACAATGCCGCAGAGATCGTTGAGGCGCTCGCCCAAGCCGGCTTGCTGTCCCTATTCTCGCCCGCGCTGGCGGGGGGCCACCCGCACCACGCTGCGCTGACAAAGTTCGAGAAGATAGCCCGCATGCTGCCCGACGAAAGCCAGACCCGCGCCGCCCGCTTCGGGCCATTCCTGGTCGCGCTGACCGAGAAGCTGAGCTCTCGGGAGAAACTGGCGCTGGCCAAGCACCTCGAAATGTCCAGGGCGGACACCAACCACTGGCTGCAACTGGAAGCGCGCTCGAAGAAGCTTGCGGCGGCGCTGCGTTCGGCGCGCATCCGCAAACCATCGCAGGTGTACCAGTTGGTTTCCGGCGCCGCGCCGGACCAGGTGATGTTTCTGCTGTATGCTTCGCCGCTCAAGCCGGTGCAGGATCGATTGCGGGCCTATTTCCAGAAGTATCTGCCGGCGGTGCAGGAAATCACGCCCGAGGAGTGGGCCACGGTGGAAGCCAAGCCGTCGCGCCGGCAGAAAGCGCGTGAGGAGTTCATTGCCAACCGGCTGGATCGGCGCGCGCCGCGCAAACCGCCGCCCGATCCGCTGCCGCCGCCGCCGGTCTCCGAACCGGTCATGATGCGTCGCGGGCGGTAGCGGGGCCTGCCACGGTCACCCGTTTGCAGTGCGGCGGGCACGCAGGATGCCGATTAGTCCCGCTCCCAACAGAAGCAGAGTGCGGGGTTCCGGGACACTGCTGGTGGTGCCGCTGATGATGTCAAAAGCACCAAGCGTTGCACCCACGCCGTTGCTGTTCCAGGTGGAACCTCCGTCGTTGGAATAAAGATCCAGGCCGGTCACACCCAGGGTGTTGGGCAGCCACACGTTCCAACTGGCGTCGGAGAGACTCAAGGGGCCGAGAATCATGAAGTACTGCTGGCCGCCGGTGAGGTTCACGCCCGTGATACCGGTCTCGGAAACCAAGCTGCAGCAGGAAGTGCTGGACGAAGTCGTGAAAAGGCTCCAGTCAGCGCCGGTCACCTCGGTTCCCGGGAGGCCGGCATTATCTGTCCAGATACTGGCGGAGAAGGTGTCGAGCGTATCGGCTACGTTGCCCACAGCTAGATCGATCTCGCTGACTGCCATGCTGCCGCTGCCCGCAACCGTAAACAGGTTCGCCGCAGTGTAGCTGCTACCGCCCAGGCCGGGGGCTGCCGAGCCGCCCAGCGTCCATCCGCCACTACCGTAGACGCTGCCCGTGGGCCCCAAGTCGGTGAACAACTCACTCGACATCGCCGGCAAGCTGCACATGCAGAGGGCAAGCACGAGCGTCGAAAGGGAGTGCAATCGTCCTGGTTTCAACCCGGTCCACCTCCGCACGCGGAATTCGTTCATGATACCAAAACCGGGCGGCCGGCGCTCTCAGGCATGCCTGATTGCCTGATGGGTTACCGATCTGTTGCGGCACGGATGAATCCGTGCCCTGATACAAAGCCAGCCGCCCGGTTTCCACTTCCATGTCGCGCACCCTGCCTGATGCGCCTGATACCGGCCGAATTGATGTGCCAAGATGATGTAGGCGGATAAACAAACGGGGGCGGACTGTGCACCTCAGCGTCAACAGTTCCTCGAACTCCGGAGTAACAACTCGATGAATCGTGACCAGAATAGTCAAACATCTGCGCCGGATTCGCAGAGGCTGCGACCGTCTGCCTGGTTGCTGATCGGGATCGGATTGGCGCTCGGTGTCTCGCTGGCGGGCACGCCACTTCCTCCGACGCACGTCGACGATTTCACGGGACACCCGCGCGTCATCGTCATCAGCGACATCGGTAATGAACCCGACGATCAGATGTCGCTGGTTCGTCTGCTGCTGTATTCGAACGAGCTCGACATTGAAGGGCTGATCGCGGCTACGTCGACCTGGCAGAAGACGACTGTGCATCCCGAAACGATGCGCACTCTGATTCAAGCATACAAACAGGTGCGGCCGAATCTGCTCCACCATGCAAACGGTTGGCCGGCTGCGGAGGATCTCGGCGCCCGGGTGTTCACCGGACAGCGCGGATACGGGATGGCAGCTACCGGCGCCGGCCAGACCTCCGAAGGAGCGCAGGCGATCATTCGGGCAGCCGACCGTGACGACAGCCGCCCCTTGTGGATCTGCATCTGGGGCGGCGCCAACACTCTGGCGCAAGCGCTCCTCGATGTGCGCGCAACCCGGCCGCCCGCCGGCGTGGAGAAACTTGTCGAAAGGCTGCGGGTGTATTCGATCTCCGACCAAGACGACGCCGGGCCGTGGATTCGGCGCGAGTTCCCCGGCTTGTTCTACATTGTTCAACCCTCAACCCAGGCCGGAGACGAATACTATTACGCCACCTGGACCGGGATCAGCGGTGACATCTACTATCGTAACTGTGCGGGCGCGGACTTCCGGACGGTAACCAATGAGTGGTTGGACGCGAACATCCGAAGCAAGGGGCCGCTGGGCAAAGTCTATCCGCGGTTCAAATTCATTATGGAAGGAGACACGCCGTCTTTTCTGGGCTTAATCGACAATGGACTCAATGCCTACCGCAGGCCCGACTGGGGCGGCTGGGGCGGGCGCTACATATACCGGCAGCCTCATGGCGAGTCTCATCCGGTTTGGACAGGAGGCGGCGACCTGTTCTCGCGCGTGACGTCGCAGGATACGGTTCGCGGCCTGGATGGCCAGGAATACACGTCTGACCAGGCCACCATCTGGCGGTGGCGCGAGGCATTTCAAAACGATTTTGCGGCCCGGATGAATTGGACCGTCGCCGATTATCGTCATGCCAATCACAGCCCGGTGGTGGAAGTGAATGGTCAGTCGGGGACCGGACCCATCCTGATGGAAGCGGAACTGGGCAAACCCGTGGTGTTAGACGCAAGCCGAAGCTACGATCCGGATGGCCAGAGCATCCATTACAAGTGGTTTCACTACGCTGAAGCGGGCAGCACGGGCGCGAATCTTGCGGCAATCATCATCGCCGGCGCAGATACGCCCAGGGCCGTCGTGACGCCAACTGCGGCCTGCCGTCCCCTGTGGTTGCCGATGCCGGCGCTTTGCACGGGGATCGGCACGGCACATGTCATTCTTGCCGTCACCGACGAGGGCTCGCCGCCGCTGACGTCCTACCGGCGGATCATCTTGACCGTGCATGCAGCCGGCCGGTAGCTCGGCCGCGCGGCTGGCGGCCACGGTCCGCGGGGATTCAGTTATGAGATCCAGCAACGGCGTTGCAGGGCGCGTGGTATGCCTTCTCTGGCGCTTCTTCAGAGTTCGCTGCTGCTGAGACTGTATTTCGCTTGCAGGGCCGCGAGCGCGGTGCCGAGTGCGTCCTCCGGGGCCGTGTAAGATCGCAGTAGCGCGTCCAGCTTTCCTACCTGATCGGGGTACGTGTCTCCCGTGTAGGTCTTGCTGTGCCTGAACCCCAGGAATTGAGGCGCGGACTGCTCTGACAGCGCGCGCATGTTCTGCAACAGCCGCTGTCGCTTGGTCAGTTGAGTTATCAGCCCGTCGCGGACCTCCACTGGGTACTCCTCTCTGAGAGGCTGGCTATCAATCGCCTGACGCACCTGACTCAATTGAAAGCTGATCGCCACGGCGGACTTCGCTAACTCCGCAGCCACGGTGGCGTTTTGATCCAATTCGACTCCGCGGCCCGCTCCGTTTGCCACGATGCCGCCGCACCAAGCCCGAGCGCTGCTTACCAGCTCGTTTTCGTTCGTGTTCGCGCTCGAAAAGGTAGCCCGTTCCTGGGTGAGCACCTTCGCAAATTGAACCGCTTCAACCCGCTCCTGCTTGCCGCACCCTGTAATGGAAGCGACGGCAGCCAATAACAAGCAGCAGCGCGAGTGTAAGACCGGCATATCCGTTACCTCGTGACGGCCCAAGTATAGGCCGTTTCTCCGAGGGTGTCCATCGGCCGCGGCCCGCCGCGCTCCGCCTATTTCGCCCGAGGAGATAGACTGTGACAGAGGAGGCGGCAAATGGAGGATAGTACGAAAGATTACAAGAACAGCGAGGTGAGCGACCTTCCACGGCGCGAGTCGGTAACTTGCTCCATGGCTGCGGGCCTCGCCGCTCGAAGCTTGGCTTCAGCCGCAGCCCTGCCGGTTGTTGAGAGCAACGTCGAGATCAAAACGGCTGACGGCACCTGCGACGCCGCCTTCCTGTATCCGACCACCGGGTCCCACCCCGGCGTATTGGTCTGGGCGGACGCAATGGGCCTGCGCCCTGCGATGCGGGACATCGGCAAGCGGATTGCCGCGGAAGGATACGCAGTGCTGGTGCCAAACCCTTTCTATAGGTCGGTCAAGGCTCCGGTATTCGACGCCTCTTTCAGCTTCCAGAATCAGGCCGACATGGCGAAGTTACAGCAACTGCGCGCGCCGCTGCACGCGCCTGGCGCGGCTGAGAAGGACGCGGTGGCATGCATTGCTTTCCTGGACGCTCAAAAACAGGTCGATAAGGCGAGGAAGATCGGCACTCAGGGTTACTGCATGGGCGGGCCGTTGGTGGTTATAACCGCGGCGGCAGTGCCCGATCGCGTGGGCGCCGGCGCGTCATTCCATGGCGGGGGCTTGGTGACCGACAAACCCGACAGTCCACATCTGCTCGCATCGAAGATCACGGCTCGGATGTATTTCGCCATTGCATCGAATGACGACGAGCGTCAGCCGGACGCAAAAGACAAGCTCAGAGAAGCGTTCGCAGCGGCGAAAGTCTCCGCAGAGATCGAAGTATATCCAGGAGCTCAACATGGCTGGTGCGTGCCGGACATGCCGCTGCGGGACGGCATGCCGATCTACAGCAAGCCGGATGCCGAGCGTGCCTGGGGCAAGCTCGTGGCATTGTACAAGACCGCGCTGGGGTCCCGTCTCTGAGGTTCGTGAACTGAATCTCCGCGAGGCTATGGCTCGAGGGCCTAAAGGCCAATGTTTAGCAGATGGACATCGGCACGGCTGAAGCCGCGCCCTGATACGAACTTCTGGAATCGTGTTGCGAACTTGAAGCACGGCGCTGGCCTGAATTCCGGCCGGCCCTCTACGCCGGCATTGCCTTGATGCGCGCGACGCCGCCGGTTCGCTTCACACGAGGCGAATTTCTTCTTTATACCCGAAGGCGCAGGGCGGGCGCAAATTCCAACACGCCCGCGTGCGACGATCGGCGAGATAGAATGAGGCTGCTACAAATCACACGGTGCGGGAGCGATCGATGCGGAAGTTCATGGTGCTCGGGATTGTCTTGCTGGGAAGCGCTCTGCCTTCCAGTGGGGCATCGTTTTACCCGGCGCGGCTCGACGATCCGAAGGCCGTTTACCTGACGCCAGATCAGTTTCCGGTTCGCGGCGACGGCACTGCCGACGACAGTGCGGCGATTCAGGCCGCGGTTGACAGGGTTGAGAAGACAACCGGCGAGGGCATCCTTTTTATTCCGGAAGGACGCTATCGCGTCACTCGAACCATCTACGTCGGGCCGGGTGTGCGGCTGATCGGCTATGGCGCGAAGCGTCCCGTATTTGTGCTGGCGAACGGGACTCCGGGGTTTCAGCAGGGAATCGGTTGCATGTTTTTCTTCGTTGGCAGACTGCCCGGCGCGATGCCCCTAGGCCGGGACTTCGGGGTGCCGGAGCCTCCACCGGGAACGGTGCCGCCGAATCCGAAGATCGTCGATGCGAACTCGAGCACCTTCTATTCCGCGATGAGCAATATCGATTTCGAGATCGGCAGCGACAATGCGGCGGCCGTTGGAATTCGCTTTCACGTCGCCCAGCATGGGTACCTGGCCCACATGGATTTTGAGATCGGCTCCGGTCTTGCCGGCGTTCAGGATGCGGGAAATGAGGCGGAAGACCTGCATTTCCACGGCGGCCGATACGGCATCCTCACGCGCAAGCCGTCGGCGGCCTGGCAATTCACGGTGATCGACTCGAGTTTCGACGGCCAGCGGGAGGCGGCGATCCGGGAGAATGAGGCGGGACTGACGCTGGTCGACGATGAGTTCCGCAACATGCCGACGGCGATCGCGATCGACCGCGGCTATTCCGACGAGCTTTGGGTGAAGGACGCGCGTTTCGAGAACATCAGCGGCCCCGCCGTTGTCATCAGCAACGAGAATTGCCGGATGACAGAGATCAATCTGGAGAACATCGTCTGCCATCGGGTGCACGTATTTGCGCGGTTCCGGGAAAGCGGGCGGCAGCTTCCCGGAGCCGGAGAGATATACGAGGTGAAGGTCTTTTCCCATGGACTCACTCTTTCCGCGGAAGGCGCGGCCGGTGAGATCAAGACGAGTTATGATGCCGCGTCGCTGAAGACTTTGCCGCCACCGGCACCGAACGCGATCCGGGGCTTGCCGCCGATTGGCGAATGGGTCAATCTGCGGGCGCTCGGTGCGAAAGGCGACGGTGCGACCGATGAAACCGCGCTGATTCAGAAGGCGATTGCGGAGCACCGGGTCATCTATGTTCCTACCGGCCACTACATTGTCAGCGACACTATCAGGCTGCGTCCCGACAGCGTGTTGATTGGGCTCCATCCCAACCAGACACAGATCGATATTTTCGATTCGACGCTGGGGTTCCAGGGGCCAGGCGCGCCCAAGCCGCTGCTGGAGGCTCCGCGCGGTGGGGATGATATTGTGACCGGCATCGGTCTTTCCGCCGGCGGAATCAATAGCCGCGCCGTGGGCGCGCTGTGGATGGCCGGCAAGGACTCTCTCATGGACGACGTGCGCTTCCTGGGAGGCCACGGAACAATTGGTCCCGCCGGCCAGCGGGAGAGTCCGTATGCCGCCAATTTGTTCTCGGACCCAGACCCGCGCCGTCGCTGGGATGCGCAGTTCCCCAGCCTGTGGATCACGCACGGCGGCGGCGGGACCTTCGCGGATATCTGGACACCGGACACGTTCGCGCAGGCGGGACTGTATATCTCCGATACCAGCACGCCCGGTCATATCTACGAGTTATCCGCCGAGCATCATGTTCGCACCGAAGTGAAGTTGGACCACGCGGCCAATTGGGAGATTTACGCACTGCAGACGGAAGGAGAGAGGGAGGAAAGTGCATCGGCGATTTCACTCGAGATCGATCACTCGAAGAACATAACTTTCGCGAATTATCATGGCTATCGCGTGGTGAGAAGTTATCACCCGGTTCCGTATGCAGTTCACCTGTATGACTCGAGCGAGATACGGTTCCGCAATGTCCATGTGGATCACAACAGCGCGATGACTAAATGCGACGAATCCGGCTGTCGGCAACACACCAGGTCGGGCAAAGTCTCGTTCGAAAACTGCATTGTCGATCAAACGCGCGGCACCCAGGTGCGGGACCGGGAATTCGCCTGGCTGGATATTCCCGGCCGCCCGGTTGCGGCGAAGCCTCGCGGGCCGTCGCCGGTGCTCGAAGCGGGGGCCGTGGTGGAGAAGCTGTGGAGTGGTTTTTACAATATCTCCGGCGCGGCCGTGGACGCGGCCGGCCGACTGTATTTCGTTGACGCGCACCAGCAGCGTATCTACCGGTGGTCGCCGGAGAAGAGGGACCTCGCGGTAGTCCGCGACAATCCGCTCGATCCGGTGAACCTGGCCTTCGACAAGGCGGGCGATCTGATGGTGGTGTCTTCCGGCGGAAAAGGCTTGACCGTTTATTCCGTTCGCCCGGACGGGCCGGAAGATGAGCTCGCTGTGCTGGCGCCGCAGCCTTCCACGGACCGTCCGGGAGCGGCGGCAATCCTGCCGGTGAGCTACTGGGTGAACGGCGATTTCACCAACACGCTTTCGACGAAGACTTACGAGTATGTAACCCTGGCGGATCTCTTCTCCAAGGTTGTGACCACGCCCATGCGATATCAGTACGTGTCGCCGGACGGCACGGTTTTCATCCCGAGCGACGGTGCTTTCGTTCAGGGACCGCCCTATTTTGGATACAAGTTCGGCTATCTGCTGCAGGCTTTCGGTTTGGTGAGCGCCGTTCCGGGGAAGCCGTTTTATGTAACCGACGAATCGGAGCAGAGGACTTACAGCGGCAGGGTGAATGCAGACGGGACGCTTGCCGGCCTCCGGCTCTTTGCGGAGCAGGGCGGAGAGAGTCTCGCGCAAGACAAGGCAGGGAACGTCTATCTTGCCGCCGGACAGGTGTTCGTATACAACTCCGCCGGGAAACCGATCGATACGATCCTGGTGCCTGAGCGTCCAGTTGACCTGGTCTTCGGCGGGAAGGATCGCCGCACCCTCTTCATTCTCACGCCTTCATGTTTGTACGCCGTGCGAACGCGATTTGGCGGACTGTAGGTAAGACGGCCGCACTGTGTCCTGACCGAGGATCGAAGCCAGGTCGATCAGGACGGCATGAGCGGAGAAGCAGATCCCCGGTCTTCGCGTCCGCAGCGGACGACCGTAACCGAAGATGGTATGGCGGCGGTTCGGGCCGGGCGTTGCCCGGCTGCACCGATTGACAATCGGTGCGCAGGTTACCAACCTGCCCCACAGTGCAGTTTAGTTGGCGGCAAAGAAGCCAAAGTCTAAGTAATAGAACTTAAGCGGGCGCCCGGTCGGGAGAAAGGTATGTGGCATTGGGCTTGACAGCCCGCGCCGAGTGCTGCGCGGCCGGCTTATTCATACCTGAGGGCGATCGCGGGCTCAACGTGGCTGGCGCGCCGCGCGGGAATTGCAGCGGCGAGCAGCGCCACACCGAGCAGCGCCATCACGGCGGTAATAAACGAGAGTGGATCGCGTGGCGCGACGCCGAACAGTAAGCTGGCAACGACGCGCGTCGCCGCCAGTGCGCCGGCGATGCCAATCGCAATTCCGAAGAGAACGGGGAGCAGCGCTTCGCGCACGATCATACCAATGACGTCGGAGCGTCGCGCTCCGAGCGCCATGCGAATCCCGACCTCCCTGGTCCGCTGTGCCACCGCATAGGCCATCACCCCGTACAAGCCGACCGCGGCCAGGGCCAGCGCGAGGGCCCCAAAACAGCCGCACAGGTAGGCGATCATGCGCTCGTGTTTGAGGTTTGCGTTCACGCTGTCTTCCATGCTGTCGCTCTTCAGCAAAGGCACGTTCGGGTCCATGTCGCGCAGTTGACGCCGGATCGCCGCAATCACCGGAGCCGCCGCTCCCCCGACGCGCACGGCGAGGTAGCGCGCTTCCGCGCCGTGACTCCAACTGGGCATATAGATGATGCCAGTGTCATCGGCGGTCTTGACGTCGGAGTGGTGGACGTCCTTGACTACGCCGACAATCTGGACCGCCGCCTCGGCGGAGTACGGGCTGTCAAAGCTGAGATGGCGCCCCACCGGGTTGGTGCCGCCGAACAGCCGGCGGGCCAGCGATTCGTTGACGATGCAGATGGGAGAGGCGTTAACCTCCGCGCTATTGCCGCCTCCGCTCATCCGTCCCAGTGCCGCGAAAATATCATCCCTCGGGGTAACCGCCGGCTCGTCCTGCGGCCGGAAATCGCGGCCCAGCAGCAGGGGGATTCCCATCGCGGTAAAGTATCCCCCGGTGACCGGATTCGACAGCGCAACCATGCGTTCGCCCGGGTGGGGCTGGTAGCCTTCCGCCGAGAAGGAACGCGACATCTCATACCCGCCCATCGGCGTCATCCCGGCCAGACCTGCGGATCGAACGCCAGCAAGGTGGCGCGTCCGCTCCAATAGTTCATCGTAGAAGGTGCGCAGCCGCTGCCCTCGGTATCCCGCGTGCGTGGCATCGGCGTCAATGAGCACCACGTGCTCGCGATCGAAACCGAGGTCGACGTTCTGCAAATTGTGCAGCGTGCGAATAAACAGCCCGGCGCCCACCAGCAGCGCGAGCGACAAAGCGGCCTGTCCCGCTATGAGAACCTTGCCGAGGCGTACACGCGACCGGCCCGGAGAGGACGATGCGCTTTCCCTGGTGGCCTGGGCCAAGTCTACCCGAGTGATCCGCAGGGCGGGAGCCAGGCCAAATAGAACGCTGGTGAGCAGAGTCAGCCCGGCGGAGAAGGCGGCCAACGTGAGGCTGGGCTGAAGGCGCAGGTCGGAGTTGACGAGATGCGCCGCTGCGATGGCCGCGACGCTCCAGCGTGCCATCGCGAATCCGGCTGCGCCGCCAATGGCTGCGAGAGCCAGGCTTTCGGTAAGAAGTTGCCGGACCAGCCGCGCCCGCCGGGCCCCCATGGCCAGACGAACGGCGATCTCCTTGCGGCGTCCGGCGGCGCGCGCGAGCAATAGATTGGCGATGTTGGCACATGCAATCAGCAACACCAGGCCAGCGGCTGCCATCAGCACCGCCAGCGGATTTGGCGCTTGAGTTCTGCCGGAGAATACGCCGTGCGCGCCGGGTGTGACGCCCGGCTCATCTTCTCCGGCGAATTTTCTGGCCTGGTGCCCTGCCTTCACTGCTGCGTCGTTGACCGCGTCGGCGGCCTGCGGCCAAATCACCCGCAGGTTGGCCTGCGCTTTCTCGATGGAGACTCCCGGCTTCAGGCGCGCCATAGCGCTGAGCAATCGCACGCCCGCCGTGTTCCAGATGGGCGCCGCCGCGGGCGTGGTCAGCGGGAACATGGTGATCGGAACGAAAGCGTCCGTGCGCTGGCCATTGAAGATGCCGCTGAAGCCCTTTTCGGCGATGCCGGCGATTTCGAGCGGATACCCGTTTACCGCCAGTTTCCGGCCGATAACGCCGAGGCTGCCCGCGAAACGGCGTTGCCAATAGTCGTAGGCGAGGACTGCGACCGGCGATCCGCCGGGCTTCAGGTCGTCGGAATCCACCAGGACCCGGCCGGCGGCGGCGCCGACCCCGAGGGTTTGGAAGTAGCTGCCGCTCACGTAAGAAACGTGCCCGACTTCCACCGCCGGCGCTCGCTGGGGCCGGACGCCGGCCGGCAACGGGTGGGTACTGGCAAGCACGCCGGAGAAAACCTGGTTGCGGTCGCGGTACTGGCAGTAGAAGGGATACGTGTCGCTGCGGCCGCTTTCGATATTCACCAGCCGGGCTGGGTCGCGCGCCGGAACCGACCACAGCAGCAGTTGGTCGACCAGGCTGAAGATGGCAGTGTTCACACCGATACCGAGCGCCAGAGAAGCGATGGCGACAGCGGTGAATCCGGGATTCCTGCGCATGGAGCGCAGCGCGTAGCGGATGTCGTCGCGCGTGGTGGACATGCCTAAGAGGTAGCGCAAAATGCCATGCCAAACAAGATGGGGGCGTCCCGTTCTTCAACACATTCTGCCTGGAGTACGGAACAGTGGTGCTGGCAGCGTGCAGCGGATGGCGATTCTACGCTCTCTTGATCAGTCGGATCAGGTACAAAAAGACAATGGCCCCGATGGTGGCCGTGACCAGACTCCCGATCAACCCGCCGGCGAAGAATCCAAGCGCCCCGAGGAGCCAGCCTCCGATGAAAGCTCCAATCACACCTACGACCAGGTCTCCGATGAGGCCGTAGCCGCCACCCCTCACCACGTGTCCGGCAAGCCAACCGGCGACAAGACCAATAATGAGAAACCACAAGAGATGCATATCGCCTGCTTTCCGTTCGAGCCGCTTAAGAACTCACCGTGGCGCGAACTCGTCGAACATCATGGAACAAAACCGACGGCGCCCGCAAGTCGCTCGCGGGCGGCCGGCCCGGAACGGAGACGATTGGGATCGGGAGCGATAAGGGCGAACGCGTGATTTGCAATGAGGCGAGCCGCTTGAACCGCCGAGGCGCAAAGGCGACGAGGGCCAGGTGAGCGCAGTTCACTCAGACGACAGCACGGCGGCGGACGTCGGGGATCACGATCACAGGCTGGTGGTTGAACTGGATTCTCTCCTGCAGTTCGAGAATCCGGCGGCCTACTCGCAGACGTGCCCGAAGCTCGGCAGACTTGAACGGCTTTGTGACGTAATCATCGGCGCCAGCCTCCATGGCTGTGACGAGATCTTCGCTTTCCGTCTTCGCAGTGAGAATCAGCATGTAGGTGTAGCGGAGTTGGTTGCCGGCGCGGACCCGCCGGCATACCTCGATGCCATCGAGACCCGGCATCAGCCAATCGAGGATCGCGAGGCGAGGGCCCTCTTCGTCTTGCAGCAGGCGCCATGCTTCCTCGCCATCGCTCGCCACGATCACGTCGTAGCCCCATTGCGAAAGCATGGACTGCAGCACTTCTCGAAATACCAAATTGTCTTCAGCCACCAGGATGCGCATGACAGGTTCTCCGCGCCTTGCTTGGGATCAGTTTTGCCGGCCCGCTAAATCCAGGCCACGAGTAAAGACTAGACCAAGGCGCGAAGCTTTGAAATCCTTACCATTGGCGACGGCGTACTCCTCGGGTACCAGAGAGATACCCCAAAAAGGGTGAGTCAGCTTTAATGTCTTAATATCTGTAAACCCATTACTTTTCCAGCGGCTCCTCGCAGGAGCAGAATTCCGACCCGTGGTAGGAGGTTTGACGCGCCAGAGCGTTCAGACGTGGCTCAAATCCGGGCGGGCAGGCTTGCCAGTGCAGCGTCGAGCGCCGCCGTTTCAATCGGTTTCGAGATGTATGAGTCCAACCCCGCCTGCAAGCACTTCTCGCGATCTCCTTTCATGGCATGCGCGGTCAACGCGATGATGGGGATGTGCGCCCCATTTATCGACTCCTGGGCCCGGATGCGGCGGGTGGCTTCGTATCCGTCCATTTCCGGCATCTGGATGTCCATCAGAATGCAATCGAAGCGATCCCGCAGCCAGGCTGCCAGCGCGGCGGCTCCGGTCCCGACGATGGTCACGCGATGACCACGCTTCTCGAGAAGGGTCCGGACGAATAGCTGATTGACCATGTTATCATCGGCGACCAGGATGGAGAGGGGCTGGCGCGGTGGCTGCTCCGCAGGCGAAATGCCAGTGGCGACGGCGCCGGTTTCCTCGGCTTTGGCGGGGGCCTTGCCCGGCGGCAGCGGCACGGTGAAGAAGAAGGTGCTGCCCTGGCCCTCGGTGCTCTCCAGCCACATTCTTCCCCCCATTATGGCGACCAGCTTGCGGGAGATGGCCAGACCGAGGCCGGTGCCCCCAAAGCGCCGGGTGATGGATCCATCGGCCTGGCGGAAGGGTTGGAAGATCAGCTCCCGTTGCGCGGCGGGGATGCCAACGCCCGTGTCGGAAACCGCAAACTGGATCTGCCGTGGCGCCGGGGTGCCGTTGGAGCCGGCCGCAGCGGCACCTTGTTCCGGCTTCAGACACAGGCGCACGGTAACGGCACCGGCCGCGGTGAACTTCACCGCGTTACCCAGCAAATTGAGCAGGATCTGGCGCAGCCGGTGAGGGTCGCCGCGCACCCAGTCCAGCACGCCGCCGGCGATCTGAACCGAGGTGGCGATGTGCTTTTCGGCGGCCAGCGACTGGACGGAAAGCAGCGCGTCTTCGACACACTGGCGGAGCGAGAAATCCACCGCCTCCAGCTCGATCCGGCCTGCTTCTACGCGGGAGAAATCCAGGATGTCGTTGATGACCACCAGCAGGTTTTCGGCCGAAGCGCGCACGGCCTCATTGTGCTCGCGTTGGAGGCCGGTTAGCTCGCTTTCCGCCATCAGCCCGGCGAACCCCAGGATGCCATTCAACGGCGTGCGAATCTCATGACTCATGTTGGCCAGGAACTCGCTCTTGGCCCGGCTAGCTTCTTCGGCGGCGCGCTTGAGCAGCTCTTCCTGCTGCAGTTTCTTGCGGATCACCGCGGTCTGCAACCCGACCCTGCGGCGCAGCACGGCCACCCAGGAGAGAACCACCAGCAGCAGGGCCGCCATGGAGCTGAGCACGCCCAGCAGGCGGCCGGGGGTCCACCAGGGTGCGGGCCGGACCACGCGGATGTCGCCGGCGCTGCGCAGTACGAGGCTGAACGACTTTGGAATGCGATAGGCGAGATTGCCCTCGGCGGCCACCGAGCAGACGCCGGTCACACGGACGATGCTGCCTTGATCCAGCGGCGGAATCCGCACGTGGTTCAGGGTCGCGTTGAACAGCTTGCCGCCTGCCTGCAGTACTGTCGCGTTCTGGTTAGATCCGCTGAGCTGATCCACCACCGCGGCATCGATGCTGACCAGCTTGGAATCGTAGTTGCCTTCCAGGGCTTCGTCCACGGTGATAGACGGCGGCGATGGCGTGGGGCCGCGCTCCACCAGCGAGACTTGCGCGTCGCGCATTTCCGGGCTGAAGGAGCCGGAGTGGCTGAAGCCGAGCACATCGACTACGTCGCCAGGCCGGAGATCTATGTGCGCATGGTTGACGATTTTGACGCCGGCGCCGCTATCTTCGACGTACGACGGGCCGGCAGGGCTGGCGAGGGTGACGACGCCACGAATGCGCGTGCGGTGGCCCGGCGCATCGACAAAGGAGAAGCGGAGGAGCTCATCGATTGGGAGCGGACGCAGCGTAGCCGGATCCGGACCGGGCTCCAGCAAGTGCACGAACTCGGGTGAGGGCACGTAGACCTGGACGCCGAAAATCTGCCGCCTGGCGTTGAACAGCGATCCGCAGACACCCTGGACGCGGACGCGGCTGTCGGGCGGCGGCAAGGGGCGCGCGTTGGGATTGTGGACGAGCAACTGGTACCGGTGATCGCCCCACTGCACCCAAACGGCATCTTCCAATGTGGGGCGCCGGGTTTCCACGCTTTGTATGATGCCTTCGGTCTGAATCCAGGCGCTGTCCATCTTGCCGGAAAACAAGTCGTCGAAGGCGACCGGCGCCGGCGGCGGCATCGAAGATGAGGAGATGCGTTCCGCCCAAGCCGCAGAAATGATCGGCGCGAACTGACCGGGCGCGGTGACGCCGGTCAGATCTACCAGGTCGCCCACCTCCACCTTGAGTCTGCGGATCCGGGGAGCGACCACGTAGGTCGGGCCGGTCCGATCCTGGACGAAGAACGTGTTGCTGGTCGGGTTGATGTAAGTGACCGTAGCCCGGACATGAACAGGAATGGCACCGGCGGCATCTTCCGGGCTGAGGGCGTGAACCTCGGCCAAGGAGGCGATGATCCGGTTCTTAACGGCGGGATAAGAGTTGGGCTGCGCCGGAAGCGGTCTGGCGTCGGTGATTTTGAGCCCGCCGCCATCGAGTTCGGCGAAGCCGATCACATCGATCGCCTTTCCGATTGGCAGCGCTACAGTGGGGGCCTCGCGGATGCGAATGGAACCGCTGCCATCCTCAAATCGCAATTCCTCGCGCACTCCCTCAGAGCGGACGCTGCCATGGAGGTGGAGCATGCGCTCAGCCAGCGAGTCTCGGGGCAAGGCCTCCACCTCGCGAACCGTCTCAACGGGCATGCTCGGCGGAGCGAGCGCGAGGATTTCGACGTCGGCGCTCCTGGGAATCCACGCTTGGACACGGGCGGTGTGGCCGTAAACATCGCGGCTGAGATTGGCCACGGCGCGTATCCGGATGAGGGCACCGATTTTGCCGGTCAGATTGGGCAGATCAATGGCGGAAATGTAGGCTTCGAACACGGTTGCGCCCGAGCCTACTCTGATGATGGCGTTCCCCGCACGGTCCTGGTGGCGGGAGCGAAGAACGCCTTCCACGGCGATATAGCGAAAGCCGGTGCGGCCGGCGGTGAGGTCCGCGACTTGGACGGGTAGCGCGCGCGGTTCGTGGGCGCCTGGCAAGAGCCTGGCTTCGCTGGCCACAATGGTGGGCGCGGAGCCTCCTTCGTTCACCTCGCCGATCACCTCCACCAGGTTGCCGGTTCTGAGGTCAATGTTGAGGAAGGGAAGGTTCACACGGGCGGCGCCGGTACCGTCTTCCAGGAACACCAGGTTGGTGGTGGGATCCGAGAGAGTGATCCAGCCTTTCAGGTGGACTGGAATGCGGTGGTCGGCAACCTGAAAGGGCAAGGCCGCGACCTGCTCGATTCGCTCCAGCGGGGCAGGGGTGTGGTAGCCGATGCAAGAACCCGTGGCGAGCATGGCGACAGCGGCCAGACCCGCATAGAGACGCCGTACCGGTTTCGACATTATGCGCCGCGCGATCTGCTCACGCGTCAGAGACGCCTTCGGCTGCAAAACATACGCGTTCATTTATGATTCCGGACGCTCGACCCCCACATTGGAAGGAGCCACCTCTGACGGCGCAGAGGGGCGCAGCACTACGCTTGTATAAGCCTACGCCTGGGATAGTGCCCCAAGTCAATGCTGGCAAAGGGCATGGCCGCGGGCGCTAACATTTGGCAGTACAGGTCCCGGGAGAGGCGATTGCGGCGTTCTCGGGGTTGTCGTGTTGAGACACATCCAGATCGGCGCACCGCAGGGCATACGCGATCCGTCCACCAAAGTCAATCTTGTCGGGAGGCGTTCGCGGGCGGGACACTTGCGAACAGAGACCTGTACCTGTAGGTCTGAAACGAGAAGGATCGCTTATGATCCATTCGCCACCATCAAACGGCCGGACGGCAAAGTGCGGGTGCTCAACCCGGCAGGACTGGGCGCCACCGGCATTGCTGCTGGAAGCGGCAGCCGGCGATGATGGTTTGATAGTCAAGCTGATCCATGCTTTTAGCGCAGATACCGGTGCTCGAATTGAGCAAATGCGCGGAGCCTTGGCAGATTCCAATTTTCCCAGCATCCGCGCGGAAGCCCACACGATTAAAGGTAGCGCCAGACAGATGGGAGCTGACGCGGTGGCCGATGCCTGCCAGGAGCTCGAGCTCGTGTCCGACCCTCAGGGAGCACAGCTCATTGCGGCCGGGCTGGAACGTGTTCAAGTGCTCTTTGATGAGATCCGAGGAGCGATGGCCTCCTATTCCAACAGAAAGCTGGAATCTTCGGTGATACCTTGATCTGACTGCCGTGCGGTTCAGGACGCGAATAGCAGTTACCTTACCCCCTGCGCGGAGAGGATAAGACTATAGTCAGCCCATCGGCCCTATCCGCTGTGATCTTGTGCGTATCCCTGGCAACCGTCCGAAATGGAAGTTGATGCGCTTACGATTGTTTCTTGGCAGGCACAGACGCGACACCTGCGTTCGGGCGGAAATCGCATCGGGGAGAAGCACCACCAGGGCAAGCATGATCGGATCGATGCACACAAGCTGGTGCGAGTAGGGCGGCGGATGGACCAGCGCTCGTTGTCCCCGATCCAGCACCGAACCAGGACTTCCTTCGCGAGACCTGCGTTGGCCGGTTGGATGCTGGGGGCTGCACTTGCCCTATCGTGGATGGGCGGCGCGGCCAGCGCCAAGGATTCTAGGGCCGAGCGCGACGCGTTGCCGGTTCTCACCACTGCGCGACGCGTCCACAGCCTGCCCCCGAAAGAAGCCGCGCACCATTACCCGGTCCGTCTGTCGGCGGTAGTCACATATTACGATCCCTACATCGATCCGAGGCACGGCGCACTATTTGTGCACGATTCAAGCGGCGCCATCTTTGTCGCCGTCGCAGCCAGGCCCATCCTTCCCATTCACGCGGGCTCGCTAGTCGAAGTGACCGGCGTCAGCGACCCTGGGGACTTTGGCCCGGTGATCGGCGAGCCCCGCGTCCGCGTTGTCGGCGAATCCCATGTCCCGGCAGAAGCCCCGCGGGTGAGTCTGGCCCGCCTGCTGACAGGAGTGGAGGACGCCCAATGGGTTGAGGTCGAGGGGGTTGTACATTCAGTCACCGAGTCGGGTTCGAACGTGGCCATTGGGCTGGTGATCAGCGACGGTCCTCTCAGCGCCACAACCGTCAGGGAGCAGGGGGTCGACTATTCGAAGCTGGTGGACGCCAAGGTGCGGATTCATGGTAACGCCGGTGCTCTATCCACCCCGAGTCACCAGATCGCGGGCTTTCGAGTGATGTTTCCGAGCCGGGACGAAGTGAAGATCGAAGAGCCTGCTCCGGCCGACCCATTCGCTTTGCCCGTGCGGGCCGTGAACAGCCTGCTGCGCTTTGCCCCGGACGTTGTTTTCTTCCGTAGGGTCCACATTCGGGGTCGAGTGACGCTCGCGTGGCCTGGCAGAGCCCTCTGTCTGCAGGATCCGAGCCAGGGAATCTGCGTGCAAACGACGGAGACCACGCCCGTCGCCGCGGGGGATTTGGTGGATGTGGCCGGCTTCCCCGCTGTTGGCGATTACACGCCCACAATGACCGATGCCACCTTCAAGCCGCTCGGTGCCGGTCCACCCGTGGCCGCCAAAAGTGTTAGGCAGAAGAGGCTTTTGGCGGCGGTTACGACGCTGCCCTGGTGCGAATTGAAGGTCGATTGATCGGCTGGGACCGGGCCACCAAGGACCCGACCCTACTGTTGTCCTCGGGCAACTTCCTTTTCCCCGTGGTCCTTCCCAGCGGAAGACAGGGCGGCTCGATCGGAGATCCGGCGCTGGGTTGGAAGGATGGCAGCACGCTCCGTGTCACCGGGATCTGCTCTGTGCAGGTGGACGCCCGAAGGACGACGATGCAAGAAGGCCTGGCGCAGCCGAAATCGTTTCGCATTCTGCTGCGGTCACCCCGGGACGTGGAGGTGCTGCGAAGCCCGTCCTGGTGGACGGCGGGCCATGCCCTGCTGGTGCTCGCCCTGGTGCTGGCCCTCACTTTGGCCGTGCTGGGCTGGGTCGCCGTGTTGCGGAATCGGGTCAAGCGCCAGACCGAAGTCATTCGCGGCCAGCTCGCCGAGGCGGCCACGCTCAAGGAAAAGGCCGAGGCCGCCAGCCACGCCAAGAGCGAGTTCCTGGCCAACATGAGCCATGAGATCCGCACGCCCATGAACGGCGTCATCGGCATGATCGATCTGGCCCTGGACGCCGAGCTTCCCCCGGAACAGACCGAGTGCCTGGACATCGCCCGCAACTCGGCCGACGCCCTGTTGACCATCATCAACGATATTCTCGACTTCTCGAAAATCGAAGCCGGCCGGCTAGAGCTGGATGCGACGGACGTCTGCGTGCGCGATTGGGCCGAAGAGACGGTCAAGGCGTTCGCCTTGCGGGCCGCCGAGAGAGGCATCGAGCTGACTTGCGAGGTATGCCCGGAGGTGCCGGCGTTCATCCATGGCGATGCCACCCGCCTGCGCCAGGTCGTCACCAATCTGCTCGGCAACGCCTTGAAGTTCACTGAGCGGGGAGAGGTGTGCCTGCGGATAATGAACGACGGCGCGACGGCCGACGGCTGCACCCTGCACTTTGCCGTCAGCGACACGGGGATCGGCATTGCGGCCGACAAACAGCGGCTGATCTTCGCCGCCTTCTCCCAGGCGAACACCTCGATGGCGCGCAAGTACGGCGGCACCGGTTTGGGGTTGACCATCTCAGCCCGGCTGGTGGCCATGATGGGCGGCCGAATCTGGGTGGAAAGCGAAGCCGGCCGGGGCAGTGTGTTCCATTTCACCAGCCAGGTGGCGGCTGCCGCCGGGGAGGTGGCACTGCCGGCCCAGGAGGCCGAGGCACTGGCGGGAGTATCGGTGCTGGTGGTGGATGACAATGCCACCAATCGGCGGATCCTGGCGGAGACCTTGGCGGGGTGGGGCATGGAGGTGAGCCTGGCGGCGGATGGGCCGGCCGCGCTCGAGCAACTGGCCCAGGCCGCGCGCGCCGGCGAGCCGTTTGGCCTGGTGCTGACCGACGTCCACATGCCGGAGATGGATGGCTTCGCGCTGGTGCGCAAAATGCGCGAATCGCCGGCGCTGGCGCAGTCGGTGGTGATGATGCTGACCTCCTCCGGACAAAAGGGCCAACCGGCGCGCTGCCGTCAGGAGGGCATCGCCAGCTATCTCACCAAACCGGTACGCCGGGCCGAGCTGCGGGCCGCCTTGCGGAATGCTCTGCAACCGAACTCCGGCGCCAGGGCGCCGAGCGCAGCCCCGGCGGTAGTGGCGGACTCAGCCAACCAGCAAACACCCTCGCGCCGCTTGCGCATCCTGCTGGTCGAGGACAATACCGTCAATCAGCTCGTTGCCCGCAAGCTGCTGGAGCGTCGCGGCCATGCCGTCACCGTGGCCGGCAACGGAAGGGAGGCGCTGGAGCGGATCGACACCCAGGTGTTCGATCTGATCCTGATGGATGTGCAGATGCCGGAAATGGATGGCTTCGAGACCACCGCGGCGCTGCGCGCCCGCGAGGCCCGGACGGGGCAGCACCTGCCGATTATCGCCATGACGGCGCACGCCATGAAGGGTGACCAAACGCGCTGCCTGAAGGCCGGCATGGACGGTTACGTGACCAAGCCGATCCAAACCTCGGCCCTCTTCGCCACCATCGAAGCGGCCTGCCGCCAACCCGAGCCAGCGGCAGTAAAAGCTGCCGCAGGGCCGAAAACTACAGACTCCGGGTGAGGGTGTTATGTTCTTGGGAGATTTGGGATTTGGGGGCTGCCCGCTGTTGGCGTAGAGCCGTTGATCCCTGATCTCATTGGCCGGGTCGGGGCGATTTGAACGCCCTACCCCCCGCGCCCACGAACTCACTCGCGGGCAATCTCCCCGTTCTTCGGCCTGCTTGCCACCGGGCGTGCGGTATGCCGACGCCTCAGGGCAGCCGCACCATAGGTACCCTCCGTCCCTGAGCCGCTGGACGGCTGCTTTCGTGGCGCGGACAGGAATGGGAACGGTGAAAAAATTACTCCCGCAGCGGGTAGCGCTCAACTCGATCGGATCCATCTACTGCGTTCCGAGTGAACAGTTTGCGTCTGTTTGGACTGTGAGGTGCACAACAAATCCGGGGAATTACCGATCGCTACGTACTCGGGATCACGGTTTTCGCGGCTTGAGTTCGTCGCCGCGCGGCAGGATGTCGGGCAGTCGAGAATTAGAGGAAAGAATCGATGAGTGCGAACTTCTCTGGTGTTCTCATATTTGCGCTGGTGCCCGGTGGATGTAATCGGCAACAGAGCCAGCCGCCGGCCTCCGACGCCGGAGCAGTGAAGGCCGCAGCCACAACGGGACCGGCAGCCGAGACGCCCCTGGTCTTTTCGTTGCGGACCCCGATCATGGTCCACGGCTAGAGTCCGGAGTGAAAGCTGGGAGCGGCGATGGCGCAAGCAGCCTCTGCCAGCTACCGGCTGAAACAGCAGCGCATGGCGCCGCTGCCGATTTGCACCAAGAGAACGACGTTTCTTTCAGTGTCATCTGTGCAGTTGTGGGAGGCTATGGATGCAGCTTAATCGCCGCTTGATGGTGTCCTTACTGGGCGGAGTGGCCGCAGTATCACTGGGCTTTGCAGTCTTCCAGGCGAAGGCCGAAATGCAGGCACTTCAGGGCGAAGTGCGCCGTCAGGCGTCGGTGTTAGCCGAAGGCCAGCGGCGACCGGTCGAGTTAGCGCTGGAGGGTGGCTCCACACTCGATTTGGAAGTGCTGGTCGACCGGTTCGAGAATCAGGACCACCTGGCCGGTATGGCGGTTTACGATGAACACGGCCGCGCGCTGGCCATCACGCCCGGACTCCGGTCGCGGCTGCAAGCGACTCCGGCCGCCGTTGTCAGCGCCCTCGATGCGGGAGAGGCGCGCGCGCAACTCTTCCGCTTGGGCGATCAGCCGATGGATGTCTTCGCGGTACCACTCCATGCCGCCGGGCGCGCGTCCGGCGCAATCGCCATTTTTCATCGCGTCGCGTTCATTGCGGTGCCGGTGCTGCGCCACGCCATAACCAGTGTGGCGCAGACAGTGCTGATCGTATGCCTGACGCTGCTGATTGTCCGCTGGAACCTGGGCAAGCCGGTGCAGCACTTGACAGAGTGGCTGCGCGACCTGCGGACGGGACGCGCCGGGCCCGGAGCGACGCTGCCAAAGGAAGGGATGTTCCAGCCCCTGGCCAACGAGGTGGCCCAGATGGCGACGAGCCTCAACGCGGCCCGGCGGGCGGCGGAGGAGGAGGCACGCTTGCGCGATCGGGCGCTCGCCCGATGGACTCCCGAACGGCTGCGAGTCTCCATGCAAGACAAGATGAATGGCAGCCGCCTCTTCGCCGTCTCCAACCGCGAGCCTTACGAACACGTTCATCGCGGCAACGCCGTCACGTGGTCGGTACCCCCGAGCGGACTGGTGACGGCGCTCGAACCGGTGCTGCGCGCCTGCGACGGAACCTGGATCGCACAGGGCACCGGCGACGCAGACCGGGAGACCGCCGACGAGCACGGCCGGTTGCGCGTGCCGCCGGATCATCCGCAGTACTCCCTACGGCGGGTCTGGCTCGGCAAAGAAGAAGAGGAAGGCTTCTATTTCGGCTTCGCCAACGAGGGGCTTTGGCCGCTCTGCCACATCGCCCATACACGACCGGCGTTTCGTGCCGCGGACTGGGAGCAATACCGCGTCGTGAACCAGAAGTTCGCCGACGTCCTGCTGGATGAGATCGAGTCCGAAAAGGAGCCGCTGGTGCTGGTCCAGGATTACCATTTCGCTCTGCTGCCACGCCTGATCAAGGAGCGCCGGCCGGACGCGCGCATCGCCATCTTCTGGCACATTCCGTGGCCCAATCCAGAGGCTTTCGGTATCTGCCCGTGGCAGAGCGAACTGCTGGACGGCATGCTGGGGGCGGATCTGGTCGGCTTTCATATCCAGGCGCACTGCAACAATTTCCTGGAGACGGTGGACCAAGCGCTGGAATCACGCATCGATTGGGAACACTTCGCGGTCAAACGGCATGAGCACCTCACCAGCGTGAAGCCGTTCCCAATCAGCGTGGCGTCTTGCGACGATGGCGCTGCGTCTTCTGGCGAGCGCGGCGGGCTCTTCCGCCAACTGGGAGAGGAGCCGGCGTACGTGGGCCTAGGCGTCGACCGGGTCGACTACACAAAGGGCATTCCGGAGCGGTTTCGCGCCATTGAGCGGCTCCTCGAGCGGCACCCATCCTATCGCGAGAAACTGGTGTTTGTGCAGATAGGAGCGCCCAGCCGGACGCGCATTAAACGCTACCAGGATCTGATGATCGAAGTAGAGGAAGAAGCTGACCGCATCAACCGCCGCTTTCGCACCGGCGCGTGGAATCCAATCATATTCCTGAACAAGCATCACAGCCATGAGGAGGTGCGTGGGTATTATCGCGAGGCTGATTTCTGCATGGTCACATCGTTGCACGATGGCATGAACCTGGTTGCCAAAGAGTACATCGCGGCGCGCCAGGACGAGCAGGGAGTGCTGATCCTAAGTCGCTTCGCCGGTGCCAGCCACGAGTTTGCCGACGCGCTGGTGGTGAATCCATACAATACCGACGAACTGGCCGAGGCCATACATCACGCTCTTTCGATGCCGGCCGAGGAACAGCGCGCCCGCATGCAGCGTATGCGCACCTTGGTGCAAGAGCACAATGTATATCGCTGGGCGGGAAGCCTGATCGCGGAACTTGCGGCGATCCGCTTGTATCCCCCTACACCCGCGGCCGACACCGAGTTAAGACCCCTGGCCCACGCAGGCGGCGGCAGTTGAAACCTGGTAAGCCTTCACAATGAAGCGGTCAGGCGCGGGTCCGCCGTAACTGAACGGCGCCTGTCAGCTTCGCGTTTCCATCGAAGCTACATCGTTCGTCTCCACCGCAGCAAGGCATAGAGGCTGACTGCCAGGAAGCCGGCTGTACCTATCGGGGGGGAAAGGGCTTGCTGTCTTGGGAAGGGCAGCCGGCTCCGGCGCAGGTGCCGGCGCCGTCTCTTGGGCCGCAGGCTGTGGTTCGGGATTGGCCTGAGGTTCGGGCGCCGGCTCCACTGCTTCCGGTTCGTACTGCGCAGCCGGCTCCGGCGCAGGCGCCGCCTCTGCTGGCGGCGGCGTCACCGAAGGTCCTGTCTGAGTGTTCAGCGAAGCGGTCAGCACGACGGGATGCTTGGGATAAGTGAACTCCAGCCCGATTGTGTCGCCAGGATAGAACCAGGCGCGCAGCGCCCGGGCAGTTCCCGGGGGTGTCTCCCAGAAAGCGAATTCCGATCGGCCCGCCGGCTGCAAGCGGTACCTGGGGATGGCAAAGACGGTGTCGATGATACGACTCTGGTCGCCATTGAAGATTTGCACTGTGTGCCTGTCCGACTTCGTGTCGAGAAGCCGGAACACGTACGTGCCCGGCTCGAGAAGCCGGTCTTTGACCTGGATGGGCTGATTCACGGTGAGAACGGTACGCTTGTCCCATTCATCGGCGCGAGCGCTGGACGCGCTCCACACGAGGGCGATTGCGGCGCCGCACATCGCTGTAACTATCACTCGCGAACGGCTTGCTGCTTTTATTCTCATGATATTAGTGATTCCTTTCTTGCCCGGACTTTCTCCGACTCATGGCTGGGGGGCCGGCGGCGGTCCTCGCCTGACAACTACAGGCATTTGATTTACCACTCGATAAGCTGTTACGCATCAGAGACCGATCTGAACCATGTAAGAATCCAGACGGCAGTATGTTTACGGGTGAGTGATAGATCTAGCATAACCAGAGGCCGCTTTTGCGTCATCCTGCAAAATGGCACTTCCGACTTAAGTGCCGACGCACAGCACCGGAGGGCGTGTCTTCGTCCCACGGCGACATGTACCGTGGCTCACGTAAATGGGAAAGATGTATGATTCGCACACCGGCTCAAGCCAGGTGAATCATGCTTTCGCCGGGATGTTCCAGCGCCAGCATTGTGAGGATATAGTCTCTGACATGACGAGCAAGCAGAAAATTCTGCCGGACGTGCTGGTATCCGTTTTTCACCCATCCTATCGCGCAGCCTTCGATTGCCGAGCAGTTGCGTAGTGCGGTTCGCCGCGCCCGGTCAACGCCACCAAGCCGGCTTCGGTGAAAAAGGCGAATGGTTTCCCCTCACTCTGTGTCATGGTTTCAAGCCCTCTGTGGGGTGTCCCGAGCGGGTGGCCAGCCATCTCAGGAACTCGTGAACGGCGGCGGGGTGCGGCAGCCTGTATTCGGCGCAGCTAGGCTGCGCGCCCACCTTGATGGTGACCGCATCCGTCAAAACCTGGAAGGCTTTCTCGTCTCCGGCGTCGTCGCCGAGGTAGATCGTCAAGGCATTATCGCCGCCCAAACGGTGGATGATCCACGTCGCCGCTGCCCCCTTGTGCCAGTTCGTACAAGGTAGAATCTCGATGACCTTGTGGCCATGAATGAGACGAAACAGTCCAGCCTCGGCGCCAGCGGCCATGCGGACCGCCGCGTGGATTTCCGCATGGTCCGGTTCCGCGGCCTGCCGGTAATGAACGCTGGCGGTGAGCCCTTTGAATTCCATGATCGCACCGGCTATAGACCGGAGCCGGACTGAGACGTCATTTGAGAGATCTTCCAGGCGGGCTTGCCGTCGAGCGGCCAACGGTTCGACAAAACGGAGACTTCGGCCAAAGATTTCCAATCCGTGATTACCCGCGTAAATCAATCCCTTTAACCGGATGCGGCTGAATAGATCCTCCGCGGCACGTCCGCTGATAATGGTAGTCACTACGGTTGGCTGGGAGGCGAGCAGTGCCAGTGTTTCGCGGGAACCCGGGTCCAGCTTCGGCACCGCGAAATCGGCCTCGATAGGCGCCAGCGTTCCGTCAAAATCCAGAAACAGGAAAATCCGCTCCGCGGCCTGGAGCCGCTCCTGTACGTCGACGACGATATCCGTCAGATAACTGAGCATGACGCGCCTCTGGAACCATGAATCAGGAGTTAGTAGCTTGCCGCCCTTGTCGGACCGCTGGAAAGGGAAGAGGCGCCACCGCAGGAGGGCTCTGCCCTCAGCCCAGAGCAGCCGAGCGCGAGCCGCGGAAGACGGTTAGAGTGATAGTCCTCACAGCGGGTGACCTCCCAAAGGGGTTGTTTGCAAGGAGAGTGCCAATTGCACCGGGCAACTGTGATTTGTTCACCTTGGGAGTTAGAGTAACCTGCGGCCTGGCGGTTTCTGCACGCAAATATTTCCGGAACACCTTGGATGGTTGGCTCTTGATCAGAAACGGGGGCAGGCCGTGATCCCAAGCTGATAAAACAATCTTGGGAGAAACGTTTTGATCAGCTCAGAGATCCTGCTAGGCCTGCCCGGCTACCAGATTACCGGGATTGAATG